>PEQM01000063.1 GCA_002786205.1 Legionella sp. | reverse complement strand
CAGAATGGCTTCTGAAGACATCGGCAATGCTGACCCCAGAGCCTTGCAGCTGTGCATGAACGCCTGGGATACTCAAGAACGCTTAGGCAGCCCAGAAGGCGAGCTTGCCTTAGCCCAAGCCGTCGTTTACCTAGCCTGCGCGCCCAAAAGCAACGCCGTGTACATGGCCTATAACGCCGCCATGCGCGATGCTAAACAAAGCGGCAGCTTAGGCGTGCCCGTCCATTTAAGAAACGCGCCCACTCAATTGATGAAATCATTGGATTATGGCAAAGCCTATCGTTACGCCCATGACGAACCTGAAGCCTACGCCGCCGGCGAAAACTACTTCCCAGATGAACTGATAGGCAGCCGCTATTACCAACCAGCCCCCAGAGGCCTGGAAATTAAAATCGGCGAAAAATTAAAACACCTGCAAGAACTCGACAAAAAATCGCGCCGCTGAGTTTATTTACAGGCAAAGCCCGCTACTTATCTGGGTTATCGACTGTTGTAAATTGACAAGCACAGGCCAGGTGGTTAAACTGCGCGCTCACTTTCGCTGTTACAGTGATCTTTGCCGAGGTGGTGAAATTGGTAGACACGCTAGCTTCAGGTGCTAGTGCTCGCAAGGGCGTGAAGGTTCAAGTCCTTTTCTCGGTACCAGATTTAAGAATCCCTTTAATTTCAATAAGTTAAAGAGATTTTTTGAAATGTAGTACAGGTTTGTAGTACAAACATTCATGATAAAATTAAACCTTAACCAGTGTGAATTGGTTGAGGCTTTTTTATGCCGTGAGGTTATGCAATTCACCCAAAAAGCTCAAAATCAAACCAAGAAACAGTCCTTAGCGTACTGATTAGGATTTGGTTATCATAAAAAAAAGAGACACTTTTGATTCTCGTCTGAACGTCGTTTTTTCAACAGCACCGATTGTTTTTAATTCAGGAACAGGCATAAGAATGGGCTTATTTAGTTGGTTTACTAAACGAAAATCATCAATAAAGCAAGAATCTCCTATTGATACAATCACCTCCCAAAACAACGAGCCAACTGGGAAAGATGTTTTTAACTCGCCTTCATTGTTAGCTGAGTGGGTAAACACACATTTTTTAGAACAATTACCATTAGAAAGTAATTACGAGCTTCTTCCAGATGATGAAAGCCGAAAAAACCTGAATATTACTTTTGAGCAGAGAGAAAGGTATATTAGAGAAATACCTATAATGAGAATCTCAGGCATCTCTTTGTTTATAAAGGAACATTATAATGATGAATTTTGGCTAAAGTTTTCTAGCACCATGTACAAAAATTTGTATCAACATTTATACAGAGAAGAATACGCTAATGAACAAATTGCATCATTAGCAAATGCTATTGAAAAATACGTCACCTATGCAGAAAAGGGTGACGATAAAGAAGCCTCAATGTTTTACCTGCATCGTGTTTATGACGATAGTGATAATTTCGTGAAACTATTAACAGGCGGAGTTGGCTATTTATCAATTGAATGGCAAATGGATACTTATGAGATATTTCGTGATGCATATTGCCAGGTAACACAAGGCATCTCTTATGAAAGCTATAAATTGATAATGGAAGCCCTCGAAAAAGTAGAAGAAGAGAAGACCTAATAGAAATAGAGATGGACTGGTTTTGTTATTGCTCCTCATCTATTGGTGTTAGGGCTAGAACTGCATAGATACTTACTCGCTGTTCAATTCATACAAACATGCAATAAAAAAACAATACCAATCGCCGATATACCGGTCACATGAAATACAAAAATAAACTCTATGCCAACTGAAATATACGCCGCTCTGCTGGGTGTTTTAATTGGCGGATTTGTTAGTTATTACTTTTCCGTCAAGCTCGCTTCAAAACAACAGAGCATCATCGCATCCGCCAATTTTCGCGCCTCGTTTTCTTATGTCATCAGCCAAATGGCAATATCACAGAACGACAGCTCCATTGACATTCGAGCTTTACTTAACACTACATTCAAAGACCTTGCTAACGCTATCGAAATTTATCGTCCTTATGTCCCTAGCAAAGAAAGATTGAGTTACCAAGAGGCATGGGAGCGCTATTACATGCCTGACGGAAAAGTTAGTTTTGCTAACTATTACATTGCTATTGAAGAAAAAGGGGTGAAGCGTGATACATATGCTCTTTTTAATCAAAGAGTCAATGCAATCCTTAGTTTCGCAAAGCCCTAAATGCGAGATCAAGTTGCGAACACCACAATTTAAATAATTCTTACATTGTTAAGAATGGAGAATTAAACAATATATTATCAAGATTATTTTGTGCAACATGCTTTACTTGTTTAGTACCTTTAACCTGTTCAATCTTAAATGATCCAACTGACTTCTTTGCATTACAATAATATCCTTGACTAAGACCGTTACTATGACCAAGCAAAATTGCCACTTGATCATCATCTTGATAGATCGCTTTGGCTATGCCTGAGAATTTGTGTCTATAGGTATATGGTGAAACATAATATTTCATACGAGAACCAAAAAACGATTTTGTTATAAGACCGCGTAGGTACGATTAGCGTAGCTTAATCGTACGCAAGTCTTGACGGCAACATTCCTCCGATTACGCTATAGCTAATCGAAGCTACTCCGCTACGCGTGTTTGAAGCTTTCCAGTACGCGTTTTAAAGACTCAATCGGAATTGCTGTAGGTCATGTCTGTCAAGGCTTTCAGT
>PEQM01000062.1 GCA_002786205.1 Legionella sp. | reverse complement strand
TGGAAAAAGAAATATTAAAAAAAGCGGCGGTCTTCTTTGCCAGAGAAACGAAGTGAAATTCTCGTTCATTGCCCAGCACAAGAAGACCTGGCCAGTTGACGTGATGTGTCGACTCATGGGCATTAACCGCAATAGTTATTACAGTTATCAACGACGACAAAAGCATCGACCAGCAGAGCCTGAGCATCAATAAATGCTGGAATGGATTAAAAAAGTTGCTGAGTCGAGTCGTTATACTGATGGTAGCCGGCGTATGAGAAAAGCATTGAATGCGTTAGGTTATCCAATTGGAATAAAAAAAACCAGGCGATTGATGAAAGAAGCCGACGTTTTTGTTCGTTTCCGCAAGAAATATAAAATAACGACAAATAGTAAGCACTCCAAGCCGTTATTTGAGAATGTGCTCAATCGCCAATTCAATGTGGCGGAACCAGATCGTGCATATGTTTCGGACATCACGTATATCAATACTCAAGAGGGCTGGCTGTATTTAGCTGTTGTCATTGATTTGTTTTCCAGAAAGGTGGTTGGTTGGAGCATGAGCGATCGGATGACGTCGGACATTGTTTGTAATGCTTTAAAGATGGCTATTTGGCAGCGCAAACCGGCACGTGGATTAATAGTACATTCTGATCGCGGCTCCCAATATGCCAGCCACGATTATAGAAAATTACTAAGGCTATATGGTTGCATTGGGAGCATGAGTAGAAAGAGTAATTGTTGGGATAACGCTGTGGCTGAAAGCTTTTTTGGCAGTCTTAAGCAAGAACGTGTGCAATGGCGGCACTATCTAACACGGTATGAAGCACAACAGGACGTTTTAAATTATATTTCCATATTTTATAACTGCTATCGTTTGCACTCGTACCTTGGCTATGTAAATCCGAATCAATTTGAAGCGAAATGGTGGAATGTGAAAAAAGTGGCTTAACTAGGTGTGTGCATTTGCTTGACCACGTCAGCGTAGATTGTTCACCAAAATAGGCATGCCATAGAAAGCTCTTTTGCGGGACGTATGACGGATAAACCAGTAATTATAGATTGTCACCATCTTTACTTTTTAAAGAAGCACGATAGAGGGTTTCAATTTCAGTCCTTGCCCATGGTGTTTTACGCAGGAATTTAAGGCTTGATTTGATGCTGGGGTTCGAAGAAAAACAATTAATCTTGACTCTTTCTGCCAAGCCTTCCCAACCATAACAACTCAATAAACTATTTAAGATAGCCTCTAGGGTAATACCGTGCAAAGGATCATTAGAAGCTCTTTTCATCAACTATACCTTATTTTTTGTCTAATCCATAAGTATTATTTATGATTTTCTATATAACTAAATTAATTCCAGCCTATTTAAAAATACTAGCTACCGTTTTAACGGGTAAATCTTTTTCAGGATGAGGCACCGTCACTTTGCCCTTTTTTGTTGGATGCTTAAATTAGCAATGGCTTAACTTAGTGCGTGCATTTATTTGAGCACGTCATCATACTTATGAAGGAATTTTTCCACATCCAATGCGTGCGCCACCACCACCCAAGGGAGGTGTGTTGCTGTAATTATCTCCGCCGGCATGGATCATAATGGCATGCCCTTGAATATCTTGAGTAGTTAAACGAGGGGCAAGTAAAGTTGTATTTGCTTCACCGTTGCTATTGGTAGCTAAAACAGGCAAATCACCTAAGTGTCCGACACCATAAGGTCCTTGATGACTATTAGTGGCACTTGGATCAAAATGCCCCCCTGCTTTCATCCCACCCTCTCCGCAATCTGGGTATTGATGTATATGAAATCCATGAAGCCCTACCGGTAGTCCAGAAAGCTGAGGTTTTATTAAAAGACCATATTTGCTATCCTCAAAAGAGACATGTCCAAGTGATTCACCATTAATTGTGTAAAGTTCACTTGCTAACGTAGAAGCCTCTGTCATTGATATGATAAATAAGGACAGTATTCCGATTAGAACTTGCTCTTTTGCTGGGAAAGTTATCATGATAAAATTCTTTGATTCATTTGTGTCAACAGAATTATACATAATATAGATATTCAAAATATGGATCAATCCCTTGCTGGATTGTTGTCTATGTATTGTGCTTTATGCACGGAATCCAGTTTCAATCTTGATTTCAGATTGAAACTGGATTTCGCGCAAAAAACAGGTATTTTGGTTTTCTCAGCACCCTAGACTCGTGCCTTGAATAGGCTGCATCACTTCTGAGTCACTATTAATTTCCTTAAGAATCACAGCAGCCAATTGATCAATGGCCGTGACAATCGCTCCCATTTCTTTTTGTAATCGTGTTCGCTGCTTGTCTGCATCAACAGCCGTGAAAAAACAAAAACCACTAAATGCAAGAGTACCAATTAAAGGTATAGCCATTAATCCGCTTGAAATAGTTATTCCGGCTGACAGCGCAATAAGTAGTGTAAAAACACCTACCATGACTGAAGCAATCAGTGCAGTAAGCTCTGGCGATGGCCCTCTATGAATGTTATTAATAGAATCATTTAAAGCATTTGCGTGTTGTCTTAAAAGTTCTGCGGCATCATAAGGTGATTGATCTAATATATTGCCGCGCAAGGTCAAAGCAATATGATCTAGGGATGCTTTCAACTGTTTTTTGGCAATGGTACCCGATTCGCAATCGACTAGTTTTTTTTCTACATCTGCAATTATTATATACAAGTTGGCCAGGGAGTCGGCTACGGATGGCGTAATATCAACCTTTTTCTTACTGGTTTTTTCTATATGATTGTCTACAGCTTCCTTATTTTGGATCCAGGTTAAAATAAGATGATAAGCTTCGCACAGAGCTAAAAATTGCTCGTGAGTGCCCCCCTTATCAGGGTGAAGCTTTAAAGCTTTTTTCTTATATGCTTTATTTAGAATGTTAGCATCAGTAAGATTGGCGCCTCCCTCTAATTCAAGGAGTACTAAAGCTTCGGTAATTTGTTTTTCTGTATCCAATTGCTCACCTTTCCAGATAAAAAACAAAATTGTAACAAAAACGAACAATTAGGTCAAATTAATCCCTCGCAAGATTTGATTCTCCTGAAAGTCTCTTTTA
>PEQM01000020.1 GCA_002786205.1 Legionella sp. | reverse complement strand
TTTATATCTCTTAAACTAGCAGGCTTTAGATTGAATGCATTGGTTAAAGAGCATGTTACAACCTATCTTAAAGCGCAAAAAGCAATTTTAATTGCATCTGAGTTTAAGGAGCTTGTTACTACACTAGAAACAGAGGGTATCAGCTCTATATGGGCAATAATAGCTTCTCCTATTAAATCAGAATTAATGAGTGAATTTGGTGTGCTTTTCAATAATGATATGAATCATCGCCAATTTATTGACATAGTCAGTGTATATCAAGACGTTGACCTGGACGCTGTTTTTGAGTCGTATAAAAAAACGGAATCATTATCAACGCCCATGGCTTCTTGTATCTCTGAAGACAATACCGCCAATAGCTCGTCATTAGGTTTTTTTAGTGGTCAAAAACGAAATAGAGAAGAAATGAATGATCTGCCTGAAGAACAGACTGATTTGAAACATTCACGAGGCTCATGAAAATTGATTTTTTATTCATAAAATGCGATGATGCGTTCAAATAATTATCATATTAATAGACTATGAAAAAAATAAAATGTGCCGTAATTGGCACCGGTTATCTTGGACGCTTTCACGCACAAAAATATCAATTAATACCTAAAGCAGACTTGATAGCTGTCTGTGACTATAACCCTGATGTTTGTAGCGCAGTAGCCAAAGAGTTAGGCGTAGAGCCAGTATTTGATTACACACAATTATTTGGTCGGGTTGAAGCGGTAAGCATTGCCGCAACGACCAATCAGCATTATGATATTGCCAAAGCCTGCATCGAAGCTGGCATTCATGTCTTGATTGAAAAACCGATTACAGAAACTACCGAGCAAGCAGATGAGCTTATTAAACTGGCTCAAGAAAATGGGGTCAAATTACAGGTGGGGCATCTGGAGCGCTTTAATTCGGCACGTATGGCTTTAGATAATTACCTAAATAAACCTTTGTTTATAGAATCAGAACGTCTTGCTCCATTTAATCCTAGAGGAACAGATGTCAATGTTATTTTAGATTTGATGATTCATGATATTGATATTATTCAAAATATGGTACAAAGCCCTATCGTAACTATAGAAGCTCATGGCACACCAGTATTAACCAAGACCATAGACATTGCAAACGCCCGCATCACTTTTGCCAATCATTGCGTTGCTAATGTCACTGCAAGCCGTATTAGTTTTAAAACGGAAAGAAAAACAAGAATTTTCCAGGAAGACTCCTATATTTCCATTGATTATCATAAAAAACAATTAGCCCTATGTAAAAAAGGCGAGGGAGAAATGTTCCCTGGCATTCCGGATATTAGTATGGAACAAAAAGAATTCACCAATGGCGATGCTTTATTAGAAGAAATTAAAGCCTTTTTGCATTGTATTGAACACAATACAATCCCACTAGTCACTGGCGAAGAAGGCAAATATGCTTTGGAAACTGCAGAGAAAATTACCGCTCTAATTAATAATAATCTATTGCTGCATCATGCAAAAAGTTAACAAAGTAGTCATCATAGCAGGAGAAGAATCGGGAGATCTCCATGCTGCAAAATTGATAGGAGAATTAAGAAAAACACATCCTTCTATCCAAATAAGCGGCATAGGAGGACAGCATATGCAAGATGCTGGTGCAGAAATCATTTCTGATTTGGCTCGCTTTGGTGTTACAGGCCTCACCGAGGTCTTTCGTTATTTGGGTGTTATCAAAAAAGCAATGAAGGATATCAAGCATCACTTGGCGAAAGAGCGTCCTGATTTGCTTATTTTAGTCGATTATCCTGGTTTTAATTTAAGATTAGCAAAATATGCAAAAAAGAAGTTAAATATCAGAATCCTCTATTACATTAGCCCTCAAATTTGGGCTTGGAAGGCAAAGCGCATCCATTTAATAAAAGAATGCGTTGATCAAATGGCAGTCATTCTTCCTTTTGAAAAAGCACTGTATCAGAAAGCCGACGTGCCTGTTCATTTTGTAGGCCATCCATTAATAGAAAAACTCGCTGGTAAGTTTGATCCCATACAATGCCGAAAAAATCTCCATTTACCTACAGACAAATACCTGATAGCCCTCCTTCCAGGAAGCCGCACCAATGAAATTGAGCGACATATGCCTATCCTAAGGGATACTGCTTTAGCATTACAAAGCACCTATCCTGACATGCATTTTGCAATACCTATTGCACGCACTATAAACCGAATAAAAATTCAATCCTATTTTAAAAATACGCCTATTTCCATCTCTTTTATTGAAGACCAGGCTCTTGCTTGTATGAGTGCAGCAGATTTTGTAGTTGTGGCCTCAGGAACCGCCTCTTTAGAATGTGCACTATTAGAAAAACCAATGTGTATTATTTATAAATCCTCTTTATTAACTTACATCGCTGCAATGAAATTAATTAAAGTACGATTTTTAGGCTTATGTAATTTATTAGCTAACAAAATGATTGTACCGGAATTTTTGCAATATGACTGTAATGCTACTGAATTAGTTCATTACATCCAAATGGTTTACAATGATGCCGATCAATCTCATAAAATGATTAAAGAGTTGGCCGACCTTAAAAATAACCTGTCTTCAAATAGGTCTGATTGCTCTCTCATAGATCTTGTGGAAAAAGAATTGACTGAAATAAATGCATATGTTTATTAGAAAGGCTAGCTAATCAATAAAGCTTCAGGTAAAATACACCTAGCTTATATCTAATAGCGATAAGCTCTTGGAAAGTATGTTTTTTTATTAATAATAAGGAAGTTAAGATGAATGTAACTGAAACACAAGCAAACACTCAATCTCTTAAACAAGAACAAAATCAAGGTTTACAGGATTTAGTATACAGCTTGGTGACTCGCTTTCTAGCTGAAAACAAAGCAAAATCAATTAGCGATCTCTATGATATGATCTTATCTGAAGTAGAGCCTCCTTTATTACAAGCAGTAATGGAAAAACGTCGTGGCAATCAATTACAAGCAGCTAAAATGCTTGGTATTAGCCGTGGAACTATCAGAAAGAAACTACAACGTTATTTCGGAACCAAATACTTCCGTTTAACTGACGAATAATACACTTTTCAATCTTTTCCTATTTTATTTCTCTGTACATGACAAAAAAACCTGTCATGCCCGCGCAGGCGGGCAACTATTTCTGGAGTGGCACAGAAGTAAATTAAGA
>PEQM01000061.1 GCA_002786205.1 Legionella sp. | reverse complement strand
AGCATGCAAGCTTCACTCAGGTGTATTGAGTAGAAATATTTCTCGTGGGTTTTTAACGGGGCTAAGAGAGTCTCCAGGAAAAGAGCGCTTGTTTCATGCTTCATTAGCTGTGGATGTAGCGCCTTATCTTGCTGATCATAAGGTATATGGGCAAATTGTTTTTCCTGCAACAGGATATATTGAGCTGTGCATAGAATCTTTAAGTGAAATAAGAGAGCAGGGTGTTTTTTGTTTTGCTGATATCACTTTTGAACGCGTACTCCATTTAGATCCGGCTTTAGCCACTCTATTGCATGTATTAATCAATGAGCAACAACAAATCAGCGTCTACAGTTTTAATGAAAAAGAAGAGTGGCTTCGCCATTGTACATTAACTTGTATGGAAACCTCTCAATTTGTAACTCAGCATTTGCATATCAAAAAAGAGATAATGCAGGCTGAGACCATCACATCTGGTGCCTTGTTTTATGCTGATGCTAAAAAAAGAGGTTTGCTACTCGGCTCTGCATTTCAAGGGATTCAAACGATTTATGAGCATAAGGATGGGGCACTAATAGAGATCGCTTTGCCGGTATCTGAAATATACAGATCGCATCCGGCAGTATTAGACAGTTGCTTACAAAGCGTAGGGGCGTTGTCGCATTATCGTTTGGCAACTGAAGGCCAAACTTATTTGCCTGTGGGAATAAAGCGCTTTTTATTGCAAGACTCATTACCCGGACATATTTGGGTGAAGATAAATAAAGCCGATTTGATTATAAGCAGTCAAGGATTTCATCTTAATTTAGAGATTTATACAGAACAAGGCCACTTAGTGGCTCGCTTGGATGGATTAGAATTTAAAGCAGTAAGTGCACGCCAATTACAATGGGCAGGCATACATGATTCTCATCGTAATAGTTCATCGTATCAATTGGTTTGGGAACCACATGCATGTATTTTAAACAACAGACCTTTAAATTCTGGCCACTCACACTGGTTATTATTGCATGATTCTAAAGAATTTAAGGATGCATTTACTGAGTTTTTACAAACAACAGATCAACAAGTAAGTTGTGTAGACACTCAATCAGCTGATTTTGCAACGAGGTTACAGGCTTGTTTATTGAATACAACATACAGCCGAATATTGTATGCTTCATTAGATAATACAGTGACAGATTCCACATTGCCAGATCAAATCTATACACATTCAGTTCATTTGTTGGAAAGCATTCAAATTATAGTCCGTTACTATAGGTATCAAAATGAAAAACAGCCGTCGTTTTATCTGCTAACTCGTGATGAATTCATGCACGCTGCTTTATGGGGGATAGGGCGTACAGCACAGCAAGAATATGCAGATTGGGATATTCGATTAATACAATGGGATGGTCAGAAAGGATATACTCATCTGGCGCAAGCACTTGGTATCAATCACTTTGATAGCTGCCAGGAAAATCAGTTTTATTTGACTGCAGAATTATGGTCTGTTTGCCGATTGTTAGCACACCCCATTGCTGCTGAAAAAGACAGATCTTCTATGGCTTGGGAAGGCGTTTATCTCATCACCGGCGGTTTATCTGGAATAGGTTATCAGGTTTGTCAATGGTTGGTTAGTCAAGGTGTTCAATGTATTGCATTATTATCGCGACGTGATGCCAATCTTGAGCAACAAGCACAGTTTGCGACTTGGCTTGAGCAGGGTATCAAAGTTCATGCTTATGCAGTAGATGTTGGCGATTGGCAAGCATTGAGTCTGGTTTACAAAAAAATCAGTGAGGATTTGGGGCCAATAAAAAATGTGATTCATAGTGCTGGTGTGCTTTCTGATGCAACACTTTTAAATCAAAAAACATCCTATTATGAAGCGGTTTACAGGGCAAAAGTTTATGGCGCTTGGTATTTGCATGAATTGACCCGCACTGAAACCTTGGAGAATTTCATTGTTTTTTCATCTGCCAGCGCTTATTTGGGGACTCAGGGGCAGAGTAATTATGTTGCAGCCAATTCTTTTCTTGATCAATTAATGCAATACAGACGAGCACAAGGGTTACCCGGCTTGAGTATTCAATGGGGTTTATGGCGTGCTCTGGGTATGAGTGAAGAATTAGCCCAGAATACAGCAGTACGGCAGCATGCTTTGAGTGTTAAAGAGGGGCTTGATTATTTTCATCAAGTAATAGCCAACCAAGACACCCCTGCAGTGATCAGTATTCTTGCCATGGATTGGTCTCTTTATCAACAACAAAGGCCTTATCAGCCTTTGTTATCAAGCCTGGTAAGCTACCATGGAATTGTTCAGCAAAAAGAGGACTTACTCAGCCAATTGCAGCGTTTGCCTCAAGACAAAGCAAAGGCTTTGATGCAGCATTATGTTGCCCAGTTGGTAGCAAAATTATTGCACCACCCCGGCACAGAGATGCCAGATGTTACGGCAGGTTTTTTTGAGTTGGGATTAGATTCATTAATTACCGCTCAATTGATTCAGCAAGTTGAGAGCGCTTTACAATACCAAATACAGCTCAAGCCGCAAAATTTATTTGATCATTCCAATATTGCAGCATTAACTGATTATTTATTAAAACAATTAATGATTGTTGATAAGGTTGAGATAGACACAAAGACAGACATTTTCTCTCATCATAAAGAAGAGGACATTGCCATAATCAGCATGAATTGTCGTTTTCCTGGGAATTGTAATTCTGTGGATGACTACTGGAATTTGTTACTTGAAGGCAAAGACGGCTTAATTGACATTCCTGAGGACAGATGGAATTTTCCAGGGATTTCTCAGCAGCAGATGTATGTTAAAAAAGGCGGATTTATAAAAGATATTGCTCAATTTGATGCCTCATTTTTTAAAATAAGTTCTAAAGAAGCACAATTTCTAGATCCCCAACAACGTTTGTTGTTAGAGGTTACCGAACATCTTTTGGAGCAAGCTGGATTAGCAAGAGAGCAATTAAAAAACAGTAAAACAGGTGTTTTCATTGGGATGTGTTCGACTGATTATGCCAATTTGATGCGCGATACGCTTCCTTTATCTGAGTTTAATTTGTATCTGGCTACAGGCAATACGAATTCGACTGCATCAGGGCGAATTTCTTTTTATTATGGCTTTGATGGTCCTTGCGTTACTTTAGATACAGCTTGTTCTTCGTCTTTGGTTAGCGTTCATCTGGCTTGTCAAAGTTTAAGATTAGGCGAGTCTAATCTGGCTATTGCCGGAGGTGCTGCATTGATGCTTGATGTGAGAACCACCTTGTCTTTTTGTGAAGGTAAGA
>PEQM01000060.1 GCA_002786205.1 Legionella sp. | reverse complement strand
AATAAGAATATAACCTAAAACAATAAAAAAATATACAGACCTGTATATTTTTATTTAATTTTATGACGCAATCCCTTCACTAATTTTCTAAATAAATCTGGTAAATAAGCTGCAAGCATAATAAACATTGCCGCTAATGCAAACATCCAATTTAGCTCAACTCTGGTTTTGATATGAGCTGCAGGTGGCTGCCTGAGCATGGCTTTTAACAAGTCTTGCGACTTATCCATTTTCAGATATTGTCCGTCAATGTCTTGCGCAAGTTCTTTTATATAAAGTTCATCTAATTGCGATAAATAATATTCATAAGGCTGACTTGCGACCGATTCGTCTCGCCCCCCGTTATCATCTACATTTGAGGCGGGTTGCAATTTGATAGAGTAAGTTGACCAATAGCCAATAATTTCATTTTTGGCATTTAGTTTTGGTATTGGTACGGGTTTATTCCCACCTACGCCTACTAATAACCAATTACGTCCTCCTTGCCAGCCAACTAAGCTGCTTTTAGTGAATACATTGAGGGGAGGAGCCTCATTGCCATCGGAAATAAAAACCACTTGTGCGGGTTCATCGCTTGTAATGAGCAACGAGGCGATGGATTTTAGGCCAGCTCGAATATTGCTGCTGCCGAGTGATGCAATGCGCCATTCTAACTGACTGATTGAACTTAATAGTACATCGTAATTTGCACAGGTTTCAATTGGCGCATAAAGTGCAGTGGCGTTAAACTTGTAAAAAATACCAAGCCCCACACGGGAGCCACAAGGCAATGCTTTAATGGTTTCTTTTAAATGTGTTTTTGCGAACTCAAGTCGGCTAGCAGGCTGACCATTCAAAGTCATATCCTGTACATTCATGCTTTGTGTTACATCAACAAAAATCATGTAACTTCTGATTTCACGCTCTACCTCTATTGATGGTTGCTTTAAAGCAAACAGCAACATCACCAATGCCAAAGTAAGTGAAATTACATCAAAATGCTGTTTAATTTTTTTCAACATTTAGTCAGCTAATTTTTATGACTTAAATGTTGAGCGAAAAATAATGACTGCACCTTTGCTGAAACCGTAACTTGTAGTGATGAGGCTAGCAAATAGATAAATTTGGAAAATTTGCGGTGGCGATACTTTAGGCGTATCTAATATTGGAAATATTGCCATAAACAAAAATAGACTAGAGTTTGTGAAGGCGCCTACCACCATTGCCCAGTTCACATGCCAAGGCAAAGGTACTTTTGCTGCATAGTAACCAAATATGAGCGCACTCATTAGCAGAAAATCAATATGTGCCTGTAGTAAACGGGTGAATTTACCTACAAAAATTTCTTTAATTGGTATGATGCCGAAACTTAAGCCTACCATACACCATGCCAACAATAATGCCATGAGCATCCATAGGCAAGCGCCCTTAATCAGTATTACATTTCCTGCATGTCTATCATTTTGAAGCATGGTTATTACCCTCACTAACAGTTAGTAGTTAAACAAATCCAGATAAAAGACCTCTTAACTTTTATCTTTTTATAGTATGAATTGATGAGTGGTTGCGTGCTGTGCTGAAACGGCATCAATATTTGACTTAAACGGTGTTTCGTCTATTTACATTTAAAAATACGGCTTTTAGCATTGCTGTAATATCTAAGGAATTACAGTTAATCGATAGTTATGAAAATCCGCCCATTATCATCATTAAGTAATATTGCCGAGACAGATAAATGCAATACATTTTCTACGGCAAGTGTTCATGCTCGCGAGCGACGGGATTGGCTGCAAACAATGATTTGTCAGGAATATACGCGCGTAAAAGTGACGCCTCCTGTAGCCGATGATTTGTTTAATGAGGTAACATTTTACTCATGGGATAAGTTGCGATTATCAGTTATTAAATCTCATGGAATTACCATCAGTAAGTTATTAGGCGAACCTCACTTGGCTAATCAGGATAACTATCTCGCTGTGATTTTACTTTCTGGTAATTATCAGCTTGAGCAACATGGGCGTGAGGCTTTTCTTCGGCCAGGTGACATGGCTATTTATGATGCTACGCAACCACATCGTATCTATTGCCCGCATCACTTTTCAAAGCTAATAGTATCCATTCCAAGAAAAATTCTGCGTGAAAGGATAGCTGGAGTAGAACACTGTACTGCCTTGCCAATATCAGGAAAAGAAGGTGTTGGGACGGTGGCATCACGCTTTATTTGCGCTACTGCTAATCAGGTTGATCTGATTAATACAGATGATTTTTCTGCACTTTCGGAGCATTTCCTCGATTTATTGACATTAGGATTAACTTCAGTACGACCTCATAACTATTATCTTTCCAGAAGTCGTTCAGTCTCACTGAGAGTAGTCAAAAATTTTATTGACCAACATCTCTCTAATGCAGGCATGGATACTACTATGGTTGCAACAGGAGTGCGATTATCTCCTCGATACATCAATGAGTTATTTAATGATGAAGAGAGTTCGCTGATGCGATATGTCTGGAACAAGAGGCTTGAAAATTGCCGAAAAGACATGTTAAACCCTGCATGCAAGCACTATCGTATCTCAGACATTGCCTTCCGGTGGGGTTTTAACAATCTTTCACATTTCAGTCGTGCGTTCAAACTTAAATTTGGAATGTCTCCTAGAGAAATGAAACCCGCGTAGCATGCGTAACAAGGGCGGAAAAGTGAAACGCCTTCCACCGTATGGCATCTTTTGTTTGGCGGATAACACTACGCTCATCTTCCCTACAAACAGCGATTTAATTTGGCTATAAAACGTCTGTTTTTATCCTCAACCTTTTTCGATGCCCTGGAAGCCTTATAAATAAAGGCTCGCAGAGGCGAAAATTTTTCTCGGGAGAAATAAGGCTATATGTAGGCGCGATTTTTCACTCAGAATAATGTGCTTTAGCGCATATATTATGTGGGGAAGCCAAATGCTGGCTTAAATCGCGAAATCAAAGTAAAAACCAAGCAAGCTTTCTGATTCATTCGCGATTTTAAAATCGCGCCTACCGTGTCTATAAGATATTCGATTCAATGGTCTATTCTGCCATTTAATCAGAAATGTAGCTGAAATACCCCTAATTTGAATAATAGTTTACAGATAGGGCTTTCGTTAAATTGATTTTCCAGCGAAAATAGCACTGTAAGTGTGCCTTTCAATTATAAAAGTATCCATTTCATGACAAAACCTATTCAAAAAAATAGTTATACCAAAGAAGAGTTGCTAGCGTGCGGACGTGGGGAGATGTTCGGCGAGGGCAATGCGCAATTGCCTTTGCCACCGATGTTGATGTTTGACCGTATTGTGAGCATTACGTCTGAGGGCGGTAAATATGGGCAG
>PEQM01000059.1 GCA_002786205.1 Legionella sp. | reverse complement strand
CGCCCATCGCCGCCTCGCTTTGCCTCCTTATCCTTTTGAGCGAGAATACTATTGGTTTGAGTCAAAATTGACTTATGCAAAATTAAGTACTTTATTAACGCAAAGCTTGTTTGAATCGGTATTGCAACTGCCCTCAGGAAGCAAGTTATACAGTGGAAAGATATCACGTCATCGTTATCCGTATTTATCTGATCATGTTATTTTTGATCAAGTGATCTTGCCTGGAGCCATGTATGTACAGCTTGCTTTAGAAACGCAGGAAGATAAGGCTAAAGAACAGGGCTACTTTATTGAGGATATGGTTTTTGAATACCCTTTAATCATGTCCAGCACCGATTCTATAGTTTTACAAATGCTGGTTAATGATTCTTCCCAATTTGAAGTGTACAGCATACTAAATGATAAAAGTGCTGTTCGGCATTGCTATGGTCGGTTTATTGAGTCAGTGGTTTTTAAGAGAAAGCCACTTGATGTCAATCAATATAAAAAACAAGCACGCTCTGTCATCTCATCCAAAGCGTATTATGAGTTCTTAAGCGATAATCATTTTCATTATGGCTTAAGCTTTCAGGGTGTTCATGCAGTTTATCAGCATGAGAATTACATTCTTGCTGAAGTGAATTTAAAGGCGGATGGAACTTATATTGCTCATCCTGCTCTATTGGATTCTTGCATGCAAGTTATTGGTGCTCTTTCCTGGAAAGATGCTGACCAGTTTAAAACCTACATTCCATCGGGCATTAAAGCCATTCAGTTGCTGCGCGCTTTGCCTGCCCAATTATGGGTATTTTTGCTACCGGTAGAATTAGAAAAAAAAGAGGTGAGTTTTCAGCTGTATGATTTGTCAGGCGAGTTTCTTGGCTTAATTGATGGTGTTCAGCTTTCCGCTTTCAATTATCAACAATTAGGTCAGGGGAATGGTTCTTCTATAGACCGATATTATGAATTGATCTGGACTCCTGTTTGCCGCTTATTGCCGATGGAGAAGCCGCCAGTCAATACAAAAGAATTAACCGCCTGGTTATTGATTAGTAATCAAAAAACAGAGCTGACTGCTCTTGCTAAAGAGTTAATCCCTTGGGGCATTGAGTTACATACCCGTTGCTGGAATGAAATCAATAATCTCGATATTCTGAAAGAAATCCACGTCTCTCGCATTCTCTATGGTGTTTTTGAGGAGAAGGAGTTGTCTTCATGGCTTGTAGAGAATACGGAATCAATCTGTATTGTGTTTCTTGAGTTTTTACAGCAACTGATTAAGCATTTGGAAAGCATGTCGTACTGGATTCCTTTAGATATTATTACCAGTTCTTGCGGTCCTGCTTCTTCTCTTTGGGGAATGGGACGTGCCTTGCAAAATGAGTATTCGGATTGGCTGGTATCACTTTTTGACAGTGATGAGGGATTAGAGGGTAGTTTATTAGCAAGGGTTAGGCTCTTGCATGATTTAGCCGGTCATGCTGATAATCAGTTTCAAATAAAAAATAATGAAGTCTATACCTGTCGACTTAAGCACAGCCATTTGCCGGCAGATGCTCGTCAGATACAGCAACAATTAGCAAAAATGCCATATCGATTAGTGGCTAATGAGCAGGGGCTTTTGTCTTCTTTTAATGTGGAGCCTGTTAAAAAGACTGTTTTGCAACAGCATGAAATAGAACTTTCTATTGAAGCGGTAGGATTAAATTTCCGTGATGTGTTGTTGGCAATGCATCTGTATCCTGATTCTACCCGTTATTTGGGCAGTGATTTTTCAGGGGTTGTAAAAAAAGTGGGGTCTTCGGTTGTTGAATATGCGCCGGGGGATAGAGTGTTGGGACTTTCCTATGGTGCATTAGCCACAGATCTCGTGGTAGAAGATTCTCAAATTGTAAAAATACCAGAATTACTGTCTTTTGAGCAAGCAGCAATATTACCCACTGTTTTTATGACAGTTTTGCATGCTTTACAAGACGTTGCTCAATTGCAGCAAGGTGAGAAAATACTGATTCATTCGGCTAGCGGAGGAGTTGGTTTGGCTGCTATCGCCTATGCTCGGTTAGTTGGTGCTCAAATTTATGTTACAGCCGGAGATGCAAGAAAGCGTGCTTATTTGAAAGAAGCAGGTCTTAATTCAGTTTATGATTCAAGATCATTGGGATATGGTGAGCAATTATTAGAAGATACCCAGGGTTTGGGAGTGGATGTTGTTCTTAATACATTAACTGGACCGGGCTTTATTGAGACAAGTCTAGGTTGCTGCGCCAAAGGTGCCCGATTTATTGAGCTATCCAAACGTGATATCTGGACGGCACAACAGGTAGCAAATAAAAGGCAGGACGTTGAGTACCACCTTATTGCTTTAGATGAATTATTAGCAAACAACCCAAAGCAAACAGTATCATTACTGAATAGAGTTTTGGCTTGGGTTCAAGATCCTTCTTTTTCCTGGATACCCTATACAACCTATCCTATGACGCAGGTAGTACAAGCATTCCATCATTTGCAACAGGCCCAACACATTGGAAAAGTTGTGCTGGTTGCTCAGTCAGTGATTGCAACGGAAGACGTTTATTTAATCACTGGTGGTTTATCAGGAATAGGTTATGCTTTGTGTGAATGGTTAATTGATCAAGGCGCAAAAAATATTGCTCTTTTATCAAGAAGAAAAGCATCAACCGCTCAATTGAAACAACTAGATTTATGGAAAGCCTGTGGTGTGAGAGTCAATTTTTATTCTGTGGATGTAGGTGATAAACAGGCATTAGAGCAAGCATATTATGAAATTCAAAGTGATTTAGGCCTTATAAAATATGTGTTTCATGCAGCAGGTGTTTTATCTGATGCACTCTTGAAAAATCAAACCGCAGCATCAGTTAAAAAAGTATTTAGAGGGAAAGTATTTGGTGCTTGGTATTTGCATGAACTGACACAGCATAACGAACTGAAGCAATTTGTAGTTTTTTCATCAATAGCCACTATTTTGGCGCCGGTTGGACAAAGTAGTTATGCCGCGGCTAATCTCTTTTTAGAGAAACTGATAGAGTATAGACAGGCTTGTGATTTGCCTGGTTTGTGTGTGCACTGGGGGCCTTGGCGTGATGTGGGCATGGCTCGCTCTTATTCGCATCAGTTTCCTTGTTTGAATAATCAAGAAGCTTTTTTTTCCTTGCACTATCTATTGTCTCATACACAGACTCGCTCGGCATATGTATTATCGGCCAATTGGACTCATTATTTTCATAATAAATCTAATATTCCTGCTTTATTTTCAGATTTGTTTTTAAGGAATGAGGCTAAGCAGTCTGGCAATTTGTTTTTCCAGTTAAAACAAGAGTCTGAAAGTAAAGCCGGAGATCTGTTATCGCGCGCATTAAATCAATTGATTGGCATTTTGTTAGATCACCCTAAAGATTACCATCTTGACCCTAACC
>PEQM01000058.1 GCA_002786205.1 Legionella sp. | reverse complement strand
AAGAAGACCAGTCTGGGGCATCTGCGATAACATCTGCTCAATCGGCTCATGATTTACAGTATTACCAATTGCACGCGGTCCCTCATGCCAGTAGCAATTGTTATGAATTAAGAGACTCTTATACTCATTTGCAACAGACTCATTTGTCTTTTATTTTAGAGAGCGCAGAATCCTTTGAGAGTTTAAATGCACATTGTCATACGTTAGTTGTTTTTTATATTCTACGTGCTTTTGTTAATCTGGATCTCCATTATCAGGTTGGAGAGCAGATACATTATGCGGATTTGTGTCATCGCAGTGGCATTCACAATCGTTATTACAAAGCATTCAGATACTTTCTATCATTGCTTGTTGAAGCCAATTATTTAACAGTCGAAAACGATTATTGGGTGGTTATAAATCCATTAGTGCCGCCAATAGGATTGTATCAGGAGGCTAAAGATCAGTTAAAAAATCAATCTGGAGCAGCATTTTTATCCCATTGTGGCGCACATTTAACAGATATCTTACGAGAACAAGTCCGTGCTTTGGATATTGTATTTAGTAAAGAGGATGAATTCTCGGCAGTGCAGATATATCAAGAGGATTCTTTTTATGATGCTATCAATCATTATGTGGGGCATTTGGTATCCGAATTGATAAGGCTTCATCCCCAGAAAAATAGGGTAAGAATTTTGGAGGTAGGCGCAGGAACAGGCAGCACAACACGTCATATTCTTTCTTCCTTGCAGGATATGAATATTCAAATAGATTATGTTTATACGGATGTCAGTTGTTCATTTTTACAAGAAGCGGCGATTGTTTTTGCTGATTTTGAGGGAGTGCATTATCAGTTACTAGACTTGGAACGTAGTGGACGAGAACAGTATTTTGCCCCTAATCAATTTGATATAGTCATTGCTGCCAACGTGCTGCATGCGACTAAAAGCATAAAGCACAGCCTGGATATCATAAAGAATTTAATGAAAAAGCATGCTTATCTGGTATTGGTTGAAACTACTGATCATGTTGCATTTAATGATTTGACTTTTGGTTTGCTAGATGGCTGGTGGAATTTTAATGACGAGCGGCTAGCCAATAATTCCCCTTTATTGTCTGTGCAAGGATGGACAGAGGTATTACAATCCTCAGGATTTGCAACAGAAGTTGTTTGTAATAATCAGGCAGCACAATCGATAATAACAGGTCAATTGGTTGAGCTGGTTTCTTGTGCTGTTTGGCCAGCAGAGCATTGGCTTTTATTGCATGATACAAAAGAATTTGCGCATGCTTTGCAAGCCACATTGAATGTAGAGCAATATCAATTAACCTGTATTGACACGAGCGAAACTGATTTTGAAGAGGTATGGTCTCGTCATGGATTGAAGACAGCATATACTCGTATAATCTATGCTTCTTTAGACGATGTAGCGATAGAATCTACCTTGCCAAAGAAAGTTTATTCACACTCAATGCAGTTATTGACATTTATCCAAACTGCCATACGCCATTATTCCTCTCAAGGCATGGTGCAGCCGCGTATTGACCTGGTTATACGAGAAAGCTTGGTACACAGTGCTTTATGGGGTATAGGTCGAACAGCACAGCAAGAGTATAAAAACTGGAGTATTCGTTTAATTGGCTGGGATGGTCAAGATGACTATGCCGCTTTAGCGTATGGTTTATGGGTAAGTCATTTTGAGTCACCGGAAGAACATCAGCTGCGTCTTGGTTTTAAAGGAAGAGAAGTTTACCGTTTATTGTCCGTTACACAGACTAAAAAACAAACCGGATTATCTATGCCTGAAGAAGGAGTTTATCTGATTACGGGCGGATTGTCTGGGATAGGTTATCAACTATGCCAGTGGCTAATTGAAAAAGGTGTGCGCCATATCGCTTTATTATCCAGACGTCAGGCTACTCCAGAGCAAGAGCTGCAATTTTCTGCCTGGTTGCAACGAGGGATAGATGTTTGTTCCTATTCAGTAGATGTTGGGGATAAGGCCGCTTTGTGTGCGGTTTATGAAACCATCAAAGCAAGGCAGGGGGCAGTAAAGCATGTTATACACGGTGCAGGTTTGTTATCGGATGCGACGCTTTTAAATCAAACCCCATTGCATTATGAAACGGTATATAAAGCCAAAGTTTATGGTGCTTGGTATTTGCATGAAGTGACTTGCAATGATGAGTTAAACAGTTTCACCGTGTTCTCATCAGCTACCGCTTTTTTGGGAACGCCAGGCCAAAGCAATCACGCTGCAGCAAATGTTTTTCTTGATCAATTAATAGCCTACCGTCATGAGCAAGGATTGCATGGACTTAGCATTCAATGGGGATTATGGCAGGATACTGGCAATGGATTGAATACAGAAAAATCAAACAGACTTTATATGCAACCCATTGATTTTGCAGAAGGGTTGAGGGCATTTCATTCTTTGTTTTCTCAACAAAGTAACAAAGCCATTACAGCAATCAGTGTGATGTCAATGGATTGGCAAAGTTATCAGAATCGACTGGGTAACCATCCTCTTTTATCTGCATTGTTGTCAGTTAAACCGGTCAGGACAGAACAGAACTCACTGATGACTGAATTGGAATTATTGTCCTTTTCTAAAGCAAGCATACTGTTGCAAGATCGTTTAATGCAATTATTAAAGCAGCTGTTGCGTTATGAACAGACCGATGGATTAAATTTTGAGAAAGGTTTTTTTGATTTGGGAATGGACTCATTGATTGCTATTGAGTTTGGGCAGCGTATTGAGCGATTGCTTGAGCATAAAGCTCAAATCAAGACGCAAACCTTATTTGATTATCCTACAATAAATTCTTTGACAGACTATTTATTGAAGCAGTTTAAGGGTGTTGAGTCAGACGATGAAGCAGGTCCTTCCTCCTTGGTAGCTGATGAATCATCTTGCATTGCGATAATCAGTATGGATTGTCGTTTTCCAGGCGAATGTAATTCCCCTGAACAATATTGGGATTTGCTGCAAGAAGCCAGGAATGTGATTGTAGATTATCCTGCATCAAGACAACAATCACTCGTAGCACAAGGTGGATTTATTTCAAATATTGAGCTCTTTGATGCGGATTATTTTAATATTAGTCCTAAAGAGGCCAGATTATTAGACCCTCAACAACGTTTATTGCTTGAGGTGGCTGATACCCTTTTTCAACGCGCCACTATAGCTAAAAGTGCGTTAAAGCAGAGCAATACAGGTGTCTTTATTGGTTTATGTTCAAATGATTATGCCCATAGCATCAAGGATCACATTCATGAAGCAGATAGCGCATTTTATTTTTCTACTGGCAATGCGTTCTCTACTGCTTCTGGTCGTCTTTCTTTTTACTATGGTCTTGAAGGTCCCTCTTTGACTGTTGATACTGCTTGCTCTTCGTCTTTGGTGAGCGTTCACCTGGCTTGTCAAAGTTTGCGATCAGGCGAATGTAAGATGGCTATTGCGGGTGGAGTCAATTTAATTTTTGATGCACAAATAGTGTCGAACTTTAAAAACAGTAAGG
>PEQM01000057.1 GCA_002786205.1 Legionella sp. | reverse complement strand
TTCATTGAAAAGCTCTTTACTACTTACCACATGCCCACTGTCATTCAGATCTAAATCTATGTTTAAAATTTGGGCAGCTATATACCGCGATAAAAGAACAATGGTTGGATATTTGAATAACACTTCTATCGATATTTGAACTTGATGGGCTAATATATTTTGAAGCCGTGTACTTAATTCTATTAAATTCATAGAACTAAAACCTAATTCAAAAAAACCTCTATGAAGCATGGAGTCCTCTTTGCTGTTTTGAGGAATCCAATGATCTACAAGCGCGAACAAACAATCCTGCAGACATTGTCTTGCATCATCAAACGACAATTGCTTTAACTGACTTAATGTTTTGGCGTGCCTATCCCATATTTCTTCAATAGTAGCTTGAGAACGAGATTCAACAGAAGGAAGCTGCTCTGCTATTGTTTTTAAAATACTATTATACTGTCCTTCGATGTACTGTCTGGATAAATAAGATCGCTGTATTTTACCACTTGTTGTTTTAGGTAAAGTCTTAATCGGAATCACATGCGCAACGTCAATGCCGATAGCCTTATAAATACTGTCTGTAAGTAAGGTCTTCAGTATCCTGAACTGTTCCCAATCAGATTTATGCTTGACAAAAACCAGTACTTCCTCTTGCTGACCACGATAGTGTAAGCCCGTAATTACAATCGAACCTCTTTTGATAATGCCACTGGAATAAACCAGCTCTTCTAAATCATGGGAAAAATAATTAACGCCTCGAATACAAATAATGTCTTTTAAACGACCACTAACGACCAAAGAACCATTGGATAAAAATCCCAGATCACCTGTGCATAACCATCCTTCGTTGTCAAATAAAGAACCATTCTCTTCGGAAAAATAATAGCCTCTGGTTACAGATTGCCCTTTAATTCTAATTTCACCTTCTATCCCCTCATCCACAGTATTACCCTGCTCGTCTGTAATTCTAATACTAACGCCAGGCACAGGAGGCCCTTCATGAAAAAGAGGAATACTATCCAGGTATGTTTTTTCCTGGGCATAATCCAGTGCGTTTTTTCTTTGTATGTATTCTATTTTAGGCTCTTCACCTAAAATAGAAGTCGCAACACCTACGGTTCCCTCCGCTAAACCATAGCCAAAGCAAAAAGCAGTACTCTTTAGTCCACAAGCTGAAAATAGCCTTAAAAACTGATCTATGGATTTTTTAACAATTGGTTCTGCTGCATTCAACATAAACCTTAATGAGGATAAATCCAGGCTTGCTACTTCCTCTGATTTAAGCGCTCTCATTATCCAGTCAAAGCCAAAATTAGGCGAAGCAAACCATGTCCCTTTATACTCTGCTATTTTTTTTAAAAATAAATAAGGCGAACGAATAAATGTTGATGGCAAAAAAATAGTGATATTACAACACCCGATCATGGACGTAAAATATTGACAAAATAAGCCTAAGTCATGAGTATGAGGCACCCAAATAAAAGTATTATCCTCAGCTGTTAGTTGAAAATTTGCACTCAATGCCATGCTATTGGTCAGTATGTTTTTATGCGTAAGCTGAACACCTTTAGGGGAACCCGTACTGCCTGAAGAAAATTGTATGACCGCCACATCATCAATATGAGTAGAAACACCCACTGACTCTACTGTATGATCAGGTGCTACATCAGAAAATGACAAATACTTAAAATCATTGCATGAGACTAGTACGGATAGACGCTCATAGCGGTGAATATCAGATTCGTCAACCACTAACTTAGGCTTATCCAACGATCTCCATATATTAAGCAGCTTTAACCATCCAGGGCTATCTTGCTTCCATGACGTAGGCTGACTAACAGGAACAGCAATAATTCCATTGATAATGCAAGCCCAGAATATTTTATAAAACTTCAGCGGATTGCTTAATTCTAATAAAAGAAAATCACCACAACCTATTCCCTGTTGTTGAAGTCCAATAGCATATTGTTGGGCTTCAGATAGCAATTTTGCATGGCTTAAGAAAGTTTCTTTTTCTCCGGGTTCTATAAATCTCATTCCATGATGAGGATAATTGACTGCTGCTTGATACAGCACATCAGTAAGGGATTGGTAGGTAGAAGGTAAAACGAGTGATTGTCCATGTTGAATTGCTTTAACCATAAATAACAGCCCTGTTTATCAATAGACCTTGTAGGAAACTTGCTGCTAAAGATGAGTTGCGAGGAGATACAGAAAAAGCACAGAACTGGAGTTTACACGCCAGTACATCAGGATCTGGGCACCGTATCAACAAAGCAATTCGCTTCAGCAGTAGTGTTTCTTAAAAGACCTAATATGAAGTCCATACACGTCAGTACGGCAGACGATAATCAATTTCATGGATAACATCAAGTAAATTTAATTACCTTTTATTGGAATCATACCTACTCACCCTATTTTGAATGTATGAGGGAAAAATCAGCTGGGAGTGGCGGTTAAAAATTAAATATCATTTAGTAGGACGTATTGCCATGAATGCATTACGTAATGAAAAATCATGTAAAAAGGATAAAAACCCAACGATACAAAGCAGCATCGCAACCTGATTATGCCCAGAAAATACTAGATGGCATTTTTTGAATACTCATGCGTTTGCCCGGATGGAGCTGACGCTGCCAAAAATGTTCGTCACTCAGAAAAACAGTTTTTGGAGCATCAAAGCAGAGATGAAAACGCGAACGTTTCACCTGAAAATTACCTTATGCAAAAGTATACTGCAGGCCAAATAAGAAAGAATTAATCGATGGCGCAGTCTGGTATGACGAGGTATAGACATTGATTAAATTGCTATTTGCACTGATGTTATAGGTACTATGGCCATTATTAACCGGAGCAAAGGTTCTTAAATAAGATACAGTCAAACCTAAATTATCATTGAGCGCATAAATTCCGCCTACTTTAATTTCCGGCAACAATTGCGTTTCCAGCTTGTGATTACGCATGACTCCGGTTATCAGGTTACCCTGTATTAATCTATCCAAATCCTGAACATCGACAACGTATTTGTTTTCAACCATAGCGCCACCTTTAACGTACAAACTGATTTTATTATAGTTATACGTTCCGCCTAACAGCATATCAAAACCATATAACTGTTGTGATACACTCACTGCATCAAGTAGTACTTTTTCGGGTTGACCATAATATCCAAGCCCGCCTTCAAAATTAATAGCCCAAGATTGAGCAACAGGTCTTATAATCCCGCCACCAAAACGACCGCCCCACCCATTAGTATGCTTGGATAAATTTTGATCTTGAAAAACTAAAGTGGTACCTTCATTCCATGAATAAGCGCCTTCAGCAACAAGATATGGTGAAAATTGATGTGTGGAAGCCTCTCGAACAACACCCATGGTACCTGAAAAGACAACCGTAGAACTTAACAACGATGTAACAAATAACAAGCTTTTTTTCATAATTCATCCCAAAATGACAAGTTATATTCAATCCATTAACTCGCTATAAGCAAAGAATATTTATTCTAAATTAATAGGTTAAGTGCTCATGCGAAGCCATTTTGTCAGAAAAAAAAATAAAAAGCAATTTGTTCACGAGTTAGGAATTGCATTAAAAAGAATACTACCTAAAATAGAAAAAAACGGATTCGTTGCCTCATTAATACACGAGTTTCTGA
>PEQM01000056.1 GCA_002786205.1 Legionella sp. | reverse complement strand
GATTGATGGTGCTGTGGATAAAAAATTATTGGATTATCTTTTGCATTGTATTGTTTTTAACAGAGCAATCATGCTATGGTTTTTCGCGATTTTAATAATAAGAATAAGAGTATGTCATAATGAAACAATTAATTGCTGTATGTGGGTTAGCAAGTTTTTTAAGTAGTGCTTTTGCGGGTTCTATGGGAGATATTGGTAGAGAGTCTTCATTTAACGGTGCCTATGCTGGTCTAGGCTCAGGTTTCTCTACATTTTTTGTGGATGATAGCCATACTACAACTTTATCCTCACCAGTTATTAGCAGAACTCAAAAAACACATGGTACAGATACCTCTGTGATGTTTGAAGGGCACTTAGGGTATGGCCAATCTGTTTTTGAACGGTTTTATTTGGGTGGGAAAGGTTCGGTTTTTTATACCCCCATAAATTATTTAAAACAAGCGACAAACTCCATTACTAATGGAACTGTTGTAACAATCAACAATAATCATAATCAGATTTCGCTTAAACCATTGTACAATATTGATGCTGTGTTAGGTTATGAATTAAGTACTCACTGGTTACCTTTTATAGAAGGCGGCCTGAGCATTACCAATGTAGATTCTAACAATCAGCAAGACAGTGTGCAAATGAACTTTGCAGGCAGTAACTATGAGTTTATTAGCAGTCTGAACTCCAAGGGTTATAATGTTAATTATAATTTGGGTGCTGGTTTGAGTTATAAAATTCAAGACCGCTTGCTCTTATCGGCGGAGCTAGTTTATAACTATTTGGGACGTTATTCTTCAACGAGTAGCACTGTAGTTCCTAGCGGTTCAGAAACGGTTAGTTATAATAGAACATTTCAATTAACCAGTTTGTTTGCCACTGCATCCTATCTTTTTCCTGTTTAATAAATATCATATTTAGTTGGATGTATTGGCAATACATCCAACTGGTTCTTTAATAGATTGCTTTTGAAGTAGTGCTTCTGAAAAGGTCTAACATTTGTTGTAGAGAGTTGTAATGACAGTCAATGAAGCAGGAACATTAATCTCCATTGATGCAGATGATATAGTCAACGGAGAATTTCGTGTTCCTTTGGGTATTCACACCATAGATAAACAAGTTTTTTATTCCTGCACTTATTTGATGAGTGTTATTTTTTCTGATTCTGTAACACGTATTGATGGCTGGGCATTTAGTGGCTGTATTAATCTGGTTACTTTAGTTTTTTCTGCTTCATTAAGAGTTATTGGAAATAATGCATTTAGTGGCTGTATTAATTTAGAAAACTTAATATTAAACGATTCAGTAGAGGTGATTGAGGCCGAAGCATTTGGTGATTGTAGCAAGCTTGAGCGAATCAATTTGCCTAACTCAATTAGCATTATTGAGCATGCTGCATTCAGTGGTTGTATGCTTCTTGCTGACATAACTTTGCCAGATTCAGTAAGGTTTATTGGCAGAATGGCCTTCGCTTGCTGTGCAAAATTAACTCACATGGGGTTGCCCTCTTCATTAGCAATAATTAGTGCAGGGTTATTCATAGGCTGTACTGGTTTGAAAAGTATTAGTTTGCCTAAAGAGCTTAAAGTCATTGAATATCAGGCTTTTATGGATTGTTCGAGCTTAAATCACATCATCATCCCTGATTCAGTTCAATTAATTGGTGAAGATGCATTCAATGGTTGCACTCATTTGGTCTCTATACAATTACCTGATGCATTGAGAACTCTAGGAAAATATGCATTTGATAATTGTCCTAATTTAAGATTTCTTATCATGGATACTTTGAGTGAGCGATACCATGAGATTAAAGCATTATTACCGAAACCGTTAAGAGACAAAATAGTTGATATGCGCGTTTTTAAGCAAAGAGAAGCGGTGTCTGTAAGTCAAAGTCATTGGGGGTTGTTTGTTGAAACCAGTTCATCACTAGATCTTTCGGTTGATTCCACGTATGCCGTAGAGTCCGTCTTTGAAATGACTCGGGATGAAAATGATTCTGAAGGACAGAATAATCAGTTAAATACAGAATCATTTAATCGTTTATTGCAATCGACTGCGCATAATTTAAAATTATATTGCTCATTAAAAGAACAGGGTTCGTGGCATTTTTTTTCTAGTTTATCAAAAAGTAAAAATCAACAAACACATAATATCCTTGCAATAGTCCGGTGCATCATTGAAGAATTAGAGCAGGGACGATGTCCTTTACTATGTGCTAAAGATCGTTTGCTATTATCTAATGATCCTTATTTATTAGTCAGAATTCCTGAAGAAATTTTGGAAAGAATGGGGATTAGCCCTCAAGCTTATCTGAAAGAGAATTCTTTGCTTCAGATTTAATTAGATATAAGGCTCCAGAAGGTTGACTCCAGTATTTTTTTGGTTAAAATTAGTCCTTCATGCTTCCCATTCGGACGTCAATGAGACTTTTCGATCAATTCGATACTACTCTTGAAAACTCTGTGCCTGGAAATTCTGCGCGAGCACAACGCCTATGGAAAGGACAAAAAAAAATCTCAATAGATGAGAAAGACAGCTCCCGAGCCAAATACCAAAAGAGTCATTTTATAAAAAAAGTAAGCAATCGATTTAATAATCAACACAGTTCCGCCTGGTACGAAGTTGCAATTATGGAGTTTTATCGTCTGCTGATTCCTGTACAACCTAAACATCGGCTTTGTTCGGATAGATTGTACAATTATTATGTTCGGTCTGTTGCCATTGATAATGGAGAAACCTTTGCTACCTGTAGTGCTGAATCTAATCTTGAGCAAAGAATATCTAATGAATATTACAGTACTGCGTCGGGTTTTAGAGGGCTTGGTTCTATAGATTGTATTGGTGCATTCATTTTATCTGATCAAGATATCAATAATGGCAATTATATTTTTGATAATCACAATCAGGTTTATAAAATTGATGGGGAAATAGTTTATATTGTCCCGTTTGGGTTAGCTGATATTAATTCTATAGAGATGAAAGGGTATCAATTGCTTGATGCCAGAAATGAGTTTTATCTGAAGGAATTGAATCGTACGTTGCTTTATTTTTTGCTGTTACCCGATGATCTTATTCGTTCCTTTGGTAGACAATACGGTCTTACTGATGAGCAACAAACAGTGTTGCTTTATAATCAATTTTTTCTAAGAAAATTGTTTTTTGTAACGGATTTTCCCCTATCTTCTTTTTTTAAAGACTATATTAATAGTGAAGAAGCCATACACGATGTGGATACTTTCACCAACCACCTTCAAGGATTTAAGATAGTTGGAAAAAAACGATTGCTAAATGAACGTCCAGATTTGCAAACAGCGCTGCTGGTATTAAGAGATGAAAATGATCTCAATTGGGAAATGATTTTAGAAGTTGAAAAGGCTCGCACAGAGATGGCAAAGGTTGGTACTGTCGATTATATGAAATTAGCGCGACAGTTTAAAAACTTAGGCGATAATGATGTAAAACCTATTGATATTGATAATATTTTAAAGCAATTACCCCATAGCGTAAGAGATTATGGGACATTTTATAATGATTTCCGAACCCTTTTATTAGCAACTGAAGATGTAAAGAAATGTATTGAGGATGCGGCAAATTTATTGCCTGCTGGTTCATCATCTTTTGAGATAATCAAAAATGCACTAATGGGTATACCCGTTATTCCGCACC
>PEQM01000055.1 GCA_002786205.1 Legionella sp. | reverse complement strand
ATCGATCATACTGATCCTGAGAGTTTGGTCGGCACGTTTTCTTATTTACAGAAAGCCAGGATTTTGACGCAAGAGAACTTTGTGCGAGTCGCCGAGTATGCGAATCCCATGGCGGCGCTACAAAGAGCGCTCGATGTAATCCTGGCTCAAGATGTTCAGGTACGTCAGCACTTGCCAGGTGCTCCAGGTCCTGCTGCCGCTTTTAATCGAGCACAAAGCACGCATACGGCATCGGTACATCGCTCCGTATCGGCGTCTGCTGCAAGGCTTATGGAAAATTATGGAACAGGTCTAAATTTAGCAGCTACGATTGAGAAGATTAAAAGTGATGTCAATGGCCTGAATAATTCCTTCAAACATCTGGCCGTTAAAAGATGTATTGAGCACATCGCGAGCCCATATAATACCTTCACCGATTTATCAGGCGTCACGACCCGCCAGTTATTGGCATTGGCGTATCTGGCCATTCATGATGAAAGCAAACGTCAAGGCACACGAGAAGAGGCGCAGGCCTTGTTTATCAACGGGTTATATGAAATCCAAAGGGGCTATAACCTCGATGCACAAGGGATTGACAATCAAAGTCCTCACGACGCCCCCATCTGTTTGGCCGGGACATTTAATAAACTCATGGAAAAACTCAATGGCATACACCCGGATGTTGAGCTCTGTTTTATTACGCACGAGGGATTAGGTTTAAAATTTCCAAAAGTTGCAGAAGACTGTGTTTGCAATCATTTAAATCATTTGGCCAGTCCAGAAACTGCAACCGGTTATGTCATAGTAAAAAAATTACTTGATAGCAATGGTTTAGAGCCTATTTGGGATAAAATAAAAGCAGCAGTTGAGGCAAGGCTCTGGGATGAGTTTAAGGAAGCCTATGCCAATAACCCAGAAGACCAAAGATTTAGAGTCATGATTGAACATGGACATGATAGTCATGCGCCTGACTTAACAGCGTTTTATGCTCAATTAGAAGCAAGTCCAGGTTATGAGGCGTTTTTATACCAATTACAGCAAAAAAATCTTGCGGAACAACAATTCTTCTTCCGCGCCAATCACCATGCTTTATGGGCTAATCGTCATCACAGTGCCGATGACCAAAAGGCCTTTGATAGGGAATTTGCTATGGTATAGTCATTTGAAATTTAAATGATCGTATTTAAAAGCAAAATTGACGTCATTTCTGGCAAATAACCATTACGCACGATAGCTTGTCTACCGTCGATTAATTTTAAATCCTCATATTCTGATAACATGACACCAAGCTCGGCTTCAACCGCTTGCCTTATTAAATCACGTGCTCCATTCCGTATTCTTGATGGTGCAGAATTTTACGTTTGTATTGATGAAGGTGATTTGGGAGAACGCTTGATGAGAAGTTAATGGCTTCAGCAAACTTGCGCCATATTCTATGGTTGTAAGGCGAGTTGCATTACTTGCTATAGGATTGACGCTATGACTGGAAGTCAGCAGGATTATGGTTAGAGTGGTTAACAAGCCAACATATCCTGCCCAGACAACACTACAGTTACTGCTTTCTTCTCTTGATCGTGCCCTTAGGGCGAACGGGCCAGGGAAAAATGGCTAGGCTCGAGTGGATGAGTTTGGCCAAATTCTGATTGAAGCAAGGCACTTAATTTATCCAAAGGATTTGAATCATGTTCCTCAATACCAAACAGGCTTTGCAACAATCTATAGTCATTGAGTCTTTGAATCACAATGTTTGGAGAAAAAGTCTGTAGCAATTTTCGAGTCACTGCATACAGATGCGGCTTGTTCAGGTTGGCCTCTGTTATAGTAAACCTATGTAGTGCTTCAACAAGCTCCGAAGAGGGCGTATAGCCTTTTTCAATGTATTTTATACAACGTAAGATTTGTATTGGATCATCAAGAACGCATTGTAATGAGATTTGAACTGATTCTTCATAGGTTGTTGCTTGTCTGACCTTATGAAATCGTAATATTTTATTTTTATAATCGTTTAATCCAAGACCTGTCGGGTCAAAAATTTCACCTTGAGCATTGCAGTACAAAGCACAAATGGTAAAATCTCTTGTTTCCAAATCCTGAGCAAAAAAATGCGCTTTCTCTATCCCATGTGGCACAAAACATTCTATAGGGAAATTGGGATTGTCTCGATTCAAATACAACAAGCCAGGTACTCCGATTATATTCAGTAGCATTCCAAAATGAGTGAGAGGGTGTTGTAAAGAAACAAAATCAATGTCTTGTTTTTCTCGCAATGGGTAATTACTTAACAAATCAAGAACCGTAGTACCTACTATAAAACTGCATTCCGGATCTAATTGTTGAAACGTCTCTTGAATCATAGTACTCAATCTCACCCGCTGCTTTGGCATTTCATCTACTTCTATTAAGCGGCTTTCTTCTTGCGGAGTTGGATCGTTGGTTAAAGAGGGTGTATCAAGCACTTCCTTTGGCGGTGTTAAAGAAACAGGGATCCTTGGTGTCTCAGTTGTTGATTTTCTGCTTTTATTGACAAAAAAACCAGCGTTATTTTTCTTGGAACCGAGCAGACGCAAGGGCTTTTTATTTGATTTTTTGCTGGCTTTCTGACGGGAATATTTCACTGTTATCCACTCAGCGTCTTGATCGTTGTCTTCTTGATGGCTCAGTTCAGGCACATGATTTGAAATAGCTGGTTCCGGTTCATTATGGCCTAGTGAAGGCTTTGAGCTTATCTGAAATGGTGTGAATATTTTAGGCATGGCATTTTCTTTTCGTAAGTAATTTAACAATTCCCTACTGCATACCTGCCTTTTGAGCTCCTCAATAAATACTTTATAGGTGCGGCAATCAAACAATATAAATGAACCTTTTTGCAGGTTTTGAAGTACTAACCTAATGAAACTATCTCGATATGGCTTTAAATTTGAGGTGTATTCTATCTCTCTTAATTCTGTAATATCTTTTAAAATCTGGTTGACCTCAAAAAGAAACTGGCTTTTTTGATGAGGCAATGCATTGGGGGCATGTCGTAAATAATCCGTGATTCCGCGAAGCATCCATTGGAACGGCTCAGGGCAATCCATTAAAACCTGTTCGATATGATGGTGTAGCGCGTGAAGATCCTCACTAAAATGCTTCGTAGTATATTCAACATCAGCAAATAAAAAAGGGAATGCATTAAGTGGTTTAATTTGCGCAGCATCAGCGTTTAACGCTGACTCAATCTGCTGGATTTCACTTAAGGTTAGATCGGAAATAGTTTCTTCTCGTTCGTTTTTTAATACGGCTTGCTTTATGGTGTACAGAATAAAATGGAGTTGATAACTATATTCCAAGCGTGGAGGGCTTACTTCATGAAAGCAAGCAATTTGCTTAAATATGGGAAACAAGATTTGTATCGAATCAGGATGGCATTGGGCGTAATACGCGCCCGCATTAAGCAAGTGAAATAAGCTATAAAAGTTACGATAGCGTTTTTTACAAGCCCAGTCATAATGGCTACTCACTTGAATCAAATCATCTGAAGAAAAATTCTTAGTTTGTTTTGCTCCATAGCGCTGATATGAATTAATTTCCTCATTTAAACGATGACTAAACGCCTCATAAAGCGCACTCATGCTGTCTATTTCAGTCGAGTGCAGGAGGCGTAGCTCTTTCAGACGCACGTCATCTTTAAAACTTACTTCATCTTTTTCAAGCGATTTCATCTGCTCTTTGTGCTGTTTGATTTCCTCTAAAATGGCTCGCCACTCAATAAACCCTCTCTCCGCGGACTCCAGGTTTTTATAGTGTTGAGGGATTTTCTCTGCTCTCGTTATACCATATTCAGAGAACATCTTTCCTTGCGCATAAAGATGGGCATCGGCACTAGGTGCCTTTTTAGTCCACTTTATGTATCGGATCAGGTATTGGGAAATGAGCTGCAATTCATCAATCCTTGCCAATATATCAGCCTTGAGCTGTTGATTTTTAACAATCTCCTCCGCCTCCCTTTGAATTGCCGCATCTGACTCTAAAAAAAGGGCGCGTCCTTCATTCATCCATTCTATCCAATCTTGCAGGACAGATTTTTTTTCAGGGCCCTTAGATTTTCCCTTAGCGTCATGAAATCGTTGCAGTATCTCTTTTAAAGTGGACATCGAACCTAATAACCTATCGCGTGATTTGTATTAGGACAATTATATCATAAAAAAAGCATTTCAAACCAAGTCAAATGTTGAAAATTTATTCTAAAAAAATGTTGCCTGGTCTTGTCCGCTACAAA
>PEQM01000022.1 GCA_002786205.1 Legionella sp. | reverse complement strand
TTAAAATGTACTATACTTTATATGTAGTTTAACTCACCAAGGAAGATATCATGCTAGGAACAATCATATTAGTTTTATTAATCCTTTTTCTCGTTGGTGGTTTACCTCACTGGGGTTATAGTAGAGGATGGGGTTATGGACCAAGCGGTCTTATCGGACTTATATTGGTAATCTATCTAGTACTTGTTTTAATTGGCAGAGTACCTATAGGGTTTTAGATACAATGCTATCAATCGATAAATTATTACAAGTTAATGTTATTTATAAGCAGTGAATAGTTGGCTCTAAGGGGCTTTGCGTTGAGCCAATTTATTCAGATTCACTCCAACCCATGTACTATATTCTCATATCTTTCAATTCGTAAAGACACTCTGTAAACTAATTTTTTACCTCTTTTTGCAAAAGCATATGGCAAAATCCGATTCTTTTTATAGTTTGGAGACTCTGGCGGTTGCGTAAGGTGAGTCAATACAACAAAAAAATCTTGCGGAACAACAATTCTTCTTCAGATCAAATCAACATGCTTTATGGACTAATCGTCATCACAGTGCCGATGACCAAGATGCCTTTGACAGGGAAGTTCTCAAGCCTTAAATCAATTGAGACAAGGAGAGCCCCTCTTCTTTTCATAGACATCCAATAGGCCTGATTGTTTGATAATCAGGCCTTTGTTATTGACTATTCAGAAAAGGGTTTGCCGCAAAAAATATTCTGACCGTATTATTATAATAGTGGATTAAAATTTAAACGATTCCCCGAAATGCGTTAAGCCACATGAGCTCAATGCAAAACTTGTGAACAACCGAATAGGCATCCAATTTCCCAACGAAGCATGAGCATGGCAGGCTTTTTTATCATATATAGAGCCAATTTTTTTGTTCACCACTATTCTAAAACTTGCAGAAACTACCATTTTTGAACTATTCTTAGATAATAACGAACCAATAAAATAATCCCTTGAGTAGTACAAAAATTAATTTGCGTTTTCCTGGAGCATCCGAACTGGCTAATTTATGCGGTGTTTTGCATAACAACCTGATTTATCTCGAACAGCATTTGGGTGTATCCATAAAAATAAACTCCGATCATCTAACCGTTTACGGTTCATCTGAAAAACAATTAGCTAAAGCAAAAAATATCTTAAATGAATTATACTGTCTGGCAGAAAAACCAATCACTATTTCTCTATTGGAGCAAATCATTAAACAATACGATCAACAAAGTATGATGACCCATCATATAAAATTATCCAGAAAATCCATTTCTGCACGCAATAATAAGCAGGCGCTGTTTTTAAATGATATTGACCAACATGATATCACTTTTGCTATAGGACCTGCTGGCACAGGAAAAACCTATCTTGCTGTTTCAAAAGCAATCGAATACTTTGAGAAGGGAGAAGTGCAACGTTTGATTTTTGTAAGACCTGCCGTAGAAGCAGGAGAAAAATTAGGCTTTCTTCCTGGCGATTTGGTAGAAAAGGTACTGCCCTATCTCAGGCCAATCTATGATGCGCTTTATGAGATGATAGGCTTTAAAGAGACACAAAAATTGATTCAAACCGATGCAATTGAGATTTTGCCTTTGGCTTTTATGCGAGGACGAACTTTGAATGAAGCCTTCATTATCCTGGACGAAGCCCAAAACACCACTATCATGCAAATGAAAATGTTTTTAACCCGTATGGGTTTTGGCTCAAAAGCAGTCATTACAGGCGATACTACTCAGATTGATTTACCCAAAGGTACTGATTCTGGTTTGGCGCATGCAGCCCACCTTTTTGGGCGCATTCCTGAAATCAGCATTCATCGATTTACTAGCCAAGAGGTGGTGCGACACCCTCTTATCTCTAAAATTATTGATTGTTATGATCAAGAAATATCGGGTAAAAATCATGAGTCTTATTGATATACAAAATGCTACAGAACACCCTGCTGCCTATACGGAAGAAGAGTTAATCGCCTTGGCTTCCCGGGTACTGGAAGAAAGACAGCGCACTGGAGAACTCACCATTCGTCTGGTCTGTCCTGAAGAGATGATTCATCTCAATCACACTTACAGAAAGATAAATAAAACCACCAATGTATTGGCATTTCCTTCTGACTTGCCTGCTCATATTGCCTTAGACAGCCCCTTTTTAGGGGATGTAATTATCTGCCCAGAAGTGTTACTTGAAGAAAGCGTGCAATTAAAAAAGACACTCAAAGAACATTGGGCTCTTATAGTCATACATGGGGTTTTGCATCTACTAGGCTATGATCATATCGAAGAAGAGGATGCGGCTGTTATGCAAGGTCTTGAAATTCATTTATTAGCGGAATTAGGTTATTCTAATCCTTATGCAGAGGAATACTATTTTGAGTAAAGAAGACGAAACAACCTGGCTTGCTCGCTTAAGACAGTTTCTGCAAGCCGAACCGCAAAATCAGGACGAGTTAGTTGATTTGTTACGTGATGCACAAATTCGTGCATTAATTAGTGCCGAAACATTGGCCATGCTTGAGGGCGCTATTTTATTTTCAAAAATGCGCGCACGAGACATCATGCTACCCAAACACCAAATGATTTGCATTAAACAACATGATGAATATCAAAACATTATTACTATAGTAACACACACAGGCCATTCTCGATTCCCCGTCACCGGTGAAAATCCAGATGATATTATTGGCATCCTTCACGCCAAAGACCTACTTCGCTATCAGCCTGATAATATAGAATCCTTTGATCTTTTAGATATTTGCAGACAAGCTTTTTTTATTCCGGAAAGCCGTCCTTTAGACAGCTTGCTTAGTGAATTCAAAAGCAATAAAAACCATATGGCTATTGTGGTTGATGAGTATGGTGAAGTATCTGGCTTTGTCACTATTGAAGACATCATTGAACAAATTATTGGCGATATTGAAGATGAATTTGATGTGGATGATGATGCCTATATCAAATCTCATGAAGGAAAACATTTTATTATCAAAGCGCACACGCCTATTGAAGAATTTAACGAACAACTAACCGCAAAGTTTAGTGACGAAACCTATGACTCTATAGGAGGCATCGTTATGAATAAATTTGGCTATTTACCCAAACGAGGGGAATGCATTCTCATCGATGGGTTTGAATTTAAAATTATAAATGCTGATGCAAGGCGGATTAAGCTGTTGGAGTGTGTTGATAAACGCGAGCATGCAACTCATGAATAATAAAATTCTCATTATTGATGAGGACATGGAGCTAACTCAACTCTTGAAAGAATACCTGTCTATTGAAGGTTATGACACTACTGTTGTTCATGATGGTGTATCAGGAATCAAACATGCCTTAAATAAAGCTTACGATGCCATTATCCTGGAAGCATCCTTACCTCAAATGAATGGCTTTAACGTCTTAAAAGCAATTAGAGAACATTCTGATACTCCGGTTTTAATGCTGACGGATAGAGGAGATGATATCGATAGACTCATCGGTCTTGAATTAGGAGCAGATGATTACTTACTTAAACCATGCAATCCACAAGAATTGATTGCACGATTAAAAACCATATTCCGCCGCACCCAGAAAAACCCCATTCATCGGCCTATTATTACAAAACATGATGTGGTTATGGATTGCTCCAAACGACATGTCACTGTTTCAGGAAAGTCTCTGGATTTAACCAATGCTGAATTTAATATCTTAGAAATGCTAATCAAATCACCAGGACAGGCCTACTCAAAAGAAGAACTGACAGAATATGCTTTAGGACGAAAATACACAGCCTATGATCGCAGCATTGATGTCCATATCAGCAATTTAAGAACTAAACTCGGTAATAATCAGCACGGAAATCCGCTCCTTAAAACTGTTCGTGGATTTGGCTATTTGTTTGACTGCTCCGACCTGAATTAATGTATGGATTTTTAGGCTCCGTTTCCGTTGCAAAGAAATAAAAACTATCTATTCTTTAATTCTATAAGTAGTTACATCGTTTGTTGTCTCGTTAGCTAGATCCTTTGATGTCTGGTTAGTACTTTCCACAAACCCATCGTATTTAGAACAGTCTCTTAATTTTACTTAGCACATATGGGATAGAGCACCAACCAACAATACCCTCTATGATCAATGCCAGCCCTAATGCAACATAAAAATATTTTCCCATTCCAATCAATCCTGCAATACATAGGGCTAAACCAATTATTGAACGGTTTATCCGATCTGTTTTATCAATATTACATGCAATCTTCATTTTACCCCCTTACCATACAAACAACGAATTAGTATCAAAATGCGCATCATAGGATGAAAAATCTTATCTATCATAACCTGTTGATTTTCAGCATGTTGGTGATTCAGTAAACTCATGGCACTCTTTTTAATTTTTTCTCTATTATGCCCTGTTTGAGATAGATAAGGTACCTTATCTATCTCAAATCACACCAATGACCAATTTATTTAG
>PEQM01000054.1 GCA_002786205.1 Legionella sp. | reverse complement strand
TGTCGGGATCGAGACGGTAATCTTCAGGGTGATTTAAGAGCACACGCAAGATGGTATGTAATGCGTCATTTAATAGCTTCAATGCCTTGCTTTCAACACCATGATTTAATTCCGAAAACAAATCTTCCGCTTTGGGCAACGAAGACTCTGCAAGCGGACTCATCGCGGTGGAGGGAAAATACTCTGCCCTTTCAGAATAACGTCCAGGGAGCTTTATTTTTTTAAATATCCCATGAGTGTAGAGCGCTCGCCATTGCACCTCCATTCCTGATAAATAACATTCAGAAAGAAGTCTACAAAAGCCTGTCCAAAGATTTTTATCCCAATTGATCACATACGTATTTGTAGCGCATCGTGTTTTAAATACATGGGAAAATTCATCTACCCCCCATTGCCAAACAGTGCAACTGCTCAAAGCATCTGCTTTTTCTTGTATCACTAAAATGTCTGTTTCGATATTGAACAACCCAATAGGGTCATTATTATTCAAACATTCTATCCATTCATCTTGTATACGAACCATCAATGGATGCGTCAATGAGGCCGTCTGCAGTAAATCAATATATGCCACTGGGGTAGGATAATCAGAAGAGTCCCGATACGAAGCCACCAGGAACAAAGCTTCTTCTAAAGAAAGTGCATCAGTCAATACGGCAGCAACCATGGCACCTAATCCAACGCCAGAAAAGTAACGAGGCTTAAGACCTAGCTGCATCGCCAATTTACCTGCTGCATACTGAGTAATGAATGAACAGGTGAAAATAGAAAGTGTGGACTTATTGACCGTTGTCAGGTGACTCAAACATGCGTTTATTATTTCTCGCAATGCAGGACTTTCATACATTAAATCCATTAAAAAGGACTCCGTATGACCGTCATTGGCATCAGAAAAAAACCAAATATCTGGCTTGGCTAGTGGTGTATTTTCAACAGCAATAGACTCATACTGCGATAATTGCTGCATGAATTGTTCATAGCTGCTGGCATAAATACAGGCCCTGTATTTCTCATGAGATTTAAATACGTTTTTGGTATACAGCGCATCTTGTAACGCTTGCGAGTCTATATTTTTTAAAAAATCATAATATTGACTTACTTCTTGTTTGAGTGTGCTTTTTCTTTTATTGGAAATCGTTAATATAAATAACTCGCTACTTCCTGACAACATCATTTATTTACTCCCTAAGAAGGAATCATACTCTAAAATAATATGAGAATTGGTTCCTGAAAAACCAAATGAACTTAACGCAGAACGCCGAATGCCCTTATGCTGCCAAGGCAAAGATGCCGTGGGGATCTGAATAGATGAATTAAGCCAGTTAAATCGGCTATTGGGTCTTTCAAAATTAAGATGAGGGTACACAACCCCCTCTTGCAACTGAACAATGGATTTAATCAGTCCTGCCATTCCTGCAGCACCCTCCAAATGCCCTATATTGGTTTTAATACTGCCAACATACAACGGATTCTTTTTATCGCGCTTGCTGCCATATACTGTTTGTAGTGCATCAAGCTCTATGGGATCCCCCAAAGGAGTGGCTGAACCATGGGCTTCGACATAATCAATGTCTTCAGGATTTAATCTTGCATCCTGAAGTGCTGCACGAATGACTTTTTCCTGAGCTTTTGTGTTCGGCACGGAATAACCGGCGCTACTGCCATCATGATTAATTGCTGCGCCTTTAATGACTGCTAAAACAGTATCACCCGCATCCAATGCCTCAGACAAACGTTTTAAAACAAAAATACCAACACCCTCACCACGCACGTAGCCATTTGCACGCTCATCAAAGGTATAACATAGTCCATCTGAAGATAAGGTACGACTGCGGCTGGCTATCTCATAGGACTTAGGAGACAATATCAAATTAGCACCACCAGCCAAAGCCAGATTACAATCTCTATTCCTCAAACCCTTAACAGCCAAACAAACACTCACCAAAGAAGAAGAACACATGGTGTCTATCGTCAGTACGGGACCTTCAAAACCATAATAATAAGCCAATCTCCCTGACAAAGCAGACAAACCATTACCCATAACATAAGAAGTGTTTAAAGGCATTTCATTTAAAATAAAAGTAAAATCCTGATTCATACCGCCAATATAGACTCCAGTTAAACTACCCTCCAAATCGTTTTGACAACTTTCATCCAAAGCATCATAAGAAGTTTCCAATAACAATCTGATTTGTGGGTCCATATACTGTGCTTCCCGTGGAGAAATTCTAAAATGGGCAGCATCAAAGGCATAAGGCGAATCAATAAAGCAACCTTTGGTCGTATAAATCATTCCCTCTTTGCGCGGATCAGGATCATAAAGAGAGGAACAATCAAACCGTGAGCGAGGTATATCTTGAACAAAAGAGTATTTTGACACCAGCTTTTCTATCAAATCCTCCTTGCTCTCTACTCCTGAGGGCAAAATAAAATTCATCCCTATGATGGCAATATCCTCTTCTCTTTGCGACTTATTTTTTCCAACTGTTGATATCATCAGTTGCGGTTGATCGATAGACTGATTGGGGTGCAATGTTGTTAAAATAAACTGGATTAATTTATTTAAAGTAGAATAAACAAACAATACCTGCGGAGTGCACTCAAAACCAATAAACTCGGTTATTAATTTGCTAAAATCCATCATAACGATGGAGTCCATGCCTAATTCAAAAAAAGGCTTATCCTTATCTATTTTAATCGCTTCTTCATATTGCAAAAGAGAGGCTACAAACTCAGACATTTGAGCCTCAATACGTTTCTTCGCCTGGTCTACCGGTAATTTTTTTATTTCATCTGCTGCCTGATATGTTATTTTCTGTCTTACCCAAGGCATTAACTCGCTCAATACAGAATAGCGGCCAATGTTATAAATCAACGAATCAGACCAATCAATATTCATCAAAGACAACTCAGCGCATTCCATCTGCTTAAAAAATACACTTTTGAATGCCAACAGGGCTAAAGAGGAGGTAAAAGGCTTCACAAAGGATTCTCTTAGCCGCCCACCATGCGTTGTCATACCAATGTCCCAAGGTCCCCAATGAATACACAAAGAAGGCAATAAAGCTTGCTTGCGATAATGAGATAAGCCACTTAAAAACATATTAGCAGAAGCATAATTGGCTTGGCCTGTATTACCCAATGCACCGGAGACAGATGAAAAAAGAATAAAATGCTCTAGTGGCAAATTCTGCGTCAATTCATGTAAATACCATCCACCATAAACTTTTGCTTGATAAACGCTATGGATATGTGATGGCGTTTGATTCATTAATAAGGCATCAGCAATAATCCCTGCACAATGTATCACTGTGGCAATTGGACCTTGTACATCCTGTATGGTATCCAATGTAGATTGCAAGGCATCTTTATTGCTTATGTCAACAGAATAACCACAAACCACAACATCTTGTCTGGCCCAGGATCTAAACTGTCTCAGTTGATCTTTATCTGCCACACGTCGTGAAAGCAAGGCAATATTAGTGAACCCTTGCTCAATAAGCCAGGTACAAATCATATAGCCAATGCCTGATAAACCTCCTGTAATCACGCACACTTTTTCTTTTGATACGTGCTTGTCCACAGACTTATCGGGAGAGGATACTAACTTATTGCTTAACAAAGTATCCGCTTGAATCTTTAATTGATTAGCTGACCGGTCATAATGCTCTATCGCCCAAAGTAGAGAGAAAATCTTGCTATAACCTTCTGTTAGATTGCATTCTATTAATCGTATGGAATAATCAGAATACTCATTTTGAAAAACGCGCCCCATTCCCCACAATGGACTGTTACTCAAATGAGAATCAAACAACCAATTGATGGCAAGATTCTTTGCCTGAGTTTGTATCTGATGTGCTGTTATGGTTTTAATGAAAGAAAGAGCATAGATGGCTGTTTTTTCTGCATTATCAGGTACTGCCAGCCAAGTATCAGAAAAAAAGGATGCCAATAAAATACGATGATAAGAACGCGCTTGAATTTCATTTTCCAGCAACATAAACTCATCCATATGAATGGTATATAAATCAGAGCCTATCTCAATAAGATAGCTTTGAAGCTGCATAGCAAACTCATTACTGTTATGGACTAATAACCAGGTTTGTTTTTGACTTTGTACAGGCGTTACCTGAGATGAACGCTTATCTTTAAGCAAAGAAGCAAGCGGATTCCACCGTGAATAATACTGTACTTTTAAATCATGATTTACTTCAAACTGCTCTTTAACCAATTGCTGTAAACAAACCTGCTCAACCACTCCTGCCAACTCACCCTTTAGTGTATAAAGCTCTAGCGTAGCAATTCGTTTATTTTGCTCTTTAATAAATAATTTTTTATCTATCTTAACCCACAATTGGTGAGGTAATTTTTGAGTGACACCAACAGACTGAATTGAAACGGGCATATAATGAGTGTTACTTGATTCCTCATCAATAAATAAAGCAGAAATAGACTGAAAACAGCTATCTAGTACAGCCGGATTCATCACATGCCTGGCTAGCGGCGCTAGGGCTACCTTAACCCACAAAGCCTCTTCCAGGTCATAACTATCCTGAATACCTCGAAAAGACGACGCTATTTTTACTCCATGCTGATTTAATCGTCTATAAAATTGCGAATGATCATATCTTCTTGTGGCAAAAGAAATGAGATGGTCTATATCACACTTTTGTGCTTTTATCTTTTGCTTACTGCATGTTGCTGTTGCATGCAAATGCCAGATATCATCCGTACAGCTGTATATCTGCAATTGCTTTATATTTTCTTTTTTTACAACCATGACTTGCACTGTTTCTGACGCATCACCATTGAAAAACAAAGGTTTTTCTATCTTGACATCTTTAATGGTAGTGATGGTTGCTTCATTATAATAAGCCAGCACCTCAAAAAAAATTTCAATAAAACCTGTCCCTGGAAATACTGTTTTTTCTTCAATCACATGTTGTATTAAGTAAGCTTGCTTTTCCCATGGAAGCCGCACTTCAAAGACAACATCTTGTCCTGGTATAGTCACTTTATGATATAAATACGCGAACTCATTCCAATTGTCTAAAGCTGTTTTATTTTGATTGGTTTGC
>PEQM01000053.1 GCA_002786205.1 Legionella sp. | reverse complement strand
CGTATTGGAAGCCTCATTAATAAAATAGGATTTTGCTTTAGCTATAGTAGTTCTGCTGCAAACTTGATTTTTTTGAATCCTAGACCAAGACCAGCCTGCAAGAAGTAAATCATTAATAGCTTTATATTTGTCTACATCGACAGGTCTGCCTTTGTACTTACCGCCTTCTCTAGCTGCCTTAATGCCTTGATTTTGCCTTTCTCTACGTTGCTCATAATCACGCCTAGCAAAAGCAGCAAGAAAATCAATTAACATATTATTGATAGCAGAAAACATGCGGCCGTCAAATTCGGTTGTAGAAGCCTCAAGCTGGCTCCAAGTAGTAGGCACATTCACTGCAACGATCCTTATGTCTTTCTGCTGCAAGATTAACTTTAAGGATTTCCAATCTTCTTCATTTAGCCTACTCAGGCGATCAACATCCTCGATCAACAAAACATCGTTAGGCGAACAATCATTAACCAAACGAAAAAGCTCAGGGCGTTCCAGCTTCGCCCCCGACTCATTCTCAATGTAGTAATTGCAAACCCGCAAACCACGCACATTTACAAATTGCTCTAAAGTTTCACGCGCCCTCGATGCGTTTTGTTCTTCTGTAGATGCTCTTAAGTAAGCCCTAATAAAAAAATTCATATTTTTGGTTTATTTCTAGTACCGCAATGATACTGGTATCGTTTAAATCAAAATATTATAGTACCGAAACCTAATTTAGCTAGTCTCGTTAGGGGATACCCAAAAAATCACTTCTTTTAATCGCTGTCACCCACAATATATGAATACCTATTACTATTATCGAGGATTAAAACTATGTAAAAGAAACACAGTTAATCCTAATGGAACGATCCCAGCTAGAGAAACCAACGAAAAACTAATAGGCTGCATGCTGGCATATTTAAAAAAAGCGATACATATCGCCCAAAAAATCAAACCTCCCAGCAAGAGGTATAGACCTTCTTTTTTCCAAAACTTATCACGTTCAATCCCCAACCTATAGTTGGCCTTAGAAATAAATTCTGGGTCGTTAAGCAATATTAATGTCTTATTTAATTCTTCCACTTATTCCTCCATGATTTAAAAACAGCCTATTTACGATTTTTGATCGCTTCATTAATCAACAAAGAAAACCCATTCACGTTACTTAACAAATAATCAAGCGCTTCATCATCAAATTGATTAAAGGCATCATACAAATCTTTTTTGCTGCTACAAAGCTCTGCCTTAAAACAATCAATCAACTCCCTAGCTTGATCTCTCGTTTTTAGTGATTTCTCCGCATTCATACCATTCTCCCCAAAAGCTAAAATTTCACGATTTATGTCACGCAATCTAATTACGGGCTTATCAACATAGCCATTAATACTTTTAGGAAATAGGCCATTAATCGCATTATCAATAATAGTATCGCGCATTAAAACTATCGCCCACGGCCAAAAGTATTATTCGGAGTAGTTTTATTTTCTACTCCCTTCACTTCAACTGCCCCTAGTTTCCCAAGTTGATAGGGATTTAATGCCCCATTCCTAAGCAATCTACGTTTTCTATACTCTTCCCATGCATCAAAGCTACAAACCCCGTTTTCAACTATATTTTTAGCCTGGGCAACATCCTCAACATAAATACGCATATTTTCTTGTTGGGGATAACTAGCCAATGAAAATATGGCGCTTACCGCACCATTGCTATCATTAGGTAAAGTTATCTTTTTCCCATCCACAATGAGCACGACTTTTTTATCCAAAGCATGTAAATAAATTGGTAGTAATAGAGTAGATAATATTTCATCAGATCTTATTGATTTATATCCACACCAATGAGGCCGAATGCATATAACACCATTAAGAAAGGTTATATTGCAAGCCAAAGTAGCCGTGACATTACTATTTATATCGTTTCTCGCCTCAATTTCAACACTATGAATTTCCATTGCGGAAAGTGCAACGAGCAACCCGTCAAAATCAGGGCTTGATGTACCATCTATTAAAATTAACCTGTTATTGGATATGCCAAAAAGACGATTTACTTGTTCTGAAAAGTGTTGCGCCGTTATATTGTCGCTCTTGATTTTTAAAAATTCAGAAAGCTGTATAGTGACGCTGCCTTTACCATCACTGCCGCATTTACCAAAGAAAAAATCATCCATATAAAAACCCCTTATTATTATTAAAAAATACCCCTAACTAGGCAGTAAAAAGCAAATGAGCAAACTAAATAAAACAATAACTGGTAAGGTTTTCAAAAAAAGTCTTTCCGCTGGACTTCCCCTACCAGCAATAGCGCGATGAGCTATAACGATCTGCATTCGTTCGTCTAATGAGAGAAATTCATAATTAGCGGGTAATGCTATTTTCTCGTTATATATTTTTTCTTGCTCATTACATACTAGCTTGCAAATTGCAAACCCAACAAAACAGACTACTAAGGTCACACCTATTGGCAATATCAAGCTTACTAGCTGATATTGAAGCGTCCAAGTGTCAGTCAAAAAATCAGTTTGCCCTCTCATTCTTTCTCCATTCTTGGCGGCACTTCCGCCACCCAAATTATTTTCTTATTACTAGCAAAAGATTGATTACAATACTTATTCCAAATCACAAGATTTGAAACAGGCAATGTTTTAGATACCGTAAAATATTGGCCTTCAATTAAAAACATCTGCTTGCTTGTTGCTTTTGGTTTCACCGCAGCACGTGCCAATTGTGCACAAGACAAATCAAACGTATCGCATAAAATAGATTTATAACTTTTATGCCTCCTTAAAACATGTTCATTTGGGTCAATTATCTTATACCCATGTTTTTTTAATAGATTAATTGCATTGGTAATTCTTATTTCTAATTTACGATCCATGCAATTCAACCTCCTGCGGTATTAGGATGTTTTCATCTTCAATACCCATAAATAACCTAACTAAATTTCGCCCGCTTTATTTTTTAATTCCAAAGCCCTGCTTTGTAGCTCATGGCCAAGTCTTTTAGCAGCCTGTGACAGCAAAGAATCATCTGACCTTACTACTGACATTTCCAAGAAATAAAAAGCCTTCATACATGCATCAGATTCAGCCAGAAGAGTAAGTTTATTATGCTGTAACCTTGCAGATTCTTCGGGGGAAATTGCTTTATTCGTTTTTGTGGTCATTAATAATTTGCCTCATGGTTAGTTCCGCCTTTGTAACGCTCTTGCCAATGTCCAATATACTTCGCCGCCAGCTCAGCATTACCCCAAATCACAATTACATTTTCCGAATTACCCCATTCTGCTGCTTTGGAGTAATTAAAGCTTCCAGTCTGTACATTGAACCCATCAGCAATGATGTATTTATCATGATGAATTGGGTATGCAGTTATAACCCGCGTAGGAATACCATTTTTTACAAGCAGATTTAATGCAGCTCGGCCAGCTCCATTACCCATTTGAACGTTGTTCTTATAATCAACAATAACACCTACATCAACCCCGCGCTTCTTTGCTGCGATCAATGCTTTTACTACTGGAGCTGACGTAAAAGAATACGCCGCTAGCCTGATTGATTTATTAGGGGCGAACGCAGAAAACGGAAAAAATTGTACGCTAAGCTAAATGCCTTAAGGACGGCCATTGATGCAGGTCAGTCATTCACGGTGTAGTAAACTATTTATCACAACCAAAAATTAAACTATTCTGATCGAAAATTTCAGCCAAAAGTTGACATTAGATATTAGTCGTTCCTTTTGCGACAGTAACAATAGATAAACTGTTGCTCCAAGCCAAACGGTGTGTGATGTGCCTCTTTCTCATGCTTAATCAACAAGAAGTCATCTCCGAATTCCGCATGTAGTGCTTCAGGCTTATATCGCATCACAGGTAAACCGCTGCATTTCTCTGGACCATCTTCTGCGAAAGTGGCAATGATTACATGCCCACCTGGACGAACTGAACGCATGACTTGTTCTACATAACCCTGACGGTCAGATGGATCAGTTAGAAAATGAAACACCGCACGGTCATGCCAAACGTCAAAACGATTTTCTGGAAGTTCTGTTTTAGTAATATCGCCTACTATCCACCGCACTGCCTCTGCATGTTTTCCTAAACGATGCTTAGCTACCTCTAGCGCGGCTGACGACAGGTCAAGCACCGTCAGGTTAGTATAGCCTTCTTCTGCAAGGTCATCCACAAGCGTTGATGCTCCACCACCCACATCAATAATAACAGCATCTTTACCTAGTTCTGTATTGTGAATCAACTCTAAAGATTGATTAGCATGCTCCTGAAACCAACTCACATTATCAGTTGCTTTAGTGGTGTATACCTGCTCCCAATGTTGCTTTTTATCCATGAATATATTCCTTAAAAACTTAATAATTTGTCTGAGTCGCGAATCATCACATGCAAATCATGCATCGTTGATAGTGGACATATATCTGATCCCTCAGACTGGCGAATCTTGAGACAAGTGCCACAAGCTAGTATCGAACCACCCGCCTCAGTGAAGCTGCGCATCTGTCCAATGACATCGAATTTTTCACAACTCAACGACTCTGCTTCTACGCCCATACCGAGTAAAAATACTGAAACAATGTCGCCTTGTTTGCACGAGAACGTGCCTAATCTGAAAGCATTCCAGACTGTTTCAGGCTCATTTGAATATATGACAATTCCAAGTTTCATCATTTTTACTCCTCTCTATTATCCCTAATGTGGACTCACGAAACGGAAAAATTACACGCTATGCTAAATTCATCACACTTTATCGACTTTTAGCGAGTAATCGCACAACCGTCGATGGATGCACCTGAAATAACCGAGCAGCATCTGCACCTGTTTTTTGGCCAGACGTTACGAACGTGATAATTTCTTTCTGTTGTTGTGGTGTTAGTTTTGGGCGGCGACCACCAACTCGGCCTTCTTGTCGTGCAGCCTCTAATCCATTCTTAGTACGCTCGCGTAACATAGCGCGTTCAAACTCCGCAAACGATCCGACAATTTGCATCATCATTCGACCAGCTGCCGTAGATGTATCAATTGATTCTGTCAGACTTTGAAAGTCCGCTCCCGCTTCTTCGATTTTCTCCAAGGTCAGTAGCAAGTCTTTTAGTGATCGTGATAGTCGATCCAATTTCCATACAGTGACAATATCC
>PEQM01000052.1 GCA_002786205.1 Legionella sp. | reverse complement strand
CGCGCTATTGACAATGAAAAAGTGCTCTCGCCTTCTTACTAGAGAGCTGAAAAGCACCATGCATTGGGCAAAAAAGAATTCCTCAGTGCCTAACCTTGGTCTGGCATTATATCCCAAAAATACTCAGCCATCAGGTTGGGTTTAAACTACTACAGCTAAGAACCCTGGCCTTCCTTTTAGTTCCCATTGATTTTGAATCCCCTTCGGGAATCAAAATCTGCGCTCCTCAATGGCATGACGCCTTATCGCATGCCGTATGAAAAAATATCTTTCCCTAAGGCTTCCAGGAACTACAGGCCTCGATCTTCAACCTTCCCAGGCCTGTAGCGAAAGAGAGCTGCTTAACTGGTGTGTCTTAATTTGCTTGACCACACCATGAGCTTCTAGTCCAACAGTTCAATTCAATCGCAGTATATCAATCCGTTTGGCAATATCTGCAATTGTGGGTTCTGAAAGTACACTATAAGCAGGTAGATCCACTGCAAAACGATCTCGAACTTCGGAAATGATTTGCATCGCTAATAATGAATTTCCTCCGATGGAGAAAAAGCTATAATTCACTCCAATTTTAATTTTGAATATATTCTCTATTATGTCTACAAGCACCTGTTCCGTTTCTGAGCTGGGTTCAATAATATTTCTAATAGAAAAGACAGCATCACCTTCGTATTTCTCCAAAGCCACGCGATCAACCTTACCACTGTTGGTTAATGGAATTTTTTCAACTATATTAAATACCGAAGGTAATAAATGTGGTGGTAATCGCTCTTGTAAAAATGAATATAATTCATGAACAAGATTATTACTGATAGTTTCCTTGACAATAATAAATGCTTCTAAATGTTTCTCTGTGTGCTTATTCTTTTTAGCTATAACTACTGCTTCTTTAACTCCAGGATATTTCAATAAATGCCATTCAATTTCCTGTGGTTCAATTCTGTACCCTCGTATTTTCAGTTGTTCATCTTTTCGTCCGGTGTACACAATAGTTCCATCGCTTTGATATTTGCCACAGTCGCCTGAACGATATAGAAGACTCCCAGGATATTTAGTAAAAGGATCTGGTACAAATTTCTCTTTCGTCAGTTCAGCCCTGTTAATATAGCCTTTAGCCAGACACACTCCTCCTATGTAGATCTCGCCAATAGAACCAATAGGGACTAGTTGCATCTGTTCATCTAAAATTAATATTTTTGAATTAGAAATCGGCATACCTATAGGTGGATAATCAGGCCAGTCGATAGTGCTTTTAGGGAACTGATAGGCACTGACTACATGTGTTTCAGAAGGCCCATAATAATTATACAATCGGCATAAATCTAATTCTTTAAAAAATCCTGCAATCACTTCCGTGATAACTAATTGCTCTCCAGCAATAATAATTTCTTTTAGACTCTTAAAACAGGATCTATCTAAAGAAGCCCCAGCCATACTCTTTAAAAAAGGTACTGACAAAACCAATTGTTCCACCGCATTATTCTTAACTATATGAGAAAATTTTTGTAAATCCAAACGATCGTCTTCGGAAATAAGTGTTAATGTTCCTCCCGATCCCAATGCGGAAAAAATCTCAATAAAACTCATATCAAAATTCAATGTTGTAAATTGCAATACATTTCGTTTGCCAGTAATCTTCTCGCTATGCCAATACATTAAGTTACTTAAAGCCCGATGAGGTAACATCACTCCTTTAGGCTGCCCGGTAGAACCCGAGGTATAAATCACATACCCGATATTCTCTAAAGAATAAGGAGTATCAATATTATATACCCACTCACTCGGTGAAGATTCTAAAATATCTTCTATACTTGCTAACTTAATAGATTCAAACGGACAATCTTCTAAAAGATTTTTTTGAGATAAAACAAGCGATGCACCAGAATCTTCCAGCATGAATTCAAGACTTTTTTCAGGGTAATTATAATCTAACGGAAGATAAGCTGCTCCAGATTTTAAAACACCCAATACTCCAATGATCATTTCAATAGAGCGTTCAAAATAAAGCGCTACAAGCTTATTCGCCCCTATTCCAGCATTATTTAAATAATGCGCCACTTTATTAGCTTGCTTATTTAATTCCTCATAAGATATAGATTCGGTGTTAAAAACTACCGCCAGCGCTTTGCCATTCTTTAATACTTGCTCTTCAAATACATGATGAGCACAAATTTGAGGATAATTTGTTGCCTGCTCTACATTATTCCAGGTATGAAGCAATAAAACATGTTCCTGCTCATTGCTCATTACAGAACTCGAATGAGGCTTGCTTTCTAGCGTTGTTATTTTTGAAAATAATTCATGACCAACCGGAGAGTGATCAGACTGTATATCCGTAACTGGGCAAACTTTAAGTAGAGCATCAATGGCCACATTACTGTGGTTTCTATCCTGATCTATATTTCCAATGGTCGATTCATAACTGGAAACTATGCCTCTTAACTGATTTTTTTCCATCAAAACTTGCTCACCCGATGAAAAACTCAGTCCTTTGTCCACTGCTTCATTGTATTTAGTCTGCACCCATAAAAGAGAAGGATGTCTAATACTTGATTGAGAATTTAAGGTGAATTTAAGACAGGATAAAACAAGCGCATAACTTGCGGTTTCTCCAACTTGTGCCTGAGACCAATAATGAATATTTAAGGGATTGACAAATAAATTCGCTTTTTGGGATAAAGTTTTTTCTCGAATCTGTGCCATAGCACGCATCATTTCCTGAAATAACTGAGGTTGTCCCAATGTGGTACAAATAAATTGCTCAAAAAGAGGATTGGACGAAAGCATTCTTGAACCAAGGTACATATTTAATGCTTCTGTTGGTCCTTCAAAAATTCTAAATACGCGAGCATCTCGAAATATTTTAGAAATATCGCATGTTTGCTCATACCCTCTAGCTCCCAGCAATTGAAGAGCCTGGTCCGCCACCCAACCCAGAAGTTCTGAACTCAAAATTTTTGCCACAACAAAAGTTTCTTCTGGAACCACAGACGATTTTTCATCAAGTAACTTGGCAACGCAATAAACATAGGTATGTAATGCATCAATGGCTGCAGTTATTTCGCTTAAACGAACTAAAGTCACTGGATTATCCAGCAAGATACCCGTTGCAATCGTACGACGACTAGCATAACGTTCCATAAGTTGGGCACAACGTTTCATTGCACCAATGGCAGCTGCAGCAAGACACAATCGAATATACATCATGTTATCTTGTGCTATTTCCATACCATCACCTACATTACCTAACAACTGCTCTGCTGTAACTCTTACATTATCCAAAGTAATTTTGTTTTTTGAGAACCCTCGTATTCCCATAGAAACATCATCAAGACCCGCATGCATACCTTCCGCACCTTGAGGGACAAGAAACCCGCTCATACCGACCCACTGATTATCCATATCGTATTGCTGAACATAAACAGCTGTCACTGCAGCAGAAGAGCCCATACCTATCCAACGCTTATTGCCTTTTAGTATCCATTCTCCATCACTTACAGGTTTTGCAACCGATTTCATAGCGCGCGGATTAGAACCAGCATCAGATTCAGTCATTGCTCCAGCAGTAAAAATGCGACCAGAAGCCATCTGTTTTAAGTATTTACTCTTCATTGACTCCGTAGCATAGTTTTCTAAAGTATGAGCTCCTTGTATGCTTTCAATAAGAATTACGCTTAGGGTTAAATCAATCGCAGCAACTTGCTCTATAACACGCAACATATCGTAAGTGGTTAATTCAAGACCTCCATATTTTTTAGAAATATGAATCCCAAAAAATCCTTGATTACCGAGTTCAAGAAACACATGCGGAGGAAATCCGCATTGCTCATCATAGGCATGTGAGTCAATGTGCCTGGAAGCATAATCTCGTATCCAATGAATTAATCGATCTGCTGTTTTTTGGCTATGATTTTCAGTGTTCAATTTTGCATCCTAGTCTGTTGAATTAGGGTAAATATTTCGCTATTACTATTAACCATAGACTATATCAGTGTCTTTTTAGTAGAAAACTATAAATAATAAGGGCAAAAAAATAACTATTAAGAACCTATCCGAACCTAACAGAACTAATATTGTGTGCTATGGTTAACATGATATTACTTAAACATTTATAGACCTACACAAAATATCTGCAGATTTAGGTATGTTTTGTGTAAAGGCTTATTAAGGATAGCTCCCTTACATGATAAAGCATAAAAATAGCGCATTATACTACGAAGCTTTATTTAATCTATCCTGGCAACATTCTAAAAGCCTATTCTTACTCTTATCGGATGACTTAACCATCCAAGACATCAATCCTGCCGCACTAAAAGTTCTAAAATTAACGCCAACGGCGGTAATTAATAGGCACATCAATGAGTTGCTCCGAGAGTGGTTTTTAGAGCCAGTTGTAGCAGAATCGTTGAGTAATAGCTCAAGAAAATATTCAATTTGGCATAACAACCAAAGAATTACGATACATTGGACTTTCTTATCTGCTGTTGATGCAAAATATTTATTGATTGGGGAAATAGAAACAACTCCTGTAGACATACCGCTAGAAATTATCCAATTAGAAAACGTTTTAAAATTCACTCCTGGCCTTTTATATTGGAAAGATATTAACAGCGTCTATTTAGGCTGCAATGACGAATTTGCACGATTAGCAGGACTTAGTGACAGGCGACAAGTCAAAGGCAAAACAGATTTTGAACTCATTTGGAAAGACAGAGCATCAAGTTATGTAGCAATCGATCAATCCGTTATGAAATCAGGAAAGTCACAATTAGATCATATAGAAATAATTGCCATAACTAATGAAAAAATAATAACAGCAATCACAAGTAAAGTACCCATGCGAGATCACAATAATAAGATAATAGGGATTATTGGAATAACTACTGATATTACTCATCAAAAAGAAATTGAGGCCGCTCTAAGTATAGCCAAAGAGCAAGCCGAAGCAGCCAACCTTGCCAAGATCGAATTCATAGCCAACATGAGCCATGACATCAGAACGCCACTAACCGGAGTCATTGGTTTATCTGAAATACTGGAACAAACCTTACAACATCCTGAAGAGAAAGAAAAAGCCCATTTACTGCATGACAGCGGTGAAGAACTATTACATATGCTTAATGACATTTTAGATGATATACGTGCAGACCATTTAAAAGAGACCGACTTAAAAGAAGAAGCCTTCAGCTTGCATCAATGCATTAAGGATTTAATCCGTTTGCAATCACCGGCCACCACCCTAAAAGGTCTGGCGTTAAAAGCTGATATTGCAACTAAC
>PEQM01000051.1 GCA_002786205.1 Legionella sp. | reverse complement strand
TACCGATGAAAAACTATATTTCGTTAACAAAGTGTTACAGTTGGCTAAAATATAATATGATGGGTCAATACAAAATTAGGGGAGTCATAACATGAACAAATCAAAGCGTATTTTTATCATTGGTCATTCGGGTGCCGGCAAAGGTGTTCTTGCTCAAGCACTTGCTGAAAAACTTGGCTGGAAATACATTGATGCTGATTTTTCATTAGCTCCCTCTATTGGTCGTGCTCTACCGGAAATAATCGGTAATAAAGGCGCTGAAGCCTTTCAGCACTGTTTAGCAGAAATTTTGTCCCACCAACAACAGCTAGAAAACATCGTTGTGACGACTGATGACAGCATTGTTTGTGATGAAAAAGCGAGAAAATTACTGTCATCAGAATTTGCTGTTTACTTAAAAGTAAGTCTGGATGTTCAATTGGAGAGAATCTCTCACAATCGTCCACTTCTGCCACTATCTGATTACAAAGCATTTCTAAATACTCTTCGCCAAGAACGCGATGCTTTATATGAAGAAGTAGCTGGTTTTTCTCTGAGCTCTGATGATGGTGCTATCGAAGAGCATGTAGCAAGTATCATTAAGGCGATGGAAAAGTAAAAATGAAATTGGATATTATTCAAAGCTCAGCAGAAGAGATTGAATTAATCGACAATAAGCTCGGTGACTATAATAAAACTCAGGTACAATACACTGCCAAGATGGATTTTCTGCCACTAAATTTTCATATCAAAGATGAGCAAGGAAGTATTATTGCAGGAATTAACGCATTGTCTTGTTGGCAGATGCTCCATATCAGTGAATTATATGTTGATGAATATCATAGAGGTAAAGCAATAGGCAGCCTTTTATTAAACAAGGTTGAGACTGAAGCTAAAGCTATTGGGGCAACAATATCTCATACTGATACTTTTGACTGGCAAGCTGAGGGGTTTTACCTAAAGCATGGTTATGAGGTTTTTGGTGTCATTGATGATTGTCCCAAAGGGCACAAGCGATTTTTTCTGAAGAAATATTTATAGCCATTCTCTCCAATCAATACCAATAACAGCTTTACATAATACACAACAATTAGCTATAATAAACATAACACACCCGCCAAGCCTCCATTGATTTCGGTCAATATGCTCAAATCGTGCGGGTATTTTTTTGCCTAAAAGAAATAATAATGACCGATTTTGTCAAACCTGCAATCCCTCCTATTGAACAAGTAGTGTTACTCAAGCAACGTGGCTTAATTGTACTTGATGAAGAGGAGGCCTTGTCTGTTTTAAATGCAGTGAGCTTCTTTAGACTTACCCCCTATATGCGTCCTTTTCAAGTTCAAGGGCATGAACATCAATTTAAACCCAATGTATCATTTGAGCAGATCATTCGGCTTTATAGCTTTGACCGAAGATTACGTTTATTGGCCATTGATGCTATTGAACGAATAGAAGTTGCTGTTCGTGCTCATATTAGCAATGAATTATGTGCACAATACGGAACTCATTGGTATCTCGATAAAAAATATTTCAAAAATAGCTATCAGCATGAGCGTTTAATTCAAACGATTCGCGAAAAGCAAAAAAATGCACTCGAGGATTACCATCATGATTGCCATCGTATTGATCAGCTAAGGTTGGCGGATTTAGATCAAAAAAATTATTTGAAGAGTCAGCGTAAAAAAGAAAATTACGCTAGACATTACGCATTGACTTATGAGCAACCATATTTAATGCCCACATGGGCAATGTTGGAGGAGCTTTCTCTAGGTGAGCTCTCTCGTTTGTACAGAGGATTAGCTAAAGATAAAGATAAGAAAAAAGTAGCGCAAGGGTTAGATCTTTATCCGCCTTTATTAGAAAGCTGGCTTCATACTATCACAGTCATCAGGAATATTTGTGCTCATCATTCCCGATTGTGGAACAGAGAGTTAAGCATTACGCCTGTTATTCCCGTAAAAGATGATTGGTGTTGGCCGGCTTATTTAAATAAAAGACAACAACATACGCGTTTATCTGGTGTTCTTTCTATCTTGTATCACATGATGAAAGTTATCCATCCCAAAACGACTTGGGGGACTCATTTATTTGCATTGTTTGATGATTTTAAGGAAATTCCTGTCGAAGATATGGGATTACCTTTGAATTGGCGGAATGATAATTTTTGGAATGAATCATTTAGATCAAAATAAAATCAGTTTATTTGCGGGATTTATTTTAAATTGTTTCCGTAATTTTCCTTAATGTTTATGGCGATACCGCCTTCTGTCAATGTTGCAGTTACTTCACGAACAACATTAAAAAATCCAGTCGGTAACGGTACTTTAGCAAATGGATTATGAATTAATGTGTAATCATTGCGGCAATTTTTCCAATTGCAATAATCGACATAATTTTCAATATCAGGGAAAAAAGTTAAGCCAGTGTGTGAAAGTAATATAGCGCTTACATGGTTATAATCATCATTAGAAAAGTAATCAGTCTTGATAGGACTTGGTTTTTCAGCTTGTTTCTTACTTGTTTTATTAAAAGTAGGTTGATGGTCATGGTATGGATTACCCATGGTATATCCGCCTTTTAGATCAGGGATGAGAGGAAATTTCATTGGAGATATTCCAAAAATACAGCTTAAATCCACATAGAAATTGTTAGCTTGATTATGAAATGGGATTTTGGCCATCGACACCGAAATAATTAAGCCGCTATTTTCCTCTATATAGCACTTATACCCACATGTTTTTTCACCATAAATTTTGTGCGAGCTTTTTCTCTAATCGCAGCACATAATCTTGCCATATTTTCAGCAATCGGTGTGCTCCTTGCGAAACCAGAAACATCTTCAAGCGGAATATTTAATTCTGGCACACTTCCTGGACTAGCACTTACAGCCTCAAGATAAAATTTTGATTCACCATGAAGATTAAAAGCAAAATCAGGTTTACTTGTTTTACCATGCATTTGAATCAGTTTTGATCCGCGCTCTTGATGCTGTGCGATAAAATCAACTTGGGTTAGTTCCCATAATCGACTAAAGCATTCCTTGGGGAATTTTTCGGTGTAATCATTATCTAAAAATGTACTGTGTTTTTCATAAAGTTGCTGCCAGTATGTTTTTGCAGGTTTGTGCCAATCCTGAGTCTCTTCTTTGACCTGCATATAAAAATCATCAGAACCTTTTTCAGCAAATAGCACTTTCTTTTTTGTTAAAAATTTAATCGATTTCGCCATGTTATTTTTCCATTTGCCCCTTAAATGCCCTTTTATCTATATTTAATTTAATTAAGCATATATAAATCATGTTGTTATGTTTTATTTTCATCGGATTATGAGTCCTGTGATTATTTCAGGTATAATAAATTTTTATTTATATACTCAATAGATTGTATTTTTGTCATTATATTTTAAACCCCTCATGGGGCAGTTGTGGGGCACTCGGAAATAACAAATAGCAATAAACCACAACACTATATCCTGGAAATTTTGAGTTAATACTGCCAAAATATGTCAGCGTTAACTTATATAGGGTTTGCATTTGTCTAGAGCGCAACGTCTTCTTGATTTGATCCAGATACTTCGTCGATATCGTTACCCCGTAAGTGGAAAGCATTTGGCCTTAGAGCTTGATATAAGCCTACGGACGCTTTATCGAGACATAGCCACTTTACAAGCACAGGGAGCCTCAATCGAGGGTGAAGCTGGTGTTGGTTATATGTTACGTCCAGGATTTATGTTACCCCCGCTGATGTTTTCTGAAGAAGAAATTGAGGCCTTAGTGCTTGGTTCACGATGGGTAGCGCGTAGAACCGACAAAAAATTAGGTCAGGCCGCAACCAATGTTTTAGCCAAAATAGCCGCCGTTCTTCCAGAAGATCTCCGGCATCAACTTGAGTTTTCAGGTTTGTTAATTGGCCCTGCCAAAACATTGATAGAACGTGATGACGAAAAAGAAGCATTAATTCGTCACGCCATTCGTCAAGAGCACAAGCTTCAAATGAGTTATACTGATTTCCACGGAGAAAGCTCTCAACGTATTATATGGCCGCTAGCACTTGGGTTTTTTGAAGAGGTCCATGTTGTCGTTGCTTGGTGTGAGCTTCGAGCCGATTTTCGCCATTTTAGGACAGATAGAATGGGTACATTACTACAGCTAGAAACACGTTATCCTAAGCGACGTCGAACTCTACTCAAAAAATGGCGTGAAATTCATAATATTCCTGATCAATAAATAGCCACTCACTGCTGACAAAAACTGTCAGTCTATATTGGTAAACTAGGTTCGTTAAATCAACTAATTTAAAAGGAAAAATATGATGCTCGAACCTAATGTAATTGTGCTTTATGTTGATGATATTGCGAGAACCAGCCAATTTTATCAGGATTTGCTTGGAATAAAACCAGAAGAAGCATCACCAACCTTCCATAGCTTCGCACTATCAAATGGCATGAATTTAGCTTTAAAGGCAAAATATTCTGTTACGCCACCTACTGAAGCAAAGAGTGATAACGGTGAATTAGCCTTTACACTCGATAGTAATCAAAATGTCGATGAGTTATTTGTCGCATGGCAATCCAGAAAAATAGACATTCTTCTGCCTCCAACGCAGGCGCCTTTTGGCTACACTTTCGTTGCCCTTGATCCGGATGGTCATCGATTACGAGTGGCTTCTATTGGAAAAGCATAGTGAAAAACTGGATTGCTGTAGCATCAGCAGAACACGTTAGAAATGGGCGTGCGCAAAGTTTTATGCAAGTTTGTCACGGCAAAGCAGCTCCTTTAAAACGCTTAAAGTCTAATGATTGGGTCGTTTATTACTCACCAACGATCACATTTGGTGGTAAAGATAAATTACAATCCTTCACAGCAATAGGACAAATTAAAGAAAGTGAACCTTATCAAGTGGACATGGGTAATGGTTTTTGTCCATTTCGGCGAGATGTGTTCTGGGTTGAGTCCCAAGAAACTGCGATTATTCCACTTCTCGATCATTTGGATTTCACAAAAAATAACAAAAATTGGGGCTATCAGTTTCGTTTTGGACTTCTGGAAATCAGTGAACATGATATGCAACAAATTTCTATAGCGATGCGCGTTAACAATATTAAGGAATAACTAAAATGTCTATATCACCAACCGTGAAACAAGTAGAAAGCTTTATCGTGACTGGATTCAGTGTAAAGACTCAAAATAAAGATGAATTTAATGATAAAACAGCAAAACTACCCAGTCTTTGGCAGCAATTTTATACCAGTGAGTTAGCTGCCAATGCTAATATTTTTGGTGTTTATTCAAACTACGATTCAGATGCTAGTGGCTATTACACGGTTACTGTTGGCATTGAGTCTTCTCATGCACAAAGTGAATTAAACGCTGTTACTATCCAGGCAGGTAATTATCTTGTTTTCCAAGGTACAGGCCCAATGCCAGCTGTGGTGGTTGAAACGTGGAAACGTGTGTGGGAATTTTTTGAAATAAGTACAAAATATCGACGTAATTTTATCAGCGACTTTGAAGCCTATAATGGTCCTGATCAAGTGGCGATTTATATTGGATTAAAATAATCTCAGCAGACTTAGTAAATGCTATAATTGCGCCCTTGATAGAATAAGGGCACGCAAAAAATGAATAGAATTATTGAGACAGACCGAATTTTCTTGAGGCCTTTTTACATAAAGGATATTGAGCCATTTGCCAAAATTTGTTCAAATCCAAATGTGATGCGTTATATTGGTGATGGACAGCCGGTCGGTCTCGATATTATCGCAGAGAAAATACCAGAGTGGATTGAGCTGTATGAAAAACAAAAATACGGTTTGATGGCGCTTGTTATGAAGGAAACAAACGAACTGATAGGTTTTTGTGGTTTTATTCATCGTATAGAGCTTGGCAAATGCAACTTTACTGTAAGTATCAACGAATGTTTGTTGGTAAATCCTGCCTACACCCTTGAGCGTTCCAACATAAAAGGTATCTTGTGAACCAAGATATCCAGGATGAGCTGTTTCTATTTCATCACAAGCCTCATCATCGAATTTTTTCCTCTCCAATGCTGCAACCTGTGATTCACTTAAGATAATGCCTTCGGACGCTACTTTTTCCTCCAGGGCTTTTAAGCGGTCTTTGAAGTTAGCTAAATCATAGCGAAGCCATACACTGCGAACGCCACTGGGAGACACAAAAACACCTTTCTTACGTAATTCATTGCTAGTGCGCTGTTGCCCGTGTGCTAGGTACTCTATAGCATAATCCTTTACTGCTTGTTCAATAGGTTCTTCAACTCGATTTTTGTGGTTAGGTTTTCTGCGAGATTGGTCAAATAGAGCTTCGACTCCACCAGACTCAACTGCTGACTTGTAACGATAAAACGTATCTCGAGATAAGCCCATTACTTTACAGGCTCTCGACACA
>PEQM01000050.1 GCA_002786205.1 Legionella sp. | reverse complement strand
TAGATCGAGCAACGCAAGCCATGCGTGAGATGGGGAATAAAGCATTCGATGACGCCTTGTTGCAGTACTTGTCACCATTGGGCTGGGAGCATATCAACCTGACTGGTGATTATGTTTGGCGGCAAAATCGCAAAGTAGAAGATGGGAAATTTAGACCGTTACGCAACGCAGAAAAGTCTTAGCGTACAATTTTTTCCGTTTTCTGTGTTCGCCCCAATTTAATAAAACAGCTTTTACTGAATCACCCGTGATAATGCTTGTTAAAACGGCGTACCATGATGTAGTTATAATCAGCATGATTGTTGGTTCAAAATTGCCTGCACACAACGTCAATACAGCTCCCAACACCATTAGACTGATTAAGATAAAATATTTACGTGCATTACTCGTTTTTAATTTAACTCTATATTCTGGGTCATTTTTGACGCTACTCTTATTTACGAACACATTACATCCAATCTTTTATTCTAAATTACATAAAAATTCTATTTCGTGTATCAACCAGATAATACGAATACCCATTATTTTATATACCTTCATGCGTGAGCTGCTTGAACAACCAATTTAACACCTAATGCCTTACAAACCTTACTGATAGTATCAAATCGAGGCGCACTGTCAGCTCGCAATGCTTTATATAAAGCCTCTCTCGATATACCGCTATCATTTGCAATGTCTGTCATTCCTCTGGCTCTTGCAATTGTTCCAAGAGCTGAGGCCAATAGACCTGCATCATTTGCGTCAAGAATATCTGTCAAATAGGCGGCTATAGATTCTTCGTCACCCAAATATTGAGCTGCATCAAACTCCTGTAATCCATCAATTTTGCTCATACTATGCCCCTATTCTAACAACTCATTGGCAAGCTTTTTCGCGGCCTTAATATCATTCTTTTGAGTGCGTTTTGTACCTCCACCCAACAAAACAATAATTTTGTCGCCATGCCTAATAAAATAAATTCTCCATCCAGCGCCAACATGAATGCGAAGCTCAGAAACGCTCTCGCCAACTGGTTCTACATCACCAAACAACCCTAATTTCAACCTTTCGATACGTGCGGCCAAAATAGCCTTGGTTTTCTTATCATCAATGGCGTTGAACCATTGAGAAAATTGAGAGTGTTGTTTAATTTCAAACATGCTATATTGTAATCGAGCGATTACATAAAGTCAATTAAAAAAGTGTTTTATCATGTAACAAAATTGCTTATACATGAACCTATAAGCCTGTTTTAAATAACTAACCCTATACCTACCCCTCAAAGTGTTTGTAATATAAAGCCCAAGCCCTTGGAAATCACCACTCTGAGGTAAATTCGCCTTAATCACCCCCTTCTTTCTGTAGACTATTGCAGCTTTTGCATACTAAAAATGTTTCTTCCTCAAGTTTGCACGCAAACCCACCTGAGCGGCCAGCGCGATTTATCGCGTTGGGCGTGATTTGTGTGGGTGTTATGCCCGAAGGGTGGCGTAGCCATCCAGCGTTTACGCTGGACATTACACTTGAGGCTTATCAATGGTGGCATATCTCCAAAGGCATGGCGCGGCATTAGCGCCATTCATATTGATAGGCCATACGAAGTATGGGGCGGAGCGCAAAGCGCGTAGGGTAGGCGTGCTTTGTTTCATCGAGCCGAATAACCCACAATTTTCACCAATCTAACTACAGGTATAAATATAGGATTTCAGTTAAATACAGGGGGTAAACAATAAAAACGCAAAAAAACCAGCTATGGTGCGCCTTCCAGCGGTTTTTTCCGCAAAAATCGCAAGAGTTCTTATGCGTGCCTCGGCAAGAGTAGTTATGCGTGGATAACTTTCCAAAATAGCATTAAGCATATGAATTGTATGGAATTTATCAGCAAGAGTAGTTATGCGTGGATAACTTAGGTTCTCCACAGACATACTCACAGATTTTAGGGCTAATGTGGATAACATTTCAAAAATTTATGAGTAATTCGCAAGAGTTCTTATGCGTGCAAATTGGCATGTAAGGCGCATAAAACCAAGAGTTCTTATGCGTAAAAAAATTGAAATTTGAGAAACATTCACAAGAGTTCTTATGCGTAGAAATGGCATAAGAACCATTAGAATAGTTTTTTCTGTTGGCCGTCAAACGACGCTGCAATATGAGTAGGCGAAGGCATTAAAATCAAGCCATTGTCGCGCACTTCGATATTTGCTTTAGGGTAAACAATGAGCACGCTTTGTAATGCTGCCAAGAAAGCTCGTTTAAAATCACGCCTAGCTTGGTCAATATCATTAGCGGTGATATTGCTTCCGAATTGGCTCATTAACGCCTCCCACGGGATTGGACGTGTTTTCTTTTGTGTGTAGCTTAACCGATAGGTTAGCCACGCATAAATATCCATAGCTAAAGGCGATCCACGCAAAGCTTTATAGGCTCTTAAATCTATAGGCACTGGACATTCAACAAGCTCTTTGAAGAAGCTATCTGATAATTTTAATTTGGAGCGCCAAGAGCCAGCTTCTTCTTTTGGCTGCGGTGTCCAAATCGTATCTTCTGTTTCATCTTCATGCAGCTCTAATTCATCAGCAATTAAAACGTTTTTAAGCATAAAGCCACGGCTACCCAAATTGCCTGTGTATTGAGCTGTAATCAATGATCCGAATAATCGTTTCATTTGCTCATTCACGCGCGTATGTGTACCGTTCTTCCCACCAGTTGAAGTTAGATCAAGAACGTCACGTAGAAAGCCGCCCAATGAATCACCCAACTCTATCCAAGGGTTTTGTGTTTTTACAGCCTCGGTTGCCACCCATGACATTAGAAGGCGAGGGTAGATGCCGTAAGGAATACCACCCTCGTAGCCAGCCAGAATGCGAAGTTTGAAGTCTCCATTCTGACGAGTAAAGCTATCAGCCTTCGGGTCTTTGTAAGGCATGGAAGCAATCACAAGCGCCCTTGACATAAAACCCAATGCTCCTGCGCCCTTAGCATCCTCTTGCTCGATGGCAAGATGTGTTTCAATTGCTTCTCTCACCCATCCTGGAATAGCAGACTTTCGATAATCAACTATTAAATCCGCTGGTTTTCGTACTTTTCCCTTTGCGTTTTCCTCTGCCATGCTATAATTCCTTTCGTTATTGATTGCTTCTTAAAGAGCATTCTTTACATTGACGTTTGGCCGAATGTGAAAGCATTCGGCCTTTTTATATTGTACTTGCCGATTTCTTTTTCTTTTTCTCGGACTTCATAAGTTGCATTGTTAGATTTTCAGCAAATTGCGCTTCTCGATAAAGCTTTAGCGTATCCGTAACTTTCTTAGCCGCCTTATTCGCTCCCTGCCTACTGATATTAAAAGCTGCCGCCACTTCACCATAACTTTTACCATCGACTAAAGCCCAACGAGCGGCCTCTAAACTCTCAGGGGAAACAGAAGATTTAAGCAATACCTTAACGGCCGCATACTCTGCACTAGAAATACGTTTTTTTACTCTCTTCCCTTCAGCTTCTTCCGTATTCGATTCTTCAATATTTGTTTCTTCTTCTGACATTAGTAATTTCCAATAAAAACAACATACATTATTGCATTCAATATAGTTTTATGTAATAAAAGGCGCACAAATCGTGCGCCTTTTATTATGGTTTTACACTTCCAATAATATTAACCAAGCTGAATTTTTGGTTAGTATCTGCCCCATGCAAAAAAGCAACCCATGCGAAAGCTAGGTAGCCGTCCTCAGAGAAAACACCGTTTCTAAAGCCTTGAATACTTGCCCTTGCTGCATCTTTTGCTTTTACTCCGTGGTCATAATGCAACCGCAAATGATCGGTCACTAACTCTTTGGTTTCTTTATCCCAGGTCTGCACAATCATGTTGGCGTTAGCGCCCATTTCAAAAACATTCACGTATGCTTTGCCTAAAGCATCCTTGATAATGCGTTGCTCTTTTTCGGCCTGAGATTCATCATTTGCACCTTGAATTTCAGGATTGGTTACAATCGGCTCGCTAGGCTCTTGATGCTGCTTATCTCTCGGTGTTGCTGTTGATCCTTTTGGCTTCTCGTCTGCCTTCGGTTTAGGTGGCTTAACTTCAGCTTTTGCAGCATTGACTTTTTCACGTGTATTTTGTTTTTCGCCTTTTGTGGCCACCAAGTCATCAACCAATTCCTTAGCCTTTACAGGGCTTGCCTTTTCAATGGTTTTAACTGCATTGATAACCTCAATATCGGCACTCACATTTTCGCTAATCAATCGTTTTGATTGTGGTGTAAGCGATAGCAAAGATAAGCGCTTAGAAAGCCATGCATTAGATTTTTGATGTTTTGCTAAAAGTTCTTCGACGGTTGTACCGCTATCAAGATCGCGCTGAAGCTTTTTAGCCTCTTCGAGCTGTTCAAAGTTTTTACGGTGCACGTTTTCATGGAATTGTGCATCTTCCGCTTCTTCGTCCGTCATATCGACTACGCGCGCGCGTAATTGTGTAAGACCTTCCAACTTAGCGCCTCGAACGCGGCGCTCACCCCATACAAGGATATAAGGCTTTTCGGCACCATCAACATTCAAACGGATACCAATAGACTGCAATTGTTTTACGCGAAGGCTCTTACCTAGCTCGGCCAAGCTATTATCTTCATCCTCAAAATCTTCACGAATTTGCTTGCGGATTTCGATTTCATCGAGATTTACCACTAGGTCATATTCGTTCAGGTTTTCACCTGAAAACAGGGCATCAACACCCCCACTAAATGCATTATTCATAACGTACCCCTTATTTACCGTTTACTTTGCCTAGAACTGAAGCGCAAGCTGCACGCCACTCTTGAGCTGCTTTAAGATGGCCTGCGCCTTTTGTTCCTACCCAAACAGCGCGGCGCTGTGCTACTGCTTTTCTTACTGGGGCTCTTTCTGGTAAGACTTCAGGCAAAATCATTGCCCCATAGCGTTGACGCAATGAAGCTAGAGCTTGTTTTTCTTCAATACTTCGATTGTTTGTTTTCATTGGCAAAATGCCAATGTGACGAAGCCTAGGATTAAATCCCTGTGTGCGAATTACGTGGATTGTTTGAATGAGATCGGCAACACCTGCCAATTCATACAAACCAACGGAAACAGGCGTAAGTACATAGTCTGACGCTGTTAATGCAGCCATTAGGCGAATGCCTAATAGGGGCGGGGTATCAATCAGACACAAATCAAAATCTTTATCAAACTTAGAGCGCAATGCAGCGCCGACACGCTTAATAACTTGGTTTTCGGCCTTATCAACGGCCAGCAATCCAATGTCAGCACGAATTATTGATAATTTATCTGTGATTGTTTCGGGTTCTTTAACAGAAATTTCCTCATTAAAAAGTTCTGAGGCTGTTAGGCTGTTAGGAGTTGTGTTTGCTTCATTTACAAAGGTTAGAGATAAGCTACCTTGTTTATCCATATCAACTAATAATACGCGAAGCCCTGCTTCTAAGGCTGCATAAGCCAAATGCACAGTTAAGGTGCTTTTACCTACGCCTCCCTTCTGATTTGCTACTGATAAAATCTTCATTTTGTTTTCCTTACATTGACAATGTTATTTTATTCTTTTTATTGCATCACGGCATTAAAGCCGTGATGCATGTGTATGAAATATTAACCGATTTCGCTAAAATGCTGGTTCGTCATCATCCATTGGTGGTGTGTAATCTCCTTGCTGCGCTTGTTCTACGCCCTCTGGACGTTTACCACCCAACAACTCAATATCGCGCACCACAAAAATTGTGCTGTATCGTGTAACACCGTCTTTTTCCCATTTACGTGTTTGCTTGCCAGCTTCAACGGTCAACAAAGTACCTTGTTTGATGTGCTTGCCTAGGTTCTCGGCCAACTTATCCCACATTTCAAACGTAGTCCATTCTGTGCGCTCTTGCTTGTTGCCGCTCTTGTCTTTGAAGCGTTCGGTAGTAGCAACACTAAACGTAGCCACGGCTTTGCCGCTTGGGGTGTATTTGATTTCTGCATCTTGGCCAACATAACCAGTAACTATTGCTTTAAACATCTTATTTCTCCTTATTTTGGTAAAAAGCCCGTAACCCACGGGCTAGGGGATTTGCTACTAAACCGCTTCGGCCATTTCAGCCTTATTAACAATTGCATTGATAGTGCAAGGCTCAAAATACAAATCAAGCTCTACACCCAACTCCAACAACTCAGAAATGTTGATGTAACCAAACTCAGCCATTTCTAAATCACCGTTCAAAACCGCATAACCGTAAGCCTGAGTTACTCCACCCTCCATATCTTTTTCGGTAATGTACCAATCACAACCACCCACAAAATAATGTAAGTGGGCTACTGAATCTTTACCTTTACCGTCTTGCTGATATGTAACTGGCATTTCGCTAATCAAACTATCAATAGCTTTGAATTTCTCTACAAAAGAATCACCTTCTTCACCATAACAACTAGCCAACATTGCAGTGATTTGACCAGCCCCAATAAATGGTTTTACTGAAGTAAAAGCTTTTGCTAAATCTTTGTCATTTACTACTTCTGCTGTTCTTGCTGA
>PEQM01000049.1 GCA_002786205.1 Legionella sp. | reverse complement strand
ATTAGCTGCAATATCAGCTTTTAGCGCCAAGCCTTTTAGGGTGGTGGCCGGTGATTGCAAGCGGATTAAATCCTTAATGCATTGATGTAAACTGAAGGCTTCTTCTTTTAAGTCGGTCTCTTTTAAATTACCTGCACGCACATCATCTAAAATGTCATTAAGCATATGTAATAGTTCTTCACCGCTGTCATGCAGTAAATGGGCTTTTTCTTTCTCTTCCGGATTTTGTAAGGTTTGCTCCAGTATTTCGGATAAGCCAATGACTCCTGTTAGCGGTGTTCTGATGTCATGGCTCATGTTGGCGATGAATTCGGTCTTGGCAAGGTTGGCCGCTTCGGCCAGTTTTTTGGCTTGAACGAGTTCAGTGACATCAATAGTAACGCCTACAAGTCCAATTACTTCATCACCATGAAACAGAGGAACTTTGTTTATAAGCGTATTCATAAGCACTCCCTGATTGTTTTTTAAATCCTCCTTAACATTTATTAAACTTTTTTTTGATAAGAACACTTCTTTATCTTGATCTTGAAACTTGTAGGCTAATTCGGTTGAACCGAAAAAATCAATATCTGTTTTTCCAATTATTTCTTTAGGTGAGTTTAATCCTAATAACTTTCTGGTCATTTTGTTACAACCTTGGTATTCAGATTGGGTGTTTTTCCAATAAATATAGTAGGGGAGTTTATCTATGATAGATTGATAGTGAAGAGATAATACATCAATAACATCGTTTTCTGTGGTTATTTTTTTAGGTATATATCCTAATTTTTTTTCAATTTTTTGGAGTAACTTATTTTTAGATAAGAAATCAGTTGTTTTCTTTTTGCGAACCAATCCTATGTATGTTTTTTTATTCACTAAGAGATTAATTTTGATCCAATAGTGTGCGGAATTTTTGTTCTCACTTATTAGTTCCCCATGAGTATCTATGATAGGATTTGGAATAGGCAAAGTGTAAAAAGGGCTAGTTAATTGAATTGAAGAAGAAAATTCTTTAGGTAATTCACAAAGTCTAGCAGCATATTCATTATAGTAATGTAGTACCAGCTGTTTATCTAAGACAATAAACGCAGTTTCAGTTAAAGCAAAAAGCTCTCCTTGCGATGAAAAATCCGATTGTGACATAACGATAGTTTTGTTTTTTATCATTAGATATCCTTATAGTCAGCAAGAATTTGTTGTATTATTTGTTGTCCGTTTTTTAAAATGTTGTCGTGATTTGCTTGGATTGTTTTTAGTTCTATAAATCCATGGTTATATTGATCCCATCCATTTAATGATGCATTAACGTCTTGATAGTCTTCATTTAATTCATTGGCTTTAAGCAAGATCATTTTTTGCTTTATAATACTTGGTTGATGTTGAAACAAAAGATTCATTCGTTCCCATGCCATGTCAGTCAATGTTTTATGCGACTCAAGTTCTTTAGAAAGATAATTCTTAATAAAATTTTCTTTCGATAATTGAGCGTTGGAGAACACACACCAACTGTCTATCATCATTAATAAATTTACAGACTCATTATCATGTATTAAATTATAAGCTACTTCATGCATTACTGTGCCACCAAACGAATAACCAATCAAATAGTAAGGTCCTTGTTTTTGAATTTTTTTGATGGCTTCAGTATATTTATGTGCCATTTCTTTGATGCTTTTAAATTGCAATATTCCGGCATTAATACTTGGATCTTGCAATCCATAGAAAGAAATATTGTCAATTTTTAAATTCGTCGTTAGTTCATTAAAGCAATAAATCATACCGCTGGCAGGATGGCAGAAGAAAAAGTTTTTATTAGTATCCTTGTGTATTTTTAAAGGGACTAATATTTGCTCTTCTTCCTTCTTTGATTGAGAATTAATTAGAGTGGCAAATCGCTCTATCGTGGGTGACTGATATAAATGCTGGATAGATAGATTGCATGGTATAGCTTTATTAATCTTTTCTATTAGGCTTAATGCCTTTAAGGAATGTCCTCCCAGAGAAAAGTAATTATCGGTTCGGCTCATTTGATTAATATGTAAATTTTCTTGCCATAGTAAAGCTAGCTTTTGTTCTATTTCGCCTTGGGGTTCTATGAAGTTATTAGATACCATAAACAATTCCCTTGAAATTTTTTTATTGTGAGACTTGTTTTTAGTATTTTTTATTAGATTAAGATACTCGGTGGGCGGATAATTGGAAACAATATATTGCATATTGCGGTATGATAAAGCGGTTATAAAAAGTTCTTGTCCTTGTTGTGGGCTGATGCTATTTCCCCTAGAAAAAAGATCTAAGGAATTTTGACTATTTGCATTAATGCTCATGCCAATTTTTTCCCATGTATTCCAGTTAATGCATAGAATATTAGATGTATTAAAGAGTGACGTATGAACAAACGCATCTAGACTGGAATTTGCTGCGCAATAATCGATTTGTCCCGGTTCTCCTGTAATTGATGCGATAGATGACATAAGCAGTACAAAATCAAGAGTATTTTGATGAAATGCTTGAGCTAAAAAATAAGCTCCATAAATTTTGGGCAATAAAACTGAATGTGCTTTTTCTTTATTTTTAAGCTGAATAATTCCTCCTCCTGGAATGCCTGCAGCATGAATTATACCGTTTATTTGGCCAAATTTTAGTGCGCAAAATAAAGATAGCTGACGGACTTCATTTATTTGACCTATGTTAACAGAGTAAATAACTAAAGTAGCGCCTTGTTTCTTTAACTCTATTAGTTGCTTTATTTTATCCTTATGTATATAGCTTTCGTCTTGTGCTAATTTTTCCCATTGCACCTCTTCGGGAAGAGATGTTCGTGAGCACAAGATAAAAGTAGGTGATTTAATTTCCGTCATTATTTTAAAGCATAAGCTAAGAGCAATACCGCCTAATCCTCCTGTAAGAAGATATATCCCATTATTTTTCAATAATTTTTTTGTTTTTTGAGTTAAATGTGACGGTATGTATTCGGGCATCCATTTTAATTCATTTCGGTATGCTTTTATCGGGTTAAAATGTTCTTTATTCGGTTGAATTGAGGAATAAATTATATCAAGTGCTATAGATTGAGATAAAAAACTTCTTGAACAGTCCAATAGTTCACAGCATATATTTTTATGCTCTAATGAAATGGTACGAACTGCGCCTGTTAAACTTGCATTAACCGGCGATAGGGACTCTATACCTGTGACATATTGAGTCTCAGTAGTTATGACCGATAAATGAATAAGGCAGGTTGAATCAAATTGTTTGACTAATGCTTGAGTCAAATAGAGTACACTATAAAAACTATAATTAAGGTGCTCATCAATAGAGGTCTGGGAAATTTCTTGTGAGTCAGTTTTATCAAGTGAAAAGCAATGATAGATAACAGGATGCTGAATTTTTGATTTTAATGATAAAAAAAGTCGTTGATAATGTTCAGCGTTTTCTGGGTCTATATGATAATGACTGGGTGTTATTTCTTGATAATAGTTACTTGCTTCAACAATAATTAAGTCAATATGATAAGAATGTAATACATTAACTAGTTCTTGGCTAACATTTTGTTTATCTTTAAAAATAATAAAATCAAATGCTGATAAATTTGAAGGATCACTGTTTTCTAGTGGGTAATAAGACCATGCATTTTTATAAAAACATGGTTTGTTATCCAAAGAAGATATTTGTTGTCCCTTATTGTTTTCAATCCAATAGCGCTGCTTTTGAAAAGGATAAGTGGGTAGCGCGAGTCGCTTTTTATTGGTTGAAGGATTGATTTTATCCACTTGAATAGAGACTCCTCTAGTCCACAAAGTGCCTATTGCATGGAGTATTTGATAAGTGTCGGATGTTTTTTTCTGGTGATTGGGTAATGTAAAAACACAATGTTTTTTATTTTGAGAGATCTCTGTGACAAATTGACATAGACCTTGCCCTGGTCCTATTTCAATAAATAAAGGATGTTTATCATGCAATATAAGCTGAATGCTTTCACAAAATCGAACAGTTTCTCTCATATGCCGATACCAATACTCTTTTGACATCGCTTCTTCAGCGGTCAGCCAGTTTCCAGTTAAATTTGATACGATAGGAATTTGAGGTTCATTTAGTGTTATATTGGAAAACAATTCTAAGAATGATTCTTCAATAGACGACATCAATTGACTATGAAAAGCGTGTTGTATCGGAAGCTTGCGATAAGGCTTGGTAAGCAAATTTAGATGATTTTCTAGTGCTAAAATGTTTGTCTTGTCTCCAGAAACTACATAATGGTGCGTTGTATTGTGTAGCGCAAGATCTAGATTGAAGTCTTTTAGATAGTTATATAATTCTTCTTCTGTAGTTTCTAATAAAATCATGCCTCCCTTTGAGGTTTGCTGCATAAGCATGCCGCGCTCGCATACTAAAGCAAGGCCATCTTCAAAAGTAAAGACACCTGCAATACATGCAGCAACATATTCTCCAAGGCTATGTCCTATTAAAACTTCTGGTTGAACGCCACAGTCCATCAGTACTTTAGCTAAAGCATATTCGATAATGAATAACGCAGGCTGGGCATAACGAGTTTCTTTTAGCAGGGGAGATTTTGGTTCCTGAAGGATGCTCAGCAAGGAGCAATGGATGTAGGTTTCGGCAATCTTGCTTCCCAAGGTTACATATTGCTTAAATAATGGGATTGATTCAAGAAGTCCCATGGCCATACCGGGGTATTGTGTGCCTTGACCACTGAATAGAAAGACCAGTTCATAGTGAAGATCTTCATCATAAAAAAAGGAAGGGATCTTTTTCAACTCATCAATAATGCTTTCCCTTTTGTCTCCTACAGCAAATCCACGACAGGCAAAGTCTTCTCGTCCGGTTTGTAAAGTATAGGCTATATCTGTTATGGCCTGTTCGGGGTGTTTTTCTATATGAGAAGAGAGTGCTTGAGAGGCATCTTTAAATGCAGATTCATTTTTTGCAGATAAAAGGATAAGTTCTTCTTGTGTTACTTTAATAGATGGCTCTGTTTTATGTGGAGGTTCACTTAAAATCATATGGACATTTGTGCCGCCAATCCCAAAAGCACTCACTCCTGCATAGCGAATTTGTTCATTATTCTCCCAATCTAAAAGATTCGTATTAACATAAAAAGGCGTATCATGCAGTCCTAATTCCGGATTGGGTGCTTGAAAATGAATCAGTGGGGGAATTTTTTTGTGATAGAGGCAGAGGGCTGTCTTGATAAGGCTTGCAATTCCCGCTGTGGCATCAGTATGACCTATATTGGCTTTAACAGAACCTAAAGCACAAAATTGTTTTTTATCGGTAAATTTTGTGTAGGTTGAACTTAGTGCATTAAGTTCAATGACATCACCTAAAGCAGTGGCAGTGCCATGCGCTTCAATGAGACCTACTTCATCAGGGGAAATTCCTGCTTGGATTAATGCGTCTTGAATGCAGGCTTTTTGGCCATTGATGCTCGGTGCCGTAAATCCGAGTTTATCTCTACCATCATTATTAACAGCACGTGCTTTAATCACAGCATAGACAGTATCATTATCTGCCAGGGCATCATCAAGTCTCTTTAAAATAACAACCCCGACACCGTTTGAAAATACGGTTCCGTTGGCTTTATCGGAAAAGGGACGACAGACGCCATCAGGAGACAAAATACCGCCTTGTTGGTAAATATATCCATGTTCTTGAGGCAGGGTTATTGAGCTGCTACCCGCAATAGCAATATCGCTGGTACCTAGCAACAGTTCTTGGCAGGCATGATCGACGGTTATAAGGCCTGTAGAGCAGGCGGTATTAACATTTACGCTTCGTCCTTTTAGATTAAGACGATACGAAATTTGGGTGCTGAGCATGCTCATGCTAGTTGCAATGCGTTGTGCAAAAGAATCATGTTCTTTTAAAAACCAGGAATTTTTTAATAAATTCTCGTGTAAGTAGGAGCTATCAGTCATACCAGCAAAGACACTGATGGTTCGCTCACTCATTTTTTCCGGAGCAATTCCAGCGTGTTCCAATGCTTCCCAGGCGCACTCCAAAAATAATCGATGTTGTGGGTCGGTAATAGATGCATCGGAGGGATTGAAGCCAAAAAAGGAAGCATCAAATAAGTCTATATTGTCTAATGTCCCTCTTACAGGTACGTAGTATTCATCCTCTTTTTCCAAGGGAGGCATGTGATTTAAACAATCGATTCCTTGGCATAAATTATCCCAATACTCATCCAGTGAGCGAGATTTTGGAAAACGACAACTCATCCCGACAATTGCTATTTCAACAGTATCAGTGACAGTTTTTTTCGATAGACTGTCTTCATCTATAACTCCGTCCATGAAGAGAGCTAGTTTATGAATAGTGGGGTAGGTGAGCATGTCCGTGATGGTGATATCTGCGTTTAATTCTTTATTAATAAGTGTGCATGCCTCTGTTAATAATAAAGAGTTTGCACCTAAATCAAATAAGTTTTTATGTGTGTCTATGGCTGTACGATTTAGCAGATGTTTCCATATATTCTTAATTTTTTCTTCAATGTTACTTTCACTTGAAGAGTCAATATGGAAAGACAAATCGGTGTGTGGTATGGATGCGAGTGCTTTTTTATCTACTTTCCCCACCCTGGTGAGAGGTAGTGAATCAACCAGAACATATTTGGCTGGCAACATATAAGCAGGTAGTTTTTTAGCAAGAAAGGCACGAATTTCATCTGCATTATGAGATGTGTTTTTATCTGAAAATACGATGTAAGCTGTTAGTATTTTATGGTGACTACCACCTAACTCTACTGCAACAGATGCCATACTGATATTAGGGTGCTTAACGAGTTCATGCTCTATTTCATTTAAGTGAACCCTAAAGCCTCCAACTTTGACTTGGTCATCGATTCTTCCTATAAATAATAAATTGCCTGAAGGTAGTTTTTTTACCAAATCTCCTGTTTTATACAAGATTTGAAACGGATGTTTATCACAAAAAGGATTTTTAATAAATTTCTCTTGATTTTGTGCAGGTGCATTATGATATCCAAGCGCAAGTAAAAGACCACTAAGACAGAGTTCTCCTTCGTCAACAGGATTCATATTCTCGTCAAGAATATAAGTCTCTACATTAGTAAATTGATTACCTATCGATGCAAGCTCTTCATCGTCGTTTACTTGGTTTATATCAATGATTTTTCTACAAGCGACAACGGTTGCCTCTGAGGGGCCATATCCATTGATAAGTTGAGTCGAAATAGCTAGTTGCTTTCTGTGTTCTACAAATATTTTTAACAGCAATGGATTGACTGCCTCACCGCCAAATACAATTGCTTCTACAGTATCTAACGTAGTGATGGCCGATTTTATTAGCTGATGAAAATAGCCTGTAGGGATTAAAATATGGTTAATTTGTAGGTATTCAAGACTTTCTTTTAAGAGTATATGATTTTTTCTGGCATTTTCAGGAATAATGCATAAGGTTGCACTGTTAAGTAGAGCGCTCCAAATTTCAAAGATACATGCATCAAATGCCAGGTTATTAAACTGAGCCATGCGCTGTTGCTCTTTTACCTTTGCATAATTATCGATAGCTGCCAGATTCATTACTGCTTGATGAGGGATAATAATGCCTTTAGGAGTTCCTGTTGAGCCTGAAGTGTAGATAATATACAGAGGGGAATTTAGCGGAATTGTTATTAATGGATTTGATTTCGAACAACTAGTGGATTCTATGTATAGTTGCTTCAAAAGTATAGTGTTATTTAATAAAAGCGAGATAGCCTTATTTTCTTTGGCAATAATAAGATTAGGCTTAGCATCATGCAGAATAGTTTTAATACGTTCTTCTGGGGCTTGAGCGTCAAGTGGAATATAAACTGCGCCTATCTTAATGATAGCGAGAATGGTAATAATATAATCTGCACCAGGCTCAAGCAAAATAGCAATACGGTCATTTATTTTAAGGTTGCGTACCAAGAGAGCATGAGCTAATTGATTGACCTTTTTATTTAAATTTTCATAGTTGTAAAGAATAGAATTATCAACTAAGGCTAGAATATTAGGATTTTTTTGTACTTGATGCTCAAACCATTGAACGACATTAGACTGAAGTAGTTGGGTTTTAATTTTCAATTCATGTGCCTCAGTAAAGTGTTTGTAATAAATGCCTTAATTAAAAATATAGTACAATATTAGTTATTTCGGTTATCGTTGTCTATTTAGGAAAGGATAATCTTTGGGTGACACTTGATACTTCATTTGTATTACCATTTAT
>PEQM01000048.1 GCA_002786205.1 Legionella sp. | reverse complement strand
GTCACTTTCAGAAGACAATGACAATGAAAACTGTGTATTTAGGTAAGTTTAGACTCTATTGACAACTACTTCTGGGGGTTGAAGTCGTTGTCAATAGATAGTAAATTACCAGAAGTCGCTGTCAATGGATAACATCTTTAACTAATGAATAACGATATCACTTTATCAATTGGTTCCGAAATTTTATATCAGGAACAACCATATACAATAAAAGCTTATTTATCGATAACAAGCCTCCTATTGGTCAATAAAATAACGAGTACAGAAGTAGTGGCAGAATTATCCTCTATCGCATCTATGGAAAATGAATCTACTACTCCTTTAATTGAGCGTGGTACTGCGCGATTGCCTGATAAGTTGTGGCAAGAAGCTGAACGTCGTGCAGCTTTGATTAGGCCGTTGGCTATCATGCCCATTATACCGGCGATGCTTGCACAGGATGTGGCAATGAAACTTTCTATATCTCAACGCACCGTTTATAGGTTAATACAACGCTTTAGAGCGTCTGGCGGACTACTGACTTCTCTAGCACCAAGTCCTCCATCAGGTGGTCGTGGTAAAAGTCGACTTCCCATGGTGGTTGAACAAATTATCACGATGACAATCAAAGAAATGTGGCTTTCTAAGCAAAAACGCTCTGCAGAAGATGTGGCGCAAGAAATTAAACGTCGTTGTATTCGCGCAAATCAGGAACCGCCAAGCTTCAATACCGTACGCGATCGCATACGAGCACTGAGTGCAAGAGAAACAATAAAACAAAGAGAAGGAACTAAAGCAGCTAGACAGCTGTCCCCAGTTCAAGGCAATTTTCCAGCAGTTGCGTCACCGCTTGATTTAGTTCAAATGGATCATACCCCTGTTGATCTCATCATAGTTGATGAAATCACACGACGACCCATTGGCCGTCCTTATTTAACAGCTTCCATTGATAATTTTAGTCGCTGTATCACTGGTTTTTGCTTAACACTCGAAGCCCCATCCGCCGTATCTGTCGGTCTTTGTTTGGTTCACTCTGTTATTGATAAAACTAATTATCTGGCTACCTTAGGTATCGAGGGTGAATGGCCTATCTGGGGGAAGCCTCGGGTGATTTATGTTGATAATGGAGCTGAATTTCACAGTGAAGCTTTACGACGTGGCTGCGCGCAGCATGGTATTGAACTTCGATATCGTCCTATTGGCGAGCCTCAATATGGTGGAATCATAGAACGTCTTATCGGTACATTAATGCAACATATTCATACACTACCAGGAACAACCTTCTCAAATATAAAAGAGCGTGGTGAATATGATTCAGACGGTAAGGCAATATTAACTTTGTCAGAACTTGAACAGTGGTTAACTCTTGTAATAGTTGGGCAATACCACAATAAAATTCATTCAACTCTTCTTGAGCCACCCATTGAACGGTACAAGTCAGGCCTATTAGCAAGTAAGAACTTAAAGCCAATGGTCCAAAATAAGAAAGGATTCCTCATTGATTTTTTACCCATTATCAATCGCTCTATTCAGCGCCATGGGTTTATGGTGGATCACATCAATTACTACAGTAATGCTTTACAACCATGGATTGCGGAGCGAAACAAGGGCGAAAAATTTATTATTCGCCGAGATCCTCGTGACATCAGCCGTATTTTTGTTTTACCACCGAATCAAAATGAATACATTGAAGTCCCCTACCGAACGCTTAACCTCCCTGCAATTACTTTATGGGAATACCGAGAAAGTTTAAAATACCTAAAAGAACAAGGATTTAATAAATTAGATGAGGCTGCGATTTTTAGAGCAATTGAAGCTATGCGCAAAATTGTTGATTCTGCATCAGCAAGTACTCGTGCAGCGAGGCGTAGGAAAGCTCGAACAAGCCATCTAACTGAGAGAAAAACAATAAGCAATAGCCAAAATGTTATACTATCTATGGACGCTGATTTGGAAATGGAATATATGCCTGCAAAACCTTTCGATGTCATAGAGGAGTGGTAATTTGAGTAATAGTCAAACAATGGATCATCTTATGCCCTGGGCAAAAGAAATTGCGCTTTTAGCAGATGATGAAAGAATTCAACGGATTCGTACAGACCGATGGGTAGGCTACACCAAAGCTACGGAAGCTGTGGCTAAACTGGAAGCACTGTTATCCCACCCAAAACGTCAAAGAATGCCAAATCTTCTTCTAATTGGCCCAACCAATAATGGCAAATCGATGATTATTGAAAAATTCCGGCGAACTCATTTATCCGAAAAGAGCAATCATTATCAACCTGAAGAGATGCCAATTGTCGTTGTGCAAATGCCATCAGATCCTAAAATACCCCGATTTTATTCCATGCTGTTATATGCCATGAATGTAAGACTGATATCACGAGCAAGAATATCTGATTTAGAAACCAAGGTCTTACAAGCACTTGAGAGGTTAAATGTTAAATTACTCATCATTGATGAAGTGCATAATCTATTGGCAGGAAATGCAGTGGCACAAAGAGAATTTTTAAATCTGATCCGCTTTCTTGGAAATCAGTTAAAAATTCCTATTGTCTGTGTCGGTACCAAAGATGCCTATTACGCAGTACGTAGTGATAGTCAGCTTGAAAACAGGTTCGAGCCTTTTACATTACCTGTGTGGCAAGATGACGAGGAACTTGCATCGCTTCTTACAAGCATCACCTCTGCTTTTCCATTGCGCAAAGCGTCAATACTGACAAATCCTGATTTAATGCGCTTTATTCTTGATAAAAGCGAAGGCACTATTGGCGAGATGATGACGCTGCTGAGCAAAGCGGCGGTTTTGGCAATAGAATCCAGTGAAGAAATGATCAATAAAAAAATCCTGGCCAAGATTGATTATCAATCTCCTACTGAGCGACAAAGAACTTTTGAACTCGCGATTGGATGAATCCAATTTTTGGTTGTTTTAATTGAGTATACTCATACGGAACGTTTGGTTGGAACATAATTTTTGTACCAATAGAATTGATTTTACTATTTCGGTGCACTATCATGTTCACCTCTAAATTCTAATGGAACAGATTTATGGCTTGCTATGGATATGCCAGAGTTTCAAGTATCGATCAAGACTATGTTTTGCAAGAACAAGCACTTCGTGCCGCAGGATGTGAGATTGTGCGAGCAGAAAAGGCATCTGGAACCAGCCGCCAATCACGCACTGAATTGGAGTTATTACTTCAGTTTTTGCAACCTGGTGATACATTAATGGTAACGCGAGTAGATCGTCTTGCACGCAGCATCAAAGATTTGCAAGATATTGTTTATTTGCTGAAAGAAAAAAACGTGGCTCTAAAAGCAACCGAACAACCTATTGATACGCATACTGCTGCGGGTAAAGCTTTTTTAGATATGTTAGGCGTTTTTGCTGAATTTGAAACAAATCTTCGACGTGAGCGCCAATTAGAAGGAGTTGCTGCTGCAAAACAACGAGGCGCTTACTTAGGACGAAAAAAGGCAATTGATGATAAAGAAATACAGCGACTTCGTTTTCAAGAAAAGTTAAGTCCCACCGCAATATCACGATTATTAGGAATAGGACGCACTTCAGTCTATCGTGCTCTTTCCAAGACAATAGAACAACAATAGGATAATTTCAGGCATGCGAATGATTAAATACGATCAGGTTCAGGGAAAAATTATAGAGGTTCGGAATCAAAAAGTGATTATTGATTCCGATGTTGCTGAGTTATATGGCGTAGAAACCAAGCGGGTGAATGAGGCAGTAAAAAATAACCCGGATAAATTCCCTGATGGTTACCTTATTGAGTTAGATAATGAGGAGAAAACCCAACTGGTCGAAAATTTCGACCGGTTCAATAAATTAAAACACTCAACAGTAACCCCAAAAGCCTTTACAGAGAAAGGCTTGTATATGCTCGCTACTATTCTAAAAAGCCCAATTGCTACAGAGACCACTCTCGCCATTATTGATACCTATGCCAAAGTTCGAGAATTAGGTCGTGTAATGAATCAAGTCCAGTCATTACCTGAAAACTCACCGAAACAAAAAAACTTAATGGAACATACTGGGGAGTTAATTGCGGACTTAATCATTCCTGACGATGAAATGGAGGTTACAGGAACTGAAACAACCTTTGAGGTGAATCTTGCACTATTCAAAATCAAACGAACTGTTAAGAAAAACAAACCATAAGGTAATCCACAATGAACGCTGTACAATCGCTATATGATCGGATGATAAATTTGGAGGCAAGTGCTGTGCGCGTGCCCAATGACGTTGAGCAAGAATTTATTATTCATCCCGAAAGGGTTTTGTCTTGTCTGGACTATTTTTCAGAGCTATCTGATGAGGGAATTAAAAATAAAGAGCGGCAGTTATCCCTGCTTTTAAATGAGGGTTTCACAAGACTTCGTTATAAGTTAGACAATCAAGACAATAATGCACAGTCTATTTTAGAACATCTTCATCAAAGGTTAAAACAAATATTTCACACATTGAGCATGGAGAAAAAGATGCTCATCGGTAACGCTCTGCATGAAGCCAAGCTTCCTACTCCAGAATTAGATTATGATGATAATGTCTATAATTCTTCTGTTTTAGACAAATTACCCGATATTGCGCCGCAATTACCTGCTTTTTTAGATCTCATACGCCGTGAGGGAGGAATAACTACTTCCTTTGAACTTTATGAGTTTCTAATTTCTCAGATTCAACTGCAACCAATAGATATGCAGTGTGCTTTAATTAATGAGCTCATTACCGCAAAAAATACATTTGTTCAGGATGTTGGAGTGCTGATGCTACTTCATCCCAAAAAAGCCATTCGCTGCATGGTACCAATGATATGGTTTCACCATTTTACTGAAAATACAACACAGATTTCGCCTATTTCTTTGCGTCGATTTATTGTCATAAGGAACTGGTTACCTCACGATGAGCAAACACCTATAGATACACTGATACAGCAAGTGCGCAAAAAAGGAATAATGCCAGCACCTTACCCCTCTTCTAAAATAACAAAATTAATTTCATCCAGTGTTGATGGCGCTGGAGTTCAGTGCATTTTGTTTGAAACAAAAGCAAAAAATCAACGAACAATAGCAGGATTCCTCCTTAAAGAAAGTATTGGTATTAGAGAACCATTTGTTATGCATAAAGCTCATGCCAATGAATTTTCTGACATGATCGAACGATACACACTGCCTTCAAAATCGGTTTCCACAACCTTTGCTTCAAAGCTTGTTGGGCACTTTATTTCTGTTGGTCAAAAAGCAAATCATATTCCAGAACCCTCATTCCTTGAGGTTTCTGAGTTGTTTGGTGCGCAAAACTGGCTTCCTCAGCCTATAAATTTCATGGCTGAAATTAATCGAATAAAAGAACAGGAACAATTGAATTCAGGTGATGCTAATTTAATTGAGCGAGCCTTGACTGAAAGTAGTTTATGGACAATCAAAGAAGATTTTGGCAGTTCATGGTTTGAAACAGGTGATCGCACAAATCAAGCCATGACGGAGGCCGTTGAGGAGCACTCTAAATTAAAAAATAAGCACCAAGACAATTCTCTACCCAAGGTTACCACTCGTATTTTTATGAGGGGTGAGTTATTTGATAAATGGGTTTTCATATTGATACGAATGCTTTTATGGCATCGTTCCAAAAATATAAAAGGGGAGCAATGGAAGTATTTTTTAATTATTGCTGAGCTGCTGTTACAAGGCTATCCGGTAGAAAATATCCCCCTAATGGAACAAATTACTGAGCGGTCAGTTGCTCATGCCTTGCGTCAACAAATGCTCTATTAAAAGTGGTTGATAATGAACGCTGAAAAACAAAAAAAGACAGCCACACTCTCTGTATCGCCTTCTGGAATATTGCATGTTGTGTATCATACCATTAATCAAGATCCATATGCCTATATAGCACAAGCCCACTTCATCGATGCTTTTGCAAATTCACCTGAGGAAGGTCTGTTTGCCTTGGTAGCATCTAAAATAGAAGATAATTGGTCATTAGCACTAACTTATTGGCGAGAGTTTGTAGCACTGTATGTGGAGCAACTCTCACAACAAGATTACGATAGTCCAAAAGCATTAACTATTAGTCTACCTTCCGAAGAAGTGTTACAGCATTGGGTATTAAAAGTACCACCCATACCAGGCGGTGAATATGTAACCATAGACGTATTAAGATCAATATGGCTCTCCTTTGATATGTGGTGTTCTGCAAGAGCGTCATCTCATAAGGGTGGTGTCGCTGGGTTTTTAAAAGAGCATTTTCCAATGTGGCTACCACTAGGGCGCGTGTGTTTTCATTTGGCTGAAAATAAACAAGATGAAGACTATCCTTTTGCATTTATGGCTACTTATGCAACACAGTTAGCCCACTCTCGTGAAATGCAACATAAACCCCTCAAACACGCACTCCAGGAATATGCGGGACATCACAATAAAACCGCGTTATATCATTTATTAAAACCGATTCATGAAGCGGCCATACACTGTGAATGGGTACGTGAAATTTTAGAAAGCCATGATGTTTATCATCCAATGGCGTGGACACCTGCAGAGGCATATCAATTACTGCAGTCCGTTGTGCAACTTGAAGCGGCAGGACTTATGGTGAAATGCCCCAATTGGTGGAAAAAACGTCCAAAACCTAAAGTGCAAGTCAATATCGGTGGCAAAAAAAGCACACTGTTATCGGCGGACTCCTTATTAAACTTTAGTGTCACAGTTGCTTTAGATGGTGAACCGCTAACAAAAGAAGAGTTGCAAGCTATTTACCAATCTGAAACAGGACTCATACTGCTTCGCGGGCAATACGTTGAAATCGATGCAAAAAAACTAAAAGAGGCACTTTCCCATTGGGAATCAGTTCAGAAAAAAGTAAGTGGTGGATTGTCTTTTATCGAAGGCATGCGTTTATTAGCTGGGATGAGTGCAGATTTAACTCCCGAAGAAAATAGCAACACCTTACAAGAATGGTCGATGGTTCAAGCTGGCGATACTTTGTCGACATTACTTGAAAAATTTCGTCATCCTGAAACCATAAAAAACAAAGAATTGGATGGAGAATTAAAGGCCACCTTAAGACCTTATCAAGAAATCGGCGCCAATTGGCTCGATTTCCTAACGGAGCTTGGATTGGGTGCGTGTTTGGCTGATGATATGGGCTTAGGAAAAACGCTACAGGTAATTACTTTATTACTCAGACAAAAGAAAAAGAAGCTTTGCCAACCCAGCTTACTTATTTTACCTGCTTCACTTCTAGATAACTGGCGCGCAGAGATGCAACGTTTTGCACCATCCCTAAAGGCATTGTTTTATCACAGTGCTTTTGATGGAGTGAGTGAGCCTACCTCAGAAACACTCAAGTCTTTGGATGTTGTTGTCACTACCTACGGTACATTACAACGTCAACCTTGGCTACGTGATACATCGTGGCATTTGATCATTTTAGATGAGGCCCAAGCGATTAAAAATCCAATGTCCATTCAAACAAAATTGGCTAAAACCTTAAAAGGCCATGCGCGCGTTGCGCTGACTGGAACCCCGATTGAAAATCGATTAGGCGATCTTTGGTCCTTATATGATTTTATCTGTCCAGGTCTTTTGGGAACCAGTCATCGTTTTAAACAATTCATTAAAACTATAGAAAATAACAAGAGATCATCTTATGCTCAATTACGTCAATTAGTTCAACCCTATTTGTTACGGCGCTTAAAAACTGATAAATCAATTATTGCCGATTTACCTGATAAAACTGAAGTTAATGTGTGGTGTGAATTAACTAAAGAGCAATTGAAATTATATACTCAAGCAGTACATGATATGACTCGTGCTTTAGAAAATTCTAAAGATGGTATTCAACGTCGAGGATTAGTTCTGGCTTATTTGATGCGCTTCAAACAAATTTGCAATCATCCTGGACAGTTATTAGGTGATAAAGATTATCAGGCTCAAAGAAGCGGCAAATTTGATCGTCTGACCTATTTATGCAGTGAGATTGGCGTGAGACAAGAAAAAGTGTTGATATTTACCCAATATCGGGAAATGACTATCCCGATCGCACAATATTTAGAGAAATGTTTTGGTGAGCCTGGCCTTATTTTGCACGGAGGTACGGCAGTCGCTAAAAGAAAACACCTTGTTGATCAATTTCAAGATGAAAAAGGTCCACCTTTTTTTGTTTTATCCTTAAAGGCGGGAGGAACTGGATTAAATCTGACAGCCGCAAGTCATGTTATCCATTTTGATCGGTGGTGGAATCCTGCAGTTGAAAATCAAGCGACCGACCGTGCTTTTCGAATTGGTCAAAAGCGCAATGTCTTGGTGCATAAAATGATTTGCAAAGGCACAATTGAAGAAAAGATTGATCGATTAATTGCCGAAAAAGTATCATTGGCAACTGATGTACTTCAAGTGACAGGTGAAACCTTATTAACTGAAATGGATAATAAACAATTGCTTGATTTAGTTCGTCTTGATTTGAATCAAATGATAGAGAAGGAAATTTTCGTATGAGATGGGCCCCATATGTTCCAGTCGCTAAAAGACGCGAAAATGCCGCCAAGAAAATGGCTAAATTAGCTAAAAAAGGTCAGAACATTCAACCCATTGAAATACAGGGTCGTACTATTGCGCGATCATTTTGGGGGAAAGGGTGGTGTGAACACATGGAGGCTTTCTGTGATTTTGACAATCGATTGCCACGAGGACGTACCTATGTTCGCAATGGCTCTGTGTGTCATCTTGAGATTAAAGAAGGCGAGGTTCATGCCATTGTTTCAGGAAGTTCGTTGTATCAGGTTACAATTGGAATCAAACCCCTTCTCCGAGAAAAATGGGAACACATTAAAAAAACGTGTCTAGGGAAAGTAAGCTCCTTATTGGATTTATTGTCTGGCAAACTTTCCAATGGTGTAATGGAAGTGGTAGTTCATCCCAAAGAGGGCTTATTTCCTTTGACTCAAGAGCTCACTTTACAATGCAATTGTCCTGATTGGGCAACCATGTGCAAACATGTAGCTGCGGTGTTATATGGCGTAGGCTCAAGATTAGATGCAGATCCAGCACAGTTGTTTAAATTACGTGGTGTTAATTTTGAGGAGCTTATTGATGTTGAACAAGCCATCACTTCTGTAATTTCCACAACAACACCAAGCCGTAGAAAGCGCATGAATGATGAAGCATTTACCAATCTCTTTGCTCTTGATTCTACAGAAGAGGTGATAACGCCTAAAACTCTTCCCAAGAAGAACCCAACACCTTCTTCAAAGTTTCCTAAAAAACTAACTGGGGAAGCTATTTTGCAAAAACGTATCGAACTTCAATGCACAAAGAAAGCATTTGCTGAGCGTGCTGGAGTCAGTGTGACCTCTATCACATTATGGGAGGCAAAGGGTAAACAACTGATCACCCCAAATGCCAAATCATTAGAAAAATTAATAACCCTTTGGAACACATAATTATTGTCCTTTCAAACGACTTATTCTGATAGCCACTGACAATGACTTCTGGTTATTGTCATCGTCTTCTGAAAGTGACAG
>PEQM01000047.1 GCA_002786205.1 Legionella sp. | reverse complement strand
AAAAACAATCACACGTGAATGCATTGAGAGAGCGCGTTAATAAAGGGCTTTTAAATTCAAAAATTCGTTCGTCAGAAAAAGAGGTGATGTTTAATAGCATTGTATCGCTCAATACAGCTGACTATTTAGCTGATCATGTGATCGCAAACAGAATTATTTTTCCTGGAACAGGCTATGTAGAACTTTCGTTGGAAGCAATACAAGAAATAGCGCCTCAAGATGTCTATTGTCTGGAGCAGATTGCATTTAAACAGGCACTCTATCTTGAGTCGCACAAATCGGTACAATTGCTAGTATTGCTGGATGAATCGTATCATATCAGTATATACAGTCTGAATGAGGCTTCAGAATGGATTCATCATGCAAGTTTGGATTGTACAATGCAGCAAGTATTTATACCCCATCAGATAGTTTTTGAAGAGTACATTGTCACGGCGCATACGAAGATATCAGGCGCAGAATATTACGCCAAATCAGCTGGTTATTTTTTAAATTATGGCACTCAATTTCAAGGAATACGTTGTATCTATGAATATGATGGTGGGGCATTAATTGAGATATCATTGCCACCATCAGAAGGTTATATCGCTCATCCTGCAGTATTAGATAGTTGTTTGCAAAGCGTAGGTTGTTTATCTCATTATCAAACAAAGCGAGAGGGGATAACCTATGTGCCAGTCAGTATCAGGCGATTACTGATGCGAGAAACCATGGGGTCCCATGTTTGGGTAAAAATCGACGCTTCAACACTGACTATAACCGAGCATGGATTTCATGTGAATTTAGATATTTATTCCGATAAGGGATATTTAATATCTCGACTAGAGCGTTTGGAGTTAAAAGCTGTTTCCCCACAACAGCTACAAGGAGTAACAGTTCATGAGACACAACAAAAGCACTCTCATCAGTTATGGGCCGCTTCTGCATTAATCGGCTCATCAGATTGGCTAGGTGAATTAGAGCAATTGTCTCAGGATGAGGCTATTTTTTTAATGCAACGGAATCTGTCTCAAGTACTGTCTCATTTGTTACAATATGATAGTTCCAGATTTTTGGATGTTAATAGGGGATTTTTTGAATTAGGACTGGATTCATTAATGCTGGTTGACTTTGGATATTCGATAGAGCGCTTTATTGCACAAAAAATAGATTTAAAATGTTTAACGACCTATCCAACGATAAAAAAACTGGCTGAATATTTGGTTGTTGATTTGCTTTCTGCAGACAATGGAAAACAATATGCTCAATTGGACCAAGAAGAGCATACATTGCAGTCAGGTAAAGTAAAAAAGAGCATATTGTCCTCTAATCAACAATCCATTTACTTCATATCTAAAACCAGTGAATTATTAAATAGCTCTTATAATTTGCCTGTTGAAATAACATTACAAAAAACAATCCCCCTGGAAACGATCAAATTTGCACTACAGCTGTTGATGCATCGTCATGGTGCTTTGAGATTAAAGCTGATGCATGAAGAGCATTGTTTTATACAAGAAGAAGCTCAGTACTTGATGATGCCTGTTGAGGTGATTCGTACGGCAAATCAAGAAGAGTCAAAGGCTGCTTTAGCCTGTGCCTATGATAAACCTTTTGATTTGGATAAGGCACCATTGGTACGAGCATTGATAGTGAATGGCGTCCATTATCATATCCTGATTGTGATTCATCATATTCTTTGTGATGCACATTCTGTCTTGTTAATACAAAAAGACTTTTATCATTTGTGCTCTTATTTGGAGGGGAAAGAGTCATTTATTCCAGAGCCTGCTTATACTTACCTGGATTATTTGTTGCATAAAAGCAACAGAGATGCATCTTTTAATGTGCAAGAAGGCATGAATTTTTGGACTCGTTATTTACATCAATATGAACCTTCTTTATTGATAAAAAACAATGATATTTCCGCTAATAGTCAGTTGATTTCTGATGCTTGCAATATAGAAATAGGCGAGCAGAAAACACTGCAAATCAAGCAACTTGCTCAACAGCATAACGTGACTGTATTTTCTTTGATGGTTTCTATATGGTCTATTATAATAGCTCGTTTTTTGGGACAGTCTGATATCGTATTGGGTTCTATGATATCCAATAGAAATGAGAAAAAATTCAATGATGTGGTTGGGTTTTTTGCGTCTACTCTGGTATATCGCATAGGAGTCGATTTTAATCAGAGCATTGGGGATTTCTTCAAGGCAGTTTTTGATAATTTGGCGCTTGCACAACATTACAGTTACATTGATTTTTCAGCAGTTGTGGATGCTATTGAGCCAGATAGAAAACTACTGGACAATCCTATTTTTAATATTCTGATTAATGAAACAAATCTGTCTCAAACGGATTACGATCTGAATCAGTTTGTTACGAATCAGAAGATTGCCAAACTACCGCTAAAGATTCATGTTTTTATAAAAAAATCGACCATCACCATCAATCTCTCATTTAATGTGGATTTAAATAAATACCACCTGGTATCTCAACTACAATCTGGCTTTTTAATACTATTAGACAGCGTGCTGGAAGACAGTCGCCTCCCAATAGGCGATTACCCTTATTTGACTCCCGCACAGATTCAGAAGTTGTGCGTGACCTGGAATGCAACAGAAAAAGAGTTCCCAATTAATAACACTATGCATCAATTATTTGAAGAACAGGTGAAAAAAACTCCAAATCATATTGCATTAAGATTAGGCAATGAAGTCATGCTGTATCATGAATTGAATCATCGAGCCAATCAGTTGGCGCGTTATATTCAGCAAGTACATTATGAATGCAGTGGTCAAAAAACACTTCAAGACAGGCTAATTGGTATTTGTATGCAAAGGAGTTTTGATTTGATTGTTAGCTTGTTTGCTGTATTAAAAGCTGGCGCAGCGTATGTTCCTTTTGAGCCGGATTACCCTGAAAAAAGACTGAAATTTATGTTGGATGATACCGATATTACCATCATGCTGACACATGAGCCCGCTTCTTTGAAATGCAATCAATTAATGACTCATCAGCCACAGAAACCATGTATTAACTTAGATGAGGTTTCGTTAGTATTAGCGAAGTTATCCGCTGTGGATTTGGAGTCTCAATGTACATCGAGGCATTTGGTTTACGTACTTTATACTTCCGGCTCTACTGGAGTACCTAAAGGCGTTATGGTGACACATAAAAATTTAATTAATTATTGTTACTGGGCAACTACTTTATTCGCTAGCAATCCATCGAGCGCCCAAGGCTCTGTTTTTCATTCAACCATTGCTTTCGGTGGGCAAGTGACAACTATTTATCCTGTCTTATTACTTGGAAAGACAGTATGTTTGACTGATCCTGCCAATTCAATAGAAGGATTGTCAAATTTGCTTTTACAAAAAGAGCAATTTGGTTTGTTAAGAGCGACGCCTTCTCATTTACGATTTTTAAATGACAGACATCAGGATTTTTCTAGTTCATTTGATTTTCTTTTAATTGGCGGTGAGCCGGTTTTAAGCTCGGATGTTCATTTATGGATGGCTTCTGGCTCAAAAGTACATGTTCATTTTGGTTCTACGGAAACCACAGTAGGCTGTTGTTCTTTTGAGTTAAATGAGAAACATTTATCGCAATACAGTATCTTGCCTATAGGTCGACCTGTATTTAATACTAAGGTCTATGTGCTGGATAATCGAATGCAGTTGGTGCCTGTTGGTGTTCCTGGAGAACTTTATGTAGCAGGTGCAGGTATTGCCAAAGGATATTTGAATAATCCTGCACAGACGAAGGCTTGCTTTTATGACAATCCTTTTGAAACCAATTCACAATATAGTGTGTTATATAAGTCAGGGGATATGGTGCGATGGCACCCTGATGGCTATTTGGAGTTTATTGGGCGCAATGATTTTCAGGTGAAAATTAATGGCTTTAGAATCGAGATGAATGAAATTGAATCTGTTTTATCAGGTTATATGGACATTAGGCATGCTGCAGTTAAAGTTGAGGAACATAATAAAGTAAAATATTTAATTGCCTATTACGAAGCCTCATCAGAATGCGATAAAGACATTTTGATGCGTTATATTAAAGAGTACTTGCCTGATTACATGGTGCCATCAGACATAGTCTATCTACCGGTCATGCCGTTAACCCTTAATGGAAAGATAGATCGCTCCAAGCTGCCTTCTTATGATTTCAATCAAAAGAGAAGACCTTATTTTGCACCAAAAAATGCAATGGAAGAGGGCTTGTGTTGTTTATGGGAAGAGCTATTAAATCTGGAAAAAATAAGTGTAGAAGACAATTTTTTTCATTTGGGAGGCAATTCCATTCTAGCCTTGCAATTGGCGTATAGAGTAAAAAATGAGCTTCATGTGCCTTGCTCAGTAATAGACATTATCAAGCATCAAACTATAGCGCAATTATCAAAACATTTAATAAATATTGTCCAGACCTCTTCTGTTTCTGTACAGGTATTGCATCAATTAAATCATTCTCAAAACAAAAATGTTATTTATTTTATACCGCCAGGGATAGGGGGTTGCGAGGTTTATCAATCCGTTGTTGATGAATTGGATGGGTATTGTCTGGCATATGGTTTGGCAAATCACTGGGATAACAATAGCACATCGTGTTCTCTTAAGGAGTTGGCTTTATTTTATCTTAATAAAATGGGGTTAGTACATCCTTTAAATCAGCCTATTATTTTATTTGGTTGGTCTTTAGGTGGTGTTATTGCCCTGGAAATGGCCTGCCAATTAGAAAAAGAAGGGTATAAAAATATTTTGGTTTATGCCTTGGACAGTTCTTTGTATTCAGAACAACAAAGTCGCTATTTACAAATGGTATTAGAGAATACCGATGTGATTGAAAAGTGTTATGGTAACTATTTGATACAACATCGAATACAACCCAATGAATCCATGCATGAAAAAATGAAATTGTTTCATGCAGTGGGTATGAGCCTGGAGGCTTTATCAGGCAGATTATCTAATACAGAAATTGTCTTTTTTAATGCATTGCAAGGCGGCCGATTGGCATGGCTTACTCCGGAAGAAAAAGCAAACTACGTGGCATTGTTCGGTGAAAATAGGATATCTAATATAAGGCAGCACTCTGGTGATGGTCTGCGTGTGATTGATTTGGATTGTGATCATTTTAGTGTGTTCAAGCATGCTGCGACAATAAGCTGTTTGTTAAAGCAAGATATAGAAAAAACCGCCTTTTCTTTGACAGAGGCTACTTCTATTACGGAGGTAAATTAATCATGAAATCTCTTGAAACAGTTTCATTGAACAATCAGCTCCTGATTGTTCAATATATGAAAGAACAACGGCCATTTATTATTAAAACAGGACTGGATTTTACGCTGCGTACTTTTGATTACCTAGAGCAGATTAGCTCCGAGTTAGTCACGGTATTAAAAAAGATAAATACCTGTGGTACACGTAAACATTGTTTAAAAAAAACAATGACCTTATTTCAATACCTGCATGGGAATGAAATTAATAACGGTTGGTTTTTGAGTGCTAACATCATGAAAAATAAAGCGTTCATGAATCAGACCAGAACCCTTATAACCCAGCATTCTCCTGCATTAGGCCATTTATTGGAGCATAGAAAAGCCGCTATGACCAATCTTTGGATCTCATCTGGAAATAAAATAGAAGGATTACATAATGATCCTGCTGTAGATAATTTTAATATACAATTAATGGGGAAAAAAACCTTCTACCTGGCACCCCCTGGCAATAAAGGATTTTATCCAGGATCACTATTAAAGCATTTACATCATACCTCAGCAATTCATGATCTCTTTCATTATGACAAAAACCGCTATCCTGAATTTTTTGATCGTTTACCTGAATTTTATAAAGGGGATTTATCATCCGGGGATTTAATTTTTATTCCTTCATTTTGGTGGCATCAAGTACACACTAAGCCACAGGACCTGTCAGTGAATATTAACTGGTGGTATGTGAATATTAAAACCATGCCTAAGCATTTAAAACAAACCATAGGGATGTGGTATGTTATGCTATATCGTTATCTGTACCAACGTCATTTGGCCTAGCTCTCGCCAAGACATGTTTTTGCAAATTCAGTGTGTAAACAAGACGCTTCGGGAGCTGGTTCTGCTTTTTTTGGATTGCGCTGAATCCAGAATCGTTGAATGGTTTGAGCATGGCGATGTAGCCCAAGTTCTCGTTCTTTCATTCGCCTTTGACCGTTTTCAATCCATGACAAATCGCCAGGACAAATTGTTCTTTTGGCTCTGTCTTGATAAGACTCATGCAGGGCAATGATTTGTTTGGACTGGAAGGCTTTGAATAATTCTGGATAAAATCCGAGGGCGTAGGGTGCAATGTGAGAGTCTACGTTTTCATTGGTGTAATCGAATTGATTTAAGAACAGATTGAGTATGGCTTTGGGGCCAGTACACATAGTCACGCTGCCCATATATAATTTTTTTTCAATGGATTCATATAGTTCTATCAATTGCATATGGCTAAATAGTTTATTGGCGAAGGTGTTTCGGACTATTGTGGGAATGACTGCTCGAAACTCACGAGGTGTAAATAAAGTTTCAAGATGATTTTGGGTAAAGCGAACTGGACTATAATCTTTATAAATTTTTTGAATGTGGTGGTAAGCTATTTTAGGCTGACAGGCATTGAAAATGTAGCTTTGGATTTTTCTTATCATTTCTGAGTGAGGATTTATAACAGCAATAATGTCATTGTTGGCAGCCAGATGTGCGTCTCCATGTTCATTGTGATAATTGCCCACACTGACCAATAAATCTCCGAAAACTTTAACGCGTGGTGCCAGTTTTTGGGTGGAAACAACAACGTCCAAATCACTATAGACTCCTAGCCGAAAGACGGGACTTAACCATCGTAAAATATCGCTTGCTGCGCCAAGATTTCCGCCTGCATTTAAATGACTGATTTCATCTTGGTATAGTTCAGCCAGTGCTTTTTCTAGTGGATGGGTGCATTGGGCTATTAGATAACAAGCATCCATAGCGGTTAAATCGTGTTTTAAACAAAAAGTATGTAAATCATTTATGGCCTGTATGGATAATAACCGGTGGTCATAGATTAAATGAATGACATCACCAGGGCATGATGCTCTCATTTGCACAAGACGAAGTTGATTTTCAGGATTCATAAACAGGTCGGGGTGCATACTCAACCAAATTTTGACATGTCTGTGTGGATTCAATTCATAGCTTTTTTTTTCAGAGACAGCATTAGAGTTGATGTGACGTTGGGTTTGCTCAGCGGGTTCGATTTTGTTACGCATAGAAAGTCTAAAAAATACATTAATGACCAAATTATAAACTTTTTTTATAAAATTAAGCAATAAAAAGTCTTTTATCTCATTGCCTGAACAATCAAGATACTGATAAGGTATAGGTAGTTTATGTGGTTTTTTCGTGTTTGAAATTGGAAATTTTATCGCAGGAGCGGTTGTTATGCCTTTTGAAAAAAAAGCCTATCAATTTAAAAATAAGGATTATTTAAAGCCATTACTTTTAACGTCTAGCGGTGGTGGTGGGCATATTACAGCCATAACAGGCATACACTCTTTTTTAGCACAGTCTGTGAAGACCATCAACATACCGCTTTATAATCCGGTGTTATTTGTAGAAAAACCTGCATCAGTATTGCGCACCAGAGTATGGTTTGGCGTCAAGATATTACATACACCGATTATTGGTTTTTTAATGCAATTTTTGCTGAGATGGACTCCATTTCCTTGCTTGCCTGATAAAAGAACACTTCAAAACGACATTGATGCTTTGTCTTTAAAAGAAAAAGACAGACAAAGACCTTATGTAGACATGCTGCTTGATGTGTATCCTTCAGGATATGAGTATGCTGCAATATGGAATATCTTTCAAAGAAATGACAATACTTCTGATCTTAAGAAATTAGTGGCGCTGCAAAAGCATTCCGATAGAGAGAATGAAGAAGTAGTTAAAGTTTATTTTCTTAATCAATTACAGCAAGCGGCAAACAATAAAGCTGCCTATACAGAGATAATTAGCACTCAACCCATAGGACTTCGAGGGCTATGCAATGCTGTTTTAGCTTATAATCATTGGCTGCATAATCAGCCTCATTTGCAGGCCTCTCCAATACTAATTCACCAGTATATGACTGATTTACCAACTAAGGGTGCCGTTCATTTTTTTAATGCATTGGCGAGTCTTGAGAGGGAGCAGCAAGAAATAATAAATTTATATGCTCTAGGTATCAGTAAAGAGATCATTGACTATTTTTTCCCTAACGGGGCTTTTTTTAAAGGCATATTTGATCTTCCAGTGAATGAAAATCCTATGGTGAGACCTGAGCTTAAAAATATTCAGATGGATAATAGCAGTAATTTTTATAAGCCCGTCAGGATTGCATTAAGTGGCAAAGCTCAAGCTTGTTGGTTAAATGGAGGCGAAGTTGTTGCTTCCATTTTATTAGGATCTCAAGTGGGGAAGGATTCGATTGCATATATTAAAATTCTTCTTGAAAAGGGTGTTGATAAAGTTTTTATTTTTGGTGGTCAAAATCAGAATATTCAAGCTGGAATAGTAAAAATGCTTAGTGACTGTCCTGACTATAGAGAGAAGATAATTTCTTTAGAGTATCAAAGTGATGCAGCACTTACCGCTTTAATGACGCGTAGTAATATTGTTGTTATCCGTGGTGGTGGTTTGTGTGTTATGGAGCAGTTGGCTTTAAATCATAATAAAGAACAACTCGTTCTGGTTCACCATGCCAATGGTGTGAAAGGAGAGCTTACTTCAGGAATTAGTTGGGAAGATGACAATGTTGATGCTTTGATCGCTCATTTAAGAGTACGAGGCGTGCATGCTTTAAAAACAAATCCTGCTAAAGCGGTACATGATTTGGCTCAAATGCGTCGGGTACAAGGTAATTTGGAAGCAAACGTAGAATATCAGTAGTGATATTCTTTTTCTCGTATTTGATAGGATTTTGCTTTTTATATCAAAATACAGCTTATTTGTATCAGCCAGAGCTCAAAGTCAGGATAAGAGATTTTTTAACTCAATGAGTATTATATTGTTACGCTAGCGAACAAAAAAACCGGCCTCTTTCATTAGCCGGTTATTTTTTTATTCCAATAGGATAACCTAATGCATTCAATGCGTTTCTACGTTAAAGACATGCATCCTGAAAGTTCTGGCTCTAATGGTATTGACACCGTTGCCTCCATTACATCTATTGGGTGCCATTTTCCCCACATGGCAGAAGCTAATCCAGTTACGCCTCCAGTTAATCCGCCTACAGCCATTCCTACAAATAGTATTGCTGGTATTGCAAGGGCGCTACTAAGTATTCCACCTACTAGTAATCCTGCTAGCATTCCGAAAGCTATGCCAGCCAAAATACTAACTAAAATAACAGACCAACTATCTTGTTGATAGCCTTCTGTAGCACGTTTGAATGAATTAACATCATCTTCTGTAACCTCCTGTTTGCCAACTTTTTGGGCTAGTTTCAGAGCACTGTTTGCAACGTGTATAGAGCCTTCAGCAGTA
>PEQM01000046.1 GCA_002786205.1 Legionella sp. | reverse complement strand
GGGATTTAATGCAGAAAAAAAAGTAGCCATCTTATTTCCTCTATAAAATTTTTGGGCATTATACCACAAAACAGAAATATGATCTAAAATTACTCAACAATAAAATTAATCATGAAATACAGGGCGTTTACGTCTTTTGTTACTAGCTCTAATTGCTTTTTTACCAACATCGGTTTTGGGTCCGACTTGTCCGCTTTGCCAAACAGCTTTCTGAATAATTTATTGTTTTTTCATATAGACAGTTAGCTATCCACCAAAAACACATAATAAGGTACAATCTGCTTGTTATTCGTTGTTTATAACAAGAGTAGAGGACAGGATGACCTTTCAAACAGGAACAAGCGGCAACCCTAGTGGGCGCCCAAGAGGCACAGGCGTACGTCAGCAAGCATTTACTGCGCTGGTAGAGCCTCATAAAGAGGCTTTATTTAAAGTGGCTATCGATATGGCTCTCAAAGGCAATGAGGCTATGTTACGATTATTTTTAGAGCGCATGCTGCCAGCCAAACCAAACGATGAACCAATTCAAATTAATATGCCTGATTATAGTGCTAGCTATACTCAAGCAATTTCTTATATTGGAAAAGAAGCTTTGCAGGCTGTTACATCTGGAACTATAACACCTGCTGAAGCTGGGCAAGTGGCCTCCTTAATTGGAGCAAATGCTAGGCTTATTGCCTTAACTGAACTTAACCAAAAAATGGATACCTTAATAAAAGCTGAAGACTGATCCCTTTAGCTTTCATTGACATCTGTTAAGTTACTTTGATAATTATTAAAACCACAACAACAGAATGGAAGACGATAGCGCCCACATTTACACATGGTCTTAATTTTTATTAGTTCTTGTACCGTTTTATTAGTGTTAACCTTTAACAGCCTATGTTCTTTTGTCAGGGGACCAAGGGAACTTGGAGAACTGCCTTTGTTTACTACGGTATTCTCAGTTCCCTCCCTGTTATTGATTAAGGGAACCGAGAGAACCAATAGTTTATTTAAAAAGGTACGTAGGCTCATACCCCATCATCCTCATTAGGACGAATATAATAAAAGTTTGTTTTTGAGCCATTCACCGTTGTCTTTTTAGAGCGCTTGTCCTTGTCATGCTCTGTAATCCAGCCAGCCTTTTGAAGTACATCTAAAATTTTAGTAGGCTCAAATCCAGGTACAGCTTCACGAAGCGCGGGGGAATTAAACATATACACTCGCCCATCATTACCCAATTCCCTCCACCATCCAGCCCTATTTTTTATGTGTAAACCATCTAAAATTGAGTCACCAAGTTTGGAAAACCGTGAATCTCCATGCTGTAAAATGAAGTCACGAACAGCTTGCAAGATTTGTCGGTCTTCTGTTTTTCCTGTGCCTCTATATTCTCTCCACGATTGGAATGCGATAATTGCTGCATTTATTGCATCACCTTCTTTCCACCCAGTTAAACCATACTCAGTAGCCAATTCCCCAGCCATTCCAATTAAAGCGAATGTCCCAACAGCGCGAGATTCAACTCCATCATGAGTTGAAAATTGGGGTAATTTGCAAGTATCTGCATATAAAGCTGGCAAATCTTGTTTATCTGCTATTAATTTTTCTATAAATTCCACACCAAGTCGACCATAATTTTTGCTGGTGGCTCGTTTTAATCTATCCGCGAATGCCCGGCCACTGTCACTACCATGAAGGGAATTAAAAGCGCCAAACTCAAAATTAGTTGCCGGTATATCAAGCAGCCGAGCTTGTTGACCTGCCTTTATTCGTTTTCCTGACTCACTCATGTGTGTGCCCATAGCGCATTCGCCGCTAGATAGTACAATTGTTCGCCATCGAGCAGATTCGCGAGTACCGCCCGTACGTTTAGCCCGCTGTTTTCCGACCCCATTTGCTAAGGAGTAAATAATCAAACCAATTTCTTTCGGGTCGCTTTCTCCGCATTCATCAAGAGGTAGAAAAGTATCGTTTCGAGATGCGGCAGTAGCCTCTAGTCCATTAGCTGTTGCTCGCCAAGTACGCATAAAACTTGGAGAACCCCAGACACTGGCAGCAACTTGTAATGCAGTGGTTTTTCCTCGACTAGAATCCCCCATCAAGTGAATTCCAGCACCACCTAATTCCTGTAACTTAGCAATTTTCAGCAATGGTCCAGCAAGCGCAGAAGAGACAGAAAGTAATAAGATATGGTTATCTTGGCAAAGCGCAGCTACTTCATTTTTCCAATCCTGCAAAGTACCTTTTTGGATGAAATCATCATGAAGAGCATACTCAGACTGAAAACGAACATCCTCTGCGCCAATTACTTTGTTAGGAAGAACAAAAGCGATTCCTTGCTGGCTCTCATGCCATCCTGTTCTCATTGCAGCGATTATGCGACTTTTAGGCTCTTGACTAGCCAGCCAACGATGGAGCGGCTTATTTCCATCTGGTGATATACGCACCCCCAGGGACAATAATTCACCACGCATATCCTCGCCATAACCTTTAAGCATAGAACTAGGCATAGCCCATTCCCGCCACATTGCATTAGGATTAATGAAGCGCAAAAGCAAGCCCCAGTCTGCACCATGCTCATTACTGGTTAATGCATCGGCATGTATAGGACTACAAATCCAAATATTTACTGGGTTATCTGAATCAGTTTTATCAATCCCATGATAATACAAGCCTGGCTTGAATTTAACACCATCTATTAAAAACCAATCGTCGTGAGTAAGGTAAGTTGGCCGCTCAATATTTGGTGAATGCAGGACCGCTTCAAAAACTTCTATGGGTGAAATTACTTCCACGGCTGGGCAGTGTACTCCCTCGGTTCTCTGCGCATTTTTATTCAGGGAACCAACAGAACCCTTGTCATTGCTAGTTATTCCCTGAATTCCCTTGGTTCCCTGATGGTTCACAAAAGCAGTATTAGACATGCTGTTCTCCTCTGCGGGAGACCCAGCAAGCTAAGTCATTAAAATCAGTTAAATCATTCGGAGCATCATCTGGCCATTTAGGTTTAAAAATTAATGAGCCTGTAGCAATAGATGCTTCACGAGCTTTTACTAACCCAGTATTAATCGAATTTAGACGGTCATCATCAGCACAAATGACTATTTCAGCTTTAGGTAAATTATGACGAATAATCGTTGCTACTGGCTTCAAATTTCCCGCATCACAGGCAGCAATTACACAATAATTAGGATAATCTTGTGCCAATGTTGCGCCCGTAGAAAACCCTTCACAAATTAATATTTTTCTGCCGTCACCAGGCCTCCCTTGTATCGGAATAAAATGAGACTTAATTAAACCATCAGGCAAAAACCATTTATCAGAATTTGGGGAAATATATTGTAAGCTCCATAATTTTCCAGAGAAATCAATAATTGGCAAAATTAGATGGTTAGCACGCTGACGAGCATAAAATGGGGGTATTAATTTTTTAACTAAATACGGATGCTTAGGATTAGCAGCAGAGGCGAGGCACCATAGTCTTTCGGCTAAAATTGAAGCTTCCTCTTGCTGCTTCTTTCGCTCTTGGTAACTCTTGAATTTTGCCTCTTCAACTTGTTTTCGAAATGCTGAAAACTCCGAACCGCTCAGTAATTGTTGACTTTTAACACACCAAGAGTAAGTTACTCTAGATTTCCAGCTTCCAAATACACCACAAGGGATGCCATCGTTAAAAATGATATACCACCCGTTTTTTGATGAACGTTTATCTCCATCAACATGAAAACGATGCAATCGCGCATCAATGACAATTTCTTTAGGTGAGATAATTCCCTTTGATAACATTTCAGCTTGGAATAGCTGACTAATTTGATTAAAATCCATGCTGCAAGTTCCTTTGCTGTTTTTGTTGTAATTTCAATTGGTGGCGGGCCTCTTCTAATTGACCTTGGATATAGACCTGCCCCATTCCGTGCACTTTGCTAATTTCAGATAACCTTAATCGAAATATCTTAAAAATTAGCTTGATGTTTATTTCATCCATGCCAACCTCCGCGCTTACACAATGAAAAAAATACCGTTTTCGATGAATTAATGGATGTCTTCACTCGCCATACAATAGCGTCTGGCCCTAACTGGTATGGGTTAAGCATGATTTACTTCTCCCTGCCGACTATTCGCTATCCTCTGCTGAATCCAATCATTTATCTCAGACTCTAACCAGCCGATTGCCCTGTCTCCACCAAGAGAAATTTGTTTTGGGAAAGTTCCAAGGGATATACGGTTATAAATAGTGGATCTTTTTAGACCAGTACGATTTTCTACTTGTTTGAGGCGAAGGATACGAAGGTGCTCTTCCATTCCATTTGACATTATTAGGCTCCATTTAGTTAATAACAGAACCTATTCTAAATTGATGTATGAGTATTTGAAGGAAAGGGAATCGTGCGAATTTTTCCAGAAATTTGTACTATCACCTCCAATCTTCTGTTTGTATTTTCTCTAGTTCAATTTCTGCTGCCAATTTGGCTAAACCTGTATCAGTAAGTAACGATTTTGCTGTAATAATAGTAGTTTTCCTCATATCCTCTTCATTTCTTTCCCCTTTGGAATAAACCGCTTCCGTTAATACTTTTATTGTAATGTCCTTTTTATTTTGAGCGGCCCACATTTGTAAATCGATATAGGGCAAAATTCCATATTCAATCCATTTGTTATAATCCCTTCTATAATATTTTTTTTCATGAGGCTGTTTAGATTTGATATTTTTCACTACATTTTGAAATTCTTGCACCAAAACTCGCTCAGGTAAATTTGGATTAAAGCTTACTACAATATTATTTATCATCGTGTTTTTATCAATCCCAGTAATAGGCTCATCAATAAAGCCTTCATAAGGAAGGCTCGAGTTTATGTGATTTTGCGCAAGATAATTAATAGCGTATTCTAGCTGCTGCGGTGATGTACTAAGTATTAATTCGCGAGGAGTAGATAAATGAACACTTGAGGGAATTTTGCTATGAACTTTAGAACTGCTGTAACGCATTATAATCTCAAATTCTTCATTGTCAGTGATATCAATTATGGGTTTTTGGCGTATTATATCGATGATAGTTGAAGAAGCATGCTCGACTAGACCAGTCCGATAACAAAACCAACGAATAAATAGTTGCTCATACCAACCCTTTGCATCAAGGTTGGATGCAAAAAGATAATTTTTTAAGTTAAACCACTCTGGCAGACCGTTAATATTTTTAATTTTAGTTTTAGATTTTATATCACTCATTTCATTAATTCCTTTTCATATAATCAACCCGGTCCTACATGAGATTTTTATATTCAGTAGATAGGCTGCGCAGTTATATGCTCATACATTAGAGTCGCACTCAGCATATCCTAATTGATGCCCTATCAACTTTCCCCAGCCTGACCAAGCTGATTTTTGCTCATCCGCATAAACCGCACGCTGATAAGTTGCTACTAACTTATTTAATGGTTGATGATTCAACATTTTTTCAATAACATGCGGCTCTGTTTTTAAATACTCCCCCCAGGCTGTAGCTGCCGACCTTCGTAAGTCGTGAATACTGAATGGTTTCATATCAATCAATGGCGCAGAGTCAGTAATTTTCTTTTTTGAACCTGTAACGGTGCCACGTAATCGAGCAATAACACCAGTCAGAGTATCAGCATGAATATGACCGCCGTCCCTATAATGTCCTGTGTCGAACACAAACTGTGAATTACCTGATATGGGCAGTAGTGACTTAATAATTTCAACTGCTAAATTAGGAAGATAAATAGTATGTGCTTGACGATTTTTTGTTCTCTCTGATGGTAATAACCAGACTCCCGCATCAAGATTTAACTCGTTCCAGCGCATAGCGGCAATTTCACCGCGACGTGCGCCAGTCAAAATTAAAAGCTTAATCGCACTTGTAGTCACAACCGACATGGCTGATATCTGCTTATTAAATTGAGTTGCATCACTGGACTGCTCTAAGACTTGCCAGACCCTGCATAATTCAGATAAGGACAATACGCGGTCGCGTGGCTTACTAGCAGTTGCTGCAAAATCTTTTGGTTTCAACAGACGCGCAGGGTTTAGTTCAATAAAATGGCGGGTTAATGCGTAATCCATCATTAAGTTAAGCGTAGACAACGCTTTGCGAGTTTCTTCCCTAATTCCCTTCCGGGTCATGGCATCCAGTGCCGTTGCCAAGTGCACTCTGGTTACATCCCTCGCGAGTATATTACCCAGTGTTTTTTTTAAATGAAGCCGCCAACGGTCTTCATGGCGCTTAATCCATGTGATGGTAACCCTACCGGCAATCTTTTCAAAATCAACCCAAGCATCAAATAATGTCTGCATAGTGATAGCTTGCGCATTAGCAGCGATTGCAGCAGCTTTAGCGGCGCGGGGGTCAATTCCCTTCTCTACTAATTCTCGTAATTCAATTATTTTCTTGCGAGCCTCTTTCAAGCTGACATCTTTTAATGCGCCAATAGGCATTCTGAATAACTGACGATTGCCTGGCAAGCTAAAAGAAAATAACCAACTTTTAGAGCCGCTTGGACGAATACGCAAGAACAATCCGTCCCCATCATGCATTCTGTATTCTTTATCGCGTGGAGGTGCATTATCTACCTCTTTTGAGGTCAGCTTACCCATAAATGACCACTCCACCTAGAATTTTAAATTGTGCAACGCTGCGTTGCATAATTGTGCAAGCGGCTCCTGCACAATTGAATAGTGTGAATTCAGAAGCCAGTAAATCCCGACCTTGAAATGCAAGAATCATCCAAACATTCCTCATCATTGGTCGCCTTTATCCTGGGTTTCTATTTTTTGTGTAAACGCCTTAATCTCTTTATCAAAATCAGATTCAAAGAGGCGGTCCTGAATAATGCGGTATTTCTCAAATTCGCTTTCAGCGTATTCTTTAGCAATTTTCGCACTAATTTTTCCTGCATTTTGCAATACATCGCGCTCATCAAACTCAAGAAATTTATCTAACCGCTTAGCCCAGTCCTCCATCGTCATAGGAATTTTTCGCTTGGCACGATTTTCTGCCAATTCTAAATAGGCATTAACGATACGACCAAGAGACTCCAATTCTTCTGTTGTCAGATAGTTTTTTGCAACTGGCACATCAGTTTTAAGAATTTTTCCATTTGGACTATGTTCCCAACTCGTGAGTCCCATATGTGGTTTATTGCTATCTGCGCGTTTGAACACCAGTTCAGATGCCGTGTGGCCATGAATTGCATAATGCAATTTATTTTGCACTTTAGCGAAGAAGTCTCGTGTAGTTGGTGCATTTTTATTGTAATCAACACTGGTGGCGTAAATATCGGTAATTTTTTGGTAAAAGCGACGCTCACTAAGACGAATTTCTCTAATTTCTTCAAGCAGTTGTTCAAAATAGTCTTCTCCCAGAAAACTACCATTCTCAAGCCGTTTTTTATCCAGAACAAAACCCTTAATGGCAAACTCACTTAAAACCTGAGTCGCCCATTGGCGAAATTGCGTAGCGCGCTTCGAATTAACTCTGTAACCAACAGATATAATGGCATCTAAGTTATAAAACTGAGTATTGTAATTCTTACCATCATTGGCAGTTGTTAGGAATTTCCTAATAACTGAATTTTGAACAAGTTCATTGGATTCAAAAATATTTTTAAGATGTTCGTTGATGGTGGGGGTAGTTACATCAAATAACTCGGCCATCAGTTTTTGAGTTAACCATATAGACTCCTCCTCATAGCGAACCTCAATCCCACTCTCACCTGATTGTTGGGTAAAAATAAGAAACTCAGCCGTGCTATTACGAATAGTCAATTTATTCTGGAGAAGTTTATCGCTCATACTCTATGTCCTTGTTATGAAGGTGAACATTATGGTGCCTACTTGGGTGACTACAAATTTCTGGATTTAGATGTATTGTATTGGACGACAATAGACAAAGCAACTGGTGATAAGCTATATTTTATAAGGAATTAAAGATTTTATGGGACAAAGATGGATTTAACATCTTGCGCCTCCTAAGGGGCAGGTCGGAGGTTCGAATCCTCTCCGGGACGCCAATGAAATCAATGAGTTACGTTTTATTTTTGCGGCGATGGATGTCTGTTTTTATTTCAGGGATAACCAAGGTTGTTGCTAGGAAGGTTAAATGGCATAGTGTTCTAGGAAGTATTTGGGTGCCTGATATTCCTACAGACCGCGTTGAGCAAAGATTTCGCGAGCATTTAAATGATGAATTACTACCCATCACGTTTGTTGGCTATCTCTTTTGAAAAAATCGCTTTCGAAAAAATGTTCAAATATAGACCAAAATATGTTATTATACTGCCTGTAACAGGTTAACTGCAGGGTATCATGCCGCCAAACAATGATGAAATGACCAAAGAAGCCCTCCAAACATATTGCGATCGAATCATCATTCAATTGGAAAAGGCTGTTCAAGCAGCTGTGTATGCCAAGCATTTCAAAAGCGATAGCACCAGTGATATACAAAAGGCTACTGACGCAGCAAGACAAACAAAAAATGATTATTTTCAAACTTTAAGAGCTTTGTACTCTTCTGAAGATTTACCCCTCATTTACACCGAAGTCTATAACTCAGCCATATCTAAACCCTCGGGAACAAGCTGTCACAGTCATGGCTTTTCTGATGACGGACACTCTCACTCCACTGAGTCTTATACAATCGAAGCCAGCCGAATTATTCGACAATTGAATGATGATTTTCTTCCTAATCAACCTAGAGATTCTTGGGTTTCTTACAATAAACACCACTTAAATTGTATTGGAAAATTCACCAATAAACGAGTTGGTGCTCCTGATTACAAAATGTGCTGGATAGATGGGACACAGATATCACTTGAAGAAAAAACAATCTATCTAGACATAATGAAGGATGGATTATTTTATGCTGTTCTTGATCCTAACGATCATATAAAAACAGGAAAAATTTCGCTTGATAAGATAATTGGCGTATCCTTACAGGCAGAACAATTCAACAGTGCAGAAGATGATCTTATTTATGCTGAAATTGAGATAGACTCTCGTCATATTCGTTTAAAAAACACGACTCCATTTTCTGTTATTACAGAAGAAGATGAGTCATTTGTAGATCTTCAAGAACAATGCACAGCAATCATTGACCGTCTTATCGATGCCGTATATGCAGAAATGTACCGGAAATACTTACCCGAAAATATCGATACCGTCGAGCAAGAAAGTGCACAAGCAGACGAACGCAATAGGTATGAGTTCTACATTCGTACTGTAAAAAAATTATATGGCTCAGAGCTCATTCCTCAAAAATTCGAACGCATTTATCAAGATGCAATCAAACATGCCACTTTTAATATGCTGGGTAAATTATTACGTCACCCCATCAAGGTTGGTAGCATTCTCTCTCAATTGAACAATGATTTTGTTCTAAAAAATCAAGCGAATGGTATAAGATGGCTTGTTTACAATAAGCCGTACCTGGATTTTCTAGGTAATACTATCAACCAGCCTATAGGTATAGGCGTTTACCAGCCAATTGATTCGATTAAACACGCGAAAGGGTTGACTTATCGCGTACGCAGTCCAAAAGGAGATATTCAAACAGGTAAATTATCGCTGGATAACATTTTAGGTCTAGTGGACTATGACCATATCGAACGTCCTGATGATGATATCTATGTTGAAATCAGTGCAGTTAAAGAATCTCCTTCTGCATATTGCTACTCTTTTATCATGCATATTTTATCGCACCCAATCGTTCAGTTCGTTGCCATTGTATTGCTAGTAATCGGTGCTACTCTTGCTTTAAGTGCTATTGCAATAGACGTTGGTGCCGGTATGGCTGCAGTCGGTGCTGGAATACTAATTGCTGGCTTTTTTGCCCCCCAAAAGCCACCAGAAAAAGAAACATTAACACCGGATTTTTTTGCACCCAACAAAATCTATCAAGAATCCAATCAAGCAGACAATGATAATAGCACGCTGATCCCTGTGTAAAATTAATACTTC
>PEQM01000045.1 GCA_002786205.1 Legionella sp. | reverse complement strand
CCGATCTTCTACACTCAGTCACATTAACCCAGCCATAAGAGGTATATCAAACCTGCAAGAAGTTTCTGTTTTTGCCACATAAAAGCCATTGATGCTTGGCTTAACACCAGCAAATAACTCTCGTGTCCTTTCGGGCTGAACTATATCAATGTTCTCTAGTCGCACAATCTGTTCCTCCTGCCAGTCTAAAAGCTTGCGATACCTCTGATTGCTTTCTTCTAACTCTTGTGTAACTGACGCGAGTTTGCGTTCAGCATCACATATTCGGTCTGCTATCTCAACGAAGCTTTTCTCTTTGTTGGCTAAAAAATCCTCTAATCTGTTATAAAAAGCAGTTTGCTGCTCTTTGTCTTGAATCAGCAGGCTAGAGAATGTTTCAACTGTTCCACTTAAAACCAATTCAATCTGCCTTACTTGCTCAACCTCTTTACCCATGCTTACTTTAATGTCCTCAAATTCCTTTATTTTATCAGCCAATTGATTTTGATTTTCTTTGTATTTCTGTTCAGTTTCTTCTAATTGTTTTAGTGTATTTTCTAAGGCTTTAGACTGCTTTTCAATAGTGCTATTAAGCGTCTTGGCAGTCTGCTCAAGGACAAGCTGCGTTGCAAGCAGTGCTTTTTCAGTATTAGTCAACTCAATTATTTCTGATTGTAATGTTTCAACCTGACCACCCAATTGAACGACATGTTGGGTTAGGAGGGCATTTTCTTTCTGGAATGCATCAATTTCAATGCTCAATTGTTCGCGCAACAAGTCTAAAGTTGCAATAACCGTTTCTAACAAATCAACCAGACTTGAAACGCCTGCGTTTAAATTTTCAATTTTGTTGTTATTGTGGATTTGATGGTTTTCAAGAAGAATGTGGCTTAGCGTGTATATTATACCAGTCACAATACTCAGCGTGATGAGAGAGACTAGATTGGTCATGATACCAATCATTAAAAAAGGTACCGTGAACGCTGCCCCTGCAAGTATTTTTTTCCATAAAGGAATTTCATACCAAAAACTTGCCGCTTGAGAAAACCACCCGTGATTGTTGTTCATTGATTGAATCAGTTGATGAAGCGCTGCTTTAATTTTTTGTATTTTATCGTGAATAGCAACTACCTTCTCAAAACGCGCTTTGTCTTTTTTTGTTTTTTCAAGTAGTGTGTCTTGCTCTAGGTGCTCTGATTGGCGGCTGTCCGAACCCTCTTCCATCTCGACTGTTGGATATGACATTATTATTCCTTACAAACAAATAGGTTGACTATTTTTTTAAAATACAATTTTGGTTTAAAACAACAATTAACCGAGCACTTTTCCTGTCTCGATTAATTTGCGCTCATTCTGTCGAATTAAAGACACCTTGTCACTGTCTTTTTCATGATCAAGAAAATGCCTGCGCTATTTTGAGATATTTCTTACAAGAAGCCAAATCAAATCTTGTTTGATTTAAAAAGAAAACCGTTATAATTGATCCTCAAGAGGAAAGACATAGGATGTCTTAACAAGGAATGTGTTGGACTTTAAGGAACGAAGTCTTGCCACAAGGACGTGTCTCCCTTGTCCTCTGCCATTTTTTACAAGCCTTAAGCTTTTTATGGGCATGTTGTCAAAACCAATCAATTACAATATATTATTTAATCTACGGTTTTGCCACGCTCTATTCACACTTTTATCCACAGAATTTGTGGGTAAGTGGTCGCTGTCGCGTACTTTTTTCTCTGTACATGCCAACAAAACCTTTCATGCTCACGCGGCATTGTCGCATAAATAAACATTAAGGCGTACGCAGGTCATCTCCATTGATTGCTCAAAAAGAGTTAAAGCCCGAGAACACCGAACACCACGCAGAATGTTCTTATTGTTGGGGTTCTGAATGCCACCACCAGTAGTGAAGTACTCGCTCCAAGCGACGCCCTGCGGAACGAACGAGAGCTCGGTAGAACTCCAGTAGTAGCCTGCAAGACAGTCTGTGCCACTGGGATGGGCGCAGGAAGTACTTGGCGTTCCTGCGCGCGGATTTCCAAGCAAGAAAGAAAGACCGCGCAACATGCTTTGTGCTCCTACAGGGCAAGCGACAGAGCCAGAGATCGAATCCATCTCACAAATGGAGGGTAAATACCAGTCCGAATAGGTATTGATGGTTGCTATGCATAAACCTGCAGCATAATATGTGCTGTTCGTTCGTCCGGCAGAAATGGTATAGGGACTACTGCCAATACCATACCCTGTGTTATAGGTGTTATAAAGCGCCAAAATATTATTGCTATTGCACTGACCATCGCTCGCGCCACTACAGGTAGCAAATGCGCTGGATGCCGGAAAAGGAAAAGTCGATTCATTGGAGTAGTGGTGTTAAGTTAAGTAGTTAACGATAAATTTCACAGTTTCTGTTATGGAACAAATAGAGGTATCAATTGTTAGTAACTTCGTTTTCCATGGTTCATCATCTTTATTTAATACACCCCGAAAGCTGCGCAAATTCAGATTTCTTTGATTTTATTTATGCTATATTGCTTAATATGGAGTGAATGAGTTAAATAGTACAAATAGGATGTAACCAGATGACCTCTAATGAAAATTACAATAAAACTGTTACTACATTATTTGAGTATCAAGCGGTTAAATATCCTGCATCACTAGCTCTTAAAGACCAGTTCAATGAATATACCTATCAAGATTTAAACGAAAAAGCCAATCAAATTAGCGGTTATCTAAAGAACCAATCCGTGAAATCCGGAGATTTTGTAGCGTTACTACTGGAACCAGGAGCCGATTTCATCATCTGTTTAATAGCAATTATTAAATTAGGTGCTATTTATGTACCTCTTGATACTCATGCTCCTAAAACCCGTTTAAATGATTTATTACAAGATGCAAAACCTAAGGCACTTATCACTAATGAATTTTTTCAATATCATTTTTCTGAAATTGATACGTTACGCTTTTTAATCAAATCATTGCACTTAGAGTCTTCACCTTATTCTAAAAAAAACACCAGTAATACCATCACACCCAGCGCTGCAATTTATATGATGTACACCTCCGGATCAACTGGACGACCAAAAGGAGTTATTATTCCTCACCAAGCTATTGTAAATATGGCTTGTATAGAAAATACCATGAAGCTCAGTTCCGGTAATAAAATGGCACAATTTAGCAATATTTCTTTTGATGGAAGCTCCTTCGAAATATGGACTGCTCTTTTAAATGGTGCAAGTTTATGTATTATCCCAAACGATAAACGATTCAATCCATCCAAATTCAAAAAGTCATTATTAGAATACGATGTTAACTCTTTATTTCTACCCACAAGTTATCTCCACCAACTCATTAAATCTTCACCCCGGGTATTAGATTCTATTGAAACCATTTTATTTGGTGGTGAGCAAATAAATGCCCCTTTGATAAATCAATTTCTTCAATACCGGCGTGATTCCAATCGAGAATTAACATTGATTAATGGATACGGTCCCACTGAAACAACAGCCTATATTTGCCGTCAAATAATGACAACTAATCATCAATATGATGAAAATTACCTAAAAAGTATTGGGCAGTTAATTACCAACACAAAAGCTTATATTTTAGATGAGGCGCTTAATGTCGCTGATGAGGGTGAACTGTATGTTAGTGGTATCTGTATGGCAATCAGCTATCATCATTGTGAATTACAAAATAAAGAAAAATTTATTCCCAATCCATTTTCCAATGAGGCACCTTACAATCGTTTATATAAGACTGGAGATAAAGTACGACTTCTTGATTCCGGTAATTATTTATATTTAGGGCGTTATGACGATCAAGTTAAAGTGGGTGGTTTTCGAATCCATTTAAATGAAATTGAAACCGCACTGATGAATCATCCTACAATAGCCATGGCAGCAGTATGCGTGGAAATCGCTAGCGGCTCTCATAAAACTTTAACAGCATATTTAGTATTCAAAGACAATGTGATACTTCATTCGGAACCACTTCGTGACTATTTAAAACAAATGCTGCCACTCTACATGCTACCAACAAAATGGCTAAAAGTTGATAAGCTGCCTTTAACTCCCACAGGAAAAGTTGATAAGGCCAAATTGGGCAAAATGTTCGCAACTGATTTGTCACTGCACGTAGATGTCTCTTGTGAGAGTTCTATAGAAGAACAGATTAAACAAATATGGCAAGAATTACTCAATTGTAACATCATTGACCCCACTAAAAATTTATTCGATTTAGGTGCCAATTCCTTACTTATTACTGATGCGTGTACACAAATTAATAACGCGCTCAAAACCGAACTTCAAGTAGGTGATCTGCTCGCTCATCCAAGCATTTATAGATTAAGTCGCTTTATCGAAGGCGATATGGATTTAATTACTGTAAAAAAACGCCATAAAGCGTATTCATCAGATATTGCCATTATAGGAATGTCCTGTAATTTTCCTGGAGCCAATACTTTAGATGAGTTTTGGGAACAGCTATGCGACGGCAAAGAATCTTTATCCCGATTTGAATCTAAAAACCAATCTGAATCTCATTATGTGCCTGTAAGAGGAATATTAGCCGATATCGATCGATTTGATGCTCAATTTTTTGGTTTTAATGCCACCGAAGCCAGTCTTTCAGATCCTCAGCAACGATTATTACTAGAATATACTTGGCTTGCACTAGAACATGCGGGCGTAGCACCTAATAAAATGCCTGATAAAATTATTAGTGTTTTTTCAGGAATGACGGACAGCACTTATTTACACGAAAATCTTTTAAAAAATAATTTAGTAAAAAACGAACAGGATTTATTACGTCAACGTATTGCTACCAGTACCAGCATGCTTAGCACACAAATCTCTTACAGGCTTAATCTCAAAGGTCGAAGTATCAATGTAAACACTGCTTGCTCTACTGGATTAATCGTAGTAGATCAGGCCTGTCAGGACTTGATTTTAGGTTATAGTGATATTGCGGTTGCTGGTGCAGCTTCTGTTGTAGTACCACAGCAACAAGGCTATTTATATCAAGCTGGTAGCATCGTTTCATCTGATGGGCACTGCAGACCTTTTTCAAAACACGCTAATGGTACTGTATTTTCTAATGGTGTAGGCGTTGTAGTACTAAAACGATTAAATGATGCCATTAGAGACCATGATATCATTTATGCTGTTATCAAAGGATGTGGGGTCAATAATGATGGCGCAGCCAAATTAAGCTTTACAGCACCAAGTACACTAGGTCAAATGGCCTGCATACGCAATGCCTTAGAAGAAGCACATGTTAATCCTTCCGATATAAGCTATGTGGAGGCTCATGGAACTGCCACAGAATTAGGCGATATTATTGAGTTTGATGCTCTAAATAAAGCTTATAAAGAACAAAATAACAATGAAAGATATTGTGCATTGGGTTCAGTAAAAGCCAATATTGGACATACTGATGTGGTTGCAGGAATTGCCGGACTCATAAAAGCAACCCTTTGCTTATACCATCATAAAATCCCCCCGTTAATTAATTATGAAGAACCCAATCCGCATCTTAAATTACAAAACAGTCCATTTTTTATTAATACAACTTTACTTGATTGGGATACAGGGATTAAAAAGCGCCATGCTGCTGTCAGTTCTTTCGGTGTTGGCGGAACTAATGCTCATATGATCTTAAGTGAATATGACAATTTTTTAGTATCAAACAAGAACTCACCCCCAAAAAAATTGTTCATTCTCTCTGCTAAAACGAAGAATGCATTAGACGACTACATTTTAAAAATGAATAATTTTTTACATCAAAAAAAATCTAACTCATTAAGCTTGGAATCTATTGCCTACTCACTACAAACCAGTAAAGAAGATTTTGCATGGAGAAGCTTTGCTGTCGGATCAAATAAAGAAGAGATTATTAATGAATTTCAAAATAACGCTCCTTTTATGTTCAAAGAAAATACGCATGAAAGCATTATTTTTATGTTTTCAGGTCAGGGAAGTCAATACTCTAAAATGTCTATGGAGCTATATGAATCTTTTCCCGAATTTTCAAGCCTTATCGATCAAGGAATTGCTATTGCCAACCCTATTCTTTCTGTTAATTTATTAGAAATAATTCGCGCAGATAGCAAACAAATAAACCTGACACAGTACGCTCAACCTGCTTTGTTCATTATCGAATTTGCTCTTGCAAAATTATTAATGTCTTACGGCATAAAACCCAATGCTTTAATTGGTCATAGTTTGGGAGAATATGTAGCGGCTTGCATTGCAGGCGTTTTTTCTTTTGAAGAAGGTGTAAAATTAATATGTCAACGAGGACTTTTAATGTCCTTGGCTCCTAAAGGTGCCATGATAGCCATAAATTGCACCATAGATGAGGCCTTAGATCTCGAAAAATCATTTTCTGTTGAGTTGTCGCTACATAATGCTTCGTCTCATTGTGTGATGTCAGGAGATGTTAACTCTATTGCTCAGTTAGAAACACATTTACAATCTACTCAAACGACGTGTCAAAAATTAAATGTTGAGCAGGCTTTTCATAGCCACTTAATGGAACCTTTAAAAAAGAAATTTTTAAATTTATTTGACAACATAAGCCCGAAAGCCCCCTCTATTAATATGATTTCAAATGTGACTGGAGAATGGATTGCTTCTGAAGAAATCCTTGATAAAACCTATTGGTACAATCACTTACGCCAGCCTGTTAAATTTTGCAATGGACTGCAAACACTACTCAAAGACTCTCATCCCTTTTTTATTGAAATTGGAGCAGGCCATACTCTTGAAACTTTTTTAAAAGATACACTTAGCTTAAATCCAGTAAAAAATACGCCTCACATGACTCATCTTTTACCCAGTCGTAATAAAAAAGACAGTGATACACATCAATTTTTAACGGCATTAGGACATGCATGGCAACTTGGAGTTCCAATAAATTGGAATGCTTTGTATTCAAATGTTTCACCTGGTAAAGTAGCCCTACCCACCTATCCGTTTCAGAAACAACCCTATTGGATTGAACCTGATCTCACTGAGACAACAAATAAAACACCGTTATATTTTCCCTCGTGGTCACGAAAATCTTTATTAAACCACTATGAAATTTCTCTGGAAACCATACAAAGCCACAGCTGGATTATCTTCAAAGACCATTCACAATTAAGTGAGACACTAATTCAAATACTGCAACAAAAAAATGCGACGGTATTCATCATTGAGTTAAGTGATCGTTTTGAAGAAATCAATAATTTTTATTTCAAAATAAATCCAGAAAAAAAGGAACACTACTTAGAATGTATTGAACATTTCCGTCCTCATTTAAAATCCCCTTATTTTATCCACTTGTTTTCTATAGAAAATCTTAAAAAGACCGCTACCATACAATCACAACTGGATTTAGGGTTTTATAGCCTGCTTTACCTAAGCCAGGCTGTTTTAAAAATCATGGGCATAGATTATAAAATTAAGGGACTTATACTAACCGGTGGAACACAAAAAATCACAGGACAAGAACCTAATAATCCCGTTAATGCTTGTATTCATGGCGCATGTGCTGTAATTAATAAAGAATATCCTGACTTTCAAATACGCTCTATTGATATCGATACAAATCCTAATTTTTTTCAAAAAAACATCTTTTTTTTACTACATTATATGACACTTGATTGGCGCTCTTACTTTACAGCACTGGCATTACGAAACCATGTTGCATGGGAATTAAATTATCAAAATTTAGACACCGATATAGAAAAAAATAAATTTAGAGACAGTGGCGTTTACCTTATTACTGGTGGCGTAGGCGCAATGGCTCTTTCTTTATGTGAGGTAATCGTAGCTCATGCTCAAAATCCTCACTTAATATTAATATCAAGATCTCCTGCTATAGAAGAAGACGCATGGCAATCGGTGCTAGAGAACCCTAATCATGAGTATTACTCACAAGTCAATGCGCTGAACCATCTTAAAAAGTCAGGTGCTATTATTCATTGGCATCAATTAGATATTTTGCACGAAAAATCATTATCATCACTTGTGGTGTACTATAAAAAACAACTTGGAGCCATTCATGGTCTTATTCATGCAGCAGGAATTGCTGGTGGCGGTATCATTCCATTAAAAACAAAACAAGAAACAGAACTCGTATTACTTCCAAAAGTTCAAGGTACTTATAATCTTTCTAAGGCTCTAAAAAATACGCCTTTAGACTTTGTTGTCCTGATGTCTTCTTTAGTTTCTCTTGTAGGCGAACCAGGACAAATTGATTATGCTGCTGCAAATTCGGCTTTAAACTCTTTTGCAACAAGCGAACTATTTCAATCGGATACTGTAATCAGTATTAACTGGAATACTTGGAACGATATTGGCATGGCGACCAATACAAAAAATCCAGCGAATATCCATTTTATTAATCGAGGGAACGATATTTCTTCTCAACAAGGTAAAATACTTTTCAATGAAATTTTACACTGTGGTCATTCTCAAATTGTAGTATCTAATTATGAACTATATAACCATGACAGGGTATTGGCGCACTATCATAATAAAATCTCCATATCAACTACCAAAACATCAAGAGAAATGCTCTCGGTCACTTCCACATACACTCCACCAGAAAATAAAATCGAAGAGCAACTCGCCCGCTTGTGGCAAGCTGTTTTGAGTATAGAAATCATTGGGATGAAGGATGATTTTTTCACTCTGGGCGGTCATTCATTAAATGCCTTACAATTGATAGATAAGATTAACAAACACTTTAAATGCTCGCTCTCTATACAACAGCTCTATAAAAACCCAACAATTAGGTCATTTAGTCCATTATTAATCACAAAAGATACAACTACTGCAGAAATTATTGTTTCCCTTAATAAAATAAACGAAAAACCTCCATATCTCTTTTTTTGCCACCCCGCAAGCGGGATGATTTATTGTTTTAATTCGCTTTGCTCAACGCTTTCCAGATCATTCTCTATTTATGGTCTTCAAGATCCAAGCATTACAAAAGGAAAAATTTTATATGATAGTATTATTGATATGGCAACAGCTTATTTAAAAGCCATTAAAGAAATTCAACCTGAAGGCCCCTATTACCTTATTGGTTATTCTTTTGGTGGTACTCTAGTATATGAAATAGCACATCTTTTAAATCAAAAAAACGAACCCATTGCACTTTTATCTTTAATTGATAGCTGGTCAATTTTCTCAGAAAAACATCAAGACAAAGAACGATTTGTACTCAACTTTAAAAAAGCAAACCCTAATTTTTCAGACATTCTAGTTTCACTAGCATGGGATCGGATGAAACTCTTGTTACAACATATTCCATCTAACACGCAATTAGATATGGTTTTATTTAAAGCAGCCGATTTGATAGACGAATACCAATCCATCGATCATCCTTTAAATGGATGGTCAAAATACAATCATGGATTAATTCACTGTTATTCCATCCAATCTAATCATGACACTATTTTAAACAAATTTAATTCTTCAGAAATTTTTAATATACTTAATAAAAAAGGATATATTAAAAAATGAAATATGATATCTCTATTAGCAAAGAGAAAATACCGGTTTTTGGAGAGGCCTACACGCTTCTAGACATATTATTTAAGGTTTATTTTCCATTGTCGGTTCCATTTCTTCACGAGTTTCGCACTTTCATGAAAATGCATTAATCTATTTCCCTCTATACGAACTTCTGAAAAATCATGAAGCGATGTTTGAGACTTTTAGTAAAGAAATGCGCCATACCGAATCAGCTGTAGTTAACACTCGAATCAATGACCAGAAAAAATTATCCATCTTATTGTTCCAACATATTGAGCATGATTATGCGGACGAGAAAGTTATACAAGGAGAATGAAAAATATACCCCAGACCAAAGATTATTAGTACATTTTAGGAACCAATATTCAACCATTAGAAATTTTATATTTAGATCTAATGAGTCAGAAACCTTTAACAATATGTATTCAAATAGAGAATTTAATTAGGAGAGATCATGATTGATGTTAGTACGATAGGAATAATTCCTTACTGTGATGATTTTATCCCAGCAGCAACAGAAGCTCAGATTGCTGAACTGGAAAACCATTTTGGGCACTGCTTACCTGAAAATTACAAATTAATTATTAAAAATTATAATGGTAGTGGGCCCATTGAAAAATATTTTGATGCTATTGATGAAGAAACGGGGATTCCATTAGAGTATAAATTTTCTAAGTTTTATTATATTGATGATCATAAAGAATTACCGGGAAATATTTGGTGGGTGATTGAAAATTATTCGTCAATTTTAGGGCCTAATACGTTACCTTTTGCTCATGATGGCATTCATCAAATTTATTACATGAAATGGGTTAATGAGACTCCAGAAATATGGTACTTCGTATATTTAGATCTTGATGAACCAGAAACCTTTCGTGTTATGAATTCATTCGATGAATTACTTGGAGCCTTGTACAATGCAGAGTAAGCCGCCGTTACGATATCTGAGAAAACATATACCGATGAAAATGCACTGAACTGCTGGCATTTTTC
>PEQM01000040.1 GCA_002786205.1 Legionella sp. | reverse complement strand
TCATTGCATTTATATGGGCTCATCGTACTGGCGAAGGGCAGAATGAGCAAAAGCCAATAAAAATCAAAACACATGGCAGGCCTGTCATTAGATTGTTTCGTTATGGTCTGGATTTTTTGTGCGACTCTATACTTGGTTTATGATGAGATTCATTCTGATGTCTACGCAGCAATAACCAGAGAAAAACGAATCAAGAAAGGGAACCGACAATGGAAAATAAACCTTATCGGGCAAAACAATCCACAGTGGCTTGATTTTGGTATCGGATTATTTTGATGGATGGTTGCCCGCCTGCGCGGGCATGACAGTTTTTTTTTTCATGTACAGAGATTAAGAGCATTAATCCATTGATTCATAAGAGCAAACTCATAATATAACGGTTCTGACACCAAGTATAAAACGAGTTTGCAATGGCATGTTCTTGTATTTGGCTTCCTATGTAATCAGCTCAATTTGAATGATATTATCGAAGCGAGTCCAAATCTCGATAACAAGGAAGACAAATGAAAGCATTTTACCTCTATATTATGGCAAGTAAGTGCGATGGTGCTCTATGGTTCAACGTTTGATTTGATTAAACGGGTTTGGGAGCATAAAAATAAGGTAATACCAGGATTTACTGCACAGTATAATATTCACATGTTGGTCTATTACGAAACGCATTCAACTTAGGAGAATTAATTTGATTGCAGAGCTTAACCCAGAATGGCGTGACTTGGACGCGGAAATTTGTTCTTAGTCAAGACCTCTTGGATGCCTCGGACAAGCCCAGGCAGGTGGGCGGAGCAATTGCCAACACGCCTTACATCTATAGTATTATTTGCAACAGAGTCGTCAGGGGAGGGGTTATTTGAGATATAAAAAAACCCTGCGATTGTAAACAAAGGCAGGGTTTATATTGAATAAGTACTAAACTAATTCAACTTCTTCAGCCTGTGGGCCTTTTTGACCATTACTTGCTTTAAACATTACAGTAGCACCTTCAGCTAACGTTTTGAAACCGTCTGCCTGAATTGCACTGAAATGTACGAAATAATCTTTACCGCCGCTTTCTAGAAAACCGAAACCTTTGGACTCATTAAACCACTTAACTGTACCACGAATTTTATCTGACATTTTATTTTCCTAAATTGTTACTTCTCCATTGTAGCATTATTTTATTAATTGTGTTGTTTTTTTCTTAATAAATTTCAAAAAAATTTACTTTTCTGCTAATTTAGCTCAAATAATGAACAATGAGAGTATTTTTAAACGGGTTATTCAGGTGTTTGCTGCGGCCAGTAATTCTTTAGCATGCGATCTGGTTTGGTCCGATATGGTCAGACCGCCTATCATCCGGGCAATTTCATTGATTTTCTCATCTTCTAGCAGGGTAATCACTTCTGTAAAGGTGTGTTGGTCATCGCTTTGTTTTTTAACTTGTAAATGATGGTGTGCATAAGCGGCAACTTGTGGTTGATGAGTGACACAAAACACTTGCAAGCGGTCACCGAGTTTTCTCAGCATTTGCCCTACTAAAGCAGCAGTAGCACCGCCTATGCCTACATCGACCTCATCAAAAAGCAAGGTAGGTGTTGCGCCTCGTTGCGCCGTAATCATTTGAATGGCCAGGCTGATGCGTGATAACTCTCCGCCGGATGCAACTTTATTCAGCGTATCCAGAGCCATGCCGGGGTTAGTACAGACTTTGTATTCTACCTTGTCTTGACCATGCATTTGGATTTTTTCCAGGGCGCTAAGCTCAATTTCAATCCAGCCTTTAGGCATGCCCAATTGTTGAATCATGGCGCTTAGCTCTTCTGCCAGTTTTTGAGCATGGCTTTGGCGTGAGGCTCTAAGCGCGAGTGCTGCTTCTTGATATAAGGCAATCGCTGCTTGTAATTGTTGCTCCAGCTGGCAAATTTTGTTTTTATTACGTTGTAAGCTGTCGAGCTCTTGCTGTAAATTTTGTGTCAGTTGCGGCAGTTGATGGGCATCAGTGTGGTATTTGCGGGCCATTTGATGCAACATGCTCATGCGTGCTTCCACCTCAGCCAGTCGTTCTGGATCTAAAGAAATTTCTTCACTGAAATGCTGTAGTTCGCTGGCTGCTTCTTCACAGTGAATGAGCGCGCTGTGTAGAAGTTCTAGCGTATTTTTAATACTTGGATGCTCTGCTGGTAATAAATCAAGGATATGCAGCACCTGATTTAAGGAGGAGCTAATAGATGGCTCATCATCTGAATTTAGCAGCGTATAGGCTTGCAGCCCATGCTGGATGTACTCTTTGGCGTAGTGCAGTAGTTGATGTTCCTGATGTAATTGTTCCAATTCACCATGTTGTATTTGCAGCGAAGCAAGCTCTTCAATCTGGAATTGTAATAGTTTTATCTTGTCTTCATGTTGTTCTTGTTGTTGCAGGTCATTTAATTCTTGTTTTAATACAAAGTATTGTTTGTAGCGTCTGGCGACCTCCGCCACCAAGTCATGGTGCTTGGCATAATTATCCAGTTGTTGGCGATGGGTTTGATGATTCATCAAGGTTTGATGTTGATGCTGGCCATGAATGTGTACCAGTTTTTCGCTTAGCTCTTTTATTTTCTGCAGCGGAAAAGGTTGGCCATTGATGTAGGACTTAGAGCGACCTTCGCTAAAAAGTACTCGTCTTAGGTAGAGCTGGTTGTCTTCATAAGCAATGTCGTGCTCAGCAAGCCACAGGGCTGGCTCAGAATGTTCATCAAAGCTAAATCCGGCGGTAATATCACATTGGTCTTCACCTGGTCTGATGGCTGAAGCATCTGCTCGGCCACCTAGCGCCAGCATGAGCGCATCAATCATAATAGATTTTCCAGCACCGGTTTCACCGGTAAAGGCAGTCATCCCTTCAGAAAAATCCAAATCCAGGCGTTTGACTATGGCAAAGTGTTTGATGCATAAGGTAGTAAGCATGCGTTACCTCTGATGTTTTGATCCCCAACCCAGTTTACTGCGTAATGTTTCATAGTAATGATAATCCAGAGGATGTAGCAAGCGCAATGGGGTCTTGTTTTTAACCAGGGTGACGATTTCGCCTGGTTTCACCACGCGCGATTCGTGGCCATCACAACTGATCCGTAAATCATGCTCATTGGCTTGGCTGATGTGTAGCTCTATATGAGCGGAACCATCAAGAACCAAAGGCCTGGAAGTCAAACTGTGAGAAAACATGGGCACCAGAACCATCGCATTGAGGGTCGGATGCATGATAGGACCTCCTGCCGATAAGGCATAGGCCGTTGAACCGGTTGGTGTGGATAAGATCATGCCGTCAGAACGAAAATGACTGACAAATTGCTGATTCACATAGACGTCGAATTCAATCAAATGAGTATCGCGACCTCGACTTAAAACCACATCATTGAGCGCATCACCTTCAAAATAAATCTGTTGGGCATCTTGAATGGATGCATGTAATAAAAAACGCGTTTCTTCAGAATAATGGCCACGAAGTACAGGGCCTAATTGCAGTTCTAAATCTTGTGGCAGAATGTCGGTTAGAAATCCCAGTCGTCCACGGTTAATCCCAATAACAGGGGTATTGATTGATATGGCCATGCGAGCAGCCGAAAGCATGCCGCCATCACCTCCTACCACGATGATGAGATCTGGTGAATTACCCATGTTTTCGCGAGTCAGGACTGGAATATCCAGTTTAAAGTTGGCGGCAGTCTCTACATCTTGTACGGCTTCTATCTGTTCTTGTGCTAAAAAAGCAACCAGGCGGTCAAGGCTCTCGCTGACTTCCTGATTGGCCCGGTGGTGCCGGGCATAGACAATCACTCGCTTAAATGAAGATTTCATCGGCATGCGCTAGTTATTCATCACTGTTGCTGCGCGAGGTTTTCTTGCGCTCACTTTCAGTGAGTTCTTTTTTACGCAGGCGAATGGATAGAGGGGTGACTTCAACCAGTTCGTCGTCATCAATAAACTCTAAAGCTTGCTCTAGCGTGTATTTCAATGGAGGCGTCAAGATGATGTTTTCATCACTGCCTGAAGCACGCATGTTAGTCAGCTGTTTTTCTTTAGTGACGTTCACTACCAAATCATTATCACGCGCATGAATACCCACTATCATGCCTTCATAGCAGATAGATTGAGGTTCAAGAAACAGGCGTCCTCGATCTTGCAGGTTGAATAGAGCAAATCCACGCGCAGTGCCTGCGCAATTGGCTATCATTACGCCGTTTGAGCGCTTGCCGATACGGCCTTTGATGGCAGGACCATAGTGATCAAATACATGATACATCAGACCGGTGCCAGAAGTAGCGGATAAGAATTCATTATGAAAACCAATCAATCCTCGAGTCGGGACGATATAATCGAGACGGACACGTCCTTTACCATCTGGAACCATATCTTGTAGCTCGCCACGGCGTTCGCCCATTTTTTCCATAATGGTGCCCTGATGGGCTTCTTCCACATCAATGGTGACACGCTCATAAGGCTCAGAACGAATGCCGTCTACTTCCTTAATGATCACTTCTGGTTTGGAGATGGCCAGTTCATAGCCTTCTCTGCGCATGTTTTCAATCAGAATAGACAAGTGTAGCTCTCCACGGCCCGACACGCGGAATTTATCAGGGTCATCACCATATTCTACTTTCAAGGCCACGTTATGTAGCAGTTCCGTTTCCAGTCGCTCACGTATTTTTCTTGAGGTGACGTGTTTGCCTTCTTTACCCGCTAAAGGCGAATCATTAACCTGGAAGGTCATGCTGATGGTGGGCTCATCTACTGTTAATGGTGGCAGGGCTTCTACCTGGTTGGGATCGCAAAGGGTGTCTGAAATATTAAGCTGTTCTATACCGGTAATAGCAATAATATTGCCGGCACTGGCTTCTTCTACTTCTACGCGATCTAAGCCTTTAAAGCCGAGTAACTGTAATAAACGGCCACTACGGATATTGCCGTCTTTATCGATGATTTTAATCGCGGATTTTGCTTTAATTTGTCCGCGTGTGATGCGGCCAATACCAATAGTCCCCACATAGGAATTGTAATCTAGCGAACTGATTTGCATTTGGAATGCGCCATTCTCATCCACTTGAGGCGGTGCAACTTGATCGACGATAGTTTGTAGTAGAGGTGCCATACTGTCAGACGCGGCGTTGAGATCCAATTGCGCATAGCCATTAAGAGCAGATGCATAAACAACAGGAAAGTCTAATTGTTCGTCTGTAGCGCCTAAATTATCAAATAAATCAAATACTTGGTCCATAACCCAGTCAGGTCGTGCGCCTGGTCTGTCAATTTTGTTAATAACGACGATAGGATTTAAGCCACGCGCAAAGGCTTTTTGTGTAACAAAGCGTGTTTGAGGCATGGGGCCATCGACTGCATCAACCAGTAAAAGAACCGAGTCTACCATAGACAAAATACGTTCTACCTCACCACCAAAGTCTGCGTGTCCTGGAGTATCGACGATATTGATTTGGTAGCCATTCCAATACACACAGGTGTTTTTGGCAAGAATGGTAATGCCTCGTTCTTTTTCCAACGCATTGGAATCCATCATACGTTCAACCGTCGGTGCTCTTTCATTGAGGGTACCAGTTTGTTGCAATAATTTGTCCACTAGCGTGGTTTTACCATGGTCAACGTGCGCGATAATGGCAATATTACGGATCTTTTCAATCATGACTAACCTTTTTATTGAATAACAGGGAATAACATCATGTCCCCTGATCGCCGAGTGGATTAAGGACGTGATGGAATCATTTATATGTTCATAGATTTGACATTATACAACAGGAAACGACTAAATCCTATTGAAGTTTCAGCTGTTGCGAGATGGCATGATTTTTGCAGGGATATTAGTGAGTCGCACACTAAGGGAGGATAAGATGGACTCATTAATTCTACATCCCACCGACATGAGCCAATGGCATGCCTTGGTCAATGAAGCGCAGGCAGCAACTCAGCTGGTGCTCAATGAACAAACAGAGAGTTATCTGGTTTTTTTGCTCATGCGTTATACTCAGACTTCCAAGCTGCTTGACTCTATTTTGGCCATCGATTTATTAGAGTCCTTGCAGAAAAAAGGCATACAACAACGGGATCGTTTGCAAGAGGTGGGCGATAAAAGTTTGTTGTTTTGTGGCTTATTTCCTGGCATTGCGCAAAAAAGGCATGTCAAACTGACCTATTTTTCTGCTATGGGCCAGGCAGCCTATTTGACCATCAGCGAACGTTATCCGAATCACATGGCTGCGTTATACGAGCAATTAAGCGAGCAATTTATTCAGTTGCAGCAGGTATTACAAGCCATGCGGATTGGGAGAGCGTGGCGCTTGGGGCAAGAGCAGACCAGCTATTGCCACTATGATTTACTGCAATGAGGCTAATGGTTTTGATGAAAAAGAAGACTGACATCTATCGCATCAAAAGCATAATGCTGATTACAAAAATCACATCGAATATCAATAACGGATTGCTCTTTTAGTAAGTCTTCCGTCTCTTGTTGGCCTAAAACGGTCAATACCTGTTTCATTTTTTCTTTGCTACAACGGCAACGGAAAGTAACCGGACGAGGGGTAAACAGGCGCAGGTCTGTTTCGTTGTATAGTCTGTACAGCAAGGTTTCATTGTCTAACTGCAACAGCTCTTCGTCACGGACTGTTTGTCCTAATTGGACTGCATATTCCCAAAATTGTTCTCTTTGCAAGCTGGCTTGGCCAGGCATTAATTGCAAGAGCATGCCGGCCGCCTGGTGGCCATTCACTGCCAGCCAGACTTTAGTGGAGATTTGTTCTGATTGAGCAAAGTAAGTCATTAAATTGTCGCTCATCGACGTAGATTGAATGGGGACCAGGCTTTGGTAGTTTTGGCTTTGTTTATTTTGATCAAGGGTGAGCGCCATTTGGCCTTGTAAAAAGGCTTCGGCATAGTCCTCGTCAGCGCATCCTTCACCGTATTGAGCAAAAGCTCTGATTTGCAATTGATGGTCGCACTGTACCAGAATCAGTGGCAAACGGGCATCGCCTTGAAATTGCAAGTGCAAACTGCCTTCAAATTTGATGCTTTGTGCCAACAGCGCACAAGCCATCAGGGCTTCGTTTAATAATTGTTTAACCCGCTTTGGATAGGGTCGTTGACTTAAGATGGTTTGACTGGTTTGCTCTAAACGGACTATCGCACCGCGCACGGGGGCGTGTTCAAATAAAAAAGTTTGTACACTGTCTTTTGTACTCATAACCGACTCAAATGGCTAGTAAAAGGCCTATGCTAGCATAGTTTGGCGACTATTCCATGCGCTTTTGTTTATCAATAAAGGACTTCTTGCTTGTGAATTGGCAACCATAGACTAGGCTTAAAAGAGTAGCAAAATAACAGGAAGCAAGAGCGGGAGAAAGGAATGGACCAAAAAAACACAATATGGGCGTTGGCCTTGCAAGCGATAGAACGTTTCATTTTTGGTTTTCAAATGGCAGAAGAGGCCGCTTGCACGGTGCCGCATGGCGATACGGAAGAAGAATTTGATGTCGAACGTTCCAGCAATTAAAAATGGCCTTATATGACGTTGTTAACAAAGTAAGTTAAGCATGTTAAGGCCTCCTAAAACAAAACGTAACCGCTAGTTTATCAAGGTGTGTGGAGCTTATGGACAGGCTCCACTATTACAGGTAAATGTTACATTTTGAGTCGGTGGATAAGGATTATAGCCAGTAGTATCGCCAACATTATAAGCAGCAGCGTTTCCAGATATGGCATCATAAAATAAATGGACTGTGGGTAAAGCGCCGAGGGAACCAGAGGTATTAATCACGCCTCCTGTTGCGGCATCCCAAAGTCCATAACTTGTCCCTGAACCAGTGGAAATAATATTAAATACTGATGGATTAATATTTATGGTCCCTCCTGCCGCACCAAAATTTGCATCACCATTATCGACCGCATAGGCATTTCCTGAGTTTGTAGTGCTCACATTCATGACCGCACCTTGGCCAATAGATACAGTCGACGTAGTCCCATTATTCACTACGCCATACGCAAATCCACCAGCACCGCCAATACTTTGTACATTAAAAGTGGCGGCACCAATGGTGACAGTACTTTCAGCGACTCCAGCAATATTTTGATTTGCCAACCCTAAATAGGCATTACCAGTAAACATAGGATTATATCCAGTAACATTGATAACAGAATCGTTATTAATCGTCACTTGTCCACCATGGACGGAAACACCAGTTGCAGAATTATCGACATTATGATGAACCACATTAATTACCGCATGAGACAAAGTCCCCTTCGCCGATGTCAAGTATATCCCATAGGAAGTTCCTGCATGCGCCCCAGCGGTTGTGGTCACCGTTGAATCACTCACGGTGAGATTGCTATTATTAACCGTATCTGAACCGCTATAATTGTACGCGCCTAGTCCAATTACCCCAACTTGCGATCCATTGGATTCTGCGCTAATCGCAGAGTGATTTTTGATGGTCACCGTGTTGGGTGTCTTTTGATAATTCGCTTGAGCGCCTTGAAAAACGCCTGTAGCAATGCCCGAACCAGGATTTATAGAATCTAAGCCATATTGGGTAGCATTAACCGTACTTTGATCGATGGTGACGTTAACTATCCCGCCATAAATTGTAGGACCGTTCGCATCAATATTTTGAGTGGTATAAACCCCATACGCGTTAGAACCCGAATTATTAGTATTGTTGGCAGTATTGCCAGCTGTTACCCTGATAATAGAACCGCTTTGAATATGGGTAGTTGCAGTAGAATCAGGGTTTGATGGTGGTTGAAGTATCGTGCCCCCCAAATTATACACACCATAAGCATAGGCACCTGTGTATTCAAGAGTATTCCCTTGTGCATTGACCGTCACAGTTGTTCCATTTTGTAACGTTATAGTTGCCGTATTTGCATTCCCCTCATTCAAAATGCCATACGCTTTGGCCGTATTACCTCCAGTGACTAATGCATTGACAGTGATATGGGTATTATCTAAGGTGGTGTTAGCCATGCTGTTTGGGTTGTTGTCGTCATTGACGATACCAAAAGCAGTTGCATTCACTGCCAATACGCCATTATCACGTGCTGCAGCATACACGGTAGAGTTTTTAATCAAAACATTGGCTGCTGAATTATATAGCCCGGTTTCAAATGCATTATCAGTGTTTTGTGAACCGATAGTGACGTTGTTAAGAGAAGCCGTGTTATGGGTATTGTCACCCATAACAGACACGCCAATCGTTCCCGGACCATTGGTTCCCTCAATGATGATGTTTTGCATCGAGTTGCTATTATGCATGGTCACGGCTGCTCCATTCATTACTGAGCTTAATACCAAGGGCTGGGTAGTCATCGTTACAGCGGGTTCATAAAAACCGCTCGTCCGTCCAGAAAGCGATTGTGTCCCTAACATGGTAAATCCCTGCGAAGTATACGCGCTACCTGTCTTTTCTACCCATATTTTAGCATCTGTCGGGGAATTACCGGGGACAAACGCCTGGTCTATCGTGGTGTAAGGATGCTCAAAGGTACCCTCTTGCAGAGCAGGTGAACTGGTTTGAAAACCATTCAAATTATTTTGATTCGAGACAAAAGTAATATTATTGTTGATTAGCATGGATTGGGATGACATTTGCTGGTATCTACCGATCGGTGTCCCTTGAGCGGTGGTATTAATATTTAAGTTACGGAAAATAGGCGCTTTTAATTGCGTTTTTACGGTACCTCTATTTTCGGTGCTCCCAAACGAAACAGAGATACCAAGCAATGCCTGGTTACCAAAATAAGAATCATAGCGCTCTTCAATCCGCAACACGAGGTTATCGCGAACGAAATAATCCAGCTCGCCACGTCCACCGGTAATAGTTTCTAGATGGTGACCGGCATAAACATAAGGACCACCTTTGATACCCCACTTATTATCCGGTCCCAATAACACACCGGTGGTCGCATCCAAACCCCAACGCATACTATCATAAACAGAAAACAGGCGATCGTATTGTGCGTGACCTGCAAAAGACTCATATCGAGTATCGCCTGTATCAGACACAGGGATTGAACTCACAAAACGTCTGCCATTATTAACAGGAATATAAGCATTAATGGATGCAAACCAACGTTCATGGTAATAATCAACCCCAGGACCTAGCAACCAATAATATTGATGGGCATTGGTCGTCATATAGTCAGAAAAAATATAAGCACCCACTACTTTATCATCTTGAAATACATGCCGAAGTCCTATACCGGGACTTACCAGTCCCGAATAGGAGCCTGAGGATAAAAAATGATTGCCTTGATATTGCAAATCAAGAAAGCTGACTTGGTTTGTACTATCCTGTACGGGGAATAAACCATCGACCCAGGCCGTTTCGTAAGAGCCCATTTCTCCAAGTGCAGTCACGCGTGGGATCCAAGCGTATGTGGGTAGCTGAACGATGGCTATGCTCATCAGAGCAACCGGTAACCGCGACATCTTGTGTATCATAACACGTCCTGTGTAAACGCAACTGGATAGATGATACCCCAGGGCACATAAAAA
>PEQM01000016.1 GCA_002786205.1 Legionella sp. | reverse complement strand
TGAGAAAAACGAATCAAGAAATGGAACCGACTATGGAAAATAAACCTTATCGAGCAAAACAATCCACAGTGGCTTGATTTTGGTTTCGGATGATTTTGATGGATGGTTGCCCGCCTGCGCGGGCATGACAGTTTTTTTTGTCATGAACAGAGATTTTATTTATTAGGGAACTGATTGATTGCCAAAATCAGCGCTCATCCCATCCTCTTCATCTTATAAAGCAACTTTAAACCCTCGCGATATTATACGCTAGCGAGTAGCCAAAACTTGTAATGCTTCGCGAATGAGTTGTTCGCAAGTTTTTTTTCCATCATCTATTTTAGACACCGCTTTATGAGCTTCTTGCGTTTTATAACCTAGAGCTTCCAAGGCACTAATAGCTTCATCTTGCTGTTTGGCCTGCATAGGTACCACAGGATCATAATGAGAGCTTAATTGTTTCATTCCATCACGCATCTCTACTACTAGCCGCTCGGCTGTTTTTTTACCTATACCTGGAAGCTTGGTAAGCAATACGGCATTTTCCTGCTGAATGGCTTGAATAAACTCTGACGGAGAAATGCTTGATAAAATAGCAATCGCTGATTTAGGTCCTACCCCATTGACTTTAATTAAGGCTCTAAATAAAGCACGCTCTTCTTGATTAAAAAAGCCATACAATAATAAAGCATCTTCTCTAACCACTGTATGAATATATAATTCTATTTTTTGCGCACTTTGTTCTATTTGAAAAAAAGTATTAAGTGAGGTTTCCACATCGTAACCGACACCATTAACATCCAGAACAATCTTTCCTGGCTGCTCTTTTTCTATGATATGTCCTTTCAGCCAACCGATCACGATCATTTTCTCCTTCGGGTAGAGGTTTTTCTTGTTATGGGCATAGCGTGCGCATAACGCATATGGCTATGACAAATGGCAACAGCTAATGCATCAGCAGCATCCGTTTGTGGCGTGCTACTTAGAGTCAGCAATTGCACCACCATATGACCTACTTGCTTTTTTTCCGCGCCTCCATACCCTACAACAGTTTGTTTTATAGCTCTGGGGGAATATTCGCTTATTTTTACTCTATGCGATGCTGCAGCGACTAAAGCAACACCTCGAGCATGACCTAGTTTTAAAGCAGAGCTTGCATTTTCATGCATAAATACCTGCTCAATAGCAACTTCATCTGGACTAAATTGATCCATAAGATGACATATACCATCATATATTTGTAGCAAACGCCGACTGAATTCCATCTCAGTGGCAGTACGAATACAGCCACTGTCTATGTATTCAATTTTTCGATTATGCTCTTTGACAACACCATATCCTGTAATCCTTGAGCCAGGATCTATCCCTAAAATGATGGTCATTAATTCATTGATTCCAGCATGTGTTCAGAAAATTCAGCATTGGTATAGACTTCCTGTACATCATCCAAGTCTTCTAGCATGTCGATAAGCTTAATTAAACTTTCAGCAGTTTCATCATCCACAGGTACCATTAATCCGGCACGCATAGTCAAACGAGAATGCTCTACCTCAAGACCCGCTTCCTGTAGCGCAGTTAAAACGCTGTGATAAGCTTCAACAGGTGCAATGACTTCAATGCGATCTTCATCCTGAGCAACATCCGATGCACCAGCATCAATAGCCACTTCCATTACCTGCTCTTCCGATAAGTTAGGGGCCATTAAAATTTCGCCTTGATTAGCAAACAAATAGGCTACTGAACCATCTGTTCCCAAATTACCACCATGCTTTGTAAATGCATGTCTGACATCGGATACCGTTCTGTTTTTATTGTCTGACAAGCAATCTACCAATACCGCAATCCCGCCAGGACCATAGCCTTCATAACGCATGGCAATCATAGCATCGCCATCCAAGCCACCAACACCTCGCTTGACAGCATTATCGATGGTATCTCGTTTCATGTTGGCGCTTAACGCTTTTTTAACCGCATCACGCAACCTGGGATTAGTCGATTCGTCTCCGCCACCCATACGAGCAGCAACGGTAATCTCACGAATTAATTTAGTGAATATTTTTCCTCTCTTCGCATCTTGAACGCCTTTGCGAAATTTAATATTAGCCCACTTACTATGACCTGCCATGCCTCTCACCTTATTTATTGCAACTTATTTTAGATAGGTATGATTATACATTGCCTTTCTAGTAAAAAAAATCTCTATCCTCTGTGGAATGCTCAAGGTCATGCATTTAAATACGAGAAATAATATTGAACCAGTCTTTATCTCGACAGATTTTATGTATTTCGTTATGCTAAAGTTTATTTATTATCAAAAGGGAGTGGTGCATGTATCAAACAGGATTTGGTAATTATCACGTCACGGAAGCCATTGAACATGCATTACCTAAAGACCAAAATTCACCCCAACATACGCCATTAGGCTTGTATGCAGAACAGATTAGCGGTTCTGCCTTCACAAGGCCACGCACTTTAAATCGTTTTAGCTGGCTCTACAGAATGCTACCTACCGTTTCTCAAGGGACTTATGTTCTTAATGAACATCAGCTCATTACTTCGTATCAAACACCTCTCGAACCGAACCCTTTGCGATGGTCGCCAATAGAACATCCAGATAATTCACCTTGCGATTTTATTAAAGGATTATTTTTTGTAGCGGGTAATGCACTGAATAAAACTTTTATTTATCACTGCAACCAGTCCATGATTCAGACATTTTTTGTATCTCATGATGGGGAACTGCTTTTTATTCCTTATGAAGGAGATATTCGTATCCATACGGAAATGGGAATTATTGATTTGTCTGTCGGCATGATAGCAGTTATCCCTCGTGGAATTAAATTCAAAGTCGATGTTTTAAGTCCACAAGCCAAAGGCTATCTGGCTGAAAATGGTGGCCAGCCATTTTCTTTGCCAGCCTTAGGTGCCATTGGTGCAAATGGTTTGGCGCACCCGCGTCATTTTGAATATCCTGTTGCGGCTTTTGAAAAGACTAGCGAGCCATGCATGATACTCTGTAAGAGCCAGCAAACGCTTTGGCGTTGCAACAGCAATCATTCACCGTTAAATGTAGTTGCCTGGCATGGAAATCATGCCCCTTACCGTTATGATTTGCGTTTGTTTAATACGATTAATTCGGTAAGCTTTGATCATCCAGATCCCTCTATTTTTACCGTCTTAACATCAGAAAGTGACTATCCAGGCATAGCCAATCTTGATTTTGTTGTTTTTCCACCGCGCTGGATGGTTGCTGAACATACTTTCAGACCACCTTATTTTCATCGTAATATCATGAGCGAGCTGATGGGACTCATTGAAGGCGTTTATGATGCCAAGCCCTCTGGCTTTGTTCCTGGGGGTCTTAGCATTCACAATACGATGACAGCTCATGGGCCGGATTATGAATCCTATGAAAAGGCCATAACACAACCATTACATCCTCAGTTTAATCATGTATTGGCTTTTATGTTAGAAACTAATGAATATTGGCAAGTAACCAAACAGGCACTAAACCATTCGAGCTTACAAAAAAAATATGCTACATGCTGGGATGGGTTTACCACAAGCATTTAAAGACAATTTTCGTATATGACAATTGAAGTATCGGTTTTAATTTGGCCATCTTCTAGATGCCTCAGACAAGCCGAGGCACATAGCCGCTGGGGACCAATGGTCGACACGCCCTAATTAGGGTCATGTACGAAGTGAAGTCTAATTCACCATTATTTCCATTCATAGGTCTAAAACAAATCTTCTTGAGTCAGCCCTACTTTTTCTAACAGGTTTCTTAACGTCTTTAAGGCTTCAACCTGAATTTGACGAACTCGTTCACGAGTTAAATCTATTTCTTTACCCACATCTTCTAAAGTAGCTTTCTCAAAACCTCTTAAACCAAAACGGCGCGCTATCACTTCTTGCTGGTTGTCAGTAAGTTGATCTAAAAGTAATTCAATATGCTGCCTTAAATTTTCATCCGTCAATAACTCTGCTGGATTAACACTATTTTCATCTTCAATAGTATCGAGTAAAGATTTGTTTTCATCGTAGCCTATAGGCGTATCTATTGAGGCTACTTTATCGTTTAACCCCAGCAATTTTCTTACATCATCCAAGGGCTTGTCCACCATTTCAGCAATTTCTTCTGGCGAAGGCTCATGATCCAGTTTTTGGGTTAATTGTCTTGCTGCACGTAAATAGACATTCAACTCCTTTACTACATGAATAGGTAACCGAATGGTTCTTGTTTGATTCATGATAGCACGTTCAATGGTTTGTCTTATCCACCATGTAGCATACGTAGAAAAACGAAACCCACGATGCGGATCAAATTTTTCAACCGATTTCATTAACCCCAAATTGCCTTCTTCTATTAAATCCAATAAAGGAAGTCCACGATTTAGGTACCGTCTGGATATTTTCACCACAAGCCGTAAATTGGATTCAATCATTTTTTTACGTGCTTGAGCATCCCCTTTTAACGCCAAGGTGGCGTAATGAACTTCTTCTTCTGCACTTAACAAAGGTGAAAAACCAATTTCACTTAAGTAAATTTGCGTTGCATCCATTGCCTTGGTCATGGTTTTATGAGAGGCTACCGCACTCAGCGATGTGTCATCGATAAAATCAGGTAAATCAGGCAACCCTAATAGCTCTTCGTCTTCGATTTTTTCTAATGAATCATCTAAATCGTCATCCATTAAAATTAAACTGTCTTCAGACGCTGACCATTCTTCCTTGATATCATTTTCTATAATTGACTCTTCTTCGCGCATTGTATCACCTATATGGTTTAGCCTGACCACAGAAGCACTGAAATCAGGAGCTATTCTTTGTTTAACAACACGTAATTCGTCAATCTTACTTCAAATAATTCAATGGATTGACGGGTATTCCTTTTTTCCTAATTTCAAAATGGACACCCCAGTATTTACGATCTAGAACACCTGCCTCAGCAATAACTTGTCCTGTTCTCACTGTCTGCCCTTCAGAAATTAAAATTTTTGCATTATTACCATAAGCAGTAAGATAATCGTTGCTGTGCTTTATAATAATCAGGTTTCCATAACCTGCTAATCCACTGCCAGCATAAGCGACCACACCGCTTGAAGCAGCATGAACCGCTTCACCTTTATGAGATGCAATATTTATGCCTTTTTTACCTTGAGCAGGAATAAATGTGCTAATAACACGTCCTCTCACCGGCCAATACCAACGTGAATCTCGAAATTCAGGCATTTTATAAGCTGGTTGTTGATTATTTTGCACCTGAAGATGAGGCTTAATTAATGGCTTTGGCTCTAATTTATAGACTTTATTTGCTTTGTTTTGGCTCAACGTTCCTTTTATTCTTAAAATTTGCCCTATTTTTAATCGGTAAGGGGGATTTAAGTGGTTTAAATAAGCCAAGGTTTTAAAATCCGTATCATAGCGAAAGGCAATGGCATACAAAGTCTCGCCAGCTACTACTCTATGTGTGGCCGAACGAGACCCAAGTGCATGAAAATGAACTTCCGTTACCGGTGCCAAATTACTGCCGCCATCACATCCGGCAAGAGCTGGTAAAAGGATGAGGCAAAAAATTACATTTTGAAATGTCTTTAAGTTATAAAAAAGATTCATATTTTTTTCTTATACGATTTAAAAGACAGCCTCTGCAGTTGCAAAAGGCCATTTGAAACTCTAGCAGACAGCTGCCTCTGCCAAGACAGCAGCAATTACTTAGTCAAGCATACCCATGAGGGGCTTTGTTTCAATTCCTTCTACCCATTGAGACAGTTGATCAAATAATTTGTAATTGGTCATATCCAAATGCAAAGGCGTAATCGATACCGCTCCTGATTTAACTGCGAAAAAATCAGTCCCCATGCCAGAATCCGCTTCTGCACCTGGTTTTCCTATCCAATAAATAGCCCTGCCTCTTGGGTCTGTTTCCTTAACTACTGGCTCTGCGCAATGACGAGCCCCTAAGCGCGTAACCTGTATTTCATTAAGTTGTGCCAATGGAACATCTGGTACGTTAACATTTAAAATAGTCTGAGACGGCAATCCATTAGTTTGTAGCTGATTGACCAACTGCCTTGTAATCTTTGCTGCTGTCGCATAATGGACAACATGCTCGCCAGCCATGGAAACAGCTATAGCAGGCAACCCCAGATGGCGTCCCTCCATTGCGGCAGCCACTGTACCTGAATACAGCACATCATCACCTAAATTGGCCCCATCATTAATTCCAGAAACCACCATATCAAAAGAACAATCAAACAACCCTGTTAAAGCCAAATGCACACAATCTGTAGGTGTACCTTCTACACTATAATAACCATTTTCCATTTTTTTAACTGTTAATGGTCTGGTTAACGTCAGGGAATTGCTCGCGCCACTGCGATTTCTATCCGGTGCGACCACTACCACCTCAGCAATTTGTGCCAATTCCGTTGCCAGCTCTCGAAGACCTGGAGCAAAAACGCCATCATCATTACTTATTAGTATTTTCATTCTTAACTCTCTGGCGACTCTAACCATTTAACAACAGCCAAATATTCTACCAAACGCTCTTTATTTTCAGTTAAAGACTGTTTTTCCTCTGCAGTAAGCTTATTATTCGCAGCGGCACTTTCTTGCTGAGCTATCTTTTCTTGCAAAGACAAAATAATGGCACCAAAACCTTGTGGACTTGATTGTAATTGATAAGCCAAATAAGACATTCGCTGTCCTAATTGCTGTAACTTCTCACATTCAGTCCCTTGAAACTGATGATTAGCACATTCTTTTAAGGCGGCTTGTAACTCTCTAGGGTGAGAACGATAGTACTGATCGTTTCTAACAGTACAAGAAACCACACCAAAAATGACTAAAAGCATCACTAAGTACTTATTCATACTTAAACCTCTTGATGAATACTACAAAAAGCCGATATTATCACCAGTCAGCAAGTAACGCTATCTATGAGATTATTCCATGCTTGATTTTAAATTAGAACGTGACCCGAAAACGGGCGAACTGTATATCGAGACTTCACTGTGCGGCAAACCTTTACTGACCACACCTCAACTAAATAAAGGTACCGCGTTCACGCAAGAAGAACGAAAAGACTTTGGTTTGCTAGGAAAGCTTCCTCATCGTGTAGAAACTTTAGAAGAACAAACAAAACGCGCCTACATACAATTTTCAAGTTATACCACACGCTTACAACAAAACATCTACCTCAATACCTTACATGATCAAAATCAAATTCTTTTTTACAAACTGTTAAGTAAACATTTAGCAGAAATGCTCCCTATCATCTACACACCCATTGTAGGAACAGCAGTCAAACAATTTAGTCATAAATATCAACAACCCAGAGGGCTTTATATTGCTCACTCAGATAAAAGCCAAATTGAAGAAATTATTAATAACCGCTCTAATCCCGAAATTGATTTAATCGTGGTTACCGATGGTGAAGGTGTTCTTGGCATTGGCGATCAAGGTATTGGTGGTATGGATATTCCTGTGGCCAAACTGATGGTTTATAGTTTATGCGGCGGCATCAATCCCTCTCGCACGTTGCCTGTCTTTTTAGATGTAGGTACTAACAACCCTGAATTATTAGACGATCCCATGTATCTAGGCTGCAGGCATCCTCGAATTAATAATGAAGATTATGATGATTTTGTAGCTACTTTTGTCAGTGCCATTCACAAACAGTTCCCTAATGCCTTTCTTCATTGGGAAGACTTTGGCCGTAGAAATGCCCGTCATATTCTAGACCGATTCCAAGATACCTTATGCAATTTTAATGACGACATTCAAGGCACTGGTGCAGTCACACTGGCGGCTTTACTTGCAGCCTGTGACGTAACCGGAACAACCTTACAAGAACAACGCATCGTTGTTTATGGGGCTGGATCTGCAGGCACAGGAATTAGTGATCAAATTATTGACGCGCTCATTCGTCGTGGCTTAAGTGAAAAAGAAGCCTACCAACGTTTTTGGCTCATCGATAGACAAGGCTTGCTTATCAATACCGATTGCGAATTAACCAGTGCACAAAAACCTTATGCTCGCGATATTGAAGAGCTGGCATCTTGGGGCATTACAAAGCAACAAGAGATTTCTCTTGCTGACACAATAGAGCAAGTCAAACCTACTATTTTAATAGGATGCTCTGCTCAGCCAGGCTCTTTTGCACAACACATTATTGAAACCATGTCTTTATACTGTGAGCGTCCAATTATTTTCCCACTTTCCAACCCAGATGAAAAATGTGAAGCACAGCCAGAAGATTTATTAAAATGGAGCAAAGGCAAAGCCTTAATTGCTACAGGCACCGCATTTCCTCCCATAGAATACCATAATCGGATGGTACAAATCGCTCAATGCAACAATGCTCTGGTTTTTCCAGGTATTGGATTAGGGATCTTAGCCGTTAGCGCAACACGTTTAACCAAAGAAATGATTCTAGCCTCAGCTGAAGCCTTGTCTTCCTTTGCACCAAGTAAAAAAGACAGCTTCTTGCCACTGCTACCATCGTTAGATGATGCGCAAACCGTTGCCAAAGAAATTGCTATTGCGGTGGCACGGTGCGCTATTGATTCAGGACATGCTCAAAAAAATCAAGATAAAGATTTAAGAAAATTAATAGATGAACTGTTCTGGGAGCCACGTTATTTACCCTTTAGAAAAATAACAGAAGCCTCCTAAGCACTTTACCAATGCGGTTAGCAGAGCCAGGTGCCCTGCTAACATTCTTTTAGGGTAATAACTGGACGGTAATCTTTTTTTCTATAGCATCTTGCTCCCAGGAGCGGCCATATTTGAAAACCAATGATGTCGTACCAGGATAGCTGCTTCTTTTTTTTACTTTAAATACATATAACATTTCTCCTCCAGCCCCCATTAAATGATTTTTTGGGGCTTGATACTCACTACTTGTCAAGTGTAATAATTTTTTATCAAAGTAAACTAAAGACCAAGTATAACCTGTCGTTGGATTTGCTTTTAATCGCACTTCAAATGAAGGATTTTTTTTATACACCTTAATAGTTTCAGTCTCTGCTGCATAAAGCGAACAAGAGCATACAAAAACCAAAAGCCCTAAGAACCATTTCATCGTCATCTCCTGTCCATTTATAATTAATGATTATAGCCATATTTTACTTTTTAAGAGAAATGAAATAACCAAGCTCTTGATCTTACAGACAAGACAAGCGATTATTTACTTTTACCTTATGAGGCCAACATGTCCCAAGAAACCATGGAATATGATGTAGTTATTGCCGGTGGAGGCCCTGCTGGTCTTGCTGCAGCTATTAAACTAAAACAACTTGCTTTGGCCGCAGAAAAAGACATCCGTCTATGTATCTTAGAAAAAGGCAGTCAAATAGGCGCTCATATTTTATCTGGTGCGGTATTGGAGCCTCGAAGTTTAAAAGAACTTTTGCCTGAAACATGGCATAAAGCCCCTTTAGATACAGCCGTAACGAAAGATTTATTTTATTTACTCACACAGAAAAAAGCCTACCAACTGCCAACCCCTAAGCCCATGAAAAATGAAGGCAACCACATCATTAGCCTAGGTGAGTTATGTCGCTTTCTTGCCGAGCAAGCTGAAACATTAGGTTGCGAAATTTATCCCGGATTCACAGCAAGCAAAATGTTATACAACGATCACAATGAAGTTATTGGCGTTGCCACAGGTGATGTAGGGATTGACAAAGATGGCAATGAAACAGCCAATTACCAACCTGGTATGCATCTATTAGCAAAACAAACGCTGTTAGCTGAAGGATGTCGCGGTCATTTAAGCAAGAAAGTAATGAACCGTTACCATCTTCGGGATCAAGCACAACCACAAACTTATGGTATTGGTATTAAAGAACTATGGCAGGTTAACGCCAAATACCATCAACCAGGAACAGTAATACACACCATAGGATGGCCTTTAGACCAGGCTACTTATGGCGGTTCTTTTATTTATCATTTATCTAACCAACGTGTTGCATTAGGGTATGTTGTTGGTTTGGATTATTCCAATCCATGGCTTGATCCATTTATGGAGCTGCAACGATTTAAAACTCATCCCCTAATCAATCCTTTATTGCAAGGCGCAGAACGAATAGCTTACGGTGCAAGAGCACTGACAGAAGGTGGTTGGCAATCACTACCCAAACTCACCTTCCCTGGTGGCGTACTTCTAGGCGATGCTGCTGGGTTTTTAAATGTTCCCAAAATTAAAGGCATTCATATGGCTATCAAATCAGGCATACTTGCAGCAGAGGCCTGTTTTGAACAACTCAATCAAAATAACCCATCAAATGAAACCTTTGAACTCACCCAATATACCGAATTATTTAAAAGCTCCTGGATGGCAAAAGAACTTTATGCGGTCAGAAATATCAGACCTGGATTCAAGTTTGGTTTATTACCCGGGTTACTCAATGCAGCCTTTGAAACTTATATCACTAAAGGAAAAACCCCTTGGACTCTGCACAATCATGCCGATCATCTCACTTTAAAAAAAGCAGCGAAAGCAAAAAAAATAATCTACCCCAAGCCAGACGGCATCTTAAGTTTTGACAAATTAAGTTCGGTTTATCTTTCCAACACCTACCACGAAGAAAACCAACCCTGTCATTTGAAGTTGAAAAAACCATTGTTAGCATTAGAAACCAATTTTAAAAACTACGCCTCCCCCGAAACCCGTTACTGCCCTGCTGCAGTATACGAAATAGTAGAAGAAGACAACCGCCCCAAATTACAAATTAATGCCCAAAACTGTATCCATTGCAAAACCTGTGATATCAAAGATCCCCGCCAAAACATTGTCTGGACCCCCCCAGAAGGAGGCGGTGGACCAAATTACACAGCAATGTGATTCAACTTTTAGAAGACATTGTCAATAATCCAAAAACACAGTAAACTCCCCCTCAAGTCCCGGTGGCACAGCTGGATAGCGCAGCCCCCTCCTAAGGGGCAGGTCGGCGGTTCGAATCCGCCCTGGGACGCCAATTAAATCAATGGGTTACGAGTTTTGAATTAAAGTTTCTGTAGTATTTTATTTTTCGGGTGCCTATGTGGGTGCCTAAAAATTAAAATTGATTGGGACATTTAGGCTTCTGCATCAGCGAGTAGACTTAGAGAAAAGAACACTAGAATTTTGTTAAGAAGCAGATTAATGCATAAACCACAAACCCTCTAGCATAGGCATCCTTGCCAAAAGCTAGAAATATTTCTCTTAGCACATCATCATTACTCTCTCACCAGTCTGTTGCCTAGCACTATTTTGCTGTGCTTGTTGTTCCAACATTTGTAGGTCTTGAGTCAGGTCGGTATATTCTCCGGCCTCAACCAATGCCAACAAATTAGGATTTACATGACCACTTGCTGAAGGATAGATAGCAGAAAAATTACGTTGCAGCTCTTCTAATACTCGCGGTTGTAATTCAGACCATACAGCAGATAATCCTTCATTTTTTACCTGTTCTAAAGCATCAGCGTTCTCAGCCAAATGTGCTTTCAGTACTTGACGAACAACGCAAGGTAGCTGCAAAGCAGCAGTAGCTGGTGTGATAAAATTCACTTCACAAAGTTTGTGAATTTTTGCCATACCCTCAATCATTTTGTTAAAGGTACCACCTGCACATGCTTGATGAGACCCTGACTGTCCGTTATCTACACCTGATTCTGACAAAGCGTATTCACGG
>PEQM01000015.1 GCA_002786205.1 Legionella sp. | reverse complement strand
AGTAACTCATTTTGGCAAAATTTCTCCTTTACGGCTGGCTGAGAAGCTTGCTGCTAATTATTTAGGGGATAAAAGCAAGCTCGAACATTTATATTTATTGACTTGTGCGGCAGGTTTATCAATTAATAATAAACCTTCTCTTGCAAAACAATTGGTGCAGATGCTGGTTAAAAAAGGATTTACAAACTTGAATGAGGATCAAGATGCGCCAAATGTGTCTTTTGGGTGAGCATTATAAATAGTTACAACCGAGTTTCTCTGCCTATACACTTAACTTGTACTCAGCTAAAGCTTGATTAAACTCTTTGCTGTAATAAATATGCATGATTTTATTGCTGTATTGGGGATCGGTAGCATACCCTGCTTTATGCAGTTCTTTTATGTATTGTTCTGGTTTTTGTGTGCAAGCCAAAGCATTTTCATAGCGTTTGTTTTTGGTAATGAGCGAGATGTAATCTTTAAAACTTGCCTCTATTGAATCATATGTTTTAAATACGCCCTGCGTTTTTATAGCGCGACTCGCTTCATATTCTGTTGTAGCAATGACAACCCCTTCCTGGGAGGTAGATTTGATATTAAACAAATTATTACTACTTGAGCCATCTGCATTTTTTATAATAAAACGCCCCCACCCAGTCTCTAATGCTGCTTGTGCGATTAATAACTTGGGATCAAGACCAATTAACGAAGCAGCCTGCGATGCTTTGGACCAAAGTGTCTTGACGAACTCACCAACCTGCATCTCAGGCATTTTCAATGAAATCTTTTCAAAAGACTTACTATGCATTAATGAAGCATCATGAACGGGAGCTATCGAAGGCAAAGAAACGCGCTCTTGCTCGGCAGGTTGTTGTAACCAATCTTGAAAGGAATGAACCCGCTGCGGCTGTGACAAGGCCATGTCATTAGTGAAATGGGCGTTCATTCTTTGGGCTTTTAATGTAGATTCCAAGACAAAGCGATGACAAGATCTCTTTAATTGAGGGAGTTCGCGCGCTTTTTGAGTTCCATCTATTATTCCTGAAGGGTCTACAGTCATCTGTCCACATATCTACATCTACTTATGATGGCTGTATTATACGGAAATGTCCTGAATTTCATCAAGAGATATGGCGCCTAATCCAGCAAGATTTAATCTTAAGCCATATCCTTGATGACCAATACTAACACTGTCTATATTCACCCATAAAGAAGTCGACAGCTTTTCTTCCTGGCCATTAGAAAAACCTCTCACATGAATAGTATAAAAACCTGACTCCATCGTATGATTTTCATCATCAGTTCCATCCCACCATAAACTATATGGCCCTGGCTCTGTATGATGAATATAAATTTTTTTAATCAGCTTTCCGCATGAAGAATAAATAGAGGCAGCTACATTAGTCATTCCAGCAATCAAATCAATCATTACCTGAGCGCTTTTTTCTATTCCCAAGCACAATACATTGCTTTTTATCAATACTTTCCTACCTACTAAAGCAGAAGCCTGTAAGGCTTGGTTAGATTGTAAAGAAGGAATAACCGTCGTTGCTTGCTGGGGATGCTTTTCTATATGGGCTACATTGTTTTCTTCATTCTGCCGATTGGTTGCCTGTTCTTTCATTTGAAAAAGCATTTTATGCATAAAATCTCGACATTTAACATGCTGTTCATTATTCAAATTATTTTTATGTATATTTCGCATTAACTAGTCCATCAATACAATACAAATAGATGGATAATAGCAAGCAAGGATTGTGCCAATAATAAAAGAATGAGAAAATTTACTTTTATGACTAATCGGGTTGCCTTTATGACTTCGCATATTAAATTACCTATTGATGCCTTGGAACAAATCAAATCTTATCTCATGAACTTGCAGGATACTATTTGTACCTCACTAGAGCAATTAGATGGAGTAGGCCAATTTCAAGAAGATTTATGGGAGCGTCCTTCTGGCGGAGGCGGCCGTACCAGAGTTCTTTCCAATGGCGCATTATTTTCAAAGGCAGGGGTTAATTTTTCTCACGTCAGTGGCAATAAACTACCCGCCTCTGCTAGTGCACACCGACCAGAACTTGCCGGTAGAACTTTCGATGCATTAGGCGTTTCTTTAGTTATTCACTCAGACAATCCTTATGTTCCAACCAGCCATGCCAATGTTCGTTTTTTTATCGCCCATAAAGAAAACGAGCCGCCTATATGGTGGTTTGGTGGTGGATTTGATCTCACACCTTATTATGGCTTTGAGGAAGATTGTATTCATTGGCATCAAACAGCGCAAAAAGCTTGCCATCCTTTCGGTGAGTCTGTTTATCCTCAATTTAAAAAATGGTGTGATGATTATTTTTATATTAAACACCGCCAGGAAGCTCGCGGCATAGGAGGTCTGTTCTTTGACGATTACAATGAACAAAGTTTTGAGCACAGCTTTGGCTTAATGAAAAGCATTGGCGACCATTATTTAGAAGCATACACTCCCATTGTACTGCGTAGGAAAAATCATCCCTTTGGTGAAAGAGAAAAAGCATTCCAAAACTATAGAAGAGGACGGTACGTAGAATTTAATCTGGTTTACGACAGAGGAACACTCTTTGGTTTGCAATCTGAGGGAAGAACTGAATCCATTTTGATGTCATTACCACCCGAAGTACATTGGCATTATAACTGGGAACCTGAACCAAACAGTCCTGAAGCACGCTTATACAGTGAATTTTTACCCATAAAAGATTGGCTGACTCAATCTAATTGACGGTAATTAACTGCTGTACCATGGATGATGCCATGCATTAAATGTATCCTTAATTATGCAATGCATCATCCTGAATTTTTATTAAAAGCAAACAGTAAAAACAATGCCACCAGCATATTTAATAAACCCAAAGTAAAAAACACCTTGGGTATTGAGTAATGCAAAAACAGTAATAACATCACAAAACCTGAGCCTAATATCATAAACAAAGAATTATAAATATTATTCACAGCCACTATCCGAGCCCGCATCGCTGACGGACTCATTTCTTGCATTACAGTATACAAAGGTACAATAAATACCCCGCCAAAAAAGCCAAGCATAAAAAAATCGACTACTACACGCCAATGCTTTGGTACTAAAAAAAATGTATAACTGTCGAAGAGAATCTGCCTTTGTTCTTGCAATGGCGATATCCAATAAATATCAGCAATCAAAACAGAAAATACCAGTAATGCTACTGGCACTATTTTTAAATTAGTCTGTCCAGAAAGAATTTTATTAACACTGACAGAACCTAAAGCAATACCTATAGAAAACAAAGCAAGCAACAAAGCAAACACCGAAGTATCTGCATTTAAGACAAAATGGCAATAATCAGGCAGTTTGGTTAATAAGACCGAACCTAACAACCAAAACCAGGAAATAGCAATCAATATCAATCTCAGTGCTTTAATCTTATATACTTGCTTCACTGTTAATAATGTTGCGCTCCATGGCCATGGATCGATTTTAAAATTGGCCAATTTCGACGGTGGTGTTGCAGGAATAAAATAACTGGCGAAAAATCCTATTAAAGCTGCACTCAAAGTCATTCCTATTGCAGCATAAGGGATAGCTGCATTAAATCCGATAGAAAGTGAGCCTAATGTTGTGCCCATTAAAATAGCAATGAATGTACTGCCTTCAATTAGCCCTGTAACTTGCATTAATTCGTGCGCAGAAAAATGTTCGGGCAAAATAGAATATTTAATCGTTCCAAAAAATGCAGAATGAATACCCATGCACGTTAAAACCAACATCATTACCAGAATGCTGTTTGTATAAAATCCCAAAGAACCAATGACAATAAGAAATAACTCAAATCCTTTAACATAGCGCGTTATCAAAGACTTATCATATTTGTCAGCCAATTGACCGGCAAGTGAAGAAAAAATAAAAAAAGGAATAATAAATAGAATACTGGCTATTACCTGATAAAACTCAGATTGCGTTACAGAAGTACTGATTTTATAGCTTATAAAAGTGAGCATCGCCAATTTATAGGCGTTATCATTAAAAGCCCCCATAAACTGCACCATGAACAAAGGTAAAAATCTTTTTTCCTTGAATAAAAAAACAGAGCTTCTTTCCATCTATGCTCCTGAATACAAGCCATCTCAATCAATATTTTTTCTATCGGTTACCTATGATAAACAGGTCTAATTTGTGAATAAAAGACAACAAAAAGCCAGATCATGATCTGGCCTTCTTCTGTCTTTTTTTAATTCACTTATTCAACAGCTGCAGCAACTGATACTTCTTGTGCTTTTAATCCTTTGGGACCTTTATCAAGAACAAAAGTCACCGTATCATTTTCGTGTAAGGTTTTAAACCCGGCACCTTGTATGTCTTTGTAATGTACAAAAATATCATCGCCTTGTTGATTTATAATAAATCCAAATCCTTTTTTTTCGTTGAACCATTTAACTTGGCCCGTTTCTCTTTGCGACATTCGTAATCCCCTTTGTCTTACACTTATCTTTTTAATATTATTTAACAGTACACTAACATAAAATACGCTCAAAAAGCACAATAAGCTATAATGACTTGATATGGCATTATTTTTACGTGCATATGATTAGCATATCAGCTTTTTATTGATTGTTAAGGATTTTTTTAAAATTCCACTCATGTTTTTTTTTATTTATTTCTTTAGAGAGTACACAATGAATGATACCAAATCAGCTTTTATAAAATTAGCACTTAATTGTCGGGCTCTGCAATTTGGCAAGTTTACTTTAAAATCTGGACGAATAAGTCCTTACTTTTTCAATGCTGGTTTGTTTTATACAGGAGAAGCACTGCATCAGTTAGGCCTTTTTTATGCTCAAACCTTAATGAAGAATCAAGTAGAAATGGATCATTTATTTGGTCCTGCGTACAAAGGTCTGCCTCTTGCAACATCAACAGCAATTGCATTAGCCCAATATTATCAAAAACCAATAACAGTCACGTTTAATCGTAAAGAAATCAAAAATCATGGCGAAGGAGGACTGCTCATAGGCGCTCCCCTTACAGGAAAAACCATTATGATTGACGACGTCATTACTGCTGGTACTGCATTTAGAGAATCGCAAACATTAATTAATGCTCATGGAGGAATGCTCTCAGGAGTAATTATTGCATTAGACCGCTGCGAACAAGGCACAACCAAACACTCCGCTATAGCTGAAATACAAGAACAAGGTATTGCCGTATATTCGATTATTAATTTTTTCGATTTAATTTCTTATCTGGAGTCCCAGAAAAAGCACAAAGAATTAGAGCAAATGCATGTCTATCATGAACAATATGGGTGCAGTATTTAGTAGTACCTTGCGTTAGCTCTTTTATCTGGAGATAATAAAATACGCTGCAAAGAGTAAAATGCCAAAAAACCTTAAAGCACAGGCATTAAAAACAAGGAATCGTTATGAACGAAATACCCTTTACAGATATAGACTGGCACACTATCGAAGGCATTGTGCCTGCCATCATACAGCATGCTAGAAACGGAGACATATTGCTCTTTGGCTATATGAACCAGGAATCATTGATAGCCAGCCTGACCAGCGGTCAGTTAATTTTATACAACAAAACTGAACATAAGTTATGGCGAATAGATAAACCCTCTGATCAAGGGATGTCTATTCATCAAATCAGTGTTAATACAGACAAAAGCTGCTTATTGATTCAAGTCACACTCAAAGATACCGATTGTCTGAGTCATTACACGAGCGCATTTAATCCGCATCTGACTAGCCATCTCAGTCTTTTTGATGAATTGATTCAAAAAATTGAAGAACGTGCAGCCTATCCTGACCCCAAAAGCTATACGACAAAAATACTTGATTCAGGCGTGCAAGCTTGTGCCAAAAAAGTAGGAGAAGAGGCTATAGAAGTGATTATTGCCGCAACATCTCTGGACGGAGGAGAAATTATCAAGCAATGTGCTGATTTAATTTATCATATCCTGTTATTATTAAATGCAGCACAGCTCAATTTTTATGATGTGCTACACTGCATTAACGAACCAATGAACAACTAAAATAACTTGATAATTCAAAGCAACGAAGTACTTGGCCTCTGAAATAGCCGATCAAAAGATGGTCTATATCATTGCGCCAGGCACTCCTTACAAACTAAACTACAGCCAACAATACTGCCGTTAAATAATGTCCTTCTGGAAAAGCCGTGAGTGTTGGATGACAGCGTGCTGGACCATAAACCCCTAAAATACGCGCACTTTTCCCCACTGTTACTGCTTGTGCACTAACCAAAGCAGTAAATTCTTGCGAAGACAAAGCAGAAGAACAGTTACAAGTCATTAATAACGAACCTCGTTTCATATGCTTAAAAACTTCTCTATGAAGAAAACGATAATAGTTTTTTGCTTTTTGTACATGTTGCTGTGAAGGCACGAGTTTGGGTGGATCTAGTACCACAATATCATAATCTCCGGCATGAATCAGGTATTCCCTTGCATCTGCCTCTATAAACTCGATATTAGAAAGTCCATTTAGCTGCGCATTATGCTGTGCTTGAAGAATTGCATTCTCAGAACTGTCTACCGCTGTCACCTTTAATGCACCCGCTTTAGCAGCATGCAACGCAAAACCTCCCGTATACGTATACAAATCCAATACTTTTTTTCCTGCTGCCAGCTCTGCAATCCGTTGATGATTCTCTCTCTGATCAATAAACAACCCTGTTTTTTGGGCTGATGCAAAAGAAATTTGAAAACGAACCGTTGCTTCCAGCACCTCTGTTGTAGCCTCTATCATCTGATGTTGCACTAAAGACCACCCATCTTGCTTTAAAGGCTTGGCTTGCGGCAACCAGATAAAGGCATCATCAGGCAATAATTGTTGCAAAATTTTTGTTATCTCTTGCTTGTTGGCCTCAACCCAATAAGCTGAGCTGGCTATCACACAATAAGCATTAAATCTATCAATAGTAAGACCTGATAACCCATCTGCCTCACTATTAAATAAACGATATGCTGTCGTATCCCCACTGGGTAAATGAAGATTTTGCCTGATCTGAAGCGCTTGCTTTAATCTATAAGTGATCAAATCAGTATAATCATTGGCATGGCTGGATTCATTCGCTAATGCAAGCACTCTGACACGATACAAGGAATGCTCATTGAAAGCACCCACACCTAATAATTCCTTAGCTTCATTATAAATATCAACCAATTCACCAGTGACCAAGGAGCCTACTGTACGTAAAATAGCTTTTGGAAAAATCCAAGGATGTCCTTTTATTACAGTATGCTGTTTTGCCGTATGCAAAATAACTTTTGCTCTCATTTCTCTATTTCCCAAACATCAAAAGTCAGCTAATCTACACCATGGGCCTGCTAAGTCGCAACGGTCAGTTAAGGATAATTATGCCAAGATTAATCAAAACCATATTTTTTTTGCTCTACATCCTGTTATGCCATCACTCTTATGGGGCTGCACCATGGTTTACCGGCCCTCTTCTTGCCCCCGCAGGCCATACAATACCTAGAGGACATACCAATCTTGAATTATACGGCTTTGATATCACCACTGATGGCAGCTATGATTCTTTTAAAACCATACAACGTGCACCGGTCTATCACTCTCAATTAATCACCCCTATTGTCACGCATGGATTTACTGATTGGCTGGATGTTCAGCTGGTGGTGCCCTACATGTTCAATTCATCCAGAGGCGCTCATTACAATCACATAGCTGACACAAGCGTAACTTTAGGCATTCAATTATGGGAACAAAACAAGTCCGCAAAACAACTGGATATCCGTCTGTTATTACAAGAAACCATTCCTACAGGCCATTTTAATGGTCTAGATCCCCTGCAATATGGTACTGATTCGACAGGGCTAGGAAGCTATCAAACACAAATAGGTTTAAATTTTCAATATTTGTTACCCATACTTGACTCCCACTATTTAAGAACCCGATTTATTATTTCTCGACTGTTATGCTCTCCTGTATTTGTTCATGGGTTGAACAGTTATGGTGGAACCTCATCAACCAGAGGAAACATCCGGCATGGCGATGAGACCGATTTTGATCTCGCCTTTGAGTTTACGCTAGATCAGCATTGGGTAGCTGTTATGGAGGCCGTGAAAGCCAATGGTCAAGCCTCTCGTTTTAATGGTATTCTCAATATTGGAAATATCGGTGGCCCAGGCGCAACTATAGGTAGTGATGCGTATTTAGGCAACTCACTTGCTCCAGCAATAGAATATAATTTCAATGAACACATCGGTCTCATTGGCGGGGTTTGGTTTTCCATTTCAGGAAAAAATACAGCTCACTTTACCACTTACATACTGGCATTAAACACTTACTGGTAAAAGAAAGGACAGACATGCTTAAAAAAAATAAACCATTATCACCGATCATTTTGGCTGCATTAGGCGTTGTTTTTGGTGATATAGGTACTAGTCCATTGTATGCATTAAAAGTAACGCTCTCAGGCTTACCAATAGCGCAAGACGCAGTCTTAGGTGTTTTATCCCTTATCTTCTGGTCTTTGATTGTTGTTATTTCTTTTAAATATTTAGTTATTATCTTTCGAGCTGATAATGAAGGTGAAGGCGGTATTCTTGCTTTGCTGGCTCTTATAAAAAGAAAAACCACGCATTATTCTTTCTTTTATTTAATCGCCATTTTTGGCGCAGGCCTTTTGTTGGGTGATGGCATGTTAACTCCCGCAATCTCGGTCATTAGTGCGGTCGAAGGGCTAACCACCATCTCACCAACCCTATCGCCTTACGTGGTTCCAATTGCTTGTGTCTTGTTAATTCTTTTATTTTACATTCAATCCAGAGGGACTGCCAAAATTGGGTTTTTCTTTGGTCCGGTAATTCTTATCTGGTTTTGCACCATTGCCCTACTAGGTATTATAAATATTGTAGGCAACCCTGTTGTACTCTATGCAATGAATCCTTTTCACGCATTACATTTTCTTTATGCAGAAGGCCTACGAGGGTACGTGCTTTTAGGAGGAATTTTTTTAGTGGTCACTGGCGGCGAAGCCTTGTTTGCAGACATGGGACATTTTGGTAAACAACCTATTCGTATCAACTGGTTTTTCTTGGTATTGCCATCTTTATTACTCAATTATTTTGGGCAAGGCGCTGGTTTGCTATTACATCCAGAATATATAGATAATCCTTTTTTTATGATTGCACCAATAGAATTTAGCATCCCGCTTGTTATCCTAGCCACTGCAGCTACCATTATTGCCTCTCAAGCAGTCATTAGCGCCACCTTTTCACTCACCAAACAAGCTGTTTTGCTCGGCTTGTGCCCTAAAATAGCGATTGTTCAGCAATCTAAAATCTATGCCGGCCAAATTTATGTACCGCATATTAATTTTATTCTCGCTGTAGGCACTTTGCTTTTTGTATTGGTTTTTCGCTCCTCTAACAACATGGCTCATGCCTACGGAATTGCAGTGAATAGCGAAATGCTACTGGTTGATCTCATGGTAGCCTACGCAGCCTATGCCATTTGGCAATGGTCCAGGCTCGCAGTCCTCTCTCTCTTTGGTGTCTTTTTAGGGATCGATCTGCTTTTTATAGGTGCCAATAGTCATAAATTTCTTACAGGCGGATGGATCCCTGTTACTTTTGCCCTGGTTATTGCCATGATTATGCATACCTGGCAATTTGGATTAAATTATTTAAGAAAAAATTATTACATGAATAAAGAAGACATTTCTAAAATACTAAGGCAACTCGAATACAAAAGTTTAAATAAACTTCCGGGAGTAACAGCAATTTTCATCACTGATATTCACGATAAAAGTGGCGGTAGTTTTTTACACTTTCTCAAGTTAAGTCGTTCTGTTCCAGAGCATGTCTTGATAGTCGATTACACTGTAGAGAATATCCCCTATGTGCACGTAAGCAAACGTTATGACGTGAATCAGTTGGCTGCCAAAGTACACAAGCTCACTCTTCGTTATGGCTTTATGGAAACTATCAATATCCCTCAAGCACTAGAAAGAGCCAATAAAACGCAATTGCTTCCCTTTACCATAGATGTCGATAGCGCCGCCTACATGGTGGAAATTCCTAATATACTGGCCACGAAAAAAAGACGCTCATTGTCTTTTTATTGGCAAGAAAAATTATTTGTATTTTTAATTCGCAATTTTTCTGCCAATTTAAACATTGAATTTTATAAATTGCCTTATAACAGAACCATCGCTATTGGTACTTATTTTCTTCTTTAGAAGAAGTTTTAATCTGTGATGATATATGCCACCGCGCTATGATACACTTGCTTTTTTAAATGAGACAAAGGCCTCATTTTATTTATCTAAAAGGACAAATCCATGTGGTTTAATAATGCACTTATTTATCAATATGAATTAAAAGAAGAAAGCGATTTAACTACCTTATTACAAGAAGAACGCCTTAAACCTTGCCCTCCTCATGCGCGCTTTGTCTATGGATGGCTTCCTGCCTTTGCAGATGAAATGATTCACGAGGTAGCCGGAAGCATGATGATTTGCATGGGAAAAGAAGAGCGTATTTTACCTCGTGGCGTAATCAACAAAATGCTGCAAGAACGTATTCAAACCATTGAAAATCAGCAAAACCGTACGGTAAAACGCGCTGAAAAAGCACAAATGGCCGAAGATCTTGAATTTGAATTACTGCCTAAATCTTTTTGTGTGCAAAAAAAACTGCCGGCTTTATTAGATACAGTCAATAATTATCTTATCATTAACAGCTCCAGCGCCAATCAAGCCACGCAGCTAACCGCTTTATTAAGAAAATCTATTCCTGGTATTCATATCGAACCCTTATCCCCAAATGAAAATCTTGCTGTTCGTTTTGCACAATGGATTAATTCCCCAGAAACCCTCCCCTCAGACTTTCAATTGGCTTCAGATTGTCTGCTCTTTTGTTTGGATGACGAAAAAAAACGCGTACATTGCAAAGGATATGAGCTTCCCGCCGAGGAAATCATTACCCTACTGACTCAAGGCATGGCAACTGCCGAAATTTCATTAATATGGAAAGAACGCATTCAATTCACGTTAACGCATGAGTTTGTTTTTAAAAAATTAAAAAGTCTTGACTATTTATTAGATGACTTCAATGACATTAAGCAATTAGACGAGGCCTATCAACAACAAGATGCTGCATTAACGTTATTAGCCGGAGAGTTACGCGGACTCATAACTTCGCTGTTAAAACTACTTTCTACTCCTGAAACACCTGCTGTAGAAGAATCGCTATCATCTACCATTTCCTGAGCCATTCACTCATTGAGAGGTGTGCGCAGCACGCTTCTCATTGAAGTCAACGCTGGGCAGAAACATCAAACTATTTTTTTCATTAAGTCAAGCAGAAATGTGCTATTATTGATACTAGTGAATAAAATAATCGAACAACGGATGCCAGTTATACACAAAGGCTATTAACGTATCAAAAGAGAAATCATAATGGACATTGAACAAGCGCTTAAATTTTTAGAGTTAGACAAAACAGCCTCTATCGAAGATGCTGAGAAAGCTTATAAAATAAAAGCCCGTCAATATCACCATGATACACATATAAACAACCCCGCTGCAACCGCTAACATGCATAAGGCAAATGAAGCGATTAAGGAAGTTCGATATTATATATAGTTATTTAAAATTTGAAATGTCCATAAAATTTGGTATTATTATGCTTTTTCAAATATGACCTAT
>PEQM01000030.1 GCA_002786205.1 Legionella sp. | reverse complement strand
TGCTTTGGGATGAGTTTAAAGAGGCGTATGCCAATAAGCCAGAAGACGCAAGATTTAGAGCAATGATTAAACATGGACATGACAGCAATGAGCCTGATTTAAGTGCGCTTTATTCAAGATTAGAAGCAAGCCCTGGCTGTAGAGCATTCTTATATCAATCAGAAAAAAACGGTCTTGGGGAACAAAAATCATCCTCAAGCCTAGTTCAACATGGTTTATGGGCTAACTGCCATAAGAGTACAGAAGACCAAGATGCCTTGGACAAGCAATATGGATTGGGTTCCCAAGATGTAAGGCTTTATCGTAAATGAACGACAATATGGAACGCTGTTCAGCTGACGGTGATGGTTAATCCTTTTTCATCTGTTGAGGTGTCATGTACTACGCCGTTAAATTAATTTTGTCTTTTATGGTTGGGTAAAGTCCTTGCAATTTTATCCTGGCCTCCTCAGTCGTAGCGCATGAAAAAACACCCTGTACAAACACGGGGCGTTTATTATTGGTATATGGAGTAATTTGTGTTATATAGATTTTTTGTTTTTAGTTTGAGATGGTTATAGCAGTGGAAAAAGCGCAATTTAAAGACATTTATATTGCAGGTATAGGAGCCATAGGGACGCTTATTGCCTCTAATTTGGATCGCAGTGGAAATTCTGTGCGTTTGATATTAAAAAATGAAAAGGCGGTTAGGGATTATCAACAGACAGGGTTAGAGATGCTTGTTGCAGATCAGCGCTATATTAGCAAGCCACCAGCTATTTCATTGCAGGAATGCTCGTTACCCATTTCATTATTAATATGTTGTGTGAAAGCACATGATATTGCTGGTTTATTATATGATTTACGTCATTGTTTAAATGAACAAAGTATCGTTATATTAATCCATAATGGTATGGGGGTGTTAGAAGAGGTTGAATCACGAGTACCTCATTTGCGACTGGTTTCAGGTATAACTACCTTGGGTGGGTATTTACAAGCGCCGTATAAGGGCGTGGGATTTTTAAGTGGGAAAACCAGTCTTGGCGCTTTAAAAGGAGTCTTTTCTTCTGAAGAAATCACTGACATGACGGAGTTATTTCATCGCAGTGGATTACATTGTGAGTGGGTAGAATTCATTGCGCCTGTTATTTGGGATAAATTCGCTATTAATTGCAGTATTAATATATTGACAGTGCTATGGTCTTGTAAAAATGGCCATTTATTAACTCGGATGAAAGAGCTAGAGCAATTGGTTGCAGAAGTTGCCTTGGTTTTAGAAGCATATCAAATACCGATAAGCTATTCCTATTTATTGAATAAAGTAATTCATATATTGAATTTAACCGCAGGGAATTACTCATCTACATACCAGGATATAAAAAAAGGAAGACAAACCGAAATAAATTATTTAAACCGGTATCTTGTTTCCCTGGCTGCTAAAAAAAATATCGCAGTACCATATTCAGAGAGATTGCTGCAGCAGTTTCAAGCACATGAGCTGCGTGCTATACCGCATGGTGTTGTCTAATAAAGCAATTCCTTTTTGTTTTTAAAGTATTCTAATGCCATGGGATTGGCTAGTGACTGCAGATTACAAACCGGTTGGTTATGAATAACTTGTCTTACAGCCAATTCAACTGTTTTGCCACTGATGGTGCGAGGGATATCCTTTACCTGGATAATTTTTGCAGGAACATGGCGTGGTGATGCATTTTCTTTTAGCACTTGCTTTATTTTAGTTATTAATTTTTCATCCAGAGTAATGTTTTCGCGTAATTTAACAAATAAAACAATGCGGATGTCGTCATGCCACTCTTGTCCTACAACCACGCTATCTAATACCTCATCAATTTTTTCAACCTGCCGGTAGATTTCTGCTGTACCAATACGTACGCCACCTGGGTTAAGTACAGCATCAGATCGGCCATAAATAATCAGACCGCCATGTGATGTCATTTCAGCAAAATCTCCATGGGCCCACACGCTAGGAAATCGCTCGAAATAGGCTTTTTTATATGCTTTTCTCTCGGGGTCACCCCAAAAGCCGATGGGCATAGACGGAAATGGTTTTGTACATACCAGTTCACCTCGTGCACCGGTAATGGCTTTTCCTTGTTCATCAAAAATAGCCATACTCATGCCTAATCCGCTACATTGTAATTCCCCTTTATAAATGGGTAGTATGGGGTTGCCCAGAGCAAAGCAAGAAACAATATCTGTTCCTCCGGAGATAGAGCTTAGTTGAATATTGCTTTTAATTTGTTGATAAACATAATCATAATTTTTAGGCAATAAGGGTGAACCAGTAGATAGGATGCACCGTAAAGCAGACAGGTTGTGTTTTTTTTGCGGAGAAACCTGTTCTTTTTCAATAGTAGAAATGTACTTTGCGCTGGTGCCGAAAACGGTGACCTGTTCTTGTTCGATAATATCAAATAAACGCTCTGGATTGGGATAGGTGGGAGAGCCTTCATAGAGGGTGAGTGTTGTGCCTAATGCTAAAGCAGAAACCATCCAGTTCCACATCATCCAGCCGCAGGTAGTGTAAAACAACAAGTTATCAGAAGGTTTCAGATCCGTATGTAGCCCTAATTCTTTTAGATGCTGGAGCAAAGTACCGCCAGCGCCATGAATGATGCATTTTGGTTTTCCTGTTGTTCCTGAGGAATATAAAATATAAATGGGGTGATTAAAGGGTAAGGAAACAAACTCACACTTTGTTGCGGGTTTTATAAAATCCTGCCAGTAGCTTGTGTTGTTAAACAAATTGAGGTCGATTAGCCTGTCTTGGTTGGGACAAATTACGACGTGATTTAAAGAGGTGATGGCTTGACTTAGTTGCTGTATTTTCTCTGCTTCACTATGATACTTTCCTGCATATTGATGCCCATCACTGATAAATAATATTTTAGGATTGATTTGGCCTAAGCGATCGATTGCTGCTTGTGCACCAAAATCAGGAGAACAAGAAGACCAGATTGCACCTAGGGAGGTTGTCGCCAGCATGGCTATTATCGTATATGTGGTATTGGGCAAGAGGGCAGCAACTCTATCGCCAGCTTGTATCCCAATAGCACGTAAACCGGCAGCACATTGAGCAACCTGGAGGTATAGTTCCTTATAGGTTAAGGTTACTTTATCATTACGCTCATTTAAACTGATTAAAGCAGGGTGTTCATCTTGTCGTTTTAATAATTGTTGTGCAAAATTGAGTTTTGCGCCCGAAAACCATTGCGCATCACTCATCTCACTGTAATGATTAAGAATTTCTATGGGCGGTTTATCAAAAGACAGAGAAAAATAATCAACCAAAGTACTCCAGAATTCAGCAGGATAAGTAATAGACCAATGATGTAGTTCTTGATAGTCAGTCCATTGTTGGTTATTTTTTTTTGCTGCAAACTGCATAAAATGCCACATTTGGCTTTGTTGAGGAGCAGAAGGGGTCCATATGGTGTCTGTCATAACATGATTCCTATTCAGTGCAAGGATTTGCTAACATGGCATTAGCTACTTTGGATTGATTTTTTTTACCTAAAAAAGTACAAAGCTGATGGCCTGCTTCGATGACTTTGTAAATGTCCACGCCTGTTGTAATACCCAAGCCATGCATTAAATATAAAACGTCTTCGGTTGCAATATTTCCTGTTGCTCCCAAAGCGTAAGGGCATCCACCTAATCCAGCAACTGCACTATCAAAACGGTGAACACCATATTGTAATGATGCAAAAACATTAGCAATCCCTTGTCCATAAGTATCATGAAAATGCATAGCTAATTGATGAATAGGTATTAAAGGCAATACGTGGTCTAATATTTTTTGGGTTTGCAAAGGGGTACCCACACCAATAGTGTCGCCAAGACAAATTTCATCAACACCGAGATCTAAAAGTTGTTGCATGACTTGAGCCACTTTTTGAGGGGCAATGGCACCTTCATAAGGGCAGCCTAATACACAGGAAATATAAGCTCTAACATGAATATGATGTTTTTGAGCTTGTTTGATAACCGGCTTAAAACGCTCAATACTGTCATTGATAGAGCAATGGATGTTTCTTTGGTTAAATAACTCACTGGCTGCTGTGAATACAGCAATATTTTTTACCCCACAAGCCAGCGCGTTGATCATCCCTTTTTCATTAGGAACCAGTACTGAATAATGCACCTCTGCAAGTTGATTGATAGTAGAAAAAACGAGCGCATTATCAGCGAGTTGAGGAATCGATTTTTCAGATACAAAGCTTGTTACTTCTATATGTTTTAATCCTGTTTTACTTAAGGCATCAATAAGGGCTACCTTTTGTGCGCTTGGAACAAAAACAGCTTCATTTTGTAATCCATCTCTTGGCCCAACTTCGATTATTGTTACCTGTTTGGGATAGTCCATTAAATTGTCTTCCATGCATAAAGTTTAGGGTACTTCTTTAAATTGTAGTAACAGCGCCCCTTCATCAACTTGAGTGCCTATTTCATAAAAAATCTCTTCTATCGTTCCATCTGCTGGTGCATGGATGCTGTGCTCCATTTTCATTGCTTCCAAGACCAGCAATAAATCACCCTTGCAGACCTGATCTCCTTTATTTTTTAAAATAGAAACCAGCGTGGAAGGCATCGGTGCAGTTAATTGTTCTTTATTTTTTATCTGGTGCTGATTATTGGCATCCCATAAAAATCGATGAATAGTCAAAGGCCCGTGCTCAGTATATACAGTGCAAGCATCTTCTTGATTGTAAACAGTAACTTGGTGATGGTGCTTGTTAATGGTAATGGATAAGCTTTCGCCGTTTAATTTTGCAGAAACTAAAAACAGTTGCTGGTCGTATTCAACAGTAAACTCAGTAATGTTTTGAGGCATCACTTTAACATGGAGTTGTTTGTCATTGTATTGATAACGCCAAGTCCATGAATTCGTTTGCTGGTTTTGCCAGGCAAAGGCATCCAGGAAGAGGGGATCTGTCATTTGTTTTAGTATCATACAGTAATCAAAAGCAACAACCATTAATAGTGTACTTTGAAGATCTGGCATAATGGAGTAGACATCATGATCTACTAAAAATCCAGTACTCAATTGGGCCTTGATAAATTGCTGATGTTGACAAATAGCCAGCAGAAAAGAGAGATTGGTTTTTACACCGAAAATGCAGTATTGTTTTAATGCTTGTATCATACGATGCAAGGCTTCTTCTCTGCTTTCCCCCCTGGTTATCAGTTTTGCAATCATAGGGTCATAATATTGCGTGATGGCAGAGTGCTGTTTGATACCAGTATCTATACGCACTCCATCGCCTTTGGGCTCTTTTAAATATGCCAAGACGCCAATAGACGGAATAAAATCACGCTCAGGATCTTCGGCATAAATACGACATTCTATTGCATGACCTTGAATATGGATTTCATTTTGTTGCAAGGGCAAAGGTTGATTCGCAGCGATATGCAGTTGCCAGGCAACCAAATCCAAGCCAGTGACAGATTCAGTGACCGGATGCTCTACTTGCAAGCGAGTGTTCATTTCCATAAAATAAAAGTGCTCATCACTTACTAAAAATTCTATAGTTCCAGCCCCTTGGTATTGAATGGCTTTCGCTACTTCACAGGCGGCCTGAGTCATCTTTTCTCTCAGCATGGGTGATAAGCCAGGCGCTGGGGCTTCTTCAATAATTTTTTGATGTCGCCTTTGAATAGAACAATCTCGCTCATAGAGATGAACCACATTTCCAAAGTGATCAGCCATGATTTGTATTTCTATATGTCGAGGATTTAATATGAGTTTTTCGATAATCATGGTGTCATCAGCAAAGCTTGCCATTGATTCTCTTTTTGCGCCAAGCAAGGCATCTTGAAATTCTTCTGCTGAGTAAACGCTTCTCATGCCTTTGCCGCCACCTCCATTGGCAGCTTTAAGTAATACTGGAAAACCTATAATTTTGGCTTGTTCCAGAAGATATTCATAGGATTGCTCTTCTCCATGATAGCCTGGCGTTAATGGTACGGAAGTAGACTCCAGCAGTTGTTTTGCTACTTGTTTGGAAGCCATTGCTTCCATAGCGCTTACTGAAGGTCCGATAAATACGATTCCTGCTTTTTGGCAAGCGCTCGCAAAATCAGGATTTTCTGATAAAAAACCATAGCCTGGATGGATGGCTTGAGCGCCAGATTCCAACGCCACTTGTATAATCCGTTCTTTATTTAAATAGCTGTCTTTGGATGGGGCTTCGCCTATCCAATAGGCACTGTCAGCCTCCTGGACGTGGAGACTGTTTTTATCGGCAGAGGAATAAATGGCAACACAATGTATTCCCATTTTTCTAGCCGTTCGGATAATCCTGCAAGCAATTTCGCCACGATTAGCAATAAGAATTTTATTAAACATGTGCAGGTTCCTAGTTCCAGTTGGGTTTTTGTTTGGCTAAAAAAGCTGAAAGTCCTGCTTGTCCTTCAGGCGATACTCTTTTTTGAGCAATGAGTGTGGCGGTGTAGTGCAGCAAGCTTTCATCGATTTTTTTATTTTTTACATCACGAGCCAATTGCAGCGATTGTTGTACGGCCTGTGGCGCATTTTGGCTAATTTGCTGCGCATAATGTAAAGTAAAATCAGATAAAGATTCTTTTGGTATACAATGATGAATCAGCTTTAAAGCCAATGCCTTTTGCGCATCAAAAATTTCACCACTTACAAACAAGGCTTGCGCTGATCTGGCACCAATGGCATCAATAACATAGGGACTAATAACAGCAGGGATTAGCCCTAATTTTACTTCAGAAAAACAAAAACGAGCGCAATCACTGGCAATTGCGATATGACAGGCGGCAGCAAGTCCTGCTCCACCACCAAAGGCTGAGCCTTGAATCATGGCAATAACAGGCTTGGGGCATTGATAGATAGAATACATAAGCCGCCCCAATATCAAGGCATCGTTGATATTTTCTTCCTGATTATAAGAGGCCATACTTTTCATCCATTGAATATCCGCACCAGCTGAAAAATGAGCGCCATTGGCTTTTAGAACCAAAACTCTAATTTGAGGATCATGGATGGCTTGCTCCAGAAGTTTTTGTAGCGCTTTAAGTAAGGAAGTATCAAATGCATTGCATTTGTCTGCTTTATTAATGGTAATTAAGCCAATATGCTCTTTTGTTGTATATAACACATCACTCATAATTTGCCTCTACATGCGAAATACGCCAAACTGGGTTGATAATACCGGTGCATTTAAGGCAGCCGATAAACTTAAACCCAATACTTTTCTGGTATCTTGCGGTGCGATAACGCCATCATCCCATAATCTGGCACTGGCGTAATAAGGGTTGCCCTGGGTTTCATACTGAGCACGCAACTGCGCCTTAAATGCTTCTTCCTGTTCCTTGGGCCATTCTTTATGATGTTTGGCATGTTTGTCTTTATTAATTTGTGCCAGCACATTAGCAGCTTGTTCACCGCCCATAACTGAAATGCGCGCATTGGGCCAGCTCCAGAGAAAACGAGGGTCATAAGCACGGCCGCACATGGCATAGTTACCCGCACCAAAGCTGCCACCAACAATGACTGTTAATTTAGGCACAGCAGCATTGGCTACAGCAGTCACCATTTTAGCGCCTTGTTTGGCAATGCCTCCTGCTTCATACTTGGAGCCCACCATAAAGCCTGTGATATTTTGTAAAAATATTAAGGGAATACGGCGTTGGCAGCACAGTTCAATAAAGTGGGTTGCTTTTAATGCGCTGTCACCAAATAAAATACCATTATTGGCAACAATACCTACAGGATATCCATATAAATGAGCAAAACCACAAACGATAGTCGTGCCAAACAATGCTTTGAATTCATCAAAATCTGAACCATCAACCAGGCGAGCAATAATTTCTTTGATATCAAAGGGTTTTCTTGCATCAGAGGGGATAATACCATTCAGCTCCCGGCTATCGTATAAAGGTTCGCGTGTTTCTATACGATGCAGGGATGTTTTTTTTTCACGATTTAAATGACGAATACATTGTCTGGCTATATGTAAAGCATGTGCATCATCCTGCGCATAATGATCTGCTACCCCTGAGATGCGACAATGAACTTCTGCGCCACCTAGCTCTTCCGCACTAATGATTTCACCGGTTGCTGCTTTGACTAATGGAGGACCGCCTAAAAAAATAGTCGCCTGATTTTGAACCATAATAGATTCATCAGCCATAGCGGGAACATAAGCACCACCAGCAGTGCAAGAGCCCATAACTACTGCAATTTGGGGGATATTTTGTGCAGACATTTGCGCTTGATTATAAAAAATTCTTCCAAAATGCTCTTTGTCTGGAAATACCTCATCTTGTAATGGCAAAAAAGCACCACCAGAATCGACTAAATAGACACATGGTAATTGATTGACTAAGGCAATATGTTGCGCTCTTAAATGCTTTTTAACCGTGAGAGGATAATAAGTACCGCCTTTGACCGTCGCATCGTTAACAATAACAACACATTCGCATCCAGCAATACAACCTATACCCGTAATAAGACCAGCCCCGGGAACTTCCTCGTCATATACGCCATCAGCAGCCAGCGGAGAAAACTCCAAAAAAGGGTAACCCGGATCAAGCAATTGTTGCAGTCTTTCTCGTGGCAATAATTTACCGTGCTGTAAGTGTCTTTTTCGTGCGTTCTCATCGCCTCCTTGCGCATTTCGGTGAATGCGAGATGCCAATGCGTCCACCAACGCTTTCATTACGGCGGCGTTTTCTTTAAATTCTTTACTTTCAGTAGTGATTTGACTGATTAACTGAGCCATGTTTGTTCCTTATTGAATCAGCACATCGCTAACTACAATGATGGTCCAGATTATCCACACCAATGCAATAAAGTGAGGCATCTCTTTACCTTTGATCCCTCTATATATCAAGGCTGGCACCGCGACAATAAGCGGAGGCAACATCATTAACACAATAATTTTTCTGATAAGAAGTCCCCATCCCGTTTGGCTAAAAACAGGGGTTAACTTTAAATTAATATGGGTGAAGAACAAATCAATATAGATAATAAGCAGGTGAGCATACTTGGCAAAAATAACGATAAGTATGCTTAATAAAAGATAAATAAGGCTTTGTCTTAACATGTACATCCTTTTATGTTGTTATTATTTTCTACGTAAGCGGTTTAAGCCTTAGGTAGTTTTTTACTAAAAGCGCGTGAAAAAATCACACCAACTCTATAGCCATTGCTGTAGCTTCTCCACCGCCAATACAAAGTGCCGCAACCCCTCTTTTTTTCCCGGTGTGTTTGAGGGCATGGATTAAAGTAACTAAAATTCGCGCACCCGATGCACCAATAGGATGACCTAAAGCGCAGGCTCCACCGTGAATATTAACCTGTTGCGGATTTAATTCAAGGGAAGTAATCGCGGCTAAAGCGACTACGGCAAAGGCTTCATTAATTTCATACAAATCAACGTCATCTAAACTCCAGTTGGCTTTACTTAAAACGTTTTTTATGGCTTCAACAGGGGCGGTAGTAAACCATTCAGGAGCTTGGGCATGGCTTGCATGAGCCACTATGCGAGCCAAGGGAGAAATATTTCTGTCCCTGGCTTCTTTTGCTGTCATTAAGATTAGGCTTGCGGCACCATCTGAAATAGAGCTGGAGTTGGCAGCCGTTACCGTACCATCGCTTGCAAAGGCTGGTTTTAATTGAGAAATCTTACTCAGTTTGGTGGCATCAGGGCCTTCGTCTTGAGTGACTTGATGGCTTCCTTTTTTTGTAATAATTTCAACAGGTGTAATTTCTTCGGTAAATAGGCCATCTTCCATCGCTTTTAATGCTTTTTGCATGGAATGTGTTGCATATTCATCCTGTTGTTCACGGCTAAAATGAAAATGACTGGCGGTCTGGTCTGCAAAACAACCCATTAACAGTCCTTTTTGATAAGCATCTTCAAGGCCATCAAGAAACATATGATCTTTAATTTCTCCATGTCCCAATCGATAACCTGCGCGGGCTTTGGATAACAAATAGGGGGCATTGGTCATGCTTTCCATGCCGGAAGCTAACATGATATTACCAGAGCCTGCTTTAATGGCATCATGCGCTAACATGACAGCCTTCATGCCCGAGCCACACATCTTATTAATGGTTGTAGCACCAACTTTATCAGGCAAACCTGCTTTTAACGCAGCCTGGCGGGCCGGAGCCTGGCCGATACCTGCCTGGAGAACGCAACCAGAAAAAACCTCATCAATATCGTCAGGAGACAAGCTGGCTTGTGCCAGCGCTGCCTTGTGCGCAATGGCACCTAATTCTGGTGCGGTTAACGAAGATAAGGAACCTAACATGGAGCCCATGGGCGTTCTTTTTGCTGCAACAATAACGATATCGTCATCTTTCATCAATTATTCCTTAAGCCGTTTCGTTAAATAACTCTCTGCCAATAAGCATTCTTCTAATCTCTGAGGTTCCTGCACCGATTTCATATAGTTTTGCATCGCGTAACAGGCGACCCGCTGGGTATTCATTGATATAACCATTGCCGCCTAAAATCTGTATGGTTTGCAAGGCCATCTGCGTTGCTTTTTCTGCCGTATATAGAATCACGCCAGCAGCATCTTTGCGACTGACCTTAGCGTTATCACATGCTTTGGCTACAGTATACAGGTAAGCTTTGCAGGCACATAACTCAGTGTACATGTCTGCCAGCTTGCCTTGAATCAGTTGAAACTCGCCTATAGGCTGATTAAATTGTTTACGCTCATGAACATAGGGTAATACTAGGTCCATACAGGCTTGCATAATTCCAATAGGGCCTGCTGCCAAAACAGTACGCTCATAATCAAGGCCGCTCATCAGTACTTTAACGCCTTGATTTACCTGACCTAATACTTGCTCTTCAGAGACCTCACAATTTTCAAAAACCAGCTCGCAAGTATTGGAGCCGCGCATTCCTAATTTATCTAATTTTTGAGCAGTCTTGAATCCGGGCATGCCTTTTTCAATTAAAAAAGCAGTGATTCCTTTGCTGCCTGCTTGTTTGTCTGTTTTGGCATAGACAACCAGTACATGGGCATCAGGACCATTAGTAATCCACATTTTTGTGCCATTTAAAATGAATTTATTGCCGCGTGGTTGTGCATGCAATTGCATGCTGACCACATCAGAGCCCGAATTGGATTCACTCATGGCAAGTGCGCCAATAAATTCGCCACTAATTAGTCGCGGTAAATACATTTGCTTTTGTTTTTCTGTTCCATTCAAGTAGATTTGATTGACACATAAGTTGGAATGAGCGCCGTAACTTAGACCAACGGATGCAGAGGCTCGAGAGATTTCTTCCATGGCAATCACATGAGCAAGATACCCCATGTTTGCTCCACCATACTCTTCGCTTACGGTAATTCCCAATAGTCCCATATTTCCGAGTTTTCTCCACAAAGGCTCAGGAAAGGTATTTTTTTCATCAATAGATGCTGCTAAAGGGGCAATTTCAGTTTGTGCAAAGTGTTGGACGCTGTTTCTTAATAAATCATAAGTTTCACCCATATGATAATCTAAGGTGGAGTGCATAGAAGACAGTCCTGTAGCAAGTGAATAATAAAAAACTATACCTAATAGCGTAGTGGAGTACAATATGTAACTTGTCATTGATTCTATTATAAATGGAGTATTGGGTTGATGTATTCTCTCTTTCGTTCTTTACTATTTAAAATGGATGCAGAAAAAGCGCATAAACTGGCTTTATCGGCTTTGCATTATCTGCCGTCATTTTGTTTTAATAAGCCTTCATTTAATCCGATTACGGCTTTGGGTTTGCACTTTAATCATCCAGTGGGTTTGGCGGCCGGGTTTGATAAAAATGGTGAGTATTTGGCAGATTTGGAGAAATTAGGCTTTTCTTTTATAGAAGTAGGGACCGTAACCCCCAAATCTCAGGAAGGAAACCCTAAACCACGGTTGTTTCGCTATCCTAATCAGCAAGCAATTGTAAATCGGATGGGGTTTAATAACAAAGGGGTTGATGTGCTTGTAAAAAACATCAAGCATTCAGCCTATAAAGGGATTTTAGGGATTAATATCGGTAAAAATAAAGAGACTGATCTCAATCGGGCACATGAAGATTATCTGTATTGTTTGCGCCAGGTCTATCCTTACGCATCGTATATAACCATTAATATCTCGTCCCCCAATACGCCGTCTCTTCGTCAATTGCAACAAGAAGAGTATTTTTCAGCATTGCTTAATGAGCTGAGCCAAGCGCAACGGCATTTAGAAGACATTCATCAAAGAAAAGTTCCTTTACTCGTTAAAATATCTCCAGACGAAGAAGCGGATACTTTGAAAAAAATGGTGGATCTTATGCTATTGCATGGCATAGAAGGAGTTATTGCAACCAATACCACAACACAAGCCCATTTGCTTTTGGCCTCTTCTTCTGTGCCTCAAGGCGGCTTGAGCGGCATGCCTTTACAACAATTGGCCACAATGAATCTGGCTTTAATCAAAGGCCATGCAGGAAATAAACTGACATTAATTGGCGTCGGAGGTATTCATGATGTGGCTAGCGCTCAAGAAAAAATAAATGCAGGCGCGTCCTTGGTGCAACTATATACCGGTTTAATATATGAAGGGCCACAGTTAATTCCTGAACTGGCAAAGCATTTGCAGAACAAGGTATTAACTGGCTGATTGTTTAAGATAGGTAAGAATAGACCTCGCTTCCCATATGACGAGAAACCTTTTAAAAACTGATGCAGGCAGTGGCAGTTGCATGAGGTTGAAGCTTTAAATCCAGAATGGCAAGAGCTATG
>PEQM01000005.1 GCA_002786205.1 Legionella sp. | reverse complement strand
TTTAACTGCGCTTTATGCACGATTGGAAGCAAGTCCTGGTTACCAAGCCTTTTTATATCAATTACAACAAAATAGTCTTGCAGAACAACCATTCTTCTTCAGCTCAAATCAACATCGTTTATGGGCTAATCGTCATCACAGTACCGATGTTCAAAAGGCCTTTGACAGGGAATTCGCTTTAGTTCTCAAGCCTTAAATTAAAAGAAAACGATTCCGGATTGAGGTTTAATTTGATCGCGGGCATTGATAACCCTGTGTGCAAAAATTGAGGTTTGAAAAGAAGTCTGTTGACCTGGCGACAGGTCAACTTGCACGGGACTTACGATTTTAACCATTTGTTAAGTGCAAAAGGCCACGATTATTCATCAGATGATGTAATACATTTTAACGAGGCATAGCTATTGATGTATTTTAGGGGCTGAATGAGCGACGTGATTAGATACTGCTGAGGTGCATAGGCAACAAGATCTTCCAAGACACAACTCATATAGAAATGTTTAAATGTTCGGTAATGGCTTAGGTGAAAAAAAATCAAGAGCGTCATTGTCTCGCTCACTGCTAGTTAGGGCTTTCTGTCTCTTTTCTTGATTCCAGCTTTTGGTAGCCATTCTAATGGATTATTTTCTTCATGGCGGTTTAAAAAAGGAGAAATCTATCAAGCACCATGTTTTTATTCAATATTTTTCAATAAATTATAATTTGCTTATCCATCATTGACATTAAATTTAGCATACAAAGGCAGATGATCAGACAGCATACGCCAGGGCTTGCCTTGCAAACAGGCTACTTCTTCTACTTCCATGCCACGGAAATAAACACGATCTACACATAAAGCCGGTTTTATTGCAGGAAAAGAACGTGCATGCTGTCCTTTCATGGTTACGAAAGCCTCTTTTATGTTCAAATTATCCATTAAAGACTGAGACATCACTGTTTGCCAATCATTAAAATCGCCAGCAATCAATAAGGGAGCATGAGCAGGAACATGCTCTTCAACACGAGCGATTAAAACATTGCATTGTGCCCGACGCTCTGCTTTAAATAGACCAAAATGGACACAGAGCAAATGCAAGACCGTATCTTTTATTTTTAATTGCGCATGAACTATCCCTCTTGAGGCGCGATTCATTTGCGAAAGATTGATACTTTCAAAACACTCAAAAGGCAATTTACTTAAAATGGCGTTACCATGATGACCTGACTGGTACACGGCATTTTTAGCATAGATGTAATGTGGCCAAATGTCTTTGGCAATGTATTCAAATTGTGGCGCATCAGGCCAAGAGTCTATTCGTTTTTCTCGGCGCTGATGCCGTCCTTGAACCTCTTGTAAAAAAACAAAATCCGGTTGCAGCTCCATCAAGGCCAAACGCATTTTGGGCAGTAAAAATCGGACAGCCCCTACACTAAATCCTTTATGAATATTATAGGTAATCAATGAAATGCTGGATTTGGAAGAATGGATCATAGATACTCATGTTTATTGATTCATCACTGTAACGATTTACCACGTTCACCGAAAAAACATTGCAAGACATCCTGAATGCATTTACGCTGTTACGACATCACTAAAGACAAATTGTTTAAGGTGAAGATACAGCCAAAAGAATCTTTTGGCTGTATAAGATACTACACTTTACAGGTAGTGTAATTAATTGCTACTGCTTTTAATGACTGTTTTACTTCATTTAAAGAATATCCCAGATCTTGAGCCGCATGTATTACACCACAACCGCCCTCTTCAAAAGAAGAGTATGGCGTCCAATAATCCATATTGGCTTTTACCATCACATCAAAGGCTTTACGCACATCCCAGCCTGGTTGATTTGATAAAATATAGAACAGTCGATTATAAACACCACTAGAATAATGAACATCCAAACCGCCGTAATATTCATCAGCTGAATCTATGGAGCTGCCGTCTTTACTTGGTCTATCCATATAACGAAGCGCCTCGTAACCACTGCCCTCTTTCATAATTTCCGAACCAATAGTCCAACTGGATTTTCCAGTCGAATAATACTCGGCTGCTTGCGCTGCCATATCAGAAAAAGCCTCATTCATACCACCAGATTGCCCATAGTATTCCAAGCTGGAATTTTGTTCAGTAAAGCCATGACTGACCTCATGCGCGCCAACGCCTAGAGACACCAGAGGGTACATCATGGTATCGCCATCGCCAAAAGTCATCTGACGACCATCCCAATAGGCATTCTCATACGCATCGCCATAATGAACACGCATCACCAACTGCATGGGTTTGCCATTAGGCTGTGTTAAAGCTTCTATGCCATACCAATCATGATACATGTGCTTAATTACATACCCTGAATACATGGCATCATTAGAAGGGGACGAAGCACCGTTTTCTTTGTCATAGCCATCGGCGGCATAACCGGTATAATAAGTATTGTCTTGTAATGCGGTCTCATCTTTACATGCAAAGACCATCGGGGTGTTTTTAGACGAATACTTGTGCTTCATGTCAACCACTTTAACATCCACTGTTTCCATGTAACACAATTCTTTCACTGCATCACGGCCAATTTCTAATAAGGGAAAGTCCTTACCGAACTGGTACTCGCCTATTTTAGAATTACCACCATATCCCATCCCTTTGGCAGGACTGATTGCTGTTTTAATATTATCCCATTGCAACAATGTTGCTTTGGTTTGTGCATCTATAATGGCGGTGGGACGCTCTGGAATTTTATCTTGATGCTCTACTAGTAAACTGACTTTATAAGCCCAGTGCGCCTTATTTTGTGCATCAATAAAAATCACCGGCACTACCTCTTTTTCACTCAGAGGATGCTTGGCATAAGTCGCCTCAAATTGTTTTAATGCATCTTGACCTTGGGCAATAAACAAAGAATCCGGCTGCCCTAGTTCCGCTTGCAGTCCCTCATAGACCGTGCCATTCATTGCTACGGCGGCAGTTTGACTTAAGCTTTGCAAAGAGCCTTTGTGGTGAAGGATTGCATAACCACCCAACACCGGAAATCCAGCATAATATTGTTGCATCCGAGAATGCGTGGTTTGTTTTTTATCCGTGTGTTGCTTGACCAACTCCAGTTTATTCAAAAAAACCGCAGCCTGGCGCTGATTTTTTACTGTACCCAATAAAAACTGGTTGCTCAACTCTTGAAAGGATTGATTTGGCAAAGAAACAGGTTGAGCGGCTTGTGCTGAAGTGGATAACCCTATCGCCAAGGCGACTGCTAACGGGGACAAATAATAATTGGGATACATATACTCAATACTCCTTAAATAAATGGCATTAATTCAGCGTGATGTAGCATACAAGCTGACTCGTTACTTCCTTATATCTCTCAATATCTCTCAATATCTCTCACCCAAATTAGCATAAATTTATGTTTTTTAAAAACAAATTTCATTGCACAAATGAGTTGTACTAAATGTGAGGGGAAATGGAGAGGAATATGTAGTGAAGATCTTGGATATAGACATCATTATAAATATAAGGCACAATTTGCACCAATGATAATTACTTTGAATGCAATGAACAAAATTCTCGTGCTACACGGCCCCAATTTAAACTTATTGGGTATTCGTGAATCGGTTTTTTACGGCAAACAAACCTTAAGTGAAATAAACCAGCTGTTGATAGAAACCGCAGAACATGCCGGCATGGAATTAAGCTGCCATCAAAGCAATTCCGAATCCGAGCTGATTCACTTCATTCATCAGGCAGGTGTCGACAATATCCAATACATTATTTTCAACCCAGCAGCCTATACTCATACGAGCATTGCCCTAAGAGATGCATTACTCGCAGTGACTATTCCATTTATTGAAGTGCATCTTAGCAACATTCATGCACGCGAATCGTTTCGCCATAACTCTTTTTTTTCAGATATAGCCACAGGCACTATCTGCGGATTGGGAGCTTATGGATATTTATTGGCCTTGAAAGCCATTATTAAAGCATTAGAGCAGAGAGACTAAACATGGACATACGAAAAATCAGAAAATTAATTGAATTACTGGAAGAAACAGGTATTTCGGAAATTGAAATTAAAGAAGGCGAAGAGTCACTACGCTTAAGTCGTTATAGCAGCCATTCTGCTGAAATGGCGCCTGTACGCTATGCTCAGATACCATCGCCAGTCTTACCGGCAGAAGCCATTGCACAGCCTGAAAAAAAATCGCTGGAGCCTGCCAATACTGCAGCGCATCATGCAGGGCATAAAGTTCGCTCTCCTATGGTTGGAACCATGTATACCTCCCCGTCCCCTGACGCGCCTGCTTTCGTCAGTATTGGCCAGAAAGTGAACACAGGGGATACCTTGTGCATTGTTGAAGCAATGAAGATGTTTAACGAAATAGAAGCCGATAGAGCCGGAACCATTGTAGAAATCCTGGCGGCCAATGGAGATCCAGTCGAGTATGATCAGCCTTTATTTATTATAGAATAGAGGACTATCACTATGCTTAGTAAAATTGTTATCGCCAACCGTGGTGAAATAGCCCTACGAATTTTGCGCGCCTGTAAGGAATTAGGCATACAAACTGTAGCAGTGCATTCCGATGTAGACAAAGACTTGTTACACGTCCGTCTTGCCGATGAAACTGTTTGTATAGGCCCGGCTCCTGCACAAAAAAGCTATTTAAATATCCCTGCCATCATCTCAGCCGCTGAAATCACTGATGCGGTTGCCATTCACCCAGGCTATGGATTTTTATCTGAAAATGCAGATTTTGCCGATATTGTTGAACAAAGTGGCTTTAAATTCATCGGGCCTCGCGGCGATACCATCCGCCTCATGGGAGATAAAGTATCCGCCATTGCTGCCATGAAAGAAGCCGGCGTTCCTTGTGTCCCAGGTTCCAATGGACCTTTAGGTGACGATGACATAGCCAATCTCAAAACCGCACGAACTATTGGCTATCCTGTTATCATTAAAGCAGCGGGTGGCGGCGGTGGACGTGGTATGCGTGTTGTACACAGCGAAGCCCATTTGCTCAATGCCATTAATTTAACCCGCAGCGAAGCGAAAGCTGCGTTTAATAATGCCACTGTTTATATGGAAAAATTCCTGGAAAATCCACGTCATGTTGAATTCCAGGTATTAGGTGATGGCAAAGGGCAAGCCATTCATCTGGGGGAGCGCGACTGCTCCATGCAAAGACGCCACCAAAAAGTTCTTGAAGAAGCCCCTGCCCCAGGCATCACGCCCCAATTGAGAAAGGAAATTGGCGCGTCAGTGATTAAAGCATGCCAAGACTTAAAATATCGTGGTGCCGGGACATTTGAATTTTTATATCAAGATGGTTGTTTTTATTTTATAGAAATGAATACCCGCATACAGGTAGAGCATCCCGTAACAGAGATGATTACAGGTATTGATTTAATTAAAGAGCAAATCAAAATAGCCAGTGACATGCCCTTTACACTAACCCAAGAACAGGTGCAATTTAGAGGGCATGCGATGGAGTGCCGCATCAATGCAGAAGATGCCAAAACCTTTATGCCCTCTCCGGGGAAAATCACGCTGGTTCATCAACCAGGAGGACCTGGCATTCGTTTTGATTCTCATATTTATAGCAGCTATACCGTACCGCCTAATTATGACTCGATGATAGGAAAGCTTATCAGTTATGGTGAAACTCGAGCCGAAGCCATCGCCCGCATGCGTAATGCCCTGGATGAAATTATTATTGATGGAATTAAAACCAATATCGAATTACATCACCGCATTCTGCATGACAAAGCCTTCATTGAAGGGGGTACGAACATTCACTATCTGGAAAAAATGTTGAAGGAATAAGGTCATGTGGTTTCAATTAAAAATAGAGCAATGCCCAAGTGAACAGATAGAAAGCTTGAGTGAAATGCTAGAAGAGCTTGGTGCCGTATCACTGATGCTCACCGATAAAAATGACCACCCGGTTTTGGAGCCTGAACCAGGCACCACACCGCTGTGGCCTGAAGTGATAATTCATGCCCTATACACCGATGAAGAACACTTGATGCAAGGAAAAGATTATCTGCAAACACATTGGCCTGCTTTACAATTAAGTACAGAAATCATTGAGGATAAAGATTGGGAGCGTGCATGGATGGATGATTTTAAGCCCCAACGCTTTGGTCATAAATTATGGATCTGCCCGACCTGGCTTACCCCTCCAGACCCACAAGCAGTCAATCTCATGCTTGACCCTGGCTTGGCTTTTGGAACAGGGACGCATCCGACAACCTCTTTGTGTCTAACTTGGCTAGAACAAGCGGATTTATCAAATAAAACCATTATTGATTACGGTTGTGGTTCAGGTATTCTCTCGTTGGCTGCGTTAAAATTAGGGGCAAAAAAAGTGCTGGCCGTCGATATTGATGATCAGGCCTTGACTGCAACAAAAAATAACGCTCAGGTGAACTTGCTAGATACCCCCTCACTGGAAATTCAAATGCCTGATCTATTGAATGCACCAGTAGATCTTATTATTGCCAATATTCTTTTAGCACCTTTACTGCGCTTGCAAGAACGTTTTATTCAATTACTGCATCCCAATGCATTACTGGTCGTTTCTGGCTTATTAAATGAACAGGAGCAGTCACTAGTAGAGGCTTACACACCTTCACTGGAATTGCTTGAAAAACAAAATCATGATGGCTGGTCTTTGCTGGTGTTTAAAAAATCTTCTCTTTAAAACCTGGTTAGGAAAACTGGCAAGCCAGTCCAGATTAAGTTTTTAATCCGCATCTCAATCTGGATGGCTTTGCTCTCAAGAGCGACAGGATCTGGTCGGTGAATCGATGTACTTGATTAAAGCATGCTATATCAGTATTATTTGTTTTTGATCTACTCTTTTTATGTGACAGTTATTAACTCACTACTCACTGGAGCATTGCCATGACAGCTGAGCTTTATCCGCCCTCAATTGTCAATCGTCTTGCCAATACAGGAGCCTCCCTGATACCACAGGGTTATTACCGCTCCAAACTCTTTATTGCTCCATTTGCCAATAACCCCATTGTAGCGGCAGCCGGTCCGGTGTTGTCTTTACTAGAACGTCTTTGTTTAAGCCCTTCTTTGCCTCCTGTGGAACAAATCCGGGGGAATATAGAGCATGAATTGCATGCATTTTACAGCAAATTACGTGCAGCGGAGTATACCTGTGAGCTGTCTAATATCGCATACTACTTACTGGCAACTACCATCGATGAACTATTGGGAAAAAACTACCTGCGCCTGTATCAACACGCGCCCCAATTTAATTCTTTTACACCACTAAGTCAGGACAGCATCCTCCCGCAACAACGTTTTTTTGAGATTTTGAATTATATTAAAGACAGACCTAATCAGTATTTAGATCTCATTGAGCTGGTTTATTTTTGTTTGGTCGCAGGATTTGAGGGAGAGTATCATCTCAAAGCAGATGGTAGGCAGGCTCTAGACAATTACATAGAACATTTGTATCAAATTATTCAACAATACCGGGTTAATAAACCACATCGTTTATTTAACGAAAACCCTCTGCCTAAAATCAGTAAAAAAAATTACAAAACTGCACTACTTTCTTTTCTTGGCGTCACAGCATTAGTCACTGCTGTCTTTTTCACCAGTCAGTTTTTATTAGAAAACAAAGCCAAAACCGTTTTATTTGGACATACTCAACTTGCTATGCTGGATAACTAATGGACCATTCATTACGCGCACTATGCGATACGATAAAAAAAGTTCTTACTCAATTAAGACCGCAAGCAAACCCGCTGTCTTTTTTAATTCTTACTGGTAAAGAAGGGCAAGGTAAATCGTCTTTACTCAAACAAAGTACCATGGAAGAAGTCCCCGTTTTCAGCGAGCAGCATGCCAAAGTATACTTTAATAACAAAGGCATCATCGTTGAGTTGGGAGAGAGCTGGCTGACCCAAAGTAAAACATTACTCCAAACCACATTAAAACAGCTAAATAAATGCCATCGCTCTATTCAAATTACCGGTTTCATCTTTTGTATAGACATTAACAGCTTGCTTCATGATGACACGCATCAATTGCAGGAACAAAAAAAAGCACATTTACAATTACTGGAGCGAATTGCCTCAAACCTTGGCTATCAAACCGAGTTGGCTCTGCTTTGCACGAAAATGGACACCTTGGCAGGATTTTCTGAGTTTTATCAAACCGATCATATCACTGAATTAGCCAAGCCTTTTGGTTTTTCTCTCGATTGCGCCAATATTCCTGCTAAAAAAATAGAAGCCTTTAATGAACAGTTTCGGTCTTTGATTGAACAGCAAGGGCAACAAGTTATTAATAAAATGCATCCTACCCGCTCTACCATAAAGCGCAGCCTGATTCGCGAATTTCCTTTGCAATTGGCAGGATTACGCGCACCTTTGCAAGCCTTCATACAAGGCCTGAGCCCCAAGCTTTTCCATTTGCATTCTATTTACTTTACCAGCGCAGAACAAGGCGGCATGAGCATTGACCGGCTCAATAAAAAAATTCAACATGAATATGCGCTCATGGTACAAGATACCTTTCCCCAGGCAACCAATTTTAAATCCTACTTTGTTGAAGGAGCCCTAAAAACCATTCAGGAACAATGTTATCAAGCCCCTCAACCCAAACAGATCTCTCAACGGGCTTCAATATATGCAACAATTAGCCTGGCTAGTTTATGTATTCTTTTCTTGTGCCACCGCTATTACAACACCTCTCATCTGCTTGATGAGGCAAGTAAAGAATTGCTTACCTATGATACCTTAGCTAGCCAAGCGACAAACAACCAGCAAGCACTGTATCATTTAGCCAATGCAGCCAGTAAAATGGATAATATCCACTCCAGTACCTTGTCACCAACCATTTATCAATTAAAGACAGGCCTTCATTATCATGCCAAGCATCGTGTGGCAGGTGAATTCATTCCTTCTCTTATCAATGAGTTGGAGCAGGTGATAAGCAACCCTAGCAACACACCTGTGGTTCGTTATCAGGCTTTAAAAATTTATTTGATGTTTGAACGCGCAGATCAGTTTTCTGCTTATGAAATTCATCGTTGGTTTAAAAAACAATGGCAACATCATTCACCAGATACAGCAAAAAAATTATTGGCTTTATTAGAGCACACCTTAAAAAAACCACCGCAGTCTGTCCGGATAAACAATGACGTCATCCGTGATACGCGTAATTATCTTAATGCCCTGCCTGCTGGTTACTTGTATTATTCTTTAGCCAAAGAATCTTTTCCTGCGATAAAAGAAAAAATTCAAATTAATGGTTTTAATTTGGCAACTACAGAGGTTCCTGTTTATTTTACTAAAGCAGGCTTTGTCAAAATGCATAAAGAATTAGCCAATATCAGCCATAAACTACAAACAGAAAATTGGGTGTTGGCACGCCAGGATTTGTCTGATCTACCTAATTTATTGCTACAAGCCTATTGTTTTGATTACGTTGCCTGGTGGCAGACTTTCATGAAAAAATCACAACCCTATCGTTATCAGGATTATCAACAAGGCCGACAAATAGCCACCCAATTACAGCAATCGAATGCTTTAGCTCAACTTATCACTTTAATTCAACAAGAAACCAAACCTGATTTAAGTGATAATGCTTCACCTTTTAATCAATTTATCGCGACCAAATTTACCGACTTGAACCTGATAAGCCAATCGACCATCAAAGAGCTGGGCTTAAGAATCGCTGATCTCGAACGTTTCATCTCCACTTTATCGGTCATCAATGATGACGGAAAAACCGCCTTTAACTTAACTCGTGCCCGATTTATTAACGACCAATCTTCCGATGCACTGAGCCTGTTGTACGCGCAAGCGCAACAATTACCAGAGCCCTTAACTGCTTGGGTCAAACAATTGGCTGGTGACACCTGGACGATTTTAATCAAAGACAGCCGTTCTTATATCAATCACCAATGGCAACAAATCGTCTATAATGAATTTCAACAAACCATAGCACAGCGCTATCCATTAGACTCATCACAAAAACAAGAAATTAATATTACTGATTTTAACCATTTCTTTTCTACTCATGGCACCTTAAATCAATTTACTGAACAATACATTAAGCCCTTTCTTGATGTTTCTAATGCTCAATGGAAACCCAAAGTTGTTAATGACTTTGTAATGCCCATCTCAAATGAAGCACTAGATGAGGTCATTAGAGCCAACATCATTACCAATATGTTTTTCCCCAATTACAGTGATGAGAGCAAAATTGATTTCAGTTTACAAAAAATTAGCCTTGATCCAGTTGTCGCACGATTGCGTCTTGAAATTGGTAATACTGCTTTGATGGACAATCAAAGCACCGAATCTTATATCCGTTTCAGTTGGCCACAAAATAATGCCAAATTGGCTCTAGATTCTATTGAAGGAAATCATTATGAACTGGCCGAACAAGGACACTGGGCTTTATTTAAACTCTTAGAAAAAGTCAATGTCCTTATTGATGAGCAAGACAGCTCTAGTTTACAAATTTTATTTGAAGTGAACAGCAATTCCGGACGCTACTTGCTAAAAACCAACAATCAAGTGAATCCATTTACCCCTGGTATTTTAAATGGATTTACTTTAAATGAAGCAATTGTGTAGCTCCGGTAATTTATGATGCCAACACAGCCGCTTTTAGCTAAACTCCAAGAGGGGCTAATCTTGTATTAGCTCGTTGAATTTACATGAAATAACAAATTGTCTGCTAATTCATTAGCCTGCGAGCTCATCTGCGTCTGATGCATTTTAAAAAACGACTGCTCGGTATAAGAATATGGCCTAGAATGGATAAAAAAACTTTGAAGATATGCCAACCAATTTTCTATATACGCCCACCAACTTAAACTTTTTTGTAACTCAGGCTGGGCTCTTTTCACGGCATGTTCTATGCCTTTAATAAAATATTGCTTTTCTTTTTCACCAGCAAAGACCGTCATATACCGATTTTTTAAATGGATTAAATCTACATACAGAGCCAATGCTGCCTTTTTTTCGATGGGATGAGTATGCTCGTTTGCTTTATTTTGAAATGCGTTCAACAGTCGCTCTATTTCATCTTCAAAAGACGTAACACAATAACTGCACATGTCTTTTATTATTTTGGCGTCTTCTCTTGAAGCTATTTTTTTAACACCAGAATTCATTTGCATAACACGTGCTATATCAGGATCATTTTTATTCCTGCCTTGACTAAGTGCCAAAAAACCACACAAATAAATTTGCTGCATCGACAGAAATTGCTGCTCTGTGCTGTTTAACTGATTGATTTGCTGTAATAATTGCTTCAGCTCCGTTTGATACATAAAGCAGTTGTCATAATCAAACAAGTAAAGATAGGTCCTAATTCTATTTTTTAATAACAATGCGTCCATTGAAATGGAAGCGACAAGTTCTACTGATAAATCGTCAAGACGATTATCCTCTGTCGATATGGCGTTTTTTTCTTCTATGGCACTTTTTATCACTTTGTATGTTCTCATAAAAAACAGGGCAGCATTGATTTAAAAAAGAAGATTGTAGCACAATAACTGTCTATCTGTCACTTTTTCAACCAAAAATCTCCTCGAGACCCTATCCAAGACCACTTGTCCCATCGCAGAGAACAATAGACTTTGTACAAAAGTGGTATTATTTACCTGATTACTTCGTTATGCAAAAATTTTAGGACGCGTTGACCATTGCCCCGCGGCGCGTAGGCACGCCCTAATACTTTTCATTTGTGGCAGAGCAGACTAATTAAACCATATTGTCGGTCAAAGTTTTCCTGAGCCTTAGAGCTAGAATGTCTATTGGACCAAAACCCATGCCTCTCCCTACTTAAAAACCATTTTTGCTCATCAAGACTGGCTGCTAACTGCTCAGCAAGATAGGCCTGATAACCAGCAGAAGTGATGAGCATGGTATTTAAAGCACCCCTTTCATCTGCTGGAATATAAATAGCATAATTTAATCCGTTCTTAAAATTTTCATCATCCCCAACCACACCCAATGTCATCCATAATTCATCTTTAATTTCTTGTTCTATGGCGCTCCAGATCGGGCGTAGATTTTTCGTTTTTTGAATAGTATCCAATATGGTTTTAATTTCCTTATACTCTTTGGCATTTTCCGGAGAGGTCAGATTTCGTAAATACTTCAAAACCTTGTCTTGAATTATTTTCGACCATCTAGGATCTGGCTTGTTTATAAGATCCCTTCTTTGAATGGTTTGATCGATTATCCTTTCAAATTGTTGCATAAAATCGGATTGTCTTGCTGCAATAAATAATTTTTCTAATACTGCTTCAGCTAAAAAATGATCGGGAATGCGCTCCCAAACCAAATGACGTCCTGTAAATCCTAGCAATAATTTATGACGAGGATCAATTATCTTATCCAAATTAACTTGATTCAATAAGCCTGTAGAATGCAAAGAGTACAAAGCCAACTCTAAACCTAGTGTATAGGGGCATTCGCAAACCCTATTTTTGTTATCCGGCGTTAACAGGTTTGCTTGCGCCAATAAGCATAATACCGAAGCAAAGCGCCATCCATTTTTATGCCTGCTTACCTCAATATAATTCTCATAATTTAAGATACCCGCCTTCACTAAATAAGTCACTGCAGACGCCAAACACACAGTATTATCACTATCCAGAGCAACCAAAAAAGTTTCCTGATTTAAGCTGTTTGCGCCCTGTAAATCAGAAAAAATACAGGCCAAACTTCGAGTGTGAGCGTTGAAACATACTCGAGTAAAATTATACTGATTGAACATATTAGACAATAACAGCGTTGAACACGCATCTACCAAGCTTTCAATCTGCGGATGCTCTAGAATAGCCCTCTTATTAAGTTCTGTATCCAAATCCGCTTCTTTTAATAAAAATAACATATTCAGTACAAGCAACGTAGTATTTCTATTTGATCGAAACATTATTTAAATCCAATTTGAGCATTACAGATGAATCATCCTAGCAAAAAAAACTTAGCAATGTAAAGAATTTATCCTATCTAACCTTAACTCAATATAAGCAGTTATTAATTACTTGAAGTATTGAAAGAAAGATCGGCACCAAGTAAGGCTGGACTGGTGCTGTTGAATATTTTGAAAAAGAAGGCTTAACCTGCTCTTACTCAGAACACCATACCAAAGAAGCACATGGAGGAAATGAGTTAGTAGAAGAGCTAATCACGTACAACATAAATAACAAACCAACGATTGAGCTTGTCAGTAAAGATACAGCAGGATTTTTATACCATGTTCAGTGGTTCCAAAAAGACTATGATAGAACTTTA
>PEQM01000023.1 GCA_002786205.1 Legionella sp. | reverse complement strand
CCGTTTTCATTTTTTATCCTTATAAAACAACGGACAAAAGATACGGGGTTTTAGAAATTAATCAATAATGGCTGCGTAAGGTGAGTCAATCATTATAATTGACGCCTTGCCTCCACTACGTTAGGTATTTGTTCAAGCTTGGTCAATAAACGAGATAAATTAGTGAGTCCATCAATATCAACTGTTAAATTAATAAACACTAAATTATGCTGCTTATCCATGCTGGTTTGCAAAGAGTAAACATGGGCCTTTTCATTTGACAAAAGCACCGTGACGTCTTTTAATAATTCCGGCCTATCATACGCTTTAATACATACATCAACTACGTACTGTTCCCGTGTTGCCAAACCCCATTGGACCTGCAAAAATCGTTGTTTTTGACGATCGCTTGCATGAATAATATTAGGACAATCCTGACGGTGTATAGACACGCCCCGCCCTATAGTAATATACCCAATAACTTGATCGCCAGGGACAGGCTGACAGCAGCGCGCCATAAAAGTGAGTAAATTACCTACCCCCTCAATTTGCAAATCACTCCCAGTAACTTCGGGTTTTCTTTGCAAATCTCTTACAAATTTTTTAATACTGTCTGCTGCGGGTTCAGGAGGCGTCAATTTGCTGATAACCTGCCCCATTTTGATATCGCCTCGACCTAATCCAGCAAACAGATCATCCAATTTTTTTAAATGCATAGCCGATAGCAACTCGCCAAGCTTGTCTGCCTTAATGCCTAAAGATTTTAGCTCCTTATCGAGTATTTCTCGTCCTTCTTGTACATTTTTATCGTAATCTTGTACTTTAAACCAATGCAAAACCTTAGCCTTGGCTCGTGCTGTTTTTAAATAACTCAGATGAGGATTAATCCAGTCTCGAGAAGGTTTTAGTTCTTTACCGGTTAATATTTCAACCTGATCACCTGTTTTTAACTGGTATGTTAATGGGACAATATGATTATTAACCTTCGCGCCTCGACATCTATGGCCTAAATTACTATGCACATGATAGGCGAAATCCAAAGGCGTCACACCGTAAGGTAAATCCAAAACATCACCATCAGGAGTAAAGACATAAACTCGGTCTTCTAAAAACTCAGTAGCAACAACACCGGTATCTTCTTTATTGGCTGCCATTTCCTGATGCCATGCCAATACATCTCTAAGCCATTCAATTTTACGTTCATGACTTTCTTTTTGAGTCACAGCACCTTCTTTATACTTCCAATGGGCAGCCACACCCATTTCAGCAAGTGTATGCATATGAAATGTACGAATTTGCACTTCAAAAAATCGCCCTTCCGGTGTTTTTACTGCCGTATGCAAGGATTGATAGCCATTTTGCTTGGGATTAATAATGTAATCATCAAATTCAGCAGGTATCTGTTGCCATAAAGTATGCACAATCCCTAGTGCTTCGTAACATTGCGTATTGGAATCAACCAAAACACGCACAGCAATGGCATCATAGATTTCCTCTAAAGGCACATTTTTACGCTTCATTTTTTTATAGATGCTATGAATGTGTTTGGCTCGACCATAAACAGCAAAATGGGTTATGCCAGCTTGTTGTATTTTGTGATTCAGCTGACTGACTATGTGATTAACAAACTCATCTCGCTCTAAGCGTTTTGCACGCAGACCTTTTGCTATTTCTTTATATTGCTCAGGATGCAAATAGCGGAATGCCAAATCTTCCATTTCCCATTTAATCGCACCTATTCCCAAGCGATTTGCCAAAGGGGCATAAATTTCCATTGCTTCTGAGGCGATATGCTGATGTATTTGCTCTGGCAAATGAGCGGCTGTTCTTAGTATACACAAACGCTCGGTCAGTTTAATGAGTACAACTCGCACATCATCAACCATAGCCAATAACATTTTACGAATGTTATCTACATGTTGTTTATTTTGAGCAAATTTATTAAAGTTTTGGATGGTGCTAATCACACTCATCTTTTCTACACCTTTAACCAACTTGGCGATAGAGCTTCCTAATTGCTCTTGTACATCATCTATAGAAAGGCCGGCATAATGCACACTTTCAAAAATAATAGCGGCGGCAATGGTTTCTTGGTCCACCTCCAAATCAGCTAGCAAATCTGCCATAGCCAAGCCTTGATGCAAACAACTTTGGCCTGTCTCTGTTGCATGATCTTGTCCTGTAAGCTGACTTAAAGTACAGGCATTTTGAATGAGTTCAAGATTCCCCAAATACCCTTTTGCGCTTAATTGATGTAACCACATAGCCACATCAACACTGCCATCGGCAGATAAAGGTGTTGTCGTCTCTTTTACTCTTACCATGAATTATTATCCTTTTTCAAACAAAGCAATTGATTCCACATGAGCAGTATGCGGAAACATGTCCATAACGCCAGCTTTCAGTAAACGATATCCTTTTTGATTTACTAAAATATCTGTATCTCGGGCTAAAGTAACAGGGTTGCATGATACATATACAATTCGCTCAGGGCTTAAGATGTCAATCTGTTTTACTAACTCCAAAGCACCGGATCGTGGTGGGTCTATAAGGACTTTATTAAAAGACTGCTGTACCACTTTATTGACTTCATTGGCATCATCCAAATTAGCTGTATAAAACCGCGCATTGCTTATTTGATTTAACTTTGCATTCATAGTTGCACGATCAACCATGGTTTTACTGCCCTCAATTCCGATCACTTCAGAACAAAACTTTGCCATCGGTAATGAAAAATTACCCAAGCCACAGAATAAATCCAGTACTTTATCAGTACTTTTAAGTTCCATTAACTGAATGGCCAAATGAACCATAGAGCGATTTAAAGAAGCATTCACTTGTGTAAAATCTGTAGGATGAAAATTAAAGGTGATGCCGTAATCGGGTAATTGATACGTTAAATACTCTGATGCGCCTTCAGGATAAAAACAATACACAGTCTCAGGCCCCCCTGGCTGTAAAAATATTTTGTATTGATAATCTTGTCCAAACGAGCGAATCACCTGTTCATCATGCCTGGTTAAACTAGATAAGTTACGAAAAATTAATGCAATTTCAGTATCTCCTGCCGCAACTTCTATCTGAGCAATGCATTGCTTGTTTTCCATAGAATTAATCAATTGCCTTAAGGCAGCAATGTCTTTATCCAATCGCTCATTTAAGACAGGACAACCGAGAATATCAGCAATATATCTTGGACTATTTCGCTCTCTAAAACCCACCATAGCACTGTTTTTTTTATCAACATAACGCACACTTAAACGGGCTTTATTTCTGTAATGCCAACGTACACTGGCTAGTGGAGGCAATATTGCTTCTGGTGTTGTATGCCCATATCGTGCCAATAAATCCAGCAATTGATCATGTTTGAAAGCAATCTGCTTTTCTTCATCCATATGCTGTAAGGAGCAGCCACCACAAATCTGATAATTCTTACATTGCGGCTCCACACGAAGAGGTGACGACTCCAAAACTGAAAGTAAAAGACCTTCATCAAAATCTTTTTTTATTGAAGTGTATTTAAACTCAATCACATCACCAGGAAGTGCTCCCTGGATGAAGGTTGCTTTACCATTAATCCGCGCAATCCCTTTCCCATCATGGCTAATTGCCGTCACCTCAACTTGTTGCGGAGTTGGATCTGGTTTTTTTCTAGTTCGTCTCATAATACTTTCTCTATTTCTTTTGCATCAGGATAAATACAAATATCCTATCAATAAATTCTCAAGTTGAAGAATAGTTTATAGCAAAGTCTCTTCTTTTGCTAAATGAAACTGTCTGAAATAGTTTACTTTTGTAACTAAGTAATCCATAGAAAAATGATGAGGCAATAACAACGCTGATTCCAGGGTCTGTTGGCATTTTACAAGCGGCTCGCCGTGGCGTGAAAAATGTCAACAAGCTCTGATTGTGCTATAAGATCTATATAACGCGATTATGATGAACGAACCATGCCTGATGAACCAACACCCTTAAAGAAAACCATCTCACCCCAGGACGACGCTCAATTAAGCAAGCCCATTGAACGTATTGTCTGTAGCGGTGGCGGTGCCAAAGGCGCTATGTATCCCGGAGCTTATAAGGCCTTAGATGACACCGGAATTTTGAAAACAGTAACGCATTTTTCTGGTACTTCAGCAGGTGCTATAACTGCTACTTTAATGGCCTTAGGCATTTCTCCAGAGGTACTAAGAGAGCAATTACTTAAAACTAATTTTAAACAGCTTCTGGGAAAAAATATCGGTAATGCAATCGGTAAAAATCCTGCGGGAGTCAGTTTTATAACAAAAGACGGTAAGCCCTTATACGAATATATTAGGTCAAGCATCATTGAGACAATAAAAAGTACTCTGGAAAGTGAACGTTGTCCAGACGATAAAGAGATGATCGCGTTATGGAACAGCTTGAAAAAATGGGATAAATCGAAAGAACCATACCCCAAAATTACTTTTTTTCATTTGGCGCGTCTTTGCGAGTATTTTCCAAATAAATTTAAGCAAGTTAACTTATCCGCAATACAATTTCCACGTGGCGATGTACACATTTTTAACTCTGATCTAACTCCCAATGTAGAAATTGCTTTAGCATGTCGCGCTTCAGCTTCTATTCCTGTTTTATTAGAGCCAGTACTCATTGATGGTCAATTGTATATGGATGGAGGCTTATTCGATAATGTGCCTACAGAGTTTTTTGACAGAGATGAACAAGGACGCTGGATTGAAAATCAAAAACCAATACATACCATGGTCTTTGCATTTGGTGAAGGAAAAAATGATAAAAAAAATCCTGTATTTCAAGCATTATATGGTACTCGACAAGATGAAATATATGAGGAGCTTATAGAACAACTTTTTAATGAAGATTCAAATCAGACTCATACGTTATCGCAGTCAACAACAGATTGGACGCTGGAAAAAGAAACCAATGAGATGGTTCAATCTGCCAAAACCAATATTGAATACTGGACTAATGATTCCAATATAAAAAAAGACATTGTGAAAGTTATGGAGCAAGCACAGCAACAAATACTTTCACAAAAGAAACAAATAGAAACACTCATTAAGCGCAATGCATGGCCAAAAACACAACGATTACCAGTACTTTCGTTTTTTAAAGAGCTCCTGAAACCCAGGCTCTATCAGGCTAATTTTTTTGAACGATTGAAAAGAAATATATTCGTAAGACAGTTTAGCGGCCTAAATGCCCCCTATGAAAATACCGAACAAAAAGAACTGAGTTATCAGCGCTTGCGCACTCGTTATCCCTTGCGGACAGTAGAACTACGAGTAGGATCTATTAAAACTACTGATTTTGATAAAGCAACAGAGAATGCACGAGTTTTAAACTCTTTCGGTTATCTGGATACCTTGAATTTTATCTGCAACCATGAGCTGGAAAATAAAGAACAATTTAATGCAGATGATTTTTATCGTAATCTGGTTAAGAATTTTACGCATATTTATATGGCAACACTAGTTGGCTCTGGTAGCGATGTAAAAAATGATGCGCTACTTAAAAGTATTATGCCAACAGATAACAAATCGATTAGCACAAGACGTGCTTATGAACTAATAAAAGAAGCAGCTGAACGTAATATGGACTCAAAAGCTGCATTTTCCTTGTCTCGCACAATTGAATTTCAAAATATGCACATTAGTAGTGAGGTGCTTTTTAAAGACATTTATGAAGAGAGTTTCAGACGTAGTAGCTATTTTTCTGTCTCCAGAATCACTAATACCTGGATATTCAATAGCACGGTGTTACACCAAAAACTACAAAACCAAAATATGTTTAAGCTTTATAATCAACAAGCTAAGGATGAAGGCTCCCTCACTCGCACAACTAAAATATATGAGGAACTAAGCAAATTACAAAACTTTCAGGTAGAACCTGATAGTCCTATTATAAGACCCTGCAATTAATTATAAAACGATTTTGTTTATGATATGCTTTATGTAACCGTCTCCGTACATCACAAAATAGTGGAGCATTTTAGAATGAAATCGATTCCTGTATTTTTTCTTTTATTTATTTGTCAGCATGCTTGCTCTGCTGATTATTCGGGTACTTATGATTGCACTTTGTATGATCAAACCGAAGGTTATTTTACTGGAGAGATGGTTCTTGAACTGAATAAGAGCGCATCTATCGCTCAACAAGGGTTCAATAGTTATGATTTTCATTTGTCATACAAGGGCGTTCCCTATCAATACGAAGGCTATGCTGCAGCCAATGGAAATCAATTGGCCCTTTATTTTGAAAGCGTCGGCTCCCAAAGGGATCCTGATGACAAAGCAGTAGGTATAGCAAATGTTGTTGTTGAAAAAGATGTAAATAATAAAGATATCGTCCGAATCCATAAATTTTATTATATGCAAGATTATCATGACAACAGTAATACTGGGTTTGAATCCTGTGTTAGACGAGATGCCACGACTGTTGGAAATTTAGATAAGAAAGCCAACAACTACCTGCAATATCTATTACACTCGTGGCAATTTTAATTCATTACTTGCGGCTTAAAGTAGCCTTGGGTTCATCAACAATTAAAGGTTCTTCATCAGATTTAATAGCAAAAAAATGATGTGGAGAAGATATTAATGGAGATGGACGAGGAGATGCGCAAAAGAAAGTATTTAGCGGATCTGAAGCAAATCGGGGGCTAACTGGGGATGATGCCATCACTTGTCTCGATGTAAATTCAATAAGCTGCGTGTACTCAAAAGGTGAAGCTCCGCTAGAACTTGAAAACGTACTCGTCCGCACTCTAGTTGTTTGAGTCCCATTAAAATTATCAACTAGAAACTGCGCTTTTTCGGCTAGCTCTCGTTTAAATTGTTGCCATGCATTTTTATTAAGCACTGCATTCACAGTTTGAGTCAACTCTAAAAATCCTAAATCAATCCAATGTGAAGGCGAATTTGAGCAATAAGCATGAACTCCTGCAGATAGAGCATGCTGCGAGTCAAATGGCAATGGGTTATTTAAGCCAAGTGCAAATGCTACCGGATTCACAGGACAGCACCACTTATCTATGTCTTCATTGTATGAGAGTTCCAGCCTGATTGAGGCAACATTATAAGCAGCAGTAACGGACTCAGCACATCCCATGCCAACTTCTCTGTAGTACTCTGTAATATTAGGTAACTCATTGGCCAGATCAAAATAACTATGAAAATTTTGAGCATAGTTTTCCAAGCCAAAATTCATCTGCTCATTTTCAGAGCTTTTTAAATCTAACGAACACCTTTTTTCAATTTTAGAAAACAAAGCATTCACTTTGTCTTTTTTTGCATAAGGGACTTGGTACTCAACCCATAATAAAAGAACAGCTAAGGCTTCTAGCGCAAGCTCTGTATTTACAGGTCTAATCACTTTAAATACAAAATCCTCATCTTTTTTCAAATGCGTTACCATAATCGCGTTATAGGGTGTCATTGTGGCATGAACTATATAAGGCGTATCGTTTTTTATTCCCAAAAAAATGGAAGTATGCTCAACAATCCCGGAAAAAGGACTTACGAAAAAAACCAAATCACCGGGTAATAAATCGTCTACATTCATCATATGTTACCATTAAGCGTTAATAAAAATTGTGATACTTGCTGAGGAGTTAATTCATAGGTTTGACCGCGCACTAAAAATCGTGGCATAAATAAAGTACCGTAGCGAACACGAATCAAGCGACTTACTTCAACGCCTTGCGATTCCCATAATCGACGAACCTCTCGATTACGGCCTTCATTTAAAACCACATGATACCAAGAGTTTGCACCTGCCCCCCCATGAAAGTCTATGCGGGTAAATTTTGCATCCCCATCCTCCAAAGCAACACCACGTCTTAAATTATTTAACATTTCAGGGGTAACCTGGCCGTGCACGCGCACAGCATATTCACGCTCTAATTCATATTTAGGGTGCATCAACCGATTCGCCAGCGCTCCATCGTTAGTAAACAAGAGCAAGCCTGAGGTATTCACATCAAGACGACCAACTTGTACCCATCTGCCTTGCTTTAAACGAGGCAAATTATCAAATACTGTTTTATCGAATTTGGGATCATGGCGACTTGAAATTTCACCCACGGGTTTATGATAAATTAAAATCCGTACTTGCTGTTTTTCCTTTAAAGGATTGGGAATAATTTTTCCTTTTACACTGATTTTATCATGCGGACCGGCGGAATCACCAAGCTTTACAGGCAAACCATTCACCTGTATCCAGCCATTTTCAATCCATCGCTCCATTTCCCGGCGAGATCCTAATCCGGCCTGACTTAATATTTTTTGTAATCGTTCATTCATGTATTAAACACTCTACATCAGGGAGCATGCCTTCTTGATTTAGAGAATTCACTATCTCTGGTAAAGCGGGCAGCTCATGTAAATACTTTAAGTTAAAATAATTCAAAAATTCTTTCGTTGTCACATAAACTGCTGGTTTTCCTGGGACGTCTTTATAACCCGCTATACGAATCCATTCGCGTTCTATTAAAGTCTTAATAATGTGACTTGCGACACTGACTCCTCGAATGTCTTCAATATCCGCCCGAGTGACAGGTTGCTTGTAGGCAATAATAGCCAAAGTCTCAAGCAAGGCTCGAGAGTACTTGACAGGCTTTTCCTTATATAATTTTGAGATCCATGAACTGTATTGCGCTTTCGTCTGCAACCGATATCCACTGGCAACTTGAATTAACTCCAAAGAGCGGTGTTCGTATTCTTTCTGCAAGGACAGGAGTATACCACAAATTTGCTCAAAAGAAGGTTTTTGCCATTCATCAAATAACTGTATTATTTTATCAACAGATAGAGGCTCTTGGCTGGCAAGCAATAAAGACTCTACGATATTCTTTAATTCTGTTTCATCCATTTTATGCTGCTTGTAAATAGATTGGTGCAAATGCATGTGTTTGAGTAATAGTCACTAATGATTGTCTTGCCAATTCCAAGATGGCTAACAAACTCACGACCAAGCCCATGCGCCCTTCCTCCAGAGAATACAATGAGGTAAACAATACCACTTTTTGCTGTTGCAGCTGTGTTAAAATATGATTCATCCGTTCCCGCACAGATAAAATTTCTCGCTCAATTTGATGATGAACGAGGCGCTCTTCTTGTTGAATTACAGCTTGCATGGCATGAATTAAATCTTGTAATGCAACTTCTGGGTAACTCTTTATGGTCTCTATAATCTCTGGCTCAAATTGAATAGAGAAGTTATCTCGCTCTTGTCGGGCTATGGAGTCCAGCAATAAGGCCGCTTGCTTCATCTGTTCATAAGCTTGTAAACGCTTAACCAAAGCCATCCGAGGATCTTCTTCTGTTTCTTCCTGTTTAGGCATGATGGGTAATAACATTTTAGATTTTATTTCAGCAAGCATGGCCGCCATTAATAAATAGTCAGCAGCCAATTCCATTCTCTTGGCTTCCATCAGCTGAATATAATGCAGATATTGACGGGTAATACTGGTCATAGGAATATTTAAGATGTCAATGTTTTGCTTACGAATTAAATATAATAATAAATCCAATGGCCCACTAAATGAATCAAGCAAGACCTCCAAGGCATCGGGAGGAATAAATAAATCATCTGGAACCTGAGTTAATTCTTTCCCCTCTACTATGGCTTTAAATGGAGGTATTGCTTCCGTTTCACTCATTAATAATCCAATCCCATCACCTCTCTGACCACAGTTAAGGTTTTATGAGCTTCTTCACGAGCCGCTTCACTGCCATCAGCAACAATGCGCTTTACAGAGCCCAAGTCATTTTCATACTCTTTAATAGTACTTTGTATGGGTTGTAATTCTTTGTTAATTGCATCAATTACGGGGCGTTTGCAATCAACACAGCCGATACCTGCACTTCGACAACCTTGTTGCACCCAATCTTTTACTTCTGTATTAGAGTAGACTTTATGAAGCTGCCATACAGGACACTTTTCTGGCTCACCTGGGTCGGTACGCTTTATTCTTGCCGGATCAGTAGGCATAGTTAATACTTTCTTTTCTACCTGCAAAGGCTCCTCTCTTAGCATGATAGTATTGCCATAAGACTTCGACATTTTTTGACCATCAAGCCCCGGCATTTTTGATGTCTCAGTTAATAAAGCTTGGGGTTCGGGTAATATAATTTTGCCACTACCCTCTAAAAAGCCTAAGAGACGTTCTTTATCGCCTATTGATAAATTGGATTGCGCTTCTAGTAAAGCCTGAGCTGTTTGTATGGACTCATGAATACCATCTTCTTGAAACTGACGACGAAGTTCGCTGTATATTTTGCCATTTTTCTTACCCATCTTTTTAATGGCTTCTAAGGCCAGCTCTTCAAAGTTAGGCTCTTTACCATACAAATGATTAAAACGACGGGCAATTTCTCTTGTCAACTCAATATGAGCGACCTGATCTTCTCCTACAGGCACCAAATCAGCATGATACAACAGCACATCTGCACTTTGTAGCAAGGGGTACCCTAGAAAACCATAAGTAGATAAATCTTTTTCTTTTAGTTTGTCTTGCTGATCTTTATAAGTTGGCACACGTTCAAGCCAACCCAATGGTGTCATCATAGACAATAGAAGATGCAATTCTGCATGTTCTGGAACCCAAGATTGGATAAACAACCGGGATAACCCGGGGTTAACTCCACAGGCAAGCCAATCAATTATCATATCCCATAAATGCTGCTCCATAAAACGTGGATTATCATATTGGGTAGTGAGTCCATGCCAATCAGCAGCAAAGAAAAAACAATCATACTGATGCTGAAGCTTAATCCAATTCTTCAGTACGCCATGATAATGGCCAAGGTGCAATTTCCCACTAACACGCATTCCAGAAACAACGCGTTTACTGGAAGTAAATAATGCTGCTGACATCAATATCCTCTTTATAATTATTATGAAATTTACTTAGTTTATTTTTTATCTGAGCTACCTAATCATCTAAACGGTGCAGGATCACCTTTTCCTTCTCGTATAATCACCGGATAATCTCCGGTTAAATCAACTACCGTAGTTGGCTCATGCCCACAATGACCACCGTCAATAATCAAATCAGTCTGAGAACCGAGCAAATCACGAATAGATTCAGGCTCACCCAGTGGCGCCTCTGCTCCTGGTAAAATCAAGGTGGAGCTCATCAAAGGTGCTTCCAAACATTCAAGTAAAGACAAAGTAATCGTATTGTCTGGCACTCGAAGTCCCAAAGTCTTCTTTTTAGGATGAATCATTAATTTAGGAACGACCTGGGTAGCATTTAAAATAAAAGTATACGACCCCGGAGTAAATGCTTTTAACAGCCTGAAGATGCCATTAGATACTTTTGCATAAGTACCTAATTGCGATAAATCACTGCAAACTAAAGTCATGTTATGATTTTTGCTCAATTGTCTTAAGCGTTTTATTCGCTCTAACGCTGCTTTATTACCTAATTTACAACCTAAAGCATAGCCAGAGTCGGTTGGATAAACAATAAGTCCTCCATCTTCTATTATCGTGACCGCTTTCCTTAATAATCGAGACTGAGGATTATCCGGATGTAATGCAAAAAATTGACTCATAAAAAATTCCCTGTCAAATAATCCAATTATGCCAAATTGGCGTACAATTTTCTGGTAGTCTTGCTTGAGCGCCCAATGCAACAGGCGAAGTTTTATCATTATGAAAATCAGAACCAGACGAAGCAAGCAAATCAAATCGCAAAGAAGTTCCTGCCATTTCTTTAATTTGAGTACTTGTCATTTCACCTGAAACCACTTCCATACCTACACCACCGGCTTCTTTAAATGCTTTAATTAGCTCGTGCAACCGGGTTCTCGTCAACCCATATTTAAGCGGGTGTGCAATCACTGCTTGCCCATTGCTTTGACTGATGCAGGCAACAGCCTCTTCAAGAGACACCCAAGGCGTAGGTACAAAAGCTGGACGCCCTCGGGCTAAAAATTGCCTGAATGCCGCCTGCATATCACGCGCACGCCCCTCATTAACCAATAGCTGCGCAAAATGAGGTCGGGTAATATGCTCATGACCGGCAATCATGCATGCTTTTTGGTGTGCATTTTCTACACCCAGATGCTCTAATGCAACAGCAATTCCTTGCCCTCTTTCATAACGGCTTGTTTTTTGTCGTGCAATCAGTTGTTGCAAGAGTTGAGCATCATAATCTATTTGATAGCCTAAAATATGTAAATCATATTTTTTCCACCGTACACTCAACTCAATACCTTTGATAATGCTAATATTAGTATGCTTTGCTGCATCAAGTAAACGCGAATAACCCGATACCGTATCGTGATCAGTCAAAGACAAACACTGAATGTTCCTTGCCGAAGCTCTTTGTATGAGTTCCTCTGGTGTTAAAGCACCATCAGAAAAAACACTATGGCAATGTAAATCAATCATTTTAGTTAACAGGTATTTCACATAGTACTAATTGTATCATGTATCTGTGCTAAATAAATCAGCTAATCCTGTCATACTTAGCCCATGCTCCGCCATGACACAATAAAACATGCCTATTTTTCTCTGCACTACTCCATTAAATTGATTACTCGCCAGTTATTGGTATTGGCGTATCTGGCCATCCATGATGAAAGCAAACCTCAAGGCACACGAGAAGATGCGCAGGCCTTGTTTATCGACGGTCTGTATAAAAATCCAAAGGGGCTATAACCTTAATGCACAGGGCAACCGCATCTTAATTTAATCCCATTATAAGTGTTGTGCGAACATCATCGTTAAGAGCAGCCATATGCCTCTTACGTTTCACGCTAGCATCGATGGAGGTATTACGACGAATAATATTAAGCGCAATGTGCCTGAAGATAGCATAGTTTTCTGGTGCCGCCTCTTTTCTGATTCTGGATTCATCTTCGCGAAATGTAACATCCAGAGTCCAATGCAGGGAATTTTCAACGCCCCAATGCTTGCGGCTGGCATTTAAGAGCGGTTGTGCAGATGATTCACATGAACTAATGTGAAAACGTGTGTCCAGGGTTTTAAAATCACAACCTTCTCTAACTGTTTCTACCATGATGATACTTGTTAGCTTTTTCCACTTGATACCTTGAGGCATGTGTTTCTTATATTTTTTAAAATCGACTGCATAAGCACGCCGAGTTTCCACACGGCCATGTCCTGCATCAACCTCTTGATGAAAATCATGCTCAATATTCTTAAAATTGGCTTCTTTGGCCATCGTTAAAAAGGACACAACTTCTTTATGGAAGTTGCCCTGATTACCCTTTAATGCAAGCAAATAATCTCCTTTTTGTTTCACAATTTGCTCAGCTATGTCTTTCTGGCATCCCATTGCGTCGATAGTAACGATGCATCCTTTTATAGCTAGACTATTTAGGAGCTCTGGAATAGCGGTTATCTCGTTACTTTTTTCGGCTGTTTTTTCTTGTCCAAGTACAACACCATTAGCAGTACTCCATGCACTTACCATATGGATAGCTGACTTGCCGTCTTCTTTGCTGAAGCTACGCCTCAATGTTTTACCATCTATAGCAATGACATCGCCATCTGTTGCTTGAGTTACTGCTTGAATCCAGTGTGCAAAACAACCAGCAAATTGTTTGGTATTGAGCTTTCTCATGAGTCTGGCTATTGTGTCATCAACAGGAATACCATTCTCGTAGGGTAAAAATTGCCTTAACCACTCAAGCTTAAGAAGACCAAAATCTCTAATGGATTTCCATCCTTCACATCCAGAAATTGTCGCGCTGATAATCAAAAAAATAATTTCAATCAACGGATAACGTTTAGTTCTATCAACCCTGGGATCTTCTAGCAGGCTAAAATGTGATAGTAAATCAGGTGACATGATGTCCTCCTTGTAAAAAGGGAACATTTGATCATGACTGCTTTTGTTTGTCGATCCCCCTAGAACTAAAAAATCATCTGAATTATGGCGTCAGCCATGATTTATA
>PEQM01000044.1 GCA_002786205.1 Legionella sp. | reverse complement strand
GCCCTGATTTCTCAGTTGCACACTAGACTAAGAATGTAGTTTAGTCAAAATATTAAATAATTAACACCCCGATTGGATGTCACATAGGGGTGACTCCAGAGATTAACGAGGACAACAAAGCAATTCAGCAATTTTAATATACATTCTAAATACCTAAATCTAGCAATCTTTCAAACTAGTGCTTTAAAGACATCACAGCAATAAATGCCTATTATGATTTACAATCTGATTCATCCAGTTAATAAAATAATAGGCAAAACGAATGGCAATTCAATTCCTCCCCGGATCATTAGAAATTGACAACAACCCCTACGACATTGAGGCTTGGAAATTCTTAGCAACTAAGATCGAAAACCTTCATGGATATTGTGCTTATAAAATTCCATATCTGGGTGCAAGTTCAATTAATGACGTCCCTACATTCATCGTTGTAACTCAAGAATATGGCGTCTTGTTAATTGACTTAATTCATGACAAGTTAATTTCAGTAGAAGAGGATGGACGAGCCTGGAAAACAACCTCTGGGATTTCACATTCACGTGATTTGGTTCTTGAATTATATGCAGATGAGATTGAAACTAGATTCAAAAGAGCTGGTAGTTTATACAATAGAAAAAATAAAATCCCATTAGTACCTATAAAATCAATTTTGATTTTTAGAGAAAATAATGATGACGAATTGACCACTCTGGGGTTAGCAGAAACGTGTATATCTCACTTAGCCTCCTCATCTTATGATCAAATAATTAGTGAGCATTTTGCAGATAAAAAATGGGATGGCTCTGATAAACAGTTCGATGATATTTTAAGCCTAATAGAAGGTACCTGGGACTATAGAGGTGCAACTAAGCCTGTAGATACCTCTATTAAGCCTACTACTGTTAACGAATATATATTAAGGTCATTGAATAGGACATTTAAGCAAGACAATGCTCAGCGACAAGTTTCAATGCAGATTCCGAATGGCCCTCAGCGTATTAGAGGTTTGGCTGGGACTGGCAAAACTGTTGTTTTATCTTTGAAAGCAGCCTTAACAACATTAAGAGCGCCCGAATTCAAAATACTATATTTGTTTAATACCCAAAGCTTGTACAACTTAATAGAAAGACAGATCGGCGACTATTACGCAAAAGAAAGTAAAACTAGCTTACCTCAAGGTGCCATTGATATTCTCCATGCTTGGGGTGGTAGAACATCTGGCAGAGGACTCTATTCAAAAATTTGTGAGGATTACGGCATCAGCCCTCTAACTTTTAGAGACGTACCATCTGGTATGGATGGTTTAGGTTATATATATAGGCATCTTGATGCCTTAATCGGCAAAACTATTAAGCCGATTTATGACATGGTACTCATAGACGAGGCGCAAGATTTCCCAAATGAAGTTTTTGAGTTGGTCTATAAATTAACAAAAGATCCCAAAAGAATCGTTGTTGCATATGACGATTTTCAATCATTAAAGTCTCTAAGAATACGAGAGTTCGATGAGTTATTTGGTGTTGACGAAAACGGCGCACCAAGATTTCCTCCAGGCACTTTGGCTGGGACTTATGCTGGCGGCGTAGCAAAGGATTTTGTTTTATCCAATTGTTATCGGAATCCAAGAAACGTACTTATGGTTGCACATGGCATAGCCTTAGGTATTAAAAGGCCTGGAGGCGTTGTAGATAGTGTTGATCGCGTTGCTGATTGGGAAGCATTAGGATATCAAGTAAACTCCCCTAAAGGAGGTGCAACCGAAATTAAGGACGGCGATAAGGTCGAAGTTGAACGACTAGATAAAAACAGCACTAACTTGCTAGAAAAAATCATCCAAGAATCTGGAAAATTGACGGATAGCCTGATTCAACTCGAAAGGGCCGATTCGCAAGAAATCGAAATCAATTATATCGCAGGAAAAATCAAATACTTAATTGAAACGCAAGAGGTTAGCCCCCACGACATTTTTGTAATCGCCCTTAATACTAAAAACTCAGAAGTTTTCTTAAAGTCTATTCGGTCGAAATTAAATGAGTTCAGTATTAAATCTATCATGCCTGGTTTTGTTGAATCCGCTAGACATTTTCATGAAAAAAACTGTGTAGTTCTTACGACACCTTTCAAAGCAAAAGGTAATGAAGCAAATGTTGTATTTGTTGCTAATTGCGAAACAGTACCTGTAGATTCAACATTTAGAAAAAGAAACTCCTTTTTTGTCTCAGCGACAAGATCGAGAGGTTGGTGCTATATCACAGGGGTTGGCGAACCGATGGATAGGTTCATTAAAGAAATCAATGATATCCAAAAAGATATACCTAAATTCATATACACAAGACCTAGCGATGATGCGATAGCGCGCAGGCGATTTATTTTGGCACAAACGGACAATTCAATCGAAAGCGATCAAGCGATTCTTGAGAAAATTGCTAAAAACAATCCTAGCTTATTAAAAGAATTTACTTCGCAATTGTCTTTTCAAGATCAAATTGCCGACTTTGATGAGCAAGAATAATTAGTATGAACGAACAAGTTGTAGTCCGCTCATTAAATGACATAAACACATGTTTCTCTAGAGTAATTTTAGACAGTAATTTCCAGATTTCGAATCACAAAGTTTCATGGGAAAATTATCATCCTGGCATACATAAAGGTTTTGCCTATGCAGCGGTTTATCAAAAACTCATTGATCAGAGGCAATATTCTTTTCTATTAAGCGACAATTCTTTCTTTCAAGTTTTCTTTGAATGGGATAATGATAAATTATTGAAAGCGAAATTGGCGTATTACCCAACACCAGTCAAAATTACTGGAGCTTTAGATAGTTTATTAGAAAGTGCAGAGTTTAGTGGGGTAGATCTCTTGGAGGAGCTTTATTTCGGAGCTGAAGCATGGGTTACACGTGGTATCGATATAGTTAATACATCTTATTTAAGGCTGGATTACGATAGCGGTGTTGAAACTCATTCAAAATGCCATGTGCAAATAGCCTCACTGAATGAACTCAGAATTACTAGCAAGTATTTGTTAAATCCCTTTAACTTCTTTACTTGGATTGTGGAGCATCTTAAATTCCCAGCCTTTGAAGATATCTTAACTACACATAGTTTTAATGCATCGATGGGTTATCATCGAACTAGAAACTATGATATTCAAGAAGCACAAACTCATGCACCATTCTTATCTAACACTAATATTTAGCTACATAATGCTTAGTTAATTACTCAAGACACGCTTTCTAACCGTATCAACAATTTCAGCGATATGAGCAGGGTATACGCCGGCAAAATATTCAAAAGTTAAAGGATTTGCTGTAAAGAATTGACAGCAAAGCTCTACCCATAAATCTACAGTAATTTCGCCATTTAATTTGAATACTTTTATAGAGCGAGCTTTGATATGTTCTTGATCCTTGAATGTTATGTTGAAATCTAAATCTCGACGACGGAAGTATTCATCTTCTGTAAATAACTGAATTGCACCATCAAAATGTCTAAAAATACCTGCATCAATATCGAACTCAGCATGTAAATAGCGAGCCGGATAATATATCTCGTTTTCTATAGTGAGTTGGGTTTCTTCCGTTTTTATCTCAAGAGCTTGAAATGATTTAATTCGGTAAGCCTCACTCCATTTAATATCCAAACAATAGGTCGATGCAAAGAACATATCTATATGGTGAGGCTTGAGATCAAGTGGTGGTCTAAGTTTAACAATCCCATTTTCGATTTTAGTTATGTCCTCATCAAAGGGAGCCCCGTACCATGTGTCTAGCTCCATGTATGAGGAGTCATCCACGTTAATCCTCACACGATCCTCATCTATTGCAATAAATTTTTTGCAGTTCGGTAAATCAAGTTGCCAAAATTGGGCAACGAATCTAGGTGCCCAATTGGCCATTGGTTGCATCCTGCGTCTAAAGCATGGATGTGCCATCAACATACAATCTTTACCAATAAAATAACCTTCTTGAGAATCATTTGACGGAAACATTTGCACAATTTCGTCAAAAGCAAATAATCCATCTCTTTCAGAAGGGGAAATATTTAATAGTTTTCTAGCTAGCCCAGGCGCAGTGGCTAAAATTCCGATTGTTTGAACATAATCAAAAGTTATTGAATCGAAAATTATTCCTTTTGATGTCACAATCTTTCTGAATTGATTAATCAGTTCTGCTGATTTTTCAAGTTCTAAGCGGGCATGTTCAGCCATGTCTGCAAGATACTTTTGTTTTAGCAACTCTATATCGAGATCGTCTGACATTTTGTTTTTCTTTCTATGCACAAGTGCATTATGAAGTTATAAATTATTAATGTCATCTTAGCAATTGAGCTAATATACATAAAATTTTACAGTGCTTTCCTAACAAAAATGATCCCAGAAGCTGACGAGTTAAGAACCCCTCAAAATATTCATCATCCAGATCCTAGAGCTAAATATTTCGGTGTAGTTGATAATTTCAATCAGCACGAAAATATTTCAAGATTCATTTTGAGTAACACAGTACCGGAAGAAATTGCAATACATTTTGCAACGGCAAAAAATCTTTACCTTTATGCTTGGCATGTTTATCGGTTTTATCCTGTTGCAGAACAACACGCCTTCTCTACTCTTGAGTACGCCCTGAGATTACGATTACATGAGTATGTGGAGCAATTTAAACAAGAAAAACGTGATAGAGAACCTACTCTTCGCAATTTGCTGAAATATGCTATAGACACTAAATCACTTAAAAATGAGTTGTTCCCAAGCAGGCTAAGTTGGGCTACCCAAATTGCTAAAGAACGATTCAGTGATCAAGTACACAGAAAGATGATATCTGATGGATTAAATGAGATTATTTATGATGATTCACATGTAACTCCAACGGAAGCAGACCTCAATTATGATTGGTTAAGCGATTTTTTGATTCACATACCTCGTCATCGCAACGATTTGGCACATGGCTCTTCTACACTTATACCTTCGGTTTTACACACTTTTGATGGTGTTAGCTCTATCATTAATCAACTTTATCCTGAAAGTGATAGTTACTATAGATGAGTATCGCAGGCATTCGCTCCAACCGAGGAGATGGCTATCAGACTTTAGTGGCATTTGGTTGGGCATTGACAGTCCTATCTGATCCGGAATATCTATGGCTTGAAATAGATTCAATAACGTATCCAGTAGACGATGTTGTTATAGGTAAAGTTAACGGTACATTAATCGCTTGTCAGTGTAAAAAGAATCAAATTGCGTTCAGTGAATGGGCGATAGCAGACCTAGCTGATGAGCTGGATAAAGCAACCCTTTTGTTGTCAAGTAATCAACTTGCAGAAGTTCGCTTCTACTCACGAAACAACTTCGGCGCTCTTGGAAAATTAAGAGAGTACTGTTCGACCCAGCAAGATGAAACTAGCTACCGTACCAGCCTAAGTAAAGAACACCAAAAAACAGATACGACTTTGTCCGCAAAGCTTGCCTCTCAATCACTCAACCTTTCGACTTACGACTTTTTGCGTCGCACAACGTTTACAACCAGCGAAGAACTAGATCGCATGAGAGATTTACTTCACGAACGTTTGCGTAACATGGCGAGTAATCCAGAGGCTGCTTATAACGCACTGTGGACTCGCCTCGATGAACTCGGATCTCGCATGCTTGGCCATTCCACATCCGCTGTTCAGCACCGTTTAACTAAAGATGAGCTTAGGTCCATCCTTCAAAATGCAGGAGCTATATTAGCACCACCGATGGATCTTGCAGAAGTGCGGTTATCATTTTCCCATACCTCAGCCATAGGCAGAACTTGGAGAAGAGATATTGCAGGGCAACGTATTTCTGCATCTGTAGTGAGCGAGTTACTTTCAGCCATAACTGCCAAGCGGCGCTCCATTTTGCTCACAGGTCTGCCAGGTTCAGGAAAAACTTGTGTAATGCTTGCGTTACAAGAGGAATTAGAGGCTCTTGCTCAGACCAAGATAGATATTGTGCCACTATTTGTACAATCGCGTGAATTCGCCGACTTGGTTACTTCAGAGGATCGTCAAGCCCAAGGTCTGTCTGCTGAATGGGTGGATAAAGCAGCTCGGCTGGCTGAAAACGCGCATGTGGTTGTAGTCATTGACTCTCTAGATGTGCTATCTACAGCTCGCGATCATTTGGTGTTGCAATACTTTCTAGCACAAATAGATCGCTTGCTCTTGATTCCTAATATAACAGTAGTTACGGCTTGCCGTGATTTTGACAGACATTATGATCGCCGTATCGCCGAACGACAATGGGATAGCGAATTAAAATGCCGGCCTCTGAATTGGGATACCGAAATTTCACCGCTACTCGATTCGTTAGGAATTGCCACTACTTCTATGGATGCAGTAACTCGCGAACTGATAAGAAATCCTCGTGAGCTATCGTTATTTGTTGAACTGGCTCAGCGAGATGGTAGCTTCAATGTTGTGACAGGCCAAGCTTTGGCACAGCGCTATCTCGATACCATAGTGCGGACGGATGATGCGCTAGGGGATAAGGCTATGCAAGCGATTGAAGCTATGGCATCAGAAATGCTGAAATCACGTAGTCTGATGGTCCAACATCAGCGCTTTAGTGGCTCTCAAGGAATGCTGCGGTCATTATGTAGCCTTAACGTATTGCAGCAATCTGAAGATGGAAGGTTGACGTTTGGACATCAAACTCTTCTGGATGTCTTAGTTATCAGCGGAGCCTTGCGAAACGGCTCCACGCTGAATGAATTTATAAAGAGTTTACCTCCAGTACCTTTTGTACGTCCCAGTATCCGTTGTTTTGTCAACCAGTTAGCGCTAGGAGAGCGTCGTGATTTCAGAAAGCAGCTGAGAGCAGTATTGACTGGAAACGCAGCCTTTCACATTAGGCGCTTAGTTGCTGAATCAATTGCTGAACAAATGCCACAGGATGATGATTGGCCATTGATACGTGATTTGCGCGAAAAACACCGTGATGTTTTTCAGGTAATTTATGTCTTGGCTAGGAGGATTGAGTGGCACCACTTCTGGCTCAAACACCTTGTTCCCATGTTGAAAATAACACGGGATGCTGAAGGACTAACGGGTCATATTCATCGAATTTCGCAATGGCTAAATGAAGATACTGCTAGCGTTTTGACATTATGGAATGAGTCTTTGTCAATAGATTGGCTTGATAGCAATACTATTTCTGATCACCTAGGAATCCATCTGTCCGACTTCAAGTCCGAAAATTGGACATTGGCTTTTCCATTGCTTATACGTTTACTCGATATGCCACATGCAAAGCATAGCTTTCTGGGACGAATCATCGCTCGCGCTGTAATAGCAGGTGTTGCTGATGATGCTTTGCTTTGGCGTTACATTACGAACGGTATTAGTGACGAAGATTTAGTTGCGTTCAGGTTCGATGACAAATTACTTTGCCATTCACATGAGTTCGGTGACAAAGCCGATGACTTCCTTTCTTTACGCATGGAACAGTCAAGCGACTTGTTGAGTCTTGCAATTGAATCAATTGAGCGATGGAGCAATGTGCGGAAATCCCGCTATGGCAATACCCGTGTAGGTTACAGAAATGGTTTTCTTGGAGAAACCTCATATGAGAAAGTGCATAGTCAGAGGTCTATAGGCCACGCGGACAGTATGGACATACTGCTTGACGCAGTTGAAGCTTCTATTATTAACCACGCACTAATACACACAGACTGGTGGAAAATCAATCGTGAACGTCTTTGTTTTAACCAGGAGGGTTCATTACTATACTTCGCAATTCTCGCTTGCACCAAATCACCTGAAGCCAATATTGATTTGATAGGCCGCATGCTTTCCGACACAAAGATGTTGGAGTTCGGTCTTGAATACGAATTGGGCTTATTGATTCAGTCCTCATTTAAGTTTTTTACTACCTCAACGCAAGATTCTGTAATGGCGTGCATTTTGACAATATGGGATGAAGAGACTATCGATGTATCCAACCATTTATGGATACTGAAAATACGAGCAGAAATGATCGCCTCGATTCCTTGTTATATGCGCTCGCCCGAAGTCCAAACCGTAATAGATGAATACGAGAAAATAGCTGGGACTATCATTCGTCAACCTTCTATTCATTCAAAAGGAGGTATGGTCGGCGCGCCGTTCTCATTTAAAGTGTTTCTCTGTAGCAGCGATATCGGAGCTTTGAATTTACTGAATCACTATAATGGTCACTCAAATCAATTTGGTGCTGACTTTCTAACTGGTGGTGAACGTGAGGTTGGTGGTCAATTGCGAGAAGCGTCTTCTCGCCACCCCTCTCGATTCTTGAGCCTATTGTCTAACCATTGGATGGACATTCCTGATAAGTTTCGTGATGACATCATGGATGGTTTAGCAACTTACCTAGGGCATCGCTATGGTAATTTACAGGCCAATGGAGCGTGGCAGCCTACGGAAGAGCCAGATGCCTTCAGCTTATCAAACCAAATTCTTGATGAATTGGAAAATCACCTACATTATTGGCAATCCGCACGCCCAGCAGCCAAGGCTCTTGAGGCATGCGCAAATGTTATTTACGATACGCAAACTGCCCATCGTCTAATATTTTTATCCATAGGTTTTGAACGGTTTTATGAAGACGACCCAATCACAGGGGATAGCGTTGATCTAATTTCATTGGGTATAAATATGGTAAAAGGAGACGTTGCTGAAGCTTTGATGATTTTAGCTACTAACCTTTTAGAGCGTGGAAGCAAATTCCCTGAATTGTTGGAACCAACCTTACGCCGTTTCGCTGGAGACGAGCATCCTGCTATTCGGGCTTTGATTTTGCGTCGTTTACCATATTTGCAAAGCAAAAATTTTGAGTTTGGTTGGGATTTGTTCCATCTCATAATGTACGAAGCAGATGGTCTTTGGCAAGAAGCTGAGTCGTGTCTATATTACGCATATCACAAGCATTTCGTAGTAGTAAGGCCATTACTATCTCGTCTTCGCAATGAGGGGAACGGCAAAGACTTAGAAAGTTGGGCACGAATTATGGCCTTGGCGGCCATGAGCTACCATGTCGACTTTGTTGAATTTCTTGAGAATTTAAAGACTCTTGATAAAACAGAGGCCTGGAAGGGTGCTGCTGCCGTATGGTCAAACACTGAAAACATCCGACTGTATCAGGAGCAGTGCCTATCCGGTATCGAAGCAGGTTTAAATGCAGGTGGTACACACGCATTAGCAGTTGCGAAGAAAATGATTCATATATTCAGGAATAAGTCGGCAATGATTTTTGTTCCGACAAATCTTTTTATTAGCTGTTTGGCTGTGTTAGAAAATGATACTCAGAATAAACACCATAATCTATTCGGAATCAGTGAGTGGCTTAACGCATTTTCGCAACATGACCCAGAATATGCATTAGCAGTAACAGAAATTTACCTTACCTATGTAATTCATAGCAAACCTCATTTATATGATCATGAGGACAGTTTCACTCAGCTAATGACTCGCCTTTTTTCTGAAGCCGAGGAACGAGAAGAGACTGACCATGGTGTTATGCTACAACGGGTCGTCGTTATACAAGATATGTTACTTTCGCTTGGAGTTAATGGTGTAACTGAATGGCTAGAAGCCGCTGAGCGCCCATAACCACAAGCAAATACAAGCAGATCGATAATTATTGTCAGAACTGAAAACTTCGGTCGCAAGACGATGAAGCTCGGTTGTATCAGAGTGAGGAGTGGATTCAGTTTTCATGAGCAAACCTCATAGGGAGGCATAAGCCTTACACGGCATGAATCGCCACTAGTTTACTAGACACCTTTCAGCCCTAATTTTACTTATGCGGCCTGTCTTTTAGACTCATCGTCAAAATCAATATCTAAATATAGACTATTGCCTATTGCGTAAGGAAGGGAGTCCTCGGGTAGTTCAATCAACCCATTCGTCGGAATTAATCTAGGTGTAACACCTGCAAATATCACTAATCCATAACTCAATAATGTAAGCCTAAATTCTTCACCATCATTTGCGTAAACAAGATAGGGTAAAGTGTGATTACGGCCTGAAAAACTACCGCCATTGGATGTAAGATTTTGCAACTGTATATTGGCACTAAAGTCGGCAATGGTCTCTGTAACTTGCTCTTTGACTGCGGCTGAAATACCTCTTGGGATCTTGTATACAATACAATCAACCCTAGGAATAAGTGAGCGAAGAAGCCCATCATCATCTAATTTTACTAATTCAGATCTATTTGGCTTCTGGAATAAAATATTCGGATCCGTTAGTTTGAGATACTCAATTAGGCGAATAACGAAACCTACAGGAAGTACAGAAGTAAATTCAACCTCTTCATTTATTAAGTCACCATAGGATTTCCAGTCATGCCCCACTTTTTGCAATTCCAAGAGAATTCTATGCAGGTCTACTCGGAAGGTCTCACCTAACCTGCCCAGGTAGTCCAAGCGCTTTGTTACTTGATTGTGAGGAATTCTTCCGTTAAATATCTTCCTAGACAAGAAAAAGCGGTGTAGCAATTTATTAACTTCAGACTCACCTAATTGTCTAACTACAAGCTCTGGAACAAACTCTAACGGTCTAAGAGTGGATAACTGCCAGACATAACGTGCTTCGCCAATGTACCATGCACCGTCACTCGCAGTTATATCAGTCTTTTTATCGTCCTTAATGGCAAGCTCAATTTGTGCCCAACAATTATGTTCATTACCACGTGCTATTTCATAGCCTGGCATTAACTCATTATCTTCACGAAGTAGTATCAGTTCTGTATTGCAAACATCCTGCATCGTTGATGCATGCCAATCGATCCCTGAAGAAGTTCCTGAATAGTTTTCACATAATTGAAGCACAGCGACTCCATCCAAAGTAGCTTTCCCTGTTTCTTCTAAATGCCTACGGACGGTTTCTAACATGCTAGCAGCACCGTTAAGCCATTCAGCATCCTCCTCTATCGGGTTAACAGCGAACAAGGGCCACATCTGTTCTGCCTTTGCGTCTGGCCAGACATCTAAAGATGGTATTGAGTTAATAATCATGTACGATGGTCCAAAGTGTACTTCAAACAGTTTGGCGCCATGATCTACTGCCCAGCCCCTGCATAGTTCACAAACAGTGTCGGTTAGGCTTCTCCAATCTACGTATAGTTTTTCATCAGAAGAGTGTAATCCGGAGACTTTAAGACGATATTTTGCTTTGTCACTATTGGCGGTGTGCCAATTTTTGTGACCAAGCATTCTAGCTGCGGCTTCGATTGCTGCAGTATTTTTTATAGCAACACCATGTTCTGCCATAGCTTTGCGAAGGCGTTTCGCAAGTTTTTTGGGGTCTTCACCAAGCTTGGGAGTTAGGCTTTGAGTTATTGATAGAGCCGTTTCATTGGTGAAACGAGGGATACGAAGAGCTACAAAAATCCATAAAGCAAAAGCTTGTTCATGGTCAGATTGCTCAAACGGGAATGATAAGTCAGAATTTAGGTCGGTCATGATGAGCTCCAAATAAGGAAAGCACTTCAGGACGGCACGCGTTATCCAGCTTTCCAAGAGTCATTTAGCCGGTAGTAAAAAAATTTAATCTTTCTGGCTTTGCCGTGCCGGTAAATTCCGGTGCGTGCACTGACGGGTGCCAACTTACCCCGCGATTTTAAATCGTTGAGTAATACTAATCTAAGAAAATCACGTCGTCAATCTCTCTAAACTCATTCTTAACTTCAGGTTTCCGTACCAGCCATTTTGATATTGTAGATGGACTAATTTTTAGCTTAGCTGCAATTTGAGATTTGGTAAGTCCAGACGCAAATAGCTTTTTTGCCATAGCAATTCTTGCTGTAGTTTTCCTCCCATTTTTTCGAACGCCTGGACTCACTTTTATTTCTGCAGTAAACCAGATTTCAGCTGCAAGTATTTTACTTGGCCATCCTATATTTGATAACTCATAAGGATCTAAAGTTTTTCTTAAATGGCTAATTAGGCTGTCATATTTCAATGCGACATATTCTTCATAAGAGATGTCCGATTGTTCTCTAAACCGTCTTAACACTCGTGGGCTTTGCGAAAGCGCATGATAAATCAGCTCTTTTTCATCGCTTTTAGCCTCTTCATCAATGAGTGCTGAGAAAAGTAAATCGCACATTGCTGTTTCTGAAATAGCTTGCTTCAGCATGGCGGAGCCTTGAACCCTCTCCGTTAATTTATGCTTTTTCACTAGAAGATGTGCCTTTTTACCAGTTCTATAGCTCATGTAATTTTTAGAGCGATTGATGATATCGCTTTGACTTTGTGAATGCTCTTCACAAAACCGTTTACCAGGCCAAGTCCTACGATAACAAAATTCACACACACCCTGTTGGCTCCATAGATGTTTAGTAAGGCCAATAAGTGCAAACCCCCACAAAATAGCTGACAAATATTCCTTGGGAGTTTTAGCTTCGCGGTAAATTAGCCATGTACCATATTTGGCAATAGTATGAATCTGGATCTTTGAAAATGAGGGAGCTTGAGCATCTCGAATAAAAAACGCGCTATGCTGAAATTGATCTACTAGAGTTTCAACAGTGTCAACTGTGGTAAGAAATTCCCACAATATTTCATCATTTTTTCTTGCTGCTTTACGTATATGCCTATAAATTAAATTGAAAATAAGATCAGATCTGCAACCATAGGCTTCCAAATCTACCTGTGAGTAGCTAACTATCTTAGGTAGCAAGGAGCTATACAACTGAGCATCTAAGAATATTCTATTTTTTTGTTTACTACGGCCCCTGTACCAATAATTCTCTTCTGCACCAAACTCCATTGCGGCATTGTGTAGTTCTACCCATCCCATACGAAGAAAATTAAAGTGCGCCACAATTTGACATTTGATGTTTTTTTGATAGCTATCATGATACAGATTATTAATTCAAAATGCATTTCACTGCAAATAAATGCATGGGATAACCATATGAACGAAAAGTATTTAATTGATGCGAACGAAGTAGCTCAAAAGCTAGGAGTTAGCTTACGTAAGTTTGAATATTTAATCTCAGAAGGCAATGCTCCTGCATTTACACGTATTGGTAGAACGAGGAAATGGCGACCAGAAGATGTCGGTGAATGGATAGAAAAGCTCTATCAGAAATGTGATAAATCAATTAAAGAGGAGGAAATAGAGGATGAAATAAATACAAATCACTAATAGTAAGGCGTAGAAAGCACAAAGCTCAGAACCTTTGACGAGGTATTCCGAGCTTTGTAATGTGCTGCAATCTAATAGGACTGTAAGTATATTTTAGCTTTATAGATGTGTTTGTCAAGTAAAACCAATAATTATTTTAATGTTGGATAAATAGTTGTTGCCTGAAAAAACATATCGCTACGCCTGCAATTTTCATTTATCAAGAAAAGGCAGGTTATATATGGCAATGCATTACAGCAGAAATAAGGTCAACAGAGAGTTGACTCAATATCAATTAGCAAAACTTTCAGAGCAGGAGTGCTGGGAAATCTTTAGAGTTGGCAGGTTTGGAGAAGAAGAAAGATTTGCATGCCCAGAGTGTGGCGCAGTTGAAAAGCACTGGTTTATCAATAAAAGAAAACAGTGGCATTGTAAACATTGCAATCACCGATTCAGCGTGACCTCTGGTACAGCACTTCACAATCGAAAATTAGAGTTCTCAAAATTATTGTGGATATTGTTTGCCTTTACTACAGGGTTGCAGGGTGCAAATGCAAATGAACTGCCATCTGATTTGGGCGTTACCTATAAAACTGCGTATTTAAATATAGGGAAAATCAGAGAGGTAGTATTTGAAACAATGGATATGACACCTTTGAATGGTATTGTTCATATTGATTGTATGCATATTTGTGGCAAGCCTCGAAGAAGCAATGTCAGAAAAATGTCTGATTCTTTTTTAGTCAACAATAAATTAAGGGTTAGGAAAGACTCTATCGTTCCCGATAAAAAAACGCACCCTGAACCTTCCAATCAAAAAAAACTACAAAATCGCCGCATCATTCTTGCGCTATCTCAATTAGCTTTGAATGATGATGGATCGTACGGTTCGAATAGGACAATCACTTACGTTTTAAATAAAGAAACAGCTGAAACAATCCTGCCACTCATAAAAAAATCTGTTGCAAAAGGATCCATCATCATGTCAGATTTTGGAGGTGCTTTTAAAAAAATAGAACCTTTACTTGGAATCACACATTTTGCGGTTAATCATTCCGTTCAGTATCAAGACGAGTTTGGTATAAATAACAATCAGGCTGAATCTTTCTTTTCAAGAATACGACGTGCAGAATATGGAACCTTTAATGGCATTAACAAAACCTATTTGGCATTTTATGGCGCTGAGTTTGCTTATCGAAATGACTGCAAAGAAATTGGTATAAGTCAACGATTTTACTCGTTGCTTACAAAAGTCTTGAACAGAGAACCTTCTAAAGCATTTTGTGGCTATAACCAAGGGAAGCGGCTGGGCTTTGAATATTGCTATAGCTAATATGTATTAGCTTAGACCTGATCTAAGCAGTCGTTTATTACCAAACTTAATCTTTAAATTAAAACTCTGACTAATATCGCATTAGTCAGAGTTTTAATTTAGTAATACTTTATGCAGTTGGTACTAACGATTTATGAGGTGGGTTGCGTGCAACGATAGCGATGCAAGCAAGTCATTTGAGTATTCTTGTCCATAGGTGCCACCCAAAATTACAGAGGGTATACCACCTATTTCAATTTAAAAGAGCCACTCAAAACTATAAGATGGGCTCAATTGATTATTCAAAAAAAGCGATTGGCTCATAAATCCCCAAAACAGACGCTCATTTTATTAGTTGAAATTAA
>PEQM01000006.1 GCA_002786205.1 Legionella sp. | reverse complement strand
ACTTTTTTCTAAAATAAATTTCACTGTGCATTTTTTAACAACACCTTGGCAATCTTGCGCTTTCCTACTTGTATTATATAAGAGGCATTCATTGTCAGGCTTAGTCCAGCATCAGCAATCTTTTCATTGTTTATCTTCACCGCACCTTGCTTAATCATGCGCAAGGATTCTGACGTGCTGCTCGTTAACCCTGCTTGCTTTAGCAGTTGGGTCAGCAACATCGGCTCTGTGCTTAACATCACTGTTTCTTCAAGGTCATCAGGAATAATGCCTTTTTGAAAGCGCGCGATGAAATCTTTATGAGCTTGCATGGCCTGCTTGTCATCATGAAAGCGACTCACTATCTCTTTAGCGAAATCAATCTTTACATCTCTTGGATTCATTCCTTCGGCTACGGATTTTTTTAAAGCCTGTATTTCCTGACTGCTCTTGAAGCTTAGTAAATCAATATAACGCCACATCAATTCGTCAGAAATAGACATGAGCTTACCAAACATCTCTCCAGCGGGTTCATTGATACCTATATAGTTGTTTAAAGATTTGGACATCTTCTTCACACCATCCAAACCTTCAATGAGTGGTGTCATCATTATAACCTGAGGCTCATGACCATAATGTTTTTGTAGTTCACGCCCCATCAGCAAATTAAATTTCTGATCCGTGCCACCTAACTCAACATCTGCTTTGAGTGCAACTGAATCATAACCTTGTAATAATGGGTATAAGAATTCATGTATGGCTATGGGTTGATTTGCCTGGTATCGCTTATTAAAATCATCACGCTCCAACATTCGCGCGACGGTGTGTGTTGCCGCCAAACGAATCAAATCAACCGCATTAAACGCACCAAGCCATTGAGAGTTAAATACTATGCGTGTTTTTTCTGGATCGAGAATTTTAAATACCTGCTCTTGATAAGTCTTGGCGTTTTCTTTCACTGCCTCTTCACTCAAGGGCAGACGTGTTGCATTTTTCCCCGTGGGATCGCCTATCATGGCAGTAAAATCGCCGATTAAAAAGAGTATTTCATGACCTTGTAATTGAAACTGTCTTAACTTGTTTAATAATACAGTATGTCCTAAGTGCAAATCAGGTGCAGTAGGGTCAAATCCTGCCTTAATTTTTAAAGGGATCCCTTTTTGTAGTTTTTTCTCAAATTCGCTTAGAGGCAGAACTTCTTCACAACCTCGCATTAATTCAGCACAAATCGTATCTTCCAATTTCATGTTATTAAAACCTATGTCTATAAATGATTGACCTATCTCTTCTCAACGAGTATCTTAGCCCGGTTAACACATTTCTGCCAGGTATAATCAGCCATTTGAGTAGTTTTGTTAATCCAAATAAAAAAAAATCTAACAATATAATCAAATATTAGGTAACATTAAGGAAGAGCACACAGAAGCAATGGTATAGCACAAGGATGATATTATATTGAATAAAACAATAACAACCGCATTTTTGCAAGACAGCAGTATAGGCGAACAATGGCTCAAAGACCAAAGAGTTTAAATAAACAATCTGGTAAACCATCACGATTATTAGTGCTTATGGCATTAATTTTTGTTCTTTTATTTACTTATTTCCTAGTGAAGAAACTCGCTTATCATAAAAAAAATACCCCTGAATCGATTTCTTTTTCTATTCCAAGACCTGAGCTTTCCTTAGAACCTGATGAAGAAGGCTTGGTCGATGAGACCGCGACCTCTAGCGAAGAAACCTCTGATAATATGCCGCTTGTAGAGCCATCGGTTATAAAAAACACAACCAACACAGCAAAATCGAAAAAAGAAGAAAAAAAGACGGCTCCTGCCTCGACTCTGGCTGTTCAAAATGACGGCTGGCAAATTGTTAGGCCTCGCGCAGGCGATTCAATGGCTTCTATTTTTCATCGCCTGGGTTTAAGTGCTAAAGTACTACAAGAGATACTGAATAAAAATCCGCATGCAAAAGTATTGTCTGCTATCAAGCCCAGCCAGGAACTTAAATTTTTAATAAAAAAGAACAACTTGGAGCAGCTTGTTATCCCCATCAACTATGTTGAGACGTTAACCATCTCCAAGTCAACCCGAGGCTACCAATTTCATGTAGACTCTAAAAAAACCATTACAAAGCAATTGTATGTAACAGCCACCATTAAAAACTCACTCTATGCTACTGCACAACAGGCAAATATTCCTTATAAGTATATTGCCAAAATGACAGAAATCCTCAAAAAAGAAGTCGATTTTTCGCATTTGCATTCAGGCGATCAGGTTTCCTTTATTTATGACGCTCACTATATAGGCAATAAAATGGTCGGTACTGGCGATATTGTTGCCATCTCTTATATCAATAATGGCAGAACCATTCAGGCCATTCGTCACACCAGTGCCAACGGCACGACGGACTATTATACCCCCCAAGGTGAGAGCTTTAAAAAAGCCTTTTCTCGCTATCCGATTAAGTTCAGTCATATTAGCTCTACCTTTGCCTTATCACGCAATCACCCTATCTTGCATTATAAAAGAGCACATAAAGGCATTGACTTGGCAGCACCGATAGGCACCCCTATTCAAGCGACCGGAGATGGCGTTATTACAGTCATCGATAGACACAACGGCTATGGTAATATGATTAAAATCAAACACGATGCCAAATACAGCTCCGTTTATGGCCACATGTTAAAATTTCAAAAAGGCTTGTCCAGAGGAAGCCGAGTGAAGCGTGGGCAAGTGATTGGCTATGTAGGACAAACTGGTTTGGCTACGGGGCCTCATTGTCATTATGAGTTGCATGTAAATAATGAGCCCCGTAATCCAAGCACAACAAGCCTGCCTACCGCGTCACCTGTGCCGGCTCGAGAAATCAAATCATTTAAAGCAAAAACCAATACCTTACTTGCGCAGCTGAAATTACATGAATCAACTCAGCTCGCCAGCAAAAGAAAAGCCCCAAAAAGGATAGGCTAGCTCTTTGCCTATCCCGCAGTTCAATCAACCAAAAAGATATCGACAGATTGCTACGGAAGCAATAACTCCGGCTAAATCAGCTAATAGTCCAACCGGTATGGCATGTCTCGTCCGCCTTATTCCCACCGAACCAAAATACACTGCAATCACATAAAAAGTAGTTTCTGTACTTCCCATCATGGTAGCAGCCATTTTGCCAATCAAAGAATCACCCCCATAATGATGAATTAACTCCGCCATAATGCCAATAGAGCCACTCCCCGAAAAAGGGCGAATTAATGCCAAAGGAAGCACCTCCGGAGGCATTCCAAAAAAATGAAGCAATGGCGCTAAAAAATGATTCAGTACATTAAAAAAACCTGAGGCCCTTAACATGCCTATAGCTACCAGCATCGCAACCAGATAAGGGATGATGGAAACACTGGTCTCAAAGCCTTGTTTTGCGCCAACAATAAAGGCATCAAATACGTTCACTTTTTTTAATGCGGCATAACAAGGAATACCGACCACAAACAATAGAAACAACATATTGGAAAGCTGATTAGCCCATGAGCTCATAAACTGTTTGCTCCTTCATACTGAAATACGGACCATCGAGCCAATTTTTTTACTGCAATAATCGCCACTATGGTAGACACACTGGTAGCAATGAATGAGCTGAGGATGACACTGCTAGGATTAACGCTGCCATTCGCTGCCAGGTAAGCCATTGCTGTTACTGGAATGAGCTGCACACTGGAGGTATTAATAGCCAAAAAAGTACACATGGCATTGGTTGCAACTTTGGCCTGTCGATTGAGTGTTTGCAATTCTTTCATGGCTTGCAAACCAAAAGGCGTGGCCGCATTGGCTAATCCTAGCATGTTTGCTGAAATATTCATGACCATGGCCCCCATAGCAGGGTGATCAATAGGCACATCAGGAAACAGACGCCTTAATACCGGCTTTAACCAGGTAGCTAATTTGGCCACTAATCCTGATTCTGTGGCTATCGACATAATACCCAGCCATAAAGACATAATCCCAGCCAATCCCAGTGCCAGTTCAAAGCCTAATTTGGCAGAATCGGTTACTGACTTCACGACTTCATTTAGTGTCCCTTCAACAATCCCTGTGATCACCGCCACGACAATCATGCCTAACCAAATAATACTGAGCATTCTTGCTCCCTCGCTATAAAAAGTTTACTATGAAATCAAATTGCACGTTCATTACTGTTTATTTCAAATGCGTTCTTATATTCAATCTATCTTCTTTGTTTTTTGTTTTTATTCCATCCAGGCTCTTGCCACGTCTGCCATTGAACGCCAAGCAGACGCTGACATTACCAGACTATATCACAGCATAAACACAATGCCGAATAACTCTGTTATTGATAAACTGGCTTGGTTTAGTGCGCATTTTAAGGGACGTGATTATTTATTAGGCGCATTAGGCGAGGGAATGCATGCACGTTATGATCAATACCCATTATACCGTACAGATGCGTTTGATTGTGACACATATGTGAATACCATGTTGGCTCTGGCCTTATCTGATTCACTGTCTTCATTTAAAAAATGTATTAATCTGTTACGTTACCAGTCTGGTTCGGTCGCTTATTGGAATCGTCATCACTTTACTTCTTTAGATTGGAATAAAAGCAATCAGCAATTGGGCATCCTAAAGGACATTACAACGAGCATTCATGACAAAAACAACCAATCTGTCGCGCGTTATTCCTCTACATTGATTGATAAAGCAAGTTGGTATCAAAAAAAAGAGCTCTCTTCTATTCGTCTTACACAAGCAACAGACAGGCTTAAAAAACAACGCTTGGCAGAGCTGCAAAGAAAAACCAGCCACCTGGAACCTCGCCTGAGTCGCATCGCCTATATTCCATTAGATGTCCTTTTTACTAAAGAAGGCGCACAACAAGATCTATTTGCTCAAATTCCTGATGGTGCGGTGATTGAAATCATCCGACCCAACTGGGATTTAAAAAAACAGATAGGAACAGACTTGGATGTTTCTCATCTTGGTTTTGCCTTTTGGCACCATAATCAGCTTTATTTTCGAGAAGCGTCCTCACAATATGGACTGATTATAGATGTTCCCTTGATTGACTACCTGCAACAAGCAAAAGCCAGCCCCACAATCAAAGGAATCAATATCCAACAAGTGCTTGCACCAAGCCAATCCTGCAACAATATGAGTTGATTTCAGGTCAAAACCTCGTCTCTGCCATGGCGTCTATTTTTTAGAGCTGGCTGCTTTTTTCTGCGATTCGGTAGTCATATCCAGCATCGCTTGCTCTAAAATTTTAAATGATTTTTGCATGTAATCTAAGGTTTTTTGACCATTTTCAACCACCAGATGAATCTGTTTTTCTAAAAATTCTTCTGGTTTTTTAATATGAGTCAACTCCTCTGGCTTTAAATAATTTAAACTTTGTAATGTTTTCATATTAAGCTCTGCAATGGCTTGAAAAGGTTCTTGCGCTTTTCTAACCATATCGCTCCATTTTTCATAATCTTGAAATTGCATTAGTCTTCTCCGGTCAAATAAAATGTTGCGCTGCACCATTAAATGGTGGTCTATAATAGAACAATTGTCAAGCCTGGAGTTTGATTATTTTCATCCTGCCTGTTTTTATTTAAATAACTTATCCCAATGCTGTAAAGAATGTTGCATCATCGTATGCCACTGCTCTGTTGCTTTTTGTGTATTTGAATCCTGCAGTGCCTGCATGATAGATTCCATCGCTTGTTTTAAAGACACACTCATCGGATGATGTGCAAATTGGATTAAATGTTTTAAGAGTGCTGTAGAAAAAAATTGCGTCGCTTGAGCATCCATATCCATAATGATTTGTAGCAACACTAAATTGGTTAAATCCGCTCCTGTTTTGGCATCTTCCACTCTAAAATCTACATTGCTCAATACGTAAGTCTGTACTTGCTCTATGGTAATATACGCACTTAAATGAGTATCGTACAAACGACGATTTTTATATTTTTTTATCAACCGCATCATGTTATTCCAAGCTTAGTACATATGTAAACCGCCATTAATACTCAAATTGGCACCCGTAATATAACGGCTTCGCTCGTGCAATAAAAATTCAATAGCCCAAGCCACTTCTTCTGGCTCAGCCAAACGTTTTGCCGGTATGGACTCGATAATCTCTTGCAATAAATCAGGTCTAATACCCTGCATTAATCGTGTATTGACATAGCCCGGAGAAATACTATTCACGGTAATGTTTTTTAGCATCAGCTCTTGCGCCAAACTTTTAGTAAAACCATAAATACCTGCTTTAGAGGCTGCATAATTGGCTTGAGAAAACTGCCCCTTTTGTGCGTTCACCGAAGAGACATTAACGATTCGTCCATCAGATTGATTTTTCATCATATCAACAACCTGGCGAGTCACATTGAACATACCATCCAAATTCACGCGCAATACCTCATCCCATTGTTGCTTGGTCATTTTGGTAAACACGGAATCTCTGGTAATGCCTGCATTATTCACCAATGCATGGATGGCTCCATACTCTTCGTATGTCTGTTCAATCACCTGCCGACACTCATCAAAATCAGTAACATCCATATGCTTAAAATGAATCCGGTTATATCCTTTGGCATGCATGTGTTGCAACCATTGTTCAGCCTTCTCGTCTGATAAAATATCCAACGCGATGATATGATCGTAGGCTGCATGCAATTGCGTGGCAATGGCAGTCCCTATATCGCCAGTACCGCCTGTAATGAGTACAATCTTAGCAGTCATAAAAATCCTGTAAAACGAGTATTGGTTTACTATGAAGGGCTTCTCTTGTGCAGTCTAGTATTTATTCTAATAGCTCTCTATCTATCACATGTATTGCCCACCATTAATATCGATATTGGCTCCAGTGATAAATCCACTCTCAGGCGCCACTAAAAAAGCAACCACATCCGCAATCTCTTTGGGCTCACCTAAACGGCCAACAGGAATATTGGCAATAATCGATTCAAGTACCTCTTTTTTCATCTGAGACAGCATAGGCGTCGAGATATAGCCGGGAGAAACCGTATTCACCGTAATCCCTTTACTGGCGACCTCTAAGGCAAGACTTTTAGTAAAACCATATAATGCTGCTTTAGTTGCAGCATAATTGCATTGACCAAACTGCCCTTTTCGACCATTGATAGAAGAAATATTTACTATACGTCCATATCCTTGTTCAAGCATTATAGGCAGAACGTTTCTGGTCATATTAAACACGCTGGTTAAATTGGCGTCAATTACCTGCTGCCATTGCTGAGGGGTCATTTTACGCAAACTACAATCTTGAGTAACACCCGCATTATTAACTAAAATATCGATAGAGCCATGCCGTTCGGCAACCAATGAGACCAAGTGTTCACAGTCAGCATATTGTGCAATATCACCATAAACCACATCAATAGAAAATCCCGCTCGCTTTTGCTCTTCTTGCCATCGGTATGCTTCCTCATGCTTGCCATTTTTATAATAGCAGGCCACGACCTGATATTGGTCTGCCAAACATTGCGATATGGCTGAACCTATTCCGCCTGTACCTCCTGTTACCAAGGCTACTTTTTTTACCATGTGAGACTCCCTGTCTACAAAAATCAATCAGTATAAATTACGCCAATAATGCTCCTGTTACATCGCATTTTACTAATGATTTGATCTTAGACTAAAAATAAGAAAATGTCAGACGACAAGACAATAAAAGGATTATAAACAGGTCAATTGCCAAAGCATAGGCATAACAATTGACCTGTTTGGCACAATCTAGACAGGGACAGAGTGCTTTAATTGCATGGAAAAATTCTTTAATACCTCCAGGCCAGATTGTTCCGCCTGACGACACCAATGATGTAAAGCATCAACCAATTCTTTTTGTGAAGATGCTGCTTTTAACCATACCGCTTGTAAGGACTGCTTATACGCGTATACCAATTGCAATGATTCTCGAGCACTCAACAAACATTCCAAATGTTTTTTTGCCTGGCCGTTAAGCAAACGTTCTTCTCTGCGCAATAATTTTGCCGCACGCGTGAATAGTTTTTTGTCTTCCACGCAGGATAAGGACTTTTGCTTTTCTTGCTGCACTATAGGATAAATTACTGTTTTATAATAGGTAGACATGACCTGAAACCTATTGGCAATCACGGCTTTCACTGTTTCTAAATCAACCTGTATTTTGCCTTTGTCTAAAGCCATTTTAGGTGGCAGTTTTTTTACTTTTGCCAAGCCTAAAAAGGACAAAAGACAAATGTACATCCAGCCTATATCAAATTCCCACCATTTGACTGAAAATTTGGCAGAGGATGCAAAGGTATGATGATTGTTGTGCAGCTCTTCACCCCCAATCCAAAAACCCCAGGGAATGATATTCGTTGCCGCATCCGAGCACTCAAAATTTCTATATCCCCAATGATGACCTATACCATTGATAACGCCCGCAGCAAAAACAGGAATCCACATCATTTGAATAGCCCAAAGCGTTAAACCTGGTATGCCAAATAAAAGCAAATTCAAGATCAGCATGATTACAACACCTTTCGCAGAGTGCTTGGCATAGATTTTTTGTTCTATCCAATCGCTAGGCGTACCATGCGAATATTGCTCTATCATCGCCCTATCCTTACATGCTGCTCTATACAGCTCAGCACCTTCCCAAAAAACTTTTTTAATACCAGAGACTACAGGGCTATGTGGATCGCCCTCCACATCAGTAGTCGCATGATGTTTACGATGAATAGCCACCCATTCAGCCGTAACCATGCCAGTGGTCAACCAAAGCCAAAAACGAAAAAAATGACTAATCAAGGGATGCAGTGTCAATGCACGATGTGTTTGGTTACGATGTAAATAAATGGTTACAGAAGCAATAGTCATTTGCGTTAAGATAAGACCGGCAATGACATATCCCCAAAAAGAAAGGTTTAAAAGACCAAAAAGCATAGGTTCCCCTTGTTAAATACAAAAATACATTAATCATGCATTGCAAAATTAACCCTGGATAATTCTATCTTTACTCAATAAACTTCCTTGTTGAGGCCAATCATAACACAATCTATTTTATTTTATTGCATCTCTTCTACTTCTAATCAATAATTAAATAAAGCTTTTCGCTGGAGACCTTATGGACTTTAAAAAAATGGGAGAACATTTTGCTCCCTATGTTATGATAGGCATTGCCATTACAGTCAGTGTTTGTTTGTTAGTCCTGTTCTTTTATATTACCCTTTGGGGATTGCTAATAGGTGCGATTTTATGGCTTCTTGCTTATGCAAGAACTTATTTTTTTACTAAACCCGTGCCTAAAAAAAACAAAGGCCGAATTATAGAGCATGATGACCCATAATGCCTGAATTACCTGAAGTAGAAACAACCAAGGAAGGAATCAAGCCACACTTGGAAGGGCAAATAATCACACAAGTAATCGTTCGCAATGCCAAATTAAGACAGCCGGTTAGCGAGCAATTGCCTCATTCATGCTATGGTCAGAAAATCCGCGCTGTAACTCGCAGAGCCAAATACATCATTATTAGCCTCTCTCAAGGCTATTTGTTGATTCATTTAGGCATGTCTGGCCATTTACGTGTACTGCCTGCAAGTGCGCCGGCGCAAAAACATGACCATATAGACATCCTACTCTCTAATGACAAGCTGCTACGTTACTGTGATCCCAGACGGTTTGGTCTTGTTCTTTATTTTAATGACGCGCCAGAAGCACAGCCGATGCTCAGTCACTTGGGACCTGAGCCTCTCACAGAAGCTTTTCATCAAGACTATTTACAGCAAAAAATAAAAAATAAAAAGCAGCCCATTAAATCGCTTATTATGGATAATCATGTAGTCGTAGGCGTTGGTAATATTTATGCTGCCGAAAGCTTGTTTTTAGCCAAAATCCATCCATTAAGCGCAGCACAAGCATTAACTGCCAGCCATTGCGAGCGCTTAACTCAAGCGATAAAATCAACGCTTGCGCAAGCGATTGAGGCTGGCGGTACCACACTGAAGGATTTTTATGGCTTTGATGGGCAGCCTGGTTATTTTAAGCTGTCGTTACAGGTCTATGGACGAAAACAACAACCCTGCTTTTCCTGTGCCAGCCTGATTGAAACCGTGGTCATCAGTGGCCGTCACTCCGCATATTGTCCTCAATGCCAACCTTTGCTATCGAATAGACGGCTTACATAACAGAGAGATTTTGGCCCCCTCTTTCGAGGAGCAGTGCTTACATGACGCATAGGAGCACCGCAGAAACAGGGATAGCGAAGTAATCAAGCAAAAGATGCCAGAGATCCAGGAAGTCTAATATTTAACACCATAACCGACTTCTTTCTGCATAAGAACCGTAGCTAACCCAATATTTCTAGGATCCGATGTCGCCGTCAATAATTGATTCTTTTTATCCCAGGTAATCACTTGCATGTTACCAAAATATTGCTGCAATGGCACCAGATGATAGCCCATCTTCTGTAGCTTTTGCTGTATTGCCAAAGGAAAGGTATCAGGCTCAAACTGCAATACATCAGGAAGATATTGATGATGAAATCGCATAGAAGAAGCCATGCTAATAGCACCATAACCTTCATGAAATAACAAAGTAGCCAACAAAGTCATGGTGGGAATACGGCTTCCTCCTGGCGTACCTAAAATAGCTACCCGCCCCGGAGACTCAAGAAAGGTAGGCGTCATGCTGGACAAAGGACGCTTGCCGGGCGCAATGGCATTCGCCTCACTGCCGGTAATACCAAAGACATTAGGCTCGCCTACCGCGGTAGAAAAATCATCCATCTCATCATTAAGTAATACCCCGGTTCCTTCCGCTATGACACTGGAACCAAAAATATAATCGACCGTTAAAGTGGCTGATACTCGGTTTCCTTCTTGATCAATAATAGACAAATGCGTGGTATTCTTATGATTTTTTTTAGGCGCAACACCTTTGAGCACGGCACTGTCTATTGCCTTATTCGGACTAATCAACACAGCCAGGCGTTTTGCATTCTCAGCAGAAATCAACTTTTCTGTAGGTACCTGGATAAAATCAGGGTCGCCAAGAAACTCATCTCTTTGCCAGTAGGCAAGCCGCATGGATTCAATTACATAATGAAGCCATTTTACTTTTGCAAAAGTATCCAGCGGAACATAAGACAAAATATTAAGCATGGTCAACAAGCTCACCCCTCCAGCAGAAGGCGGTGGTACGGTGATAATCAGTGTATTATGATAAGCACCGATCAATGGTTCACGAACTTTTATTGTATAGCGAGCCAAATCCTCCATACTCCAAATACCACCGGCTTTATTCACCCCCTGAACCAAGCGCTGCGCTGTCTTGCCTTTATAAAAACCATCCGCACCTTTTTCTGCAAGAAGACGCAGCGTTTGGGCCAGGTCTTTTTGTATCAGCCGCTCCCCCACTTGATAAGGCTGTCCTTTATTTAAAAAAACAGCAGCGGTAGCAGGAAATTTTTTTATCCACTCTAATCGGTCGCCCATAGTGAAAAAATAATACAGTTGCTTGTCAACGATAAATCCTTGCTCCGCTAATTCAATAGCTGGCGCCAAAGACTGAGTTAATGGCAAGCGTCCATAATGTTGTGCAATATATGCAAAAGCTGCAGGCTGGCCAGGGATCGCTGCTGCCAAGCCACCATTTAAAGACAACCCTGGAATGACCTTCCCAGCCTTATCCAGATACATGTTCCTGGTTGCTGCCAAAGGAGCCGTCTCTCTACTGTCTATCACTGTATGTTTATGTTGTTTTTCATCATATAACAACCAAAATCCACCGCCACCGATACTGGTATGATACGGCTCAACTACCGCTAAAACTGCGGCGACAGCGATTGCCGCATCAAAAGCATTGCCGCCTTGAGTCAAAATCTTAATCCCGGCATTGGTTGCCAACGGATGGGCGCTGGCGACAGCAACTCCAGGTGGCGTGATGGCCTGGCTTGTAGCAAGATTTGCTTGCGCTTGCGCAAAACACCAAAAAAAGCCCATCAAAAAATGACAATATTTATATCTTTTCATGCTGTTTCTTATACAAAGCGTTAACTACCGGTTGCGGAACAAAGGGAGAGACATCGCCATCAAGCAAAGCAATTTCCCTCACCAAGGTAGAAGAAATAAACATCCATTCTTCTGATGGCGTTAAAAAGAGCGTTTCTATTTGTTTGGCCAGCTTTCTATTCATGCCGGCCAATTGAAATTCGTATTCAAAATCAGAAACAGCTCGCAGTCCTCGCAAAATCACATCGCCTTGTTGTTCTTTGACAAAGTCAATCAGTAAATTATCAAAGCCTATTACCTGAATATTGGAATAGCCTTTTAATGATTCCTCAAGTAATTGTATGCGTGTTTCCAAACTGAAATAAGGACGTTTTGCTTTATTGTCAGCCACAGCAACAATTAATTCTGGAAAAATCGCTGCTGCACGAGTGATGAGATCCATATGGCCATTGGTAACCGGATCAAATGTTCCTGGATAAATTGCTTTTTTTTTCATTTTTTTTGGGGTCAATTGCATATCCCAACAGTCTAGCGTATTGTAAAGTGAAAAACTATAAATAATGGACAGAGGGTGCAATGAGTGCAAAAAAACATATTCTAATTCTTCTTACTGTTTTGCTTAGCGCGTGTACTGTCCCAAAGCCTGCAGACTCACCAGCAGCCAATCAAATCCTTTCCGTTGAAAAGCGAAAAACAGAAACAGCCAAAATTTCCTCTTGGGAAATAACCGGAGCGATGGCCGCTAAAAATCAAAGCAAAGCATGGTCTGCTGCGATGAATTGGGTACAAAAAGGACCTAATTCCTATCAAATAAGACTTATCGGGCCTCTTGGTGGTGGCGCTGTGGTCATTAATAAAACAGGCAATACCATTACCTTTAATGATGGCAAAAAAACCATCGCATCCACCAATGCAGATAAGCTACTGGCTCAACAAACAGGAATTCAATTGCCTGTTAATAACCTCTATTACTGGGTAAGAGGCTTGGCAGCACCTGGAGCCATTCAACAAGAACAGCGTGATCAATACAACCATTTAATTCAATTAAAGCAAAATGGTTACGCTATTGATTTTACACGCTATACAGCCATCAAAGGCATCGATGTGCCTGGAGTTATTCGACTGCAAGGACAAGGGGTGATGATTAAGGTCATTATCAAAAGCTGGAATACATAAAATCACTCAACGAGCAAGCAAAGCACTCTGCTGACAGAAGTCCAATAGCGCTTTGCTCTGGCTTAAAAAAAGATTTTATTCGCAAGGTTACATAGTCTGTGTATTTTTCTTGTCTGCACGGAACCAAGAATTCGAGAAATAAAGTATGCGGTAATAAAAAAGCCAGTTATTTATGCTTTATTTTAGCCCAACTTGAAAAAAATCTTCTTTTCTCGATAAAAACTCTAATTATTTTGCTTTTTGAAGTTGACAAAAAATTAAAATCTCTGCAAAATACGCAGGATATCGCACGGACGAGTAGCTAGATAGTAGCTGGTTGAGGATAATTGGAAAATCCATAGTTTTAGGGGTGTCGCCAAGCGGTAAGGCACAGGGTTTTGATCCCTGCATACCTAGGTTCGAATCCTAGCACCCCTGCCATATTCTTGTTATACAATTCAGGCACCATCTGAATTCAAGTAAACAGACGGCAGAAGATACCCGAGAAGGATGCGCATTTCGTACCGCTCAAACAATAATAATATCTTTTTGGCTGTCTTCTGCTATGTGTTTAAGTTAACTGATGCATCTAAATCTAAAGGCTTTACACATGTCCAGCATGATGATATTTACAGGGAATGCTAACCCTGAATTAGCACAACAAATCTCTTCTCATTTACAAATTCCCATAGGAAAAGCAACTGTAGGTACCTTCAGCGATGGAGAGACTATGATTGAGATATTGGAAAATGTCCGCGGAAAAGACGTTTTCGTATTGCAATCAACCTGTGCACCTACTAACGACAATTTAATGGAACTGCTGACGATGGCAGATGCATTAAGACGCTCTTCTGCTGCCCGTATCACTGCTGTAGTGCCTTATTTTGGTTATGCACGTCAAGACCGAAGAGTACGCTCGGCGCGAGTTCCTATTACTGCCAAAGTCGTTGCTGACATGATGGCCTCGGTCGGGATTTGTCGTGTACTCACTGTTGATTTACATGCTGATCAAATTCAAGGCTTTTTTTATATGCCCGTTGATAACGTCTATTCCACCCCCATTTTATTGAATGACATCAGCAATCAGAATTTATCACAAATTATGGTTGTTTCTCCTGATGTGGGCGGTGTAGTGCGAGCCAGAGCGATGGCCAAACGCTTGAATGATGCAGAGTTATCCATTATCGATAAAAGACGTAGTGGTCCTAATAAGTCCGAAGTCATGCATATTATTGGTGAACCCGCAGGCAAAAACTGCATTATTGTTGATGACATCGTTGATACGGCGGGAACTTTATGTTCTGCCGCTCATGAGTTAAAGAAAAACGGCGCAAAAAGTGTGAGAGCCTATATCACACATCCCGTTCTTTCTGGGCCTGCCGTGAGCAACATCACTCATTCTGTACTGGATGAGGTAGTGGTAACAGACACCATACCGCTGTCTGAACAAGCACAGCAATGCTCTAAAATTCGTGTGGTCAGTTTGGCAGAGATGCTTGCCCAAGCAATAAAAAGAGTGAATATAGAAGAGTCTGTCAGCTCTATGTTTGCAGAATAAATAAAACCTCACTTATGTCTGCCCTCTTGAGGGCATAGACCAGCAACCAGTTAAAAACAGGACAAAGACAGCCGCAAGAACTTTGTTGCAAAACGAATTGCAAGAACCGGTCTTAGCTTTGTCCTTCTTCGTGCAAACCGACATCTCAAATCGATCAAAACTCAATCACAATAATGAATGGCGACAACTCATCAAACCCTATTTTCAATCACATCCAGTGCGCACCAATTCACTGAACAACGTCATGACTATCAATTCTAAGACCCCATGTATCAGTTTCCAGAAAATAAGAAATTCATTTTAATTT
>PEQM01000019.1 GCA_002786205.1 Legionella sp. | reverse complement strand
GTTAAAAGAGATGACACAGTTATTTAAACACTACCAAATTAATAAATAATCCTGATCTCGGAGAGCGTAAAAAAGGCGACTTGAATTTTTTAAGGGTTCATAAATTCAAACTATTAAACCAAGAAGTATTATTGGGCTATATGTATGAAGAAGATGAAATCATATTGACCTTATTGAACTTAGGAGCTCATGAAAATTTTTATCGTGCTATCAAAAATCTAATCAAATGACCAATCAAATCCAGGTAATGTTAAAACCCCTCCAGAATGAATAATCAGCACATTACCCGTTATTTTTTGCGTGGTAATCACCCGTCTTGCCTCATGAAATAGCTTGGCGGAATAAACAGGATCAACCAAAATACCTTCTTCAATAGCCATACGTTTTATTTCTTGTTTGACTGCACCATTAACTGCACCAAAAGAGCGCGCTGTATGAGGCCTGATAACGTAATAATTCTGAGGCCGATACCCAAGCCAATACACTAGCTTATCGTTAAATTGCTCTTCTGAATCCGCCAATAATAATACATAGACATCGGCATGATGATTTAATTGTGTCATTCTATGCAACAGTGCTGAGGCGGCAAAACCGGTACCTGCATCGATAAAAATAGAACTAAACTGAATACCTGTTTGTTTCTCATTGCATAAAATATCATCGGCCAAACTCATAGCGCCGGGTAATGCTTCTGCAATACTAGCCCCTTCTGACAACACCAGCCCCTTCTCTCCTAGAGTATCCAGGTAATTTTCGGCTTGTAAATTAACAGAGGGCCAATGAGAACGCTCCACCCAGATAATCTCATTTTTTTGTAAAAAAAGACGACTTAATTTGAAATTACCTTGCACAGTATCGCTTTTTGGCTTTAACAAAAAAGCCGTTACCTTCAACTGTAGCTCTCGTGCCACTTGCAATGCTGCCAGTAAATTATTAGATTGAGCGCCGGCAATAATAAGTAAGTGCTTGATGTTATTTGCAATTAAATAAGGGATAATGCTGGTATATTTTCTATATTTTGTTCCACTAATTCCACAACTAAGCTCATCATCTCGTTTAACATAACAACAAACATTGTGACTGGGGAAACCATTGAGTTTATGAATTCGACTGTGTGTATTATGTGTATTTTGCATAATAAATTATTTGTGAACACGCACAAAATGAAACTCGTTGTCTGATGAGGTGTCTGGGGAAAAACTATAACCCGCTTCATCAAAATTTTTTATCCCTTCTTTATTGCTTATTTGATTTTGAATCAAATAACGCGCCATCATTCCTCGTGCTTTTTTTGCATAAAGAGCAATCATTTTCATTTTATCGTTTTTTTGTTCATAAAAATGAACTGTTAATATCGGTGATTTAATTTTTTTCTTATCAAGCACTTTAAAATATTCAACCGAAGCCAGATTTACCAGCAAAGGAGCAGATTGCTGCATTAAATGTTCATTAACCGCTGTTGTAAGCGTATCACGCCAAAAGTCATATAATGAGCTACCTTTTGCATTATGCAAACGAACCCCCATCTCCAAACGATAGGGCAAAATCGCATCTTGGGGTTTTAATAAACCATACAATCCAGACAAAATCCCCAAGTGTTGTTGCGCATAATCAAGCTCATTACCATTAAAGGTATGTGCTTGTAAACCTTGGTACACATCTCCTTGAAATAATAATAATGCTGGATAACAAGAGGCTATAGAAAAGTTATCAAGAGGAAACTCTTGATAACGATCAAAATTTAATTGAGCCAGCGTTTTGGATAAGCTCATCAAAGAGGCGATCTCTGCCACTGTTTTTTCTTTCATTAAGCGAACAAGTTGCTCTGTCTCATCAGAAAAAGATGGTGCAGTCATCACACCTGAATACAGCTTGGGATTAGCTAATAATTTTTTAGCTGGTGATATCACTATAAACATAAAACACCTTCTATCAAAAAGATACTATAAAGAAGCTGAGGGCTTACCCATATTCACTCGAGGATTTTGCATATAAATAGTCACAAAAGGACTGCTTTTGATTACATTCCCCTCTGAATCAACCACCTGAATTTCTATAGTGTGGGTCCCTCTATAGATGCCGCTTAATTGAAAAATAAGCGCCTCTTGCGGGCTCCCTATCACGTTATCATCCAAGAGAACCTGAACTTTATCTCCTGGAAATAGAGCGGGTTCAACTTGAGCGCTAACAACCACATAGCCTTGAGGATTGCGTATAGTAAGCTTGTCTTTGGGCTGAAGGATAGCAACTTTCGTATATTCTTTTTGTTTTTCATCAATGTCCTCTACATTTTCTTGAATAGAAGGAACAGATGAAGGAACTGGCGGTGTTGAATAAGTCTGAACATCCAGATTTTCCAGCTTTTTCGCACCGGCATGGGGCGTATCGCTGAAATGAACAACACCTTGATTATCAGTCCATTGGTATATCTGCGCCAAAGAAGCACAGACATACACATTAAGAAAAAATGCTAAAAATATTTTAAGCATCCATATTCCTACAAACTATAATAAAGTTCAAACTCATATGGATGAGTCAAACTTCTGATTTTAGTTATTTCCTCTTCTTTTAAGCTGATGTAATTATTTATGAAGTCTTTATTAAACACATCTCCTTGTAATAAAAACTCATGATCTAATCTTAAATATTCCATCGCCTGCTCCAAAGAAGAGCACACAGTAGGAACATCAACCAACTCTTCTGGTGGTAAATCATACAAATCTTTATCTATGGCATCACCTGGGTGAATTTTCTTTTGAATACCATCAAGACCGGCCATCATCATCGCTGAAAAAGCCAAATAAGGATTGGCTGTTGGGTCTGGGAATCTCACCTCTATGCGACGCGCTTTAGGGCTGCTTACATGAGGAATACGAATAGATGCAGAACGGTTTCTTGCAGAATAAGCCAATAATACCGGCGCTTCAAAACCTGGAACCAATCGCTTATAGCTGTTTGTTGAGGGATTAGTGAATGCATTCAATGCCCGTGCATGCTTAATGATACCGCCAACATAATATAAAGCAGTTTCAGATAATCCTGCATATTTATCACCTGAAAAGAGATTCACTCCATCCTTCATCAAAGATTGGTGACAATGCATCCCACTGCCATTATCGCCAACCAAAGGCTTGGGCATAAAGGTAGCTGTTTTACCATAATTATGCGCTACATTATGAATCACATATTTTAAAATTTGTAATTCATCTGCTTTTTTAGTTAATGAATTAAATCGTGTTGCTACTTCACATTGGTTTGCAGTAGCGACTTCATGGTGATGTGCCTCCACAACCATGCCTAATGATTCCAAAGTCAGGCAAATTGCTGAGCGAATATCATGTGAGGAATCTACTGGCGGAACCGGAAAATAGCCTCCCTTTACTGCGGGTCTATGGCCAATATTTCCACCGTCCATTTCTTTGCCCGAATTCCACTGAGCCTCTTCTGAGTCAATTTTGTAAAAAGACTCATTCATTTCTGTTTTCCACTGCACATTATCAAAGAGAAAAAACTCTGGCTCAGGACCAAAATAGGCCTCATCCGCAATACCTGTAGATTGCAAGTAAACTTCTGCACGCTGTGCCAAGGAGCGAGGACAACGCTCATACCCTTGCATGGTTTGAGGATCAACCACATTGCAACGAATAAACAAGGTATTGTCCTGGAAAAAAGGATCTAAATGCATAGAATCGAAATCAGGCATTAATGCCAAATCAGACTGATGTATCTTCTGCCATCCTTTAAAGGAAGAACCATCTATCATTTTTCCTTGTTCAATGAATTCATTATCGACTGCTGAGGCTGGAATAGTAATATGCTGTTCTTTCCCTCTTATATCAGTAAATCGCAAATCGATAAATTTAATTTCATTTTGCTCTATTGTTTCCAGTAACACCGGCTTAGCCATTCCAACTCTCCATGATAAATATTATTGCTAAATCTTATAAACTGAGGTAGCAGAATCTTACCTCAGTAGTGTACCTTAAGTGACTTATAGATTACACTGAATGTTTTCTATCAAGAATAAAAAAATGGGCGCATATCAATACACCGCACTAAAAAAAAATGGCAATACTGATAAAGGTATTGTTGAAGCAGATTCAGAACGCCAAGCGCGACAATTGCTCCGTGAACGAGGGCTAATTCCTACCCAGATGAATCCTCTGACCCAGAAAAAACAAAGTTCCAATACCCAAAAAAGTAAAATATCTTCCGCTGATCTGGCTTTATTTACCCGCCAATTGGCAACCCTGTTAGCCGCAGGAATTCCTGTTGAAGAATCATTACGTGGTGTTAGTGAACAAACAGAAAAAGACAAGATCCGTGAATTAATTATAGGCATTCGAGCCAAAGTGCTTGAAGGTTATGGCCTGGCACAAGCCATGGGGCAATTTCCACAAGCATTTCCTGAGTTATACAGAGCAACCGTAGGTTCAGGGGAACAAACCGGACGATTAGATTTAGTGCTGGAAAAGCTGGCCGATTACACAGAAACACAGCAAGGTACTCGACAAAAAATTCAACAAGCACTTATCTATCCATCCATCATGATTTTTATTTCCATAGCCATTATTAGTTTTTTACTTACTTTTGTTGTTCCAAAGATTATTGAAGTATTTACCAGTAGTGGACAAACTTTACCCGCAATGACGGAAGTATTAATTCAAATCAGTCACTTTATAAAACAATATGGACACTACCTGCTACTATCTCTTCTTGCTTTTTTTATAGGATTCAAAAAAAGCTTGCATAATCTAAAAGTTAAAACCGCTTGGCATAAAATACTGCTTAGAATCCCGCTGGTATCTTATTTAGTTAAAACCATTAATGTTGCTCGATACATTCATACTTTTGGTATTTTATTTGCTGCAGGAGTCAGTGTACTAGAGACCATGCGCGTTTCCGCAAGTCTGGTCACAAACTTAGTCATGAGACAGGCTTTTGATAATGCCACCTTAAGAGTAAGAGAAGGTGCAGGCATTAATGAAGCATTGAAAGAAACTCGGTTCATAAGCCCGATGGCCATACATCTTATAGCCAGTGGTGAAAAAAGTGGTCAATTGTCTTCGATGATGGAGCGTTCAGCTTCTCATCTGGACGGCGAGGTCAAGCGATTAATCGATACCTCCTTAACCCTGCTTGAGCCTTTGGTTATTTTAATTATGGGTGTGGTAGTACTTTTTATCGTACTTGCGACATTACTACCCATCTTTTCTATGGAGCAACTCGTTGCCTAAATCCCAAACTAACCGATATACTGATACTATTCATTGTCGTCATGCTCTTAATGACGGTATTTTTTCGGCTTTTGATTCATATACAATAATATAAGGCGCATTATGAAACAACAAAAAGGTTTTTCTCTAATCGAAATTATGGTGGTTGTAGTTATTTTGGGTATTCTTGCCTCCATAGTTGTACCCAAAATTATGAGCAGACCTGATGAGGCACGAAAAATAAAAGCTAAAAGCGATGTATTAGCCATTCAAAATGCTCTTGATTTGTATAAGCTAGACAACGGGTCGTATCCAAGTACTGATCAAGGACTTGAAGCTCTTGTAGAAAAACCGTCAACGGCTCCTATTCCTTCTAACTGGAAACAATACCTGAAATCTGTACCCAAAGATCCATGGAATAGAGATTATTTGTATTTAAATCCGGGCCAGCACGGTGATATTGATGTATTCACCTTTGGTGCGGATGGTCAACCCGGTGGAACAGGAGTTAATGCGGAAATAGGTAATTGGGATGACAAGCAATAAAGGATTTACTTTAATCGAAATCCTGATTGTTCTCGTCATCATCGGCATTACACTAAGCTTTGCCTTTGTGGCTTTTGGTGACTTCGGCAGCAGTAAAAAAATACTTTATGCTGCCGAACAATTTGAGCACACTATAAAAGCAGCTCAACAACAAGCCATCATAGAAAACACAACCTTGGGACTACAAATCAATCGCTCAAGCTATCAATTTTTAAAATTACAAAATGGCACTCAATGGCAGTCCATTGTCTCTTCTAATCCCTTATTTAAAATACACTATTTTCCTAAGGATTTGATTGTGACGATAAAGCAGTCCATTAAAAAAAATAAATCCAATCTGTCAATTATTATCAATAGCGCTGGCGAAACCACCCCTTTTTCCCTCACGTTTGGGACTCATCAAACCGCAAAAATTGCCGAACTGTCAGGAGCAAGCAATGGGGTATTGCACTTTGAAAAGGTATCTGAATGAACCGAAATAAATCATACGGATTTACCTTAATAGAAATATTACTTGCCCTAGCAATTATTGCCATCGCTTTAACCGCTTTATTAAAAGCAACTGCTCAACATATTGAAAACACACATCGCCTAAAAGAAAAAACCATAAGTCATTGGGTAGCCATGCAAGGGGTTACTATGATTCAACTTCATTTGGTCCAAATTATTCCAAATCAGGAGTCGACTCAGATAACGACCTTATTAGGTCAAAAGTGGTATTGGCGCGCTAAAGTGCATGACACCCCTATAAAAAAAATGCAGCAAATAAGCATTTGGGTCAGTCAAAAACAGTCCGGACCTTTCTATGAAGAATTAACTGCATTCAGGTACCTTGTATGAAACAAAACAAAGGGTTCACCTTAATAGAACTTCTCATTGCACTGACTCTTTTTGCTATCTTGGCTACTATTACATCGTCTTCACTTTATTATGCCTTTAACACCCGGACTAAAGTCAATTTACAGGCCGACAGACTGAGTGAGCTACAACTAGCCATTAGTATGATTGAACAAGACACGGCACAAGTCGTTGCCAGAGCGACTCGCGGTAACGAAATGCGCTTGTTTCCAACGCTGATAGGACAGCCCCACTACGTAGAGTTTACACGAGATGGCCTGATTAACCCTAACAGTCTTGAACAGCGTAGCACCTTAAAAAGAGTTGCTTATTTATGTGAGCAAGGGGCTTTCCTGCGGCGAACATGGGACAGCCTGGATTCAATAAACCGCAATTATTATTCTGATCGGGTGCTTATCACCCATGTCAGCTCCTGCCACTTTAATTATTTAAATCATAATGTCCAAGTATTCGACCAATGGCGCGAACAGACACGAGAGCAAGAATCCAGTGTCATACAATTACCCACCGCCATACAGATTAATTTAACTTTGGCAGATTGGGATAAACTCAGTTTGTTATTTGCAATTCCCGAGGCATTATATGCATCCGTATAAAAATGGAAGCGCCTTGCTTAGCGCACTCTTCATCATGACTTTAGTGGCTATAGTTGCTACAGCAATGAGTACCCGCTTGCAGCTGGACATATACAAAACCAGAATGTTAGTCACTCAAGACAAGTTAACGCTAGCATCTGAATCCGTTCTTTTTTGGGCTTTTAGTGAACTACAGCACATTAAAAAATTTACCAGCGCCACATCAGACGGCCTCATAAAGCAATATCCTGAATCGTTAAAACACTTGTATCCTGATGTTTTGACAGAAGGCGCATTGTATGACTTACAAAGTAAAATAAACCTGAATAATTTAACAGAAAAAAAAAGCATCGCCCTCTTTGTTAATTTCTTCAGCTACCTTTATCCTGATCTTCCAGATGATACTCTTCTTCAATTGGTTTTAACGCTACAAGATTGGCTAAGTAACTATGATTTGTCTAAAGGTAAAGATGAATACATGAGCTACTACACAACACAAAAGCCCCCCTATTTTCCCTCTCATCAACGCATGGTTAGCCGCTCTGAATTTCGCCTTCTAAAACACGTCAATGATGCCCTTGATCATAAAATACAACGATTCCTTATCGCACTTCCTGAGAGCACACCAATTAATATCAACACCGCTCCCAAGGCAGTATTAATGGCATTGGGCGATGGTTTGACCGAACATCAAGCAGATGAATTAATTGAACAAAGAGGGGTGAACGGATTCAAAAAAACAGATGTTTTGTCCCCTCTTTTACAAAAATTAAATATCCCCAATGAACAAGTTACATTAAAAAGTCGTTACTTTATGAGCAGAGCAACAGTACAAAGCAGCGATTTTAAAAAAAATATTTATGTTATTTTAAAAAGAGAGAAAAATAAAAAAGGTAAAGTGACACTCAGTGTTATCAAACAAAGTGTTGAAGTCTATTAGACGTACTCTTTTTAAAATTCTAATTTTAGGAAATTGACAAAGCGGTTGGCAAAGATGCAGTAATCCCCCATTGCTCTTTAATAGTCGCCGGTATCAAAGACAATAGCTTGGGTTTTTCTGCAAGCAAGACTTTTTCTGTTACCGTCAACTCTAATTCACTATTGCTTTTAAAACAGACTATCATCCGAGAAACCAAAGCATAGGTATCTAAAATTTTTTGATTCCTGTCCTGTTTAGGCCTATTACCGGAAGAAAAAAAGGCAGATGGAATCTCTTTTTTTCTAAGCGTATTACTATAATTTTCCAAATGAAACACCGTAATTAGCGATAATCTAAGCTGTGCCAATCGCTTCCCATAAACATGAAGTTCATCTTTATTATGAGGCATAGGTACTTTTGTAAGCGCTTCTTTGACAGAACATACCAAAGGAGATAACGTATTTCCATCATAAACATAAAACTCGCGTACCCAGTTGTTAAATCGGTTCACTATCGGCAAAGCATTTAGAAGATGACAAGCAGCATACGCTTCACCAAGAAGATTTTGCTGATTTTCTCTAGCTTTTGCACTAATGGAAAAATCAGCTACCAGTACTCTTTGCTCTTCAGGAAGTAAATTTTTGATGATGTTATAACGGGTTTCATCACTGGTATTGATAATAATCGCTGTCAAATCACTGCATTCAGACAAGGCCATAAATCCAATAGAGGTTATACTTTCTGGAATAACGATGGTTTTCAGACTAGTACATCCAAAAAATGCACCGCATCCAATGCTTAGCACGCCATCTGGAATAGTTATACTGGTCAAACTCTGGCATCTTGAAAATGCTTTACGCTCAATGATTGTGACACCCTCAGGAATTATTACATTAGCTAATTTGACACAATCTGAAAATGCATCCTGCTCAATAACAGAGACACCGCTAGGAATGTTTACGCAGACGAGGCGTGCGCATTCAGAAAACGCGCTCTGTCCGATAATGGTCACACTATTGGGGATAATTATACTGCTGAGCCTACTACATTGATAAAATGCTTGATGACCAATCTTCGCAATACCTTCTGGAATAATTACTTTAATCAGTCTGCTATTTCGATGGAATTTCCTGTCAGCAATTACGGTTTGATTGTAGGGTAGAATAAACTTTTTGCTTAAAAAGCTATTCCCCATATGAAATACAGCTGTCAATTCTTTCATCGCTACTGTTTGCACAAGCATCACTCTTTAGCTATTTCTTAATCAATTGTACTTTATTTTTACATAAGACGCAACATTAATCCAAGACAAACCCGATATCATAAGCTAAAAACAAAAAATATTTTACTTTCTTACATTATAATTTCTCATTTTTATTCCATAACCTATACTTAATTCAAAGGCTTTAAAAATTGGATTTTAACCAGCTGGATTTGAAATTCAGCTTCTTCATTCCAAAGAACAGCTGCATATGGCCCAACATGATACTGGGCAGAACGCAGAATTTCTATGGTACGAATATGGTACAGCTTACTTGGAGCGCATCATGGAGCCGCACGCCACGCTGTCTGAAATGGATGTCATTCGTTTTTTAACTCATGTACCTATTTTTTCAGGTATAGGTCTGATTGAACAAAAAATGTTGGCCGATAAATGTGTTATGGCTTATTACAGGCCGGAAGAGAAAGTCATAGAGCAAGGAGATATAGGAGACAAACTCTATATTATTGTGAAAGGCAGCGTAAACATTTTAGTAAAAACCCACTCTATGGGCTGGAAGCGGGTTAATATTTTAAATTCGGGCGATGTATTTGGGGAAATTGCGATTTTACGAAATGTAAGGAGGACGGCCCGTGTGACAACCATCACAGCCTGCCAATTTCTAACCGTGAGCGCCAGTGACTTTCTTCATATTTATCAATACTTTCCTGATCGAGCCAGAGACAATATCCAATTGGTTTTAGCCAAAAGATTAAAAGAAAGCGAAGCACACGGACGCCTGTAAACTCATTAACACAACGGATACAAGCGGTAATTTTTCCCCTAACGCATTCAAACTGTAGTCAGTAACTACTCAGATCTTTTATAGCGCCTCGAAAATAGCAGCAGCACCCATTCCTGTGCCGATACACATAGTTACCATGCCGTAACGGCCCTGTGTTCGTTTCAGTCCATGCAATAAAGTTGCTGTTCGTATCGCACCGGTCGCACCCAAAGGATGTCCTAATGCAATAGCACCACCGAGAGGATTGATTTTATCCAAAGGCAGATCCATTTCTTTTATAACTGCCAATGTTTGTGCAGCAAAAGCCTCATTTAACTCTATCCAATCCAATTGGTCTAATCGAATACCTGCACGTTTTAATGCTAAAGGAATGGCTTTAATCGGACCAATACCCATAATTTCTGGCGGAACTCCCGCGACAGCAAAACTTAACAAACGCCCCATAGGTTTTAATTGGTACCTCTTTAGTGCTTCTTCACTTGCCAATAAAGCTATCCCGGAGCCATCACTGGTTTGAGAACTATTTCCAGCGGTTACACTTCCACCTACGGCAAAAACCGGTTTCAGTTTTGAAATGGCATCATAAGAGGTATCTGCCCTTGGGCCTTCATCTTGATTAATCCATCGTTTTTCTTCTATGACCTGATTGTTATTTAAATCAACTTGTCTTGTAATGATTTCAATAGGCACTATTTCTTCTGTAAAGTCACCCCGCTGTTGTGCTGCTACTGCTTTTTGATGACTTAATGTGGCAAACTCATCTTGTTGTTCTCGTGAAATATTCCAGCGCTTAGCTACCCGTTCAGCGGTAATCCCCATGCCATAAGCAATGGCAACATGCTCATCATTAAAAACAGCAGGATTGACGGTATACTTATTGCCCCCTAAAGGCACCATAGACATGCTTTCAACGCCACCAGCCAAAGCCAACTGCATCTCCTTGTTTTGAATGGATGCAGCAGCCGTTGCAATACTTTGTACACCAGAAGAACAAAAACGGTTAATGGTCATTGCCGGAACACTTTGCGGCAAACCTGCCAACAAAGAGGCAATTCGTGCTATATTCATCCCCTGCTCAGCTTCGGGCATGGCGCAACCAATAACCACATCGCCTATGTCTTGCCAATCAATTGCCATGTGGCGTTGTTTTAAAGTTCGAATACAATGAGCCAATAAATCATCTGGCAAAGTGTGCCTAAAAACACCGCGAGGTGCCTTTCCAACCGGCGTGCGCAATGCATCCACTATATAAACATTGGTCATAAACCATTCTCCTTTTAATTACGCAAGGGCTTGCCTGTTTCTAATAGATGAGTTATTCGAGCCAACGTCAAGTCCGTTTGAGCTAATTTCATAAAAGCTTCGCGTTCTAATTGAAGCATCCATGACTCATCAACCAAAGTGCCTTGATTGACATTACCACCACACATCACATAGGCTAACTCATTAGCAATGCAATAATCATGAGCAGAGATAAAGCCACCTTCCAGCCAATTAACCAGTCCAGTTTGCAGCCTTGCATGCCCTTCCTTACCGGCAACTTTAAAAGATATCGGCATCGGTGGTAAAAAATTGGTTTCATTCATCTGCTGAATTTGATTTAAAGCAACATACAACACTTCATTGACATGCATTATTCGCTTGTCTATAGGACGCAAATACCCCATTAATTCTGCATCGATAGCACTACTAGCTATTTTTGCCGTCGCAATCTGTTGAAAATATTTTTGCAACGGTAATAGTAAATCAATATATTCGGCCTGATGGGCGGCACGCAAAACCATTTCTTTACAACCCCCGCCGGCAGGTATTAACCCTACTCCCAATTCAACCAGACCAGGATACGACTCAAATGCTGCAACAGCAGCCTGACAATGCATCATCAACTCACATCCCCCACCCAATGCACTACCTCGCAAAGCGGCCACAGTTGGAACGCGACTGTATTTAATACGCATCAGAACTTGCTGAAATTGTGCAAGCATCGCTTCTAATGCTTGAAATTTTTTATCTTTAATCAATGTGGCAACAAAGCGCAAATCAGCACCCGAACTAAACTGATGTGCATTCGTTTGATAAAAGACAAGTCCTTGAAACTGTCTCTCTGCCAATTCAATACCATGTTGGAGCCCATCTATTACCGATTGACTAATACTATTGGCTTTGGTTTTAAATTGAATAACCGCAATATCTTCTTTGAAGTGAGTTAAAATCACCCCTTCATTTTCATACACCACAGAAGCCTTATAAACAGGCTCATTTAACAGTGCGTCTGGCATGATTTGACGGCTGTATACCGGCAATTGACTTCGAGATTGATACTCTTGTAGCTCAGGATTAAATGCACCTTTTTCCTGATAAAAATAGTCCAGAGGAAACAACCAGTCTGGCAAAGAAACCGTACTTAAGGCGCTGTTATTTTCTCTTGCTTCGTTAATAGCATACACCCAGCGTTTTAAATCCGATTGCTGCCAGATTTCAAAAGGCCCTTGAGACCAGCCAAAGCCCCAGCGTAAAGCCAAATCGACGTCTCTTACTGTATGGGCTATGTCTTTTAAATGGTAAGCACAGTAATGAAATAAATCCCGATAACAAGCCACTAAAAATTGAGCCTGTTTATTGCTTGATTTTATTAGAGCATCCATACGAATCATAGGATCTTTAATGCTCAAAATCGATTTGACTTCATCATCTACGCAAGCTTGCGCTTTGCGATAAGTTCGACTTGCTATATCATAAATCTCAATAAGCTTGCCATTTTTCCTATAAATTCCCTGGCCTGTTTTTTGTCCCAAATGATTCTGTTGTATTAATTCATTAAACCAGGAAGGCAAACTGAATAAAGAATGCCAAGGATCATTTTTTAAATATTCATGCATGGTTTGCACGACATGATGCATGGTATCTAAACCGACAACATCCATCGTTCTAAACGTAGCTGATTTAGGCCGCCCAATGAAGGTACCGGTTAAAGCATCCACTTCATCTAAACCTAAACGCATAACCTCTGCGTGATGCATGATACTTAATAAAGAAAAAACACCAATGCGATTAGCGATAAAATTGGGAGTGTCTTTTGCTCGAACAATACCCTTGCCAAGATAGCGCGTCAGCCAGGTTTCCAAAAAATCTAACAAAGTGCTTGAAGTCGCATAGGCTGGGATAAGTTCAACAAGATGCATGTAGCGTGGCGGATTAAAAAAATGAACCCCACAAAAGCGCTCACGATGCTGTAATGGCAAAACACGGCAAAGACTATTTATACTAAGACCTGAAGTATTACTTACCAATATGGCGTGCTCTGCAATATAAGGCGCAATTTTTTGATAAAGAGCCTCTTTCCAGTCTAAGCGCTCAGCAATCGCCTCAATAATCAGATCACAAGATTTTAAGTCATTAAGATGTTGTTCATAGTTCCGCGCTTTTAATAGCAAACTGGTTTGAGCAGTCGCTAAAGGGGATGGCTTTAATTTATTAAGTTGATTAATTGCTTTATTAACCAAGCTATCAGGCGCACTTTCTTTTGCAGCCAAATCATACAAAAAAGTCTCAATCCCTGCATTAACACACTGTGCGGCAATTTGTGCTCCCATCACACCTGCCCCAAGCACCGCCACTTTCTTGATAAAAAAAAGCTCCTGCATTCTTGTTCCCTTCTTCCGTACAGTAAGAAAGAACAGTAACATAACTATTTATTTTATGTCTATTGCCGCGGTGCTTTTAAACCACCTTCGCTCTCGCTTGTCTTCGATGATGTAACAGCACAATCTTCACTTTTTTGCCTGATAAGACGATCTTTCTGCTCACTAAAACGCTCTTTTATGCCCATTTTTTCTGCTTCTTTTACTAATTGACTGCCTTTGGTTCCGAATAAGACCCTGTAGATATTGATTAGGAACAGCGTTGATATTTGTTTGTATTTTTCATTTTTTGAATCAATCCTGACCGCAGACAGTGTTGCTTCATTATCCTTTAAAATGGTCTTAAAATCAGCGAGTTTCTCTTCATTGGGCTTATCGTTCTCAAGTACCTTGATAGCCGCTTTAATTATTTTGTACTTCTCTTTGGTTAATTTTAAAAAAACATATTTTTCTCGATCCTTCAATTGAGTATCACCTACAATTTTAACTCCTTCTTCATTAATCACAGCAACACTCACTTTTTCATTCCATGATAGAACCTTATCTTTTTTAAGCGATGGCATCTCTTTTTTAAGCGATGGCATCTCTTTTTTAAGCGATGGCATCTCTTTTTGAAGCGATTCCATGTATGCTGTACAAAGTAATTTACACTGTTCTATTTGTTTTATTTTTATTTGCTCTTCCACTCGTAAAGCCAATACGCCTCTAAAACTAACGTTATTGTACGCATCTACATCGCTGCCAGACACTTCAGGTAATTTGTCTAATTGATTTTTGTATTGTATTAATTGCGCCAAAGTTAATTTTTTTATTTGATAGGTTTTTTCAATCTCATTTTCCAGTAAGGAAAGAGATTCATCAGCTCCTGCAGTTGGAGACGCAAGTTTAGCTACTTCTTGCATTATAAGATTGAGCTCTTCTTGCTGTTGTTGGCTGTTTTTTTTTAAAAATATAGCAAGTCTCATGACGAGCCCCTTTATGACCACATAGATTTAAATATAGACAGTTATTAGAGCTCTTTCCAACCCTCAATTTTTGCACGAATTGCATCAAAAAGAACTCATATTAATCTATAATTAGCCTAAGTAGGTCGATTAAGGCGAAATTATGTCTCCTCAAGAAGCCAATAAAAACATTTTTAGCATTCTGAGCAAATTACCTTACGCTTCTGTTATTAATTTAAAACCACTTGATTCAGATGAAAAAATTATTGCTTTCATCAACAAAGCTATTGAGGGCGTTTATTCACAAATATCAAGCGATCCACAACTCAGAGATCAAATTGATAAAGAGACGGTGACGAATGTACTTGCTAGTCATTTTGTTAATCAAATAAATGCTACACGAACCACTTATGAAAAATTTGACTATCAAACGATGAGTGGCTTTAGTGCGGCTTTAAATATATCTAACTTGATTAAAGAAGCAAGCACAAAAGTAATAGAACCAGAAGTTACAACTTTGAAGAGAGAGGATGCCGAAGTCTTTTTAAAACACTATGAAAATAAAATAGAATCATTTAAACAACAAATTGCTCTAATGGAAAAAAGTCCAAATAAAAAAATGACAAAAACGATAGAAGCAAAAAAAAAGGAGCTCGAAAAATATCAAACAGCTATAGAAAAAATAAAAAGTGAAGAGCCCTCTATTACTATATTATTTCCTCCCTTTAGTTCTCCCCGCGAGTTATCAAAACAACAAATCGACACTATTAGAAAAATGGAGCCGAGTGAGGAAAATAAGGCTATTACTGAAATTAGTAAATATATTCAATTATCCAATCTGGCTCTTAAACAGTTTGAACATTTAGCCCAAACAATCAACCCACAATATTATGATATAGAAAAAATTGGAAGGATAATTAGTAGTCTGAATAACGATTTTTTAGGCAAAGAGGCATCCAAGCTGTATCTTGCTGCCCTAACAGAAAAATTGGTATCTAAAATAGATATGAAAAATTTGGCATTTCCTTTGAGTAAAGAAAATGCGAATACAATAGAATCATTAATAAATTTTAAAAAATATATTGACGAGAATAAAGAGAGGATTAGCATTTCTCCTGAAACAGAGGAACTTTTACATGCACAAGATATAAATAAATTAGAGGGTTTGTTAGAAGACACTCATAAAGTAGAACGTTATAATAGACTGCACGATAAAGCATCTTCGGCCCCATCAAGTGTCAGTAAGCATCTCACTCAACAAGAGCATAGCTTTTTATCTTTGTTTGATAAAATAATTACTCATGGGAATTATAGTACATCAACCGAACGAAATGTGAT
>PEQM01000003.1 GCA_002786205.1 Legionella sp. | reverse complement strand
GCTTTTTTTCGTTTTTTTTGCTTTGCTATTCAGATGCAGTTCATTTGGTTTTAGCAATCAACATTTTGGAAATATTTTGACTAGTCCTGCGTCTTTTTTGTTGCAGTAATCCTTTCATAAAGGCAAAAACTCATATCATAAGGATTTCTTTCATCACGAGGATGAAAACGCTCTTCTTTGCAAATCCACTGTGACATTTCAATTAAAGGAAAAAAGACATCGGCACTAAAACGATGATGTATCTTCGTTATATATAAACGAGCCGCATCATTAATCGTTTGTTGATATAATTGTGCACCACCAATAATCATTACTTCATCCGCCTGGCCTGTATGTGATAATGCTTCGGTGATTGATGAAGCCACAATGAGATCAGGACAAGAAGGAAAATGATGACTGATAACGATATTTTGTCTTCCTGGCAAAGGATGACCTATAGACTCATACGTCTTACGTCCCATGATTATAGGCTTGCCTAAAGTTGTTTTTTTGAAGTGCTGTAAATCCGCTGGTAAGTAGGCCAGTAATTGGTTGTTTTTTCCAATACCTTGTTCTTCATCTATCGCGGCGATTAAACTAATCTTTGTCATTTGTATACCGTGCTTTTGCCATGGAAATCGCTGTTTTCGTTGCCGCAATCATACTGCCATTTTCTACTTTATTCGTTCCAGCTAAATGTAATGCGGTGCCATGATCAACGGAAGTCCTTATAATAGGCAAGCCTAAAGTAATATTCACCGCGCTGTGAAACCCTGCATATTTTAAAACCGGCAGTCCTTGATCGTGGTACATGGTAACGTAAGCATCACAAGGCTCCTCACTTTGCACAAACAAGGTGTCAGCAGAATATGGGCCTGACGCGTTAATGCCTTTATTTTGCAGTGTTATTAAAGCGGGATTGATTACCTCTATTTCTTCCCGGCCCAAATACCCTCCTTCTCCCGCATGTGGATTGAGGCCTGCAACCTTAATAACCGGATTTTGAATATTGAAATCATTTTGCAATGAGGTGTGCAGTTGTTCAATCACCTGAGTAATTAAAGATACGGTCAATACTTCCGGCACCTTTTTCAAAGGCAGATGAGTGGTGACCAATGCAACTTTCATCTGCTCACAAGTCAGCATCATCACTACTTGCTTTACTTTAAAGTATTCTGCAAAAAACTCGGTGTGTCCGGTAAAAGCAATCCCTGCTGCATTGATGTTTGCTTTATGCACAGGCGCAGTAACGACAGCAGAGAAGAGCTGTCGTTCACAGAAGCTGGCGGCTTGTGTTAGAAGCTCTACTACATAAGCACCATGTTCCGATTGCAACTGGCCGGTAATCACCGGATGATGACAAGCAACAGACAGGACGTATAATTGATTTTTTTTAAATTCAACTGTCTTAGCAAAATCATAAGGCACAAGAGTAACCTCTTGTTGTAATTCCGCGGCTCTTTGACGCAATACCTGAATATCACCTAAGACAACGACAGGAAAAGCATGCGCTGCCAGTGAAAGACAAAGATCAGGACCAATACCGCTAGGCTCTCCACTAGTGACTAATACCGGCTTCACGCTAAATCCTTATCCAGAATGTTAATATAGGCTTCTGAGCGCATATGCTGCTGCCAATTTTGTACTGCTTCTGCAAATTTTCTTTGGTGTAAAAATTGTCTAATCTTTTGTTTTTTATAAACAACTGAATCGTCTTTTTCTTTGCGCTCTAAAACCTGAATAATATGCCAGCCAAATTGGCTTTTCACCGGTGCACTAATTTTATTGATCGCTAGCTCGTTCATGGTTTTTTCAAACTCAGGAACTAACTCTCCTGGGTTAACCCAGCCCAAATCACCTCCTTTTACTGCACTACCCGCATCCAATGAATATTGCTTTGCCATGAGAGAAAAATCTTTACCTGCCATCAACTGCTGATAGATATTATTGGCTTTTTGCTGGGCTTCTGAAGGCAACATGTTGGCATCTTGTTTTAATAAAATATGACGCACATGAGTTTGTGTGACGATGTGCTTTTGATTTTCACCGTTTAAAGCAACTAATTTTATTAATTGAAATCCATTGCCTGCCCGGATTGGCCCGGCTACTTGCCCTACTTGCATATGAACTACTTCTTTTGCAAACAACTCAGGTAACTCAGCCAAGTGCCTTACTCCCAAATCACCGCCTTCCAATGCCACTTCATCGCTAGAAGACTCTATAGCCAAGCGACTAAAATCTTCACCTTTTTTAATTTTAACCAATAATTGCGATGCAATATTTTTTGCTTTTTTGATTTCTTCAGGAGTAGGCTCATCGTTGAGAGGAATGACAATATGCTGTAAGTGATAAGTCAGCGCTGCCGTATCCAAATGGTTGTCTGTTTTCAAATATTGCTCTACTTGCTCGTTACTGATACTGACATCACCCCCTACTGCTTTTTGCTGTAAGCGAGAGATAATCATTTCTTTACGAATATTACGTCGATACTCTTGCCAACTCATCCCTTCAGCGGTCAATGCATCGCGCAACTGAGTCAGAGTCAAGTGATTGGATGCAGCAATATGCTCTATGGCCTCATTTAACTCGGTGTTATCTACCGTAATACCACCTTGTTTGGCTATTTGTAATTGTAAGTCGACATCAATCAGGTGCTGTAGTACTTGTTTTCTCAATACGCTATCACTGGGCAATTCCATCTTTTGTGCAACAATTTGTTTTTTAGATAACGCAACTTGTGCATTAAGCTCACTGGCAGTAATAACGCCATTATTTACCACAGCAACGACTTTATCCAATAGCTGCTTTTCTTGAGCTTGAGCCACATGAATCAAGGAGCTAAAGATACAAACCAATGCAACTTTTTTAAACATATTTTTTCCTCTTTTTGCGCGGTAATGGTACTGATACTATCAGAAAATAAAAAATCAGTTTACATCTTCTTCTAAATTAACCCAAACTAATGATGAAAAGGATCGGTATAACCTGGAATATAAGTACTTAACATGTTATACGGGTCACTGGTGGCAACTGACCCCAATCCTTTTAACAGGATTTGGAAATAAACATTATTATTGTATTGTGGCTCAAAGGAAGAATTTAAACTTTTGAAGGTACGCCCCCCCATAAAGCGCATTGCCCAACAACAACTGTCGTATTGTAAACCCAGTAAAGACATCATACTGTAATTTTTACTGATATTTTGACTGTATGCGCCTAAAGTGCTCCATTTCTCTGTCAAGGGCCAAGCATAGGCAAATAAACCCTGATTTAATGCTTTATTTTGCCCAGCATTATTACGTACACTGGTAATATCGCCATTCACCAAATAACTGTATCCTGCACTAAAGATGGCCTTAGGAAAAGGATTAAAATGTAAATTGAAATCCGCATTATTCGTTGCCCGGGTAGCCGGATCCCATATGTAATCCCCATTCACACCCCAAAAGCTATTAAGCCGATATCCTAGACGTGAAGCAATAGGCGACCAATCATAGGTTGAAGACAAGTTACCTAAAGCCAAAGGATTTTCAGAACAAGAACCAGTAATACTGTGGCAAAGCTGCACGCGACGCTGAGAAAAATAGCGAATCTGCCCCAAAGACAGACTGGCTTTTTCCATACCTGAACCATTAGTTAGCCAACGAGAAGTCAGCGCATAGGTCAGCTGATTGGCATCGCCTATGCGATCAAAACCAGAAAACCTGTTGGTGCGAAACAACTGATCTTTGTTAAAAATCATATTGGCTGAATCATAAATAGGAAAAGAATCTTGATCTTGATAGGGCACATTGAGATAAAATAAACGCGGCTCTAATGTTTGCAGATACGATCCATGCATTGCCTCTCGCTCGAAAAAAAGCCCGCTATCGGCGCTAAACCGCGACAAAGACAGCGTATAATCCTGATTAGGAATCATCCCGCGGTTGTCTACTTGGTACTGTGTTCCTACCCATTCTACCGCCGGGGTGATAAAGCCCCATGGTTTCGTCAGCGGCATTGATACCACTGGATTGGCGTAAAATCGTGGCCCCTCTGGGGTTATTGCATTATCCCAATAATGTGATGGCCAGTGAAATTGGTCGTATTGCCCATCTATAGAGAAATGCATACTCAGCGGTAGGTCATAGTAACTACCATGAGCCATTAATTGCGGAAGACGCTCATAAATAGACGAAATTAAAGGCTCGTTCACCGGCTGCAATGTTTGATAACTTTGTACCATACTGCGCAAAACCCAGTGATCTGTTGTGTAGGTGACGTCCGCTTGTCGCACTAATTGTCTTTGTGTGATTTGTGCCAAATTAGAGCTAAAATCTTGTAAATAATAATTATCTGAGACCTGCTCAGCAAGAGCATGAAAACTTAAGTGATCGGTAAAATTAGTCTGTTCATTGATGCCTACCGCCCATCTATTGCTCGACTCGCCCTGTAAAATAGGGTAAGTCTGCTCATTACCACGGATGAACTGTTGGTGTGTTTTGTCGTCTGGCAAAAAACTACCATTCACCACCCCAGAACTCTTTTCAGTAAGAAAACGAAACTCTCCCCCAAGCATGACGCCTCGTTCACTATATAAATGGGGAACAATAGTCATATCATAATTAGGTGCCATGTTCCAATAATAAGGAACGCCCAAATCCAGGCCGCTTACATTGGAATATCCTATTACCGGCAATAAGAATCCTGACTTCCTCTCATTGTTAGTAGGAAAGCTAAAATAGGGGGTATACAAAACAGGCCATTCTCGCATTCGGATAATGGCATTTTTAGCGACGCCAGTAGCTGTCGCGTCATTTAAAGTGATGGTTTTCGCGGTAACATCCCAGGATTTATCTTGTGGTGAGCAAGTCGTATAAGTGGCTTCCTTTAACAAATAATCTTTATTGGGAAAACGTTTGATCAAACTGGCACGCCCCCACGCGGGCAAAAAAGCACTTAGCCTATCCGTATGGAAACGATAGATCACATCAACAACTTCTCCTGATTTGTCTTGCGGATTCATTGTCACGTGTCGCGCTATCATCAACCGTCCAGGCTCCTGGTAATGTACTTCGCCTAAAAACTCAATTTTACTCAGTTGATTGGTCGTGCTGTCTCTATACAAGTAGGCTGTTTGGGCATCAACTATTTTATCACCTTGTTGTATTTCTACATGCCCACTTAACGTTGACTTCCTGGCGTGATAAAGAGAGGCATTATCCGCCAAAATACGGACTTCATCTGGATTAGCAAGAGAGACTACCTCAACCGGTTTGTAGGTACCACGGCATAATGGTGCCGCATCATTTTCCTGCCATCCTAAACAATGTGCCAACTGCGTTCTAAGTGCTGGCGTTAATTGAGCATCTTTAGCAATCACACAGGCATGTACTGATTCAGTCATTACCAATGCAGAATGAGTTTGGGCAGAAAAAAGGCTACCCAATACCGGCAAGCAATACACCGAGACAGAACAAAATCTACGCCCATAGCGACCAGAGAAGACCGATTGCATTGAACCAAGTCTGTTCAAAAAAGACCATCTCACATTTTTCTTATCAAAGTTAATGTTCACCGCTTACAAAATGCCTTATTATTCACAATATGCTTGATGCACCCCATAGAGGCAGACGCATCATCTTATTGAAAATCAATTGATCCTGGAGACAACAATCCTTTTGTTGCATCCCAAACAAGCGGGCAGTATACCATGCATGAACGTGAAAACGCACTGAAAGAATGGCTAAAACCTATTATTCCAGCAGAAGATTTTGTTTTAAAGCCTTTGGCTGGCGATGCCAGTTTTCGTCGCTATTTTCGTATCAATTCGTCTGATAGCAGTTGTATTGCCATGGATGCACCACCGCCGCAAGAAGATTTAAAACCTTTTATTTATGTTACCCAGTTATTACAACAAATGAATATCACGACACCCCAAATTTTAGCCGCTGATATCGAGCAAGGATTTTTATTATTAAGCGATTTGGGTGATACTTTATTATTGAAAAAATTAACTGATACAACAGCTGACGTCTATTATCATCAGGCCATTGACTTGATACTGGCCATGCAAAAAAACGAAATCAATGAGTCGCTTCCCGCTTTTGATAAGGCCTTTATGTTAAAAGAAATGAGTCTTTGTCGAGAATGGTTTTTTACGCAATACCTTGGACTTAATCTAGAGCAGCATGAGAATCGTATCCTTGCAGAATCCTTAGAATGGATAGCCAATGAAGTCTCGCAACAACCTTCTGTTTTTATACATAGAGATTACCATGCCCGCAATATCATGATTAAAGAGGAAAATGCCTCTTTGGCCGTGATTGATTATCAAGATGCGATGAACGGTCCTTTAACTTACGATCTGGTGTCTCTGCTTAAAGATTGTTATATTGCCTGGCCTCGAGAACGCGTCTTAAACTGGGTCAGTTATTTTTATCAACAAAGTCCTTTCGCGCGTCATTATTATACACTTGATCAATTCATCAAAGCCTTTGATTTATGTGGATTACAACGACATTTGAAAGTTTTAGGTGTTTTTTGTCGTTTGCATCTACGTGATGGCAAGTCAGGTTATTTGTCTGATCTGCCGTTAACCTTAAATTATGCGCTGGAATGTATGAAAAACTACCCGGACTTGGACGCCCTGTACCAACTGTTTCACAAGAGGGTCTTTTTGCCATGAAAACAGCGATGATTTTGGCGGCCGGGCGAGGTGAACGTCTCAGACCACTAACAGACTCTATCCCCAAACCTTTATGTCGCATACAAGGCATCCCTTTAATTGAACATCATGTCATGCAATTAGCTCAAGCCGGTATTCATCATATTGTCATCAATCATGCTCACCTTGGTGGACAAATTCGTCGGCATTTAAAAGATGGTTCACGCTGGGGCGTGCATATTGACTACGCGCCTGAACCTCCTGGAGGATTAGAAACGGGGGGGGGATTAATCAATGCCTTGCCTTTGCTGGGAGACAATCCTTTTATTGCGGTCAACGCAGATATTTTCACCGCATTTGACTACAGAAGGCTTCCTTTGGCTGAAGTGAAGCACATGCATTTGGTTCTGGTTCAACGCAATCCTGCGCTGCACTCTCACGGTGACTTTGGTTTAATGAATAACCTGCTTGATAATCAGGCTCAAGATTATCTTTTTTCAGGCATTGCCTGCTATCACCCCAAGATTTTTCAAAACTTAAAAATAGGTCGTTACTCTATAACGCCATTAATCAGAGAGTATGCTGAACGCAAAGAAGCCAGCGCAGAATACTATGAGGGGCTTTGGTTTGATATTGGATCTTTCGAGCGTCTGCATGCAGCCAACAAGGTATTAAACACAGCCAGCTAAATGATACCATAATGCGTATTGCTATTCTTCGGGATAGTCTCTTTGTATTGTATTGACCCGCAATCCTTTTTTCGCGACGAAGGAAGAAAAGCCTTTGCCTGGATCATTAATAAGTGATTGAAACTGCTCAGGGTGTACTCGCATGGGCTCCCCCTGTTGGTTAGATAGAATGGTTCCTTCCCCATCTGCTTGGTATAAAGTGCCATCCTGATTCACTATCCCATTCATTACCAACCAGGCATTGAATAATTCATCTAGCGCTTCTATTGTTTTTTCATCCAATTCAGCCATTATCCCCATCCTCTTAAAAAATTGCCTTTTTCATCTATGGCAAAATTTAAATTCACTTCTTGCAGCTCCTCTTTTTTATCTTGTACTGAAGCAAACATCTGTGCTGCTGAATCCGCGATTTGTGCATGCATGACATTAAATAAGGTTGTTTCTGCTTCTGCGCCATTCCATATCCGGCTTTGACTGCCAAATTGCATTTTAACCTGTTCTGCAAAAAGATCGATGTACAACAGCAAGTTAGCAGAAGATTCTTTCATCTTGGCTTTTGTAACGATTGTATTCATTTGCTGATTTAAATACGCTGCACCCTCTGCAGACGATTTGGAAACTTCCATGGCTTTCAGCAGCGCGTCTTCTGACGGCATCGCGGATGGCATCATCATTATCCTCTGTTAGTCTTTAAAATAACCGGCTACATGACCGTAATAATCCTGATTATAGCAAAATTATCCTCTTGCAGCCGTCGCTTTTTTCACTGCAAGGGCGATTTAACGGACTCTATTACCGAAGAAAATGTTTTCTTTTTCATGGCATCAAAACGAAACTCATCAACTAAAACAGCATCCCAACGTGCTTCCTCAATAGCCAGCAAATGGTTTTGCTCTTCTACTGTCAGCTCGCCTTTTGCTACTTTTTCTTGTAACTTTTCTTTCCATTCAAGCCCTTTAAAACGACGTAAATCAGGTATTTTCCTAATTAAATCATTATGGGTTATTAACAGCTGCAGCGCGTTCTCTACTTTATCAATTGGCTGTTGACTGTCGCCACTAAGATAAATCATCTGCTTCAACCGCTCTCGATAAGAGTTATTGCCAGTCATCGCCAAAGCCAACGCACTGTCTAGTTTATCTGAGGGGTATTTCATGGTTTGGCCAAAAGGAAAGACCACAAGACGCATTAACCAACCCAAGCCTTTTACGGGAAAATTGCGACAAAAGGACAACATGGCTGCTTGCGCATGATAAAAACAATAGTCTAGTGCCCATTGGGCATGCAGTTGCTCACTGTTATCATTGGGCTGGGTTTGTACCTGACGTAATACTGCCATAGCCATATACAAGTAAGACAGACTATCCGCCAAACGAGCAGATAACCTTTCTTTTCTTTTCAGCTCCCCTCCCAAAGCAAGCAAAGCCAAATCAGCCAACCAGGCAAAAGCCTGACTTAAAGAGGTTAAACGTTTACAGGCTTTTTTCATCGGATGGTCTGGGGCGGCAATAAATAAACTACCAGTCCAGGCAGAGAGTATTGCCTTAGCCATATTTTGGAAAAAATAAGCAATATGGCCCCAGATGAGACGACGAAAAGCCTCTTTATCCCCTTTAGCAATGGCGTAAAATTCTTCGCGAATAAAGGGATGACAGGCCATGGACCCTTGGCCAAAAATCAATAAATTTCTTGACATAATATTGGCACCTTCTACCGTAATAGAAATAGGAATGCCTGCATAAAAATTCGCCAGGTAGTTCCTGGGGCCGACTACCACCGCTCGTCCGGCATGCACATCCATTGCACTGTTTAATACAACACGAGCCAATTCTGTATTAAAGTACTTGGTGATGGCGGAAGCAACTGATGGTTTTTTATGATCATTAACCGCAGCAACAGTCAGCAATCTTGTCGCATTAATCATGTAATTAAGGCCGGCTATTTCTGCTAATTTTTCAGCAACTCCCTCAAATTGCAATAACTCGGCATTAAATTGACGACGAATGCGAGCGAAGGCACCCGTTGTCAGATAGGCGACGGCAGAAGACGATGCACCTAATGCAGGTAAAGAAATAGAGCGTCCGATAGACAAACACTCTACTAACATCTGCCAGCCAGACCCCGCTTTATCTTGCCCGCCAATGATGGTTGTTAGCGGGACAAAGAGCGCTTTACCTCTCACCGTACCGTTCATAAAAGGCTGATTGGCAGGCAAATGTCTATTACCGATTTCTAATCCTTCCGTCTCGCGCGGAATGAGCAGGCAAGTTATCCCTTCATGGCCTCGGCCTTGTAATAATCCTTCCGGATCTTTTAAATTAACAGCAAGTCCGATAAGGGTTGCTACCGGTGCTAAGGTAATCCAGCGTTTGTCTATCGTTACTTCCAAGCCTAATACGGTATTACCATCTATCTGCTTTTGTACTACTATGGCATCGGATTGAATAGAAGTTGCATCGCTACCCGCTTCAGGCTCCGTCAATGCAAAACAGGGTATTTCTATACCCTTGGCCAAACGAGGCAAATAATATTCTTTTTGCTCTTGCGTGCCATAATAATTTATCAACTCACCCGGCCCTAAAGAGTTAGGCACCATAACCGTCACCGCCGCAACACCTGAACGACTGGCAATTTTTAGGACGATTTCAGAATGCGCTCGCGCTGAAAAACCTTTACCGCCAAATGCCTTGGGAATCACCAAACCAAAAAATCCCTGCGTCTTGATATAATCCCATACTGCTGGCGGCAGATCATGTTCCTGAGCAATCGTCCATTCATCGAGCAAACTACATAAGGTATGGGTTTCATTGGCTAAAAAAGACTGCTCCTCATCGGTCAACTCGGTATTGCTTTTTGCCAAACGCGCCCAATCTGGCTTGCCTACGAATAAATCTTGTTCAAGCCAGGTGTCTCCGGCATTTAAAGCCTCTTCTTCTGTCTTCGATAATTTAGGAATGGATTTAACGGCCTTTTTATAAAATAAATTGGCCAAAAACAAACGAACAGATTCCACTTGCACTATCAGTATGGCGGCACTGACAAAAAACCATAAGACAATGGCACACAGCAAAGGCATGCCGATAAAAAATGTAGCGGTGATAAGATAAACAACACTGCCGATTTCCCAAACGATAGGATTGAACGCGTAAGCCAATACTATTAAGGTAAAGAGAAAGTAAATTAAAAAAAGTCCTGTTGCCATACCAAACCCATCCTTTTTGTCTTTGCGGGAGAACCCACCGGGTTAAAATAAAACTTGTTGATTATAAACTATTAATTACATAATAATTTTTAGTATATACTCTTTATAGGGCCGATGGCGAGCATCAAAAAAAGAAGTTAGATAAAGGATATCTCTTTTGAAAAAAAACGGACTAATACAACGCTTTATTTGGAATTTTGAATTTAAAAATACGAAAAAAATTCAAAATATCTCCTTGCTGCATAGTCAAGAAGATTCCATAAAATGGGAAGCCCGTTTTTTTTGGCCTCAAAGTCAGATTGTCACTTTAAAATTGATTGATGAGGGACTTTTGGATTTGTCTCTATACCAATACAAACAAAAAACAGATGATTATTTACTGCTAGCGCATACCGATGCCAATCTTAAGTTTCGTCACGATGAATTATGGTATAAACCACTAATAAAAAATGCTACTTATGCTCTTGGCTATGGTACGAAATATGTAATTGAAGAGCAAAACAGCCTGATGCCTTCACGGCAGGTCATACCGAAAAACGCACTGACATCAAGCCCGAGAATCCGAATCGATAAAGAAACCTTAAGCTATAAATTTCCTACCACCCCAACCATTAAATTAGAATTAAGTAAGATTAAGATAAAGAAAACCATTTATTTCAGTCTTTGCGTTGAGGGACGCTCACATGAGTTGGTTGAACAACTAACCGGATGGCTACTGGGCAAATGTCCTTCCAGTGACTACCCTAGTTTTCTTAAATCCATAGTAGAATCTAATGAATAATTTATTTTCTGTAATAACAAGCTTTATTAAAATTGGCCTTATCTCCTTAGGCGGAGGCAACTCCATGTTGAAACTTATGCAATATGAAGCCGTCGATTATCGCCACTGGGTAGGACAGGATGAATTTGTCGCCATGTTAGGAACCAGTTTTCTGTTTCCCGGGTTAACTGCTGTGAAGCTGTCGGCTTTAATTGGCTATAAAGCAGCCGGAAGCGCTGGATTAATTGCTGCAGTACTGTGTCTTAATTTACCCGGATTGATTTTGGCAAGTGTCGGCTATCGTTGGCTTGTCACTCACGATGGTCCGTTTATTCACAAACTAATGACGGCGGTTCAATACGGCGCTGTTGCGCTGCTGGCAGCAACAACCTATTCTATTGCGCAAAGTGTTGTTAGTGTCAATTATTCCTTAGGTATTACTATTGCATCTGTCGTCTTTTTTTTCGCATTAGCGGTGGGTAATGTGTCTCCTTTTTATGGCTTCATCGCATTTATTGCTGTTGGTTTTTTCCTTATTCATTAAAGAGAGGGACATATGGATACTGAATTAGATAATCCCGAATACTATATTAACAGAGAATTGTCAGCGATTGCTTTCAATCAACGCGTGCTGATGCTGGCCAGTGACAAGCGTGTACCCTTACTTGAACGCATGCGTTTTCTCAGTATCTGCAGCAGCAATATGGATGAGTTTTTTGAAATTCGCGTGGCTGGTTTGAAAGAAAAGATTGCCCTGGCTCCAGCCAAACTAACTATCGACGGTTTAAGACTGGATGAATTATATAGCCAAATTCATCAAAAGGTTCATTTATTAGTTGAAGAATTATACAGTATCTTTAATAAACAATTATTACCCGCACTAAGACAAGAAAATATCTATTTTTTGGATGCTCATCAGTGGTCAGAAGACATTCATCTGTGGGCCAAGCATTATTTTAAACATGAAATTCAACCGATTATTAGTCCCATTGCTCTTGATTTGGCGCATCCATTACCGCGGTTAATTAATAAAAGCTTGAATTTTATTATTTCGTTAAGTGGCAAAGACGCTTTTGAACGTAGTATTGATTATGCGGTGGTGCATGCACCTCGTTCTATCCCAAGGATGATACGTCTGCCTTCGGAATTATGTGGCAATGGACATTATTTTGTTTATCTTTCTTCTATCATTAAAACACACGTCAATAGCCTCTTTCCAGGCATGGAAATTAGCGGCTGTTATTCTTTTCGTTTAACAAGAAACAGTGACTTATTTTTAAGAGAGGAAGAAATTGATGATTTAGCCAAAGCAGTACAAAGAGAGGTTTTTTCCCGTCACTACGGTGATGTAGTCCGTTTAGAAATTGAAAAAGAATGCCCCACTCAAATTATTGATTTTCTCTTACAGAAATACCATTTGCGTCACGAAGACAGCTATTTGTGCGATGGCCCGGTGAATATACAACGTCATACTCATGCCATAAACAGTATAGACCGACCGGATTTAAACTACCCCTTGCTGATTGCTCAATATCCTCCGTTTTCTGGAAAAACTGAGCGTAAAATTTTTAGTGTTATGGATGAACAAGATATTTTACTTCATCACCCCTATCAAAGTTTCAACGTGGTTTTGGATTTTTTAAGACAGGCTGCTAATGATTCTCAGGTGCTGGCAATCAGCCAAACCTTATATAGAACCCACTCCAGTTCGATCATGGTGGATGCCTTAGTTGATGCCGCTCATGCAGGAAAAGAGGTGACGGCCGTCATTGAACTCAGAGCACGCTTTGACGAAGAATCAAATTTAAGATTAGCGAACAAACTCCATGCCGCTGGCGTATTGGTTCTTTATGGTGTCGTAGGCTATAAAACCCATGCCAAAATGACGCTCATTGTAAGACGAACAAATGGCAAATTAAAACGCTATGTTCATCTAGGTACCGGAAACTACCACGAACAAACGGTAAAACGATATACTGATTTGGGTTTGCTCACCTGCGAACCCACTATCGCTTCAGATGTACAAATTATCTTTCAACAATTAACAGGCTTAGGACGTGTGGTCAAGCTAAAAGCATTAAGTCACTCTCCGTTTACATTACAAAAAAAATTATTAACCCATATTGAGGAATGCACTGCTGCAGCAAGCAATGGGCAAGAGGCCGAAATTTTAATTAAGGTCAATGGGTTAACTGATAAAGTGATGATTCAAGCACTTTACAAAGCCTCTCAGGCAGGAGTGAAAATCAATTTACTGGTGCGCGGGGTTTGTTGCTTAAAGCCAGGAATTCCTGGCATTTCCGAGCACATCAGAGTCTTGTCCTTTATTGGACGCTTTTTAGAGCACCATCGTATTTATTATTTTCGTATCCAAAGTGACGAGCAATTTTTTTGCTCCAGCGCCGATCTGATGGAGAGAAATTTATACAATCGGATTGAAGTCATGTTCCCTATTCTCAATGAGGCTTGCCGTAAACGAATTAAAAATGAAGTCATAAAAAATTATCTTAAAGACAACAGTAATACGTGGGAAATGCAAAGTGATGGCAGCTATAAACCTTGTATTGATGGCCCCTATAATGCACAGCAGTATCTGATTAATTTATATGAAGACAAAGGACATGCGCTTTAAGCATCTATCAATAATGTTTTATGTGGTTTGCCTGGCTCTTCTGTAGCCAGACGTGGCACTAAATAACCTGGTAATAAAGCTTGCATGCGCTGATGTATCGCTTTGGCTTCTTTTAAGGACACATCGAAATGAGCAGCGCCTTGTACCTTGTCTAATAAGTGCAGATAGTAAGGCAATACTCCTGCAGCAAATAAAGCCTGACTGAGCTCTGCCAGGGTTTCTGCCTTGTCGTTGATACCCGCTAACAAAACGGATTGATTTAATAAATGACAACCTGCGGTGCGTAATTGCTGACAAACCTGCTCCACTTGCTCATCCAGCTCTTGAGCATGATTGGTGTGCAGTACAACCACCTTGTTTAACGAGCAGCCTGCCAACAGGCTCAACCATTCCTCATCAATGCGCTCAGGGAAAACGACGGGAATCCGAGTATGAATTCTCAGTGTATGTACATGAGCAATCCCGGTCAAAGCGGTCAGTAATTTTTTAAACACACCATTGGCAGCCAGCAAGGGATCACCGCCACTTAAAATGACCTCGCTGATGTTCTCATCTGCACGAATATAAGTCATGATGGCATTCAAACCTGAAGTACCAGGATTATTGGCTTGATAAGGAAAATGCCGCCTAAAACAATAACGACAATTAACAGCACATGCTCCAGTTAAGGTCACCAGCACACGGCCATGATACTTATGAATCAAACCTGTTAATGGATTGGCTTTTGCTTCTTGTAATGGATCCAAAGAGAATGCTTGATGCTGGTTTAATTCGGCAGAGGAAGCCAGAACCTGCAATAATAAAGGATCGCGGGGATTCCCTTTTTTCATCCTTCTGGCAAAACTCAGTGGAACTCGACTGGCAAATTGCTGCTCAGCTAAATATTCCTCACTAACCGGCAACTCAAGAAAAGAAAGCAGCTGCGCCGCGGAAGAAAAGCCTTGTGTTAATTTTTTTTGCCAACTTAAATCGTGCATTAGAGTAAAAAATGAACCGGTGTACAAACTGTAGTGTAAATATAACACAGTCTGAATCCAGATCCATGCACTTTTGCGCTATGATTTTCTATTAATTTTATTCATCAACTGCAAGAGGAATCTCGCATTCAAGGTACAGTATGATAAACTGTGCAAACTAAAGCGCGGCGCACGCGATATGGCGACATTAATATTACCCCTGTGAGGAAGAACGAATGGCAACCTATAGCACTAATGATTTAAAAAATGGTTTAAAAGTAATGGTCGATGATGCACCTTGTAATATTGTAGACTGTGAGTTTGTCAAACCAGGTAAAGGGCAAGCCTTTACTCGGGTTAAAATTCGCAATTTAAAAACAGGTCGCGTTGTTGAACGCACATTTAAATCGAATGAAACTTTAACCTCAGCAGATGTCGTCGATATGGAAATGCAATACCTTTACAATGATGGAGAGTTTTGGCATTTCATGGTACCTGACAATTTCGAGCAGTATGCACTGGGTGAGGCCGTGGTTGCTGATACAGCTCAATGGTTAAAAGAACAAGACATTTGCATTGTGACATTATGGAATAATGAGCCGATTCAAGTACTGCCACCCAATTTTGTCATCTTAACTATTACCGAAACGGATCCCGGCGTTCGCGGTGATACCTCTGGCGGTGGTGGCAAACCAGCGGTATTAGAAACTGGTGCTGTAGTCCGGGTTCCTTTATTTGTGCAAACAGGTGAAGTGATTAAAGTAGATACGCGAAAAGGAGAATATGTTTCGCGCGCTAAAGAATAAAGCTAAAAAAAAAAACACTTCGCGTTTTACAACCGAAGTGTTTTTTCCTACTGTTTAATATCCGTTATAATAATTACCACCCCAGTATCCAGAGCTTCCCCAAATCGGTCCACCATTATAATAATAGTAATGATTACCCCAATAAGGCTTGTTGTAATAATAACCCACCGTGCGAATATAACTATTACTCAGTCCCGGGCTATACACTGTAGCATTTTGCGGCTCTATCACTTCTTCTGTGGTGACGGTAGTAACTGTTTGATAACAGCCAGTTAAACTGACTAAAGAGACGAGCAATAAACCGACTATTTTATACATAGCAACTCACCCAATGTATTCCATGTCAAATATACAGGCAACGACATCCATGTTACTGAGCCGCTCAAAGCAAACACAGTGGTGGTTTATGTAAGACTTCAGGCTTCCTATTTATAATAGGCCTGCACACCATCTCACAACACAACCTCCTCAACTACCATCAATTTGGTTCAGCCAGGAAAGTCATTACCTATATGACTTAAGCATAGACAATAATAATCAAAATGTAAAATAATAAGGCATTATTTTTCTCATTAGCAAAAAACAATGCGATGGGCATGGACTGCGACCAACATGCAACCCACACCATAACAGCAACAGCGCTTGTCCTTGATGCCTTTATCGCTCATCGTATAGCCCATGCAATGTAGATAAAGCCTTATCCATGACCAGCCCTGCTCCTGAGCAAATTTAAAATTAATGAATCAGCTGTTTGACCCGCTCAACGAACGTAGGTCCGGGATCTGTTTTTTCTGTTTTATAATGAGGATCACGATCCAACCACAATGGCGTCTTTCTATATTGCAAGTAATCTTTATGACCAATAACTGTTTCTATCTGAGGGTATTTTTTCTTCAGGTAACAAACCAAAAACGCATTGGCTTTTACCTGAGCGTCAGTCAAATCATCCACGCCATTCATCCCGCCGATATTTTCTATCCCTATTGCATAATGATTTAAGCCAATCACATGACGTGCCATCCATGTTTCTGGCATGAGTTGATAAATAGTCCCCTTTTTATCAACTAAAAAATGGCTTGATACATTGAGGTCATCAGGCAGTTCATGACGCCGTATTGAATTGAGCGGGAATGCAGGAGGATCAAATACTTTAAACGTTGTTTCTACCGAAGGAATACAAGTCCAATGTAATACTATTATTTTAGGCTCGATCATTATAGAAGAAATACCATAATGCGTTAGTTGATATTGGCGAGTTAGGGCTTTTCGTTTTGCATCAAACTGAATGGGCTTTGGATAAATGATTTGTGGGTCATCACAAGAAAAAGCAAAAACAAGAGGACAAAAAAACAATAAACTCATTAATAAAAGGGGCATGAATAAAAGCCTTGTCGTTAAAGGTACGTTAAATGATCGAAAATGCAATCAATCGCCAGGACAGGAACGAAATTCTTTTTCAATTAAATGGGTTTTATTATTAATAATCTGTCCATGTAAATTGCCAAACTTTCCTTGTACTTGCGCTAACATCCACACATAAAGCTCATTTAACTGATTTCCCGAACGCGTCTTAATCTCGCAGGTATCAAAATAAATTTTAGCAGTATAGTTAAACATTTTTTTCTCAATATCAACAGTAATCTTTCATCCAAATTGTTTGCACAAAGGCCTTTATTCTAAAAAAATCACTTGCCTCACCTCAACAACCCCCTACTATAATTATAGTCTACACTTGCTTGTATTACGGCTATTTCGAGACCGCGCAGAGGGCAACTTAAGCATGGGCAACAGCTTGGAGTTAAAAATGAGTGGCTTTATCGTGTGATAAGCCCATCATCCACCATAGCGAATAAGCCCGTTGCCGTTGCGTATTTGTTTTAGCCAATGAAGTAGTCAATTTAAGGTCCATGCTCTGTTCCTCCTTA
>PEQM01000043.1 GCA_002786205.1 Legionella sp. | reverse complement strand
TCAACGACCAAGTTAACTTTACTTTATACGCCATCGTCCTTGCCTCCAGATAAAAATCTAAAGTCTAATTAATCTGGAATCAAAAGACAAAATTAATTTAATGGAGTAGTACGAGAAAAATTTTAATAGAAGCTTTCTACCAAAGCCTGAATTACCAAATCCCAGCCATCAATGAGCACGAAGAGCAGTAATTTGATGGGCAAAGAAATGCTCATAGGAGGCATCATCATCATTCCCATGGTCATTAAAATACCTGAAACAACCAAATCAACTAATAAAAAAGGTAAAAAAATCATAAACCCAATTTGAAAAGCGGTTTGTAATTCGCTAAGTAGGAAGGCTGGGATGAGTTGGTATAATTTGATCGCGAAAGGACTTTGAGGCATTGGTTCTTTAGCCAATTCCAAAATGACTTGCAAATCTTTTTCTCGGGTCTGTTTTAGCATGAATTTCTTTAAGGGTTGGGCGGCATGCTCTAATGCTGTTTGTAAAGTGATTTCATGGCGTTCATAAGGCATATAGGCTTTTTCATAGATATTCTTTCCCACCGGCATCATGGTAAACAGCGTTAAAAACAATGCAAGACTTATTAGTACGCTATTAGGAGGAGTTTGCTGTAAGCCTAATGCATTGCGCAACATGGACAGCACTATCACAATACGTGTAAATGAAGACAACATGATAAGTATACCAGGCGCAAGACTTAAAACACTTAGTATTGCAAAAGCTTGTAAGGCTGGTGCTATGTGGTCTTCATGGATTATAAAAGGGCCTAATTGGGTATTGGCGGCAGCGCATGTAACAGAGCAGGCCATAAGAAACAGGGTAATTAAAAACAATATTAGGCAACGAATCATAAAGTTACATCTCTTCGACTTGAGGCAGGTGGTGGATGGCTATGGCCTGTGGATTTTCGGCAATGACAACACGTTGATTATGATAAGAAAGGATGTACGCTTTGCTTTTGCCTTGCAAAGGAATCAGCTCTAATGAATAGGATTTGTTTGTATTCATTGAGCGCATTGCTTGTTTTTTCATTATCCACAAGAGCAAGAGCAGTAGCGTTGCTAAAAGCGTATAGTGAAACCAGTGTAAAGTGAGGATGGGTTCTTTTTTAAAGGACAGCATCTCTTTTGCCCATAAGGGAAGGCTGTATCCCCAGCCCACTAATGTGCAGCAAAGGGCTGTCAGTTGGGTGTGTAAAGTATTCATTGTGTGCATACCTCGGTAATTTGAATTGCAAAATAGTTTTCATGACTCATCAGTTCACCACGCGCAATTACCTTATCATGCAAAAGAACATCAACAGGTTCATCTGTTGTTTGCTCCAGGGAGAGTACTTGACCCAATTGCAGTTCTTTTAATTGTCCCAAAGTCATATGCATTGTGCCTATGCGGATAGTACATTGAACCTCTAGATGCTGCACCAAGGAGAGATACTGCGGATTTGTTTCGGTGCGCTGTTGAGGTGATTGCTGCTCGGTAAGAGCGATTTTTTTTATACCCGTATTCATATAAATTCCTTAATGCTTAATGCTTAATGATTTGAAATGAGATGTTTTTCCATGTGTCGCATGAGCGATGTGTTTTTTGTTATAGACAAGAGCCAGTGGTGATTCAATCGCATGATCGCTAACCAGTACATCACCATTTTTTAGTTCAAGCAATTGTTGTAATGGCAGGCTAAAGGCTTCTAACTCCAATGTTAAAGGCAAGGAGATTGTTTGTGTTGCATGCTCCAAAGAGGACAATCCGGTTTGTTTTTTCTTCAGTGGCGGCAGTTGTTGATAGACCCAGGATGGGCTTAAAAAGAGGGTAGTGCGGTGGAGGCCGCAATAGAGGGTCATCTGGAGGCAGGTTGAGCCAGAGTAGCTCCATTCGATAGGATGAAAACAAGATTGCTCATTGAAAAAAACATCGGTTGTGAATACCAACCCCAGCATCGATGTAGCTAAGGCATGGCTTGCTGGAGTAAAGCAGGCATCTTGATGATTAAACACCGCATATTGTAAAAGAGCAATCAGATTGTTTTCACTGCAAGCGATAGTCTTTTTTTCTGCTTCAATGCTGATGCATTCTTGCAACATGCTTTCTTTGGCGGGTAAGGACAGACTGCAATATAAAGGATGCAAAGCAAATTCCTCACTCCATTGATGCAGTTGCTGGTTTACTTTTTGTGAAAGTAAAGTCAGGTCGTGAGTGTTAATAATGCGATAGGGCTTCATGATTTACCCTCCAATTCTTCTAATAACTGCTTGTCGATATTCATTATTTGCGAGCAGGCTTGAAACATTCTTTGTAGAACAACAATTTGAGCAAACTCCATGGTAGGTTCTACGTTGGATGCTTCCAGTTTTTGTGTTTCTATGCTCCCTAGCCCTTTTTCATTGGCTCGTCCCCAATGAAAAGAGGCACCTTCACGTGCTCTGAAAAAGCTGTCGGGCAATGAAATTAAATCATGCGCCATGTCTTCAAAGCGAGCCAGTCCCACGTAAGCTCCTGCAATAGTTTGATTGTTGTCATAGCGATAAATAATTTGTCCATTTTCATCAAAAGAGCAACTGAGTTGTTTTCCTACACCGTAGCCGTCATTATCCCATGTTTTGATTCGAGTCCCTTCAGGATATTGTTTATCTCCTTTGATTTCTACGCGCTTGTTGTTGTCATCAGAATAATTGCCAAAAGATAAAGTTAAGGCTTGGTCTTTATTAAGGGTGAGGTGAATGTTGCTTTTGTCAGGGCTTGCGGCTCCATCAATACCTGAAAAAAGTATTTGTTGGCGATCAAAATCAATGGCCATGTCATCACAGGTTACAGCAATTAAATCCCAGCTTTTTCCCTCATCAGGAATAGTGGTACTGTCACCATTGATACTCACTCGAGTAGACTCAAATTCTAATTTGATGGTATGGCTTTTCCCATTTTTATCAAAAACTTGCTCCACATTGAAGGTGACATTTTCATATTTGTTTTTTGATGGAGATGGGTCATTTTTCTCCGCATCGGATTTTTCTTTGCGTATAAAATTACCTTGCAACTTGATGTTGCTGGAGGCTTTTCCCGGGCAGGATTTGGGGCCTAATTTTTCTATAGGCACCAGATGGCCTGCTTTATCATAGCCTTGTACTTCGCCGCCAGAACGTTCATCGACTAAACGTCCCTGCTCATTGAAGCCAAATTGCCCATTACGTGTGTAAACATAGTGGTTATTTTTTAACTTAATGACAAAAAAGCCATCGCCCACTATAGCCAAGTCAGTTGGGCTTTTGGTGTCTGCATAAGTACCGTCGCTAAAATTGGTTTTTGAGCCAGTTATCTGTACGCCAGAGCCTAGTAAATCACCGCGACTATCGCCTAAAGAGGAATAAAAGACTTCTGTTTTTTTAAATCCAGGTGTTTTCATATTAGCAATATTGTTAGAGGTGTTTTGTAGACCATAATTTGCAGCTAACATGCCTGAAAGAGAGGTATAGTAGGTTGAGGTCATGGTTATAGCTCCGTTTCGTTAATTTCATTCAATTCCACTTGCGTAAGTTGACCATTCGCCGTGATAACGGTTAATTGAGGTGATTTTCCTGCAAAAAATTGTACCTTGGTCACTTTTCCCTGTTCATCATTTGGGATCGTGACTGTTTTTCCTAGTAATGAAAGAGCTTGGTTTGCACTGGTCATAGCCAGTAGTGATACCAAATTGTCGTTAGTCGTTTTTGCTACTTGCAAGGAAGAAAACTGCGCCATTTGCGCCATAAACTCTCTATTATCTATGGGTTGTAGAGGGTCTTGGTAGGTTAATTCTTGCATGAATAACTGCAGATAATCGGTTTGATTTAATTCAGTTTCACTAATGGGTGTGGTCATGAGTGACTCCATTTAATAAAAGTTTCTTCAGAAGTAATCCTTTTTTCTTAAAAAAAAGTTTTAAGTTTTGCAGCAGGTCGTGGCGTTCATGAGGCGGCATGTTGTGTGTGTTTAAAGCCAACTCTATCTGCTGTCCTTCAGTAAAAAGATGAAAATTGGGTGTTTCATGCAGCATGACCTTGTATTTTATAATGCTTGAGGCATCATTTTTTTCATTATCCTGTTTTGCAAGAGGGGCTGATTCGCTTCTATAAGCTACTTTTTCTGTTGCGTAGGTTGGCTTAATTTGCAAAATGGGTGGGGCAATGGGATGAGTGCATGAGTGGGGAGAGAGCATAATATCCTTTTCATTACTTTGTTTGTTCAGAGAAACAGACAAGTCTGGATGTACTTTAGTAGGCCGATTGCTGACAAAAGGCGTATTTTTAGCTAATGACAATGCTGTGGTATCTGAGGGATCTGTCATGCGATCAAAGCAAAGCGCTGAAGGCTCTAATTGAGACAGATGATTCCTGTAGTAGTCTTTTAGCTGTTGGCTAGGTGCTTCATTCAGCCATTGTTCAAAATTTTCTTGGTTTGATACAAGACGCTTGTTTTTTTCTTGATAAGAGATGAGACTGGATTCTATTTTCATGCTAACTCCCTTTTTTGTAATACCCATTCTTCCAGCGCTTGCTCTTCTTTTTTCTTTTCTTCATGGCGTTGTTGTTCGTTTTTTTTGACCAGATATTGTTCCATCATTTTTAATTCTGTATTAGTTCGTTGTGCTCTGGTCTTCAGTAAAGTGATCTTTTCCTTTATTTCATTGAGTTCGAGAGCCAACGTTCTTTTTTGCTCTTGCAATTGTATGGCAAAATGAAGCCTGTTGATTTCTAATTCTGGATTAATCTGTAGAGAAGAGGTTTGCGGTGTTAGCAAGCGCTGCTCTATTTCTGCAACTTGTTGTTCTACAGTTTGTTGTTGGGTTTGCAGTATGTTCATCTGAGACAACAACTCGTTTTTTTTCCAGGTTAATTGAGTCAGTAAGGTATTGAGTGAAGCAGTCATTGCAAAATTTCTTCCAGCTGAGAGAGTAGTGCCGCAGTGGTGTTTGAAGCATTCTCTTTTTGAGTTAAAAAGGTATTAATGCGCTCTATGCGGCTAACTGCTTTGTCCAGTAAAGGGTTATTACCTGGTTTATATGCACCGAGTTGAATTAATTCTTGATGCTGAGAATAGACACTGATCAAGGAAATTACTTGATGGAGTACTTGTTGCTCTTTTTCTGAGAATAACTGACTGCTTAATCGCGAAATGCTTTGTGTGATGGCGATGGCTGGGTAGTGGCCTTGTTGTGCCAAGGTCCGACTCAATACAATATGTCCATCGAGCAAAGAGCGCATGTGATCAGCCAATGGTTCATTGAAATCATCACCTTCCACCAGCACAGTATACAAAGCACTGATGCTGCCTTGTCCTTTAAAATTACCTGTGCGCTCGACAAGACTTGGTAATGAGGCAAAGACACTCGGGGTATATCCTCGGGCTGTGGGTGGTTCTCCCAGACTTAAACCAATCTCCCTTAATGCCATGGCAAAACGTGTGATGGAGTCCATAAATAACATCACTCGTTGTCCTTGTTGGCAAAAATATTCGGCAACAGTGGTTGCCGTATAGGCTGCTTGCTTTCTCATTAGCGCTGACTCATCGCTACATGCAATAATAAGGACCGTTTTTTTTCTGGTGTTTTCATCCAGACGGGTGATGAATTCAGTGACCTCGCGTCCGCGCTCACCAATTAAAGCAATTACATTCACATCGCTTTCGATATGTTGTGCCATGGTGCTTAACAAAGTACTTTTTCCTACGCCGCTACCTGCAAAGATTCCTGTTCTTTGTCCTTCACCAAAAGGAAGCAAGGCATCTATGGCTGCTACACCGGTATTTAGAGGTGTGCTGATAGATTGTCTTTGGAAGGGGTTGGTCTTTTTATTACGTGTGGTAATCCATGTACCATGAAGATGAGGATCAGGTCCATTAATGGAATGAGCAAAAGCATCGATGGCTTTTCCTAGTAAAAAATCGCCTACTTTAATTTCTACACAGCTACCAGTTGCTCTGACTTGATATCCCATGCCTATAATCCCTTCTTCAAAAGGCATTAAATGTACTTTCCCCTGAGCAAAGGCAATCACTTCTGCTTGACCGATAACTTTGTTTTCTGCATTAAGAAGTTCGCATAGCTCGCCAACAAAAGCATGAGGAGGGCCATTAGCAATGAGTTTTAATCCTTGGACTTGCTCAATAGTGCCTAAGCGCTCTATGGCTTGTAATGCATGGATCATTGCGAGTTCTCCACTGGGTAGAGCTTGAGTAAATAGTCTTTGAGTTGACTTAATTGTCGCTCTACGCTGGCATCAAAAACACCATGTGCTGTTTTAATAATGAATCCACCCAAGGCCATCACTTCGTCCGTTTTTATAGTGATTGGGTTTTGGGTTTTATTTAATTGAAGCGCACCAGTTTGTAGTAGATGTATATCGCGTGGATGCAGATAGAGGGTGATGTTTTGCTGTTGATTTACTTCATGCAATAATCGATTAATTTGTTTTTCCAGTGCCTTGCTGTCTTGTGCTTGCTCAATAAAATAGCGCTGAATAATCAAGGTAACAACAGCTGTAATCTCTGAGCTTAAGCCAAGTCTGGCTTTTTCTATGGCATCAGGAATGGCAACAACTAATGTCATTAATTGTTCTTTAAGATCATCCAGTTCTTGCGTGATGCTTTGCTGCGCTTTTAAAACACCTGCCTCATAACCTTCATGATAAGCTTGGTCCCAATACAGCGCTTTGTCTTTTTCTGTCCAGGTTTCCAGGGACTCTTCCTGATGTGTGACTGTTTCAACTGGCGTGTCTATGATGACGTGGCAATGTTTAATGATCTGTGCCATAACCTAGCTCCAGTTGCACGGCAAAGGGTAGTGTGTTTTGCCATTGGGTTAATAAGGTGTTTTTGGCGGCGGTTTTTAGTTGGTTTAGTTCTTTATCAGGGAGTGAACTGATATGATGATAAGCAAGATAGTCTGATAGAAAAAATTTTTCCCATGCAAACGAATTGCGCTCTAAAATAATCGCCACATAGAGAGGGGGATATTCTTTTAATATTTTGCAGTAAGAGGGCAAAATATTGCTGCTCTTGTCTGGTGTTGGAATAGGTAATTTTGCAAAGCGTTGTGCTTGCTTTAATAGTTCATACCCTTGATGACGAGCAAAGAACTGTGCTTTTTCAGGGGGAAGCTTATCGAGTAACCATTGCTGATCTCTTTTTGATAAAGAGGCAATACGCAAGAGGATTTGTTTAAATTGATTCATGCGCATCTATCCATTGAGTTAATTCCAGTAATAAGGCTTGTCTTTTTTTTATTGTTTTTTGACGCAAAAAATAAACGGTGCCAATGCTTGTACACATAAAAAAAACAACAATATAAAAGATAGGGGTACTGTAATTGGGTTTTGGCGTTACTTTTAGACTCTTGTTTGTCAGGTTTGGTTTGGTGGGTGAGGAAGAAACTAGTGCTTCTACGCTAAGCTTATCACCTCTTTGTTCATTAAATCCCACTGCATTTTTTACTAGACGTTCTATTTGATGGACTGTTTGAACAGGGGTGTTCTTAGGTATGGCTACACTGATAGACAATCGTTCTATGGTTTCTTTTGCTTTTTTATACTGCTGTTTTTCACTACCTATCTGGTAAGATTTTTCTAAGGTGACATCTTGCTTTTCAGGTTTTTGGGTCTTTTTTACTTGAATGGCATGTGTTATTTGCTTTTCATGAGTAACCTGACCTTGAGCCTTCGGAGTAATAAGCTCTCGCTGTACCTCATCATAATTGAGCAGTATATCCACTTGCACTAACACGGGCTCATCTTTAAATATTGTATGCAATAGATGAGTAACTTTTTGCCTTAAGTAGCGCTCTAAATTTTGTTTGTATTGCAATCTATGGTTGCTGTTTTGTATGGTTTCTGATGATAAAGTATTGCCATTTTGATCGAGAATCACTACATGAGACCATGCCAAATGGGGTACGCTTGCGCTGATGAGGCGCTGAATGCTTTGTACTTGCTTCAAGGTTAAAGGATATTTTAAATGTAAGGTTACTGCGGCTTTGGGTGGATTGCTGTCTTGAGAAAACAGTTGTTTTTCAGGTAGTACCAAATGAATGCGTACATTACGAATTTCTTCTATAGCGCCTATGGTTCTTTCCAGTTCACCTTGCAAAGCACGCTGATAGTTAATTTTTTGAGAAAAATCAGTCATTCCCCAATCGCTCTTATCAAACAGCTCAAAGCCTACTTGCCCAGAAAGATTTAATCCACTACTCATCAGATTCAAGCGGGTTTTTGCGATTAATCCTTTATCAATCAAGATTTCTTTACCATTGTCCTTAAGCTGATAGTTAATAGCGCGCTTGTCTAGTTCATTAACTATCTGACTTGCATCTTGCTCTTCTAGTTGATTAAACAAGATACCGTAAGCAGGTGATAGTGCCCAAAAGCCACTGATAAGACCAAAGCTTGTAATAAAGACCAGGCCAATAATCAACCCTGTTTTTTTATTAAAGGATTGCTGTTGATACCAGCTAAAAAAAGAGTGCAAATAATTCATCTTAAATTGGTTCTCTTAATAATTCTTGATAAGCGCTCATCAATCGGTTTCTGATTTGCTCAAGATATTGAAAGGACAGTTTAGCCTGTTCCATCGTAATCATGGTTTGATGTAAATTGGTACTTTTGCCACTAGCCAAGTCATTTAATGCTTGATCAGCCGCATTTAATTGATTATTAGTTTCCATAATCTGAGAACCCAACCAGGTTGAAAATGTGTTCTCTGTCTTATGATTTCTGGTTTCTGTCATGGATGGGGTCGACAGCATTAAAGAGGATATAGGCTCGACGCTCATCGTTCTTCCCCTATACTCAATGCTTGCAAGTAGAGACTGTGTGCCGCATTCATTATCTTGATATTGGCTTCATAAGAGCGCGATGCTCTCAATAAAGTCGTCATTTCATCAACAGTACTAATACCTGGATAAGTAACATAGCCATAATGGTCTGCTTTAGGATGTCCTGGTTGATAGACTTTATTGGGGGGAAGTTGCTGAGGCATAATCTCTACTTCACTGACCGCTGTTTCAGGATGCTGTAACCATTCTGTAAATGAGGGGGCTGTGCTTACTACCTCACTTGCCTGAAAGACACTGCCATCAGGGTTGGCTATAGCATGCTGATTGGCAATGTTATTGGCCACTACATCGACGCGTAATTTTTCTGTATTCATTCCTGATGCTGCAATGGCATACAATTGATCATAACTCATGATTGATTGGTTCCTTGTAATGCTAATTTCATGATGGCCAGTTTTTGATTTAAGCCTTTAATCAATGCCCTGTAATGTGTCATGTTGCGAAGATTTAAAGCCATTTGCTCGTCTATAGATGATGGTGTTTCACAGGGTTGATAGTAAGGCGTAATGGACGCCGTATCGCTTAAGGGAGATTCTTCAAGCTGCTGCTCAAAATTGACTTCTATAGGCTCATAATTAGTGCTGCTGCTGTTTGCTATGTTTTGTGCAATAGCAGTTTGCCGCATTAATGAAGCATCCAAGGCCAATTTGACTAACTCTATGGTAGTATCTGAACTCATAGTGGCTCTCTATTGAATAACCAGTTCTGCATGTAAAGCTCCTGCTCGTTGTAAACTTTCTAAAATAGCAATAATGTCTCTTGTGGGGGTGTGCACCTTATTCAATGCGGTAATAAGATGAGCAATGGTTGTGCCTTTTTTCAACTCAATGCTGTTACCGGCTCCTTCATTGACATTAATATTGGTTGTTGGAGTAACGGTAGTTCGTACTTGTCTCCCCATTTTTTGCACCAGTAGTGGCTGAGACGTTGCATATTGTGTAGAAATAGCGATATTCAAATTGCCATAAGAAATAGTGACTGCATCCAAGGTCACATCGGAGCCTGCTACGACTACGCCAGTACGTTCATTAATAACGACCGTGGGTAAATTATCAGGGGTGATGTTCAGGTTTTCTAACTCGCTGACAAAGTGAATAAACTGTTTTTGATATTTTTGTGGTGGGTGAATTTCTATGTCTTGTGCCGAATGTGCTTTGGCGGTCTGTGCGCCAAATTTTTGATTGACTGCGCGTTCTATATGATCAGCAGTAGTAAAATCAGGGTGATTTAAAATGAGATGAACATCGCCTGTTTTATCGACAACATCATTATAAATGCTTTTTTCAACAATAGCGCCATTGGGGATGAGACCAGTCGTGGGATGGTTTTTTTGAATGACATTTCCATACAAATCGTATTTAAAACCACCAATAGAAACAGGGCCTTGAGCCAAAGCATAAACCAGGTTGTCAGCGCCTTTTAAGGGGGTTACTAATAAAGTCCCTCCCAATAAGCTTTTGGCATCGCCTAATGAAGCCACATTAATATCTAATTTATCACCTTGATGTGCATAAGAGGGGAGATTGGCGGTGACGATGACGGTTGCTGTATTACGGCTATTGATTTCTTGAGGACTAATGGTCACGCCAAAGGTTTGTAATAGATTGGAAATGGCTTGCGTTGTGTCTTTGTTGCGACGAGAATCCCCGGAGCCTGCAAGACCAATCACTAATCCATATCCGGTAATTGGATTTTCTTGTAGTCCAGCCAGTCGAGCCACTGATTTTAAGCGCACAGCAGCGAATGATCTGGAGTCATAAGAGCTGATGCAAAGCACAAAAAGCATTAAAATAAAAAGAGGTGCTCTCATTAAACTAACCCCACAAAAGATAAAATTTTGTAAAAATAATTTCGAGTTTGCGAATCAGATACCGTGCCATTTCCTGCGTAGCTGATGTGTGCATTGGCTAATCGAGTAGATAAAATAGTATTTTGTCTGCTGATGTCTTCAGGACGTACAATACCGCTTAATAAAATTTGTTGTTCTTCTCCATTAATGGTAATGGTTTGTAAGCCTTCAACCAAATAGGTGCTGTTAGGAAATACTTCTTTGATTCTAACGGTCAGTGAGGCTTTTATTTTTCCATTACGGCCAGTTTGGGCCGCCGCACGCCCTTTGCCTTTTAAACCAAAATCTACTTCATATCGATCTTTATTGTAGCCTGCTTCCAATGCGGTTTTGATGTCTTTGCTAGAAGACAAATCTGCGCTGGTTTGGGCATTAGAAGTTTCTAATACAATGACGGTTAATACATCACCGGGTAAAAAAGCTTTTCTGTCTGCAATTAAAGGTTTGTAAGTTTCTTCCTGGAAAAAACTGGTGCCTGAGCAGGGCATGGTAAAGCAGATTAAAAGCAATAGGAGAATGCGCTTGGTCATGAATTCACCTCTGCTTCATTGGGGGCGCTGACTAAGGCATGAAATTGTTTTTTTGATTGCATGTTGTGCAAGGCTATAGTTTGTCCTTGATAACCATCTTCATCTGCGATGGCTTCCGTACTTACGATAACCCCTTCTGCATGGATATGAACATGAACTTTGCTGTCTTTGATAATGGCAGGCTTTGGGCTTATGTGAGAAAGAGTTAGTACCTCTCCTTTGGTTAAAGAGTGATTTAGCCAGGTATCAGAAGGAATTTGAGTAAGTGGTAGCGAAGCCAATCCCGCAATGTCTTGTTTTTGGATACTAAAATCATGAGCACTTAAAACAGTGTGTTTGGGTATGTTATGCTGTGCCGTGAGTACGGATTGATAGGCCTTTATTTCAAACCAGACAGGAATGGACAGTTGGTCATTATAGAGATACACACACAGCCGTTTTGCTGGCGGGTAGCTTTCTTTGATTTTTATTTTAAACTCGGACAATGTGCCTGAGCTATTAGTGGGTGTGGTTTTGGGGATTAATTTAATCGTTTCATATTCACGTTGTTGTAGCCGTTCGTATAACTTATCTTGAGCCATTTTCACCAATGCAACGCTGGAAATGGTCTTTCTTAATTGAATTAAAGCGGTTTTTTTGCCTTGCCATTCATACTCATTACTTGCTGTTTTTTGTGTAAGCCAATTGAAAAGCTGTTTTTTGGTGATAAAGGAGCCTGATAGTAATGAGGGGTCCAAAGGCAAGTGACTAAGCACTTGATTTTCAGGGGTAATAATAACCATTTCGCCCAATTGTTTCATGTCATTATAAAGGACAGGCTGAAACCGCAAGCTTATTTGCGCCTGCAGCATGAAAGACATTGTAAAAAGTAAAAGGCTAATTGCGAATTTCATTAGTAAGTCGCTCTAGTTCGTCTGCTATTTGTGCGGCTTTAGCATTTAATTGATAGACTCTTTGCGCCATGGTTAGTTGCATCAATGATCCCACCATGTCTACGTTAGAGCCTTCAATTTGTTTTTGTGCCAGCTCACCCAAACCATTGCTTCCTGGAATATCGCTAAATGCCTCACCAGACTCTGGCGTGGCTGTATATAAACCTGAACCTAATGCGTGAAGCCCCTCTGGATTAGTAAAGCGTGCCAGTTGAATAGTGCCTATCAATTGAGGTTCGTTGTCTTCGCCTACAAGTACTTCTACATCACCATTTTTTTGGATAATCAATTGCTTGTAGTCATCAGGGATTTGGATATTATCTGCCAGGCGAAGTCCTTCATGTGTGCTTAAGTAATGATCGCTATCGATACTTAAAGAAGAGCTTCTGCTGTATGAAAAAGTACCATCTTGCATCATCACTTGATAAAAACCAACGCCATTAATAGCCACATCTTGCTCGTTATTACTTGGTTTTAGAGGGCCTGGCGTGAAGTCTTTGCTTGATTTATACACCGCAGTTCCTAATCCTGTTTGTGTTGCAGATGGCGAGTTGGTTTGAATGTTTTGGTATAAAACATCTTCAAAAGTTAGTCGGGTTGCTTTGTAGTCAGCTGTATTTAAATTGGCTAAATCATTAGCAATATTATTAATATAAAGTTCTTCAGATTTTAAACCACTAGCGGCAATAGCAAGTGCATCAGACATTTCCCTCTCCTAATTGGTTGATAGCTCCAGCTAACATAGTGTCTGCTGTTCTTAAGATGCGTTGACAGGCTTCAAAATGACGTGAGGTACTGACCATCTCCAGCATTTCATCAACAGACTTGGTATTGGCTTGTTCTAAAAAGCCTTGTAATATTTTGGTATGGCCTGCGGCATTTTCAGGTGCTTCCTCAGTTTGATAAAGTCCATTTCCTATTTCGATTAAATGTTCAGGGTGTTCAAAATGAGCAATGAATAATTGATCTATTTTTTGCTGATTAATAGAAATTACTCCTTGTCTGTCAATAGAAAATGAATCACCATCCAGTTGGATGGTTCCGCTTAAACCTTGTACCCTCTCTCCGGTTGCAGTAACTAACTCGCCTTGTGCATTAAGATGAAAATCACCTCGGCGAGTAAAAAAAGTGCCATACTCTCCTTGAACCTGAAAATATCCAGCACCACTAAGGGCGATGTCAGTGGTTTTATTGGTTTGATTGAGAGCGCCTTGAGTGTTAATAAGCGCTTTATCCACGTGCTCTAAGGCATGAGTTATGTCCGCACCTAAAAGTTCACTGAATGCATTGAGCTCCAGATGTTCTTTTTTATATCCTGGGGTATTGATGTTGGCAGTATTGTGACTTAAGGTCTGTAATTTGAGTTGATCTACGTTCATCGCAAATTGGCTTAAATCAATAGCGTCTATCATCATTTAACTACTCCAAAAGATTCAACAGGAATGTTTATGGGGATTTCATTCATGGCCAGGATAGTAAGGTGTGGAATGACCCTTTGTGTGAGTTGCTTTAAGTGTCTTCTTAATTGAGACGAGCACAGCAAGACAGGTTTTTTACGGGCGTTAAGCATGTGTTCAACTTGTATTGCCATAGAAGTTAACAAATGCTCAGTCGTTTTAGGATCAAGGGCAAAAAATTCCTTATTTACCAATGATTGGTTGAGTGTTTGCTCCAAAGAAGACTCTAAAGTCAGTACTTGCAAACTGTCTTGGCTATTTAGCAGTTTTTGACAAATAGGAATGGCCAAGCCTTGGCGTACTATTTCTACTAGTTGGACAGGGTCTGAAGTTTTTTTAGCATGTTCTAATAAAAGCTCCAGAATATTTTGTAAATAGCGTATAGAGACTTCTTCTTGTAATAGTGATTGCAAGACGCGTTGCACCTGACTCAATGACAGCAGGTTTGGAATGAGTTCATCACTTAAAGTTTTTATTCCTGGTTGCATGAGTAAAGATTCTGTTTCTTCTCGAGTGAGTAGCTGAGGTAGATGATTGTGTATGTATTCTCTTAGATGCGTTGAAAGCACTGTTAGCGGCTCATGCAGGGTATAACCTGCTTGCACTGCATTTTGTTGGTCTTTTTTATCTATCCAAAGAGCGGGTAAGCCGTAACTGGGATCGCGTACCGCTATACCGCTTAATGCAGTATTGTCTTTGCAGCGGGTACTTGGCAATGCCAATACTTTTTCTTCATACAGTGCATTGAGCGCGCTTTTTTGACCATGGATACTTAATTGATAAAAAGGGAAAGTGATTTTTTTATCTGTTTTGATTTTAAGCTCTGGTATGACAAATCCCAAATCAAAAGCAATCTGTTCTCTAATTTGCTGAATGGCTTGTAGTAACTGTTCTTGATGCGGAAGTAGCGCGTTGTAAAGTGTGGCATCCATATTCATTTCTATCGGATAAAAACGAATTTGCTCATAGAGCGATTCGGGCTGTTCTACTAATTCTTCTTGAGTGTTCGTTTTTTGATAGGCAAACCAAATGCCAGTTGATATGAAAGCCAAACAAAACAAAACAGGCAGTGCAGGGATACCATTAACGCATAATAGTCCAATAAGACTAATACCTACAAGCATCAGACTTTTAGGATAAGCACTTATTTGTCTGGCTATTTCACTACCTAAATGGGCATCAGTTGCTGCTCTGGTAACAATAATACCCGTAGCCGTGGAGATAATTAACGCAGGAATTTGAGTGACTAAGCCATCGCCTACAGTCAATAGTGTATACGTATGTAAGGATTCAGTCAGTGTTAATCCTTTTTGTAGTAATCCGATAATAAAGCCACCAATAATATCGACCAAAATAATTAATATTCCTGCAATGGCATCACCCTTAACAAACTTGCTGGCGCCATCCATGGCACCATAGAAATTGGCTTCTTTTTCAATGGTGGCACGTCGTTTTTTCGCTTCTTCATGGGAGATGATACCCATATTTAAATCCGCATCAATGCTCATTTGTTTGCCTGGCATGCTGTCTAGTGTAAAACGGGCTGCTACTTCAGCAATGCGTTGAGCGCCATTAGTCACTACAATAAATTGCACAATGATAAGGATAAGGAATACCACAAGCCCCATCACATAATTGCCTTGAATGACATACTGACCGGTTGCTTGAATCACTTTTCCAGCATGGGCATCAGTCAAAATCAAACGAGTTGCTGAGATATTTAATGCCAGCCTAAACAAAGTAGACATGAGCAAGAGAGCAGGGAAGGTGGAAAAGCTTAAAGGCTTGTCGGTATAGAAAGTAAGCAGCATGACAGTTAAAGCCCAGCTAAAATTAATGATGAGCAATAAATCCAACAAACCAGCAGGAATTGGAATAAATAAAATAAATAAGATGCCAGTGGCAAAAGCAATAAGAATCAACTCACTGCTGTTATTTGAGAACGATTTGCTCATGAAATCTGCTCTCTTTGATACAACTGCCGAAAAACACCTGCAGCCAGAGGAAATAAATCTTTATGTATGTACTGGTTTATATCGGTTGAATAATGCAGCATTCGCGCCAATACTTTATGCTCAATGACAGGGATATTGTATTTTCTAGCCAATTTTTTTACTGGACTGACCATTTTATTCTGTGCTTTATAAAGCACTTTGGGGGCTGGCATGGTATTTTTGTCGTATTGCAGTGCTATAGCAATATGAGTAGGGTTGGTAATGATGACATCTGCTTCTTTTATTGTTTTTAATCCGGCTGTTTTTTGGCGTAATTGTTTTTGCAGCTGTCTTAATTTACTTTTTATCTTAGGGTCACCTTCTTTTTGTCGGTATTCATCTTTAATTTCTTGTTTACTCATTTTTTGTTCTTTATCAAACTGCCAAAGAGTAAATTTTTTATCTATAAATGCTATGAAAAACAAAAAAAGAGATATTTTTAATGCAACATGGATTATAAAAGGAATAATAAATAGCAGTGTCGCCTGAGATGGATTAATTAGAGCGCCCATCAGATGAGGTATTTCCTGGTAAAGTAAAAACAGCAATAATGCACATGCACCAATAATTTTAATCAAACTTTTCACCGCATCAAACAAGCGGGCAATAGAAAACCATTTTTTAAAATGAGTTACCGGGTTGAGCCTTTTAAAATCGGGGGAAATAGCAGCTGGTGCCCAGACAAACCCAGCTTGAATGAGGGTGATGGCAATCAGTGCTCCCCATATGATAGCGATGAGAGGAAGCCCTGCCCATAAAATATCCATGCTCATTTTATGGGTCAGATAGAGTATGTTATTGAGATTAAAATGAATTTTTCCTGCATTTTGAAATAAATTTTTTGATATGGATTGTAGTGGTTGTAGCCATATAGGCCAATAAACTGAAGCCACCACTAGAGTGATTAAAAGAGCACTGCAACTGGTTAATTCGACACTCTTGCTCACTATCCCTTTTTCTTTTGCCTTCTTTAATTTGTAGGGCGTGGCTTTTTCTGTTTTTTCACTCATTGCATAAACCCCTGCCAAACTTGCATATTATGAATGAGCATGGTGTCAGAAAAAGAAGATAAATAAGGCAGTAAAGAGGCCATAAGAGTAAGACTTAAAATCAGTTTGATAGGCAGAGAGAAAAAATAGGGATTTATTTGTGGCATGGTTTTGGTGAACAAAGTAGTGCTTAAGTCAACACTTAAGAGAATAATGATTAAAGGACTGGCAAGAATAAAAGACATGCCAAACATAAAACCAAACAATTGAATGACAGGGTTTAGGCCATCAAATAAGGTCAAAGTACCTGGCGGGATCACCAAAAAAGAATAAGCAAGGCCTTTAAATAGCCAAAGGTGGCCATGGCTAAAAAAGAACAGTAAAAGTGCCAGCATAGAGAGTAAAGTGGCATTGAACGACTCTTGAGTTGAATCATGTGGATTAAAAAATACAATGGAATTAAATCCACTTTGATTGTCTATTAATTGTCCTGCAGCATGATAAATACAAAAAAAAGCAAAAAGACACAAATTAAGAACCAATCCGTTAGTGAATTCAGCAAGACAACGAAGCGCCAGATAATCAGTCGCAGTAGGGGCAGGAGCATACCCTATAAGCAAAAAACTAAAACAAAAAATAAGCATTAAACGGGTGACAACAGGCAGCTGTCTTATCACTTGTATGGGGGAAAAAAGAATCAGGCTGCTAAGCCTCATGGCAATAAATAAAAGTTGAGTGATCCATGGTAAAGACAGCATCATGAATGGACAACCTTAGGAATAGAAAGATACAAATTTTGAGAAAATTCGATTAATGAGTTCATCATCCAGTTGCTGCAAGCCATTAACATCAATATGGCCGCTAGAATCTTCGGAACAAAAGTGAAAGAAGAATCTTGAATTTGAGTTACTACTTGAATGATAGATATCAGTAAACCGATGATTACCGCAGTAGCGATGACAGGTGCTGAAATCAGCAGGGCATGCCAAAGCATTTGTTTACTCAGATACAGAGCGATATCAGACGACATAATCCATTTTCCATTGTTTTACTTGCAGTCACTTTATTTGTTATGACAAACGTTTTTTTTCCATAGGGTTCATTTATGAACCAAGTGAATTAAAACAAATTTGCTCAATGGATACAAGGATTATTTAATTTTTTCCGCTTAAGCCTGGATAGATAGCCTATAATTAAAAGAGAAGCAGGAAAGAGATAAGGAGGCTATGATGAAAATTATTGACGAACTACAGCATCCTGAAGTGAATGAACTCATTCATATTTGTGCTGTTTCTGCTGATTTGGAAGGACATAAAGAACTTTGTGACTTGATGAAAAAAAATGTCGAAGTAAAGCCGCTCATGTTGGATAAAAGCGAAGAAGAGAAAAAAAAGAAAGAGGATAAAGAACTGGATGATTCCTTGATGGATACTTTTCCTGCCAGCGATCCAATAGCTCATTACGAATAGCAAAGATAAAATCACAAATTTATTGGTTATAGTATTAAAAAAGTCTTGACAGTTTCGGATTAGACACTTAGAATGCGAGTCTTATTGGGGTTATAGCTCAGCTGGGAGAGCGCTTGCATGGCATGCAAGAGGTCGGCGGTTCGATCCCGCCTAGCTCCACCATCAACATGATTTCATGTTGATGGAAAAAGTTCCAGGTCCCCATCGTCTAGAGGCCTAGGACATCGCCCTTTCACGGCGGTAACGGGGGTTCGAATCCCCCTGGGGACGCCATTATTAGGCAAAATAAAAGTTGTAAGTTAGTAAGTTATAAAAAGTTCCAGGTCCCCATCGTCTAGAGGCCTAGGACATCGCCCTTTCACGGCGGTAACGGGGGTTCGAATCCCCCTGGGGACGCCATATAATGTAGAAGTTAAATACTTCTTATCTGTAGAAATCATTTAGCATCCTTCCGTATTGCAATAATTAAAACAGGTTGAATCCATTCCGCCCATACTGCAATTACTAGATGAACTCGTTCCACAAGATTTAGAGCCATCGCTTGCATTGGCAGATGAGCAACCGCAAAAGGAATTACTACAAGAATTTTCTGATGGCGGCGGTGCTGGGCAACAAACGCCTAAACATGTTCCATCTGAAGTAGCGCCACAACAACCATACTTACAGCCTGCATAGCTTATTGAAGCGCTAATACTTAAACTAAGGATGAAAAATAGGTAACTCAGCTTCTTTAACGACTCCTGAAATAGTTTTATTC
>PEQM01000014.1 GCA_002786205.1 Legionella sp. | reverse complement strand
TATAGTACTACTGGTTAATGTGCTATCAATAAGACTAACCACGCTAATGGCTGAAATTTTAGGAACAAATAGTGTATTGCGTTGAGTTGGTAACGCTCTTAAATTTTCTTTCAATTGATTAATTGCATCCATTTCATTCTGATCAGGTTGTATCACATTAATTTGTGCTTGATTTTGAGCGCCTAAGTGTCCACAAGTTAAAATATTTAACACCACACCACCTACCGCACAAGGTATGCATATTACACAACACAGAAGAGTACAACAGCATGTTACCAACCCACAACAAGAACAAGGATCACCCCCTGTTACCTTAATCTTAATATTGATACAACCCTTACTTTGATTAACTTGCTCTTCTATGCTATTTAACGTTTTATCGATTTCTTCTAACGCATAACCTGCGGGATTTAATTCGATTATTCTTTCATTAGTTCTCATAAGCTTTCCTTAGGTTACGAATATTAGGTTAAGCATACTATTTGTATGTTTATAATTTCATCGATCTTTTTTTGTGAAAATTAAACTTCCATTGCTGCATATTACGACAAGTCTGTATATATGTGAATCAAAACTCTGTACATGACAGGTTTTTTGTCATATACAGAGGAATCAAAAGATGTCTGAATTTCCCGATATGAAGGGATTTTCTGAGTGTAATATCAAGTATATTCGACAGTGGGTAGTCTTTTGGTCTGGTACATCTCAAATTGGGGACATAATCTAGTCATTGTGAATAAGTGCTCTAGCACAGACGAAGGCTTATATTACATAAACAATACAGTAAGTTACGGATGACCTGATTTATCCCTAAATCGAATAGTTAGGCCTCAGATTGATAGAGCCTTCGAACATAAACAACACATGAAACTGCCTACAGATTTTGATTAATCAAATCTTCTTACAAGCTCTTTCGAGAAGCACAGTATTAACTTACTGTAATAATGATATTTTCACCGGGGTAAGCTAAAGGGTAACCCTACATTGGGCATAATTTAAAAAATATTGATTTAACAAGAAGTTAGATGATGTACTTGGCGGAGAGACAGGGATTCGAACCCTGGGAAGGTTGCCCTTCAACGGTTTTCAAGACCGCCGCATTCGACCACTCTGCCACCTCTCCGTCGACAATATTATCGCAGTGACCTAATGAATGCAAACAATTTTTAACTTTTATTATTATTTTTTTTAAAGATGCAGTTACTTATAAAGAATGTTCGCAAATTGTTTTGTCCTAGGTATAATGAATCCCAATTTATTGTTGCTGTATCTCAGCAGTTTTAGGTGTGCGTTATGAAGCGAGTGCAATTATTTTTTATTCTAAGTTTACTGTTTGGTTTTACATCTTGTGCTAAATGGAGCAAAAGCGAGGAAGATAAAAATCCTTATAAGGACATGTCTGCCACGCAATTGTATTCGGCTGCACAAAAATCCCTGAAAAAAAAGGAATACGCCACGGCAGCCAATCAGTTTGAAGCCATGGAGTCGATGTATCCCTTTAGTGATTATACCGAGCAATCGCAAATGGATTTAATTTATGCTTATTATAAAAACGAAGATTACCCCTCGTCAGCAGCAACTGCTGAGCGCTTTATTCATTTATATCCAAGAGCAAAACACGTAGATTATGCCTACTATATGAAAGCACTAGCTAACTTTCAACAAACCCGAGGGACTTTTGCCAAAATCTTTCCTATGGATGAATCCTGGAGAGACCCTGGCACACAAACGCAAGCTTTTGTCGATTTCTCTGTGTTTTTACAAAAATTCCCTGATAGCAAATACAAGGCTAATGCATTACAACGGATGATTTACCTCCGTAATATGTACGCTCAGCATGAACTCAATGTCTCCTATTTTTACTTTAAACGAAAAATGTATGTTGCAGCCATTGAACGTGCTTCATATCTAATAAAAACCTACCCTCAAGCGCCTTGCGCTCAACAGGCAATGGCAATTATGTATCAAGCCAATCAAGCACTAGGTCTAGATAAAGCAGCAGAAGATGTGGCCAAAGTCTATCAAGCGACTTATCATACTTCTACTTGGGTATCTATCAAACCAAATCCAGGCTTCAAATTTTAAAATACCTATCCTCGGAGACTTGCTGTAGTGCATATTACAGTAAGTCTATTCTTTGCTTTATCTAATTATTTTTGAACTTATTAAGATTATCAGGCTCATCTACTCTATCCTCTTTGCAAGCCTCAAGATGTTTTATATTACATAATGCCTTCTTCATCACAGCAGATGAATGGCTGGTAGAATTTTCGTTGCGAGCGGCTACAGTCTCTGTCCGTTCTTTTATTGCATTCTCTAATTTACTCAAACTAGCCTCCGATACAGCGATGGCAGACTTACTGGCTGATAGCTCGTCTTGTAACGCACTTATCTGTTCATTCAGCTCATTTTCATCCTGTATTAATCTATCCAACTCTCCTTTCTGGTTGATTAATTCACCAGCCTCCAAATCACGAATTTTTTGATGAGCATTAATTAGGCTGTTACATTCGTTTTCTTTTTCTTTAAGCGTTTTAATATCACCCCTTGCTTCTTTTGCAAGCATCTTTAATCTGCCTATTTCATTTTCGTATACCTCTATCTCACCCAGTTTGGAATTTATTACTGGCTCATGAGAAAAAAGAGAGCCCAAGCCCTGCTTATTAATTTTTTTGAGAATACTGTTGAAATTCTCTTCTGGCTTATTCTCTTTTTTACGCAATAAACCCGAACTCAACTCATTTTGTTTTTGTGTTAACTGATGACATTGATCCTCTAAGCTCGATAAGTGCTTTGTTGCTGTCTCTAGGTCTTTCTCTATTCCTTTCTGATATCCCGCCAAAGTCTCTAGTGTAGAATCGAGCACACTTGCTCTAGAATTAAGCGCTTCCATGCTTCGACTTAATTCGTTTTTTCTTATACCTAAATCCTCTTTTCTCTGTTGCATAGCAATCACTGCCCCCTTCAGGCGAGTCTCGTTCGCTATTTGTTGAGCATGTACTTTTCTTTCATGGTCATAGTCTTTTTTTAATTTAGCCAATTGCTGCACTTTTTCTTTCTGATTTTCATCAACTTTTTCTTTCTGATTTTTATCAACTAAAAGCTTATCATCATTAATCTTAAAACTAGCTATAGACCATAAACACCACTTCTCTATAGATTGAAAAAAAGCCATATCCATACCCGCAACACTTAACAAGGCATTGGCAATCAGGACAGGATAATCCATAGAGACATTTTCTGTTTTTTTCATCATAGCAGCCTGAATTATTGAATATAAAATACGTTACTTAAAGTATAGACAATAAAAGGCCGATAAAAAAACAATATGGTTTCTTGATTCACAACAAAACTTAAATAAACAAGGCATTGACGAGGTAGCTAAGAATGGATTGTCATGCAGCAATCGAATAAAGGGTATACTCTATAAGAGTCTGTTGATATCTATGCCCAAAGTTCCTAATGGCTAGTCAAAATAAGTAGGTAGCCCCATATTGTCTTTATGCTCAAATGCACGCGCAATTTGAGAAGGGAGAACTCGGTGCAAAGACAGTTCCGGTAAGTTGTCACGAGAAAAAAAATCTACATCACAGGTTTCAATACTGGTCTTTTTTTCCCCGCCTGTTAATTGGCATATAAAAAATATTTTGATGGTATGAGGGAGCTGAGTTGGGTGGGCATGCTTTTTTTTATCTACGACGGCAAAGAGCTTTATGGCTTTGGTTTCAAACCCGGATTCTTCAAAAATTTCCTTGCAGACTGCTTCACTCGGCGTTTCATACACATCAGCCCATCCACCAGGCAAAGACCATAATTGATCGCAGCGCTCTTTAACTAATAAAATTTTATCGTCTTGAAACACAGCGCCTCTAACTTCCATTTTGGGAGTTGCATAACCTTTTTCCAAGCTAAACAAATCAAGAATAGTCTCTGAATTTAAGACTGATTTTGCAGCAAGCAGCTCTGCTGCTATTTTTTGAATTTTTATATACCGCTCTTTATCAAATACATCTTTTGTATAAAATAATCCTGTCTGAGCAATAGCCAAAAGCGAATCTGCAATTTGTACTAGTTTGTCCATGAAACGTCCTTAATTGCTTTTATTAAACAATTTTAGGACATTTATAGGAAAAAAGGTAATCACCTTCTCTATTTATCAAATGTACATAGACGATTTACACACATCGTCCAATGCTTTCAATGATTCTAACAAGGGTTTCATTTTTGCCAGAGGCCAACTGTTGGGTCCATCACTCAGCGCTTTATCTGGGTCAGGATGAGTTTCCATAAATAATCCAGCTATACCTACAGCTATGGCTGCGCGTGCCAAAGCAGGAACAAACTCGCGTTGACCTCCAGACACCCCATTATTACCACCGGGCAATTGCACAGAATGCGTTGCATCATAGACAACAGGGCAATTGGTTTCACGCATGATCACAAGCGATCGCATATCGGATACCAGATTGTTATAACCAAAGCTCACTCCGCGCTCACAAGCCATAATGTGCTCATTGCCTACAGCCTTGGCCTTTTCTATAACATGCTTCATTTCCCATGGCGCAAGAAACTGGCCTTTTTTGATATTCACAGGCTTATTAGTAGCTGCTACTTTTTGAATGAAATTGGTTTGTCGGCATAAAAAAGCGGGCGTTTGCAGTACGTCTACCACACTGGATACTTCCAGTAGAGGTGTGTCCTCATGCACATCGGTCAAAACAGGAACCCCTACTTGTGCTTTGACTTTCTCAAGAATAGACAAGCCTTTTTCAAACCCTGGACCCCGATAACTGGATACAGAAGAACGATTGGCTTTATCGAAGGAAGACTTGTAAATGAAAGAAATATTTAATTGACTGCATAATTCTTTCAAATAACCAGCAGTTTCTATTGCCATTTCTTCACTTTCAATAACGCAAGGGCCTGCAATTAAAAAAAACGGCTTGTCTAGACCTGCCTCAAAACCACACAATTTCATAGAGTTTCCTTACTATTTTCTTTGGCTGCAAGAACAAAGGCTTTAAATAAAGGATGGCTTGCTCTCGGGTTCGATGTAAATTCAGGGTGAAATTGGCCGGCTAAAAACCAAGGGTGATCTTTTAACTCAACCATCTCAACTAAAGAACCATCAGCAGAGGTTCCTGAAATAATTAAGCCATGGTCGGTTAGTGCATCTAAATAATGATTATTTAACTCATAGCGATGTCTATGACGCTCAATAATATCTGACTTACCATACACTTGTCGCGCCAATGTGCCTTCTTTCAAGTGACAGGTTTGAGCGCCTAAACGCATGGTGCCACCTAGATTGACTTGTTCGTCTCGAGTCTGTGTGCTGCCATCTGCATCCAGCCATTCACTGATCAAAGCGATTACCGGGTGAGTGGTTTGGGGGTCAAATTCCGTAGAATTGGCATCACTGAATCCTACCACATGACGTGCAAATTCAATCACTGCTGTTTGCATGCCCAGGCAAATACCCAAGAAAGGAATTTTATTTTCTCTGGCATATTGAATGGCTTTAATTTTACCCTCAACGCCTCTTTCACCAAAGCCACCTGGAATTAAAATACCATTGACCGATGCTAAGAGTTGACTGCCTTGCTGCTCAATAGACTCTGCATCAATATAAACTATTTTTACTTTATTTTGCGTATGAATGCCTGCATGATTTAATGCTTCATTAATGGACTTATAAGCATCACTTAATTCAACATACTTACCTACAATAGCAATCTTTACTTCATCAGTTTGAGCTGCCTGCATAGCGACCACTTGCTGCCACTCGCTTAAATCAGCAGGCTTAACATCCAATGCTAATTTTTTCACTATCAATTCATCCAGACCTTGAGCGTGTAGCATCATTGGAATTTGATAAATGCTTTTAGCATCCTCTAAAGAAATAACGCCTTCTTTTTCTACGTTAGTAAATAGCGCGATTTTGGTTCTGTCAGCTAAAGACAAGGGCTGTTCTGAGCGACAAATTAAAACATCAGGCTGAATTCCTATCGACCGCAATTCTTTTACAGAGTGTTGCGTAGGTTTTGTTTTAGTTTCACCTGAAGTAGGAATATAAGGCACCAGAGTCAAATGGATGAACAAAGCCCTTTGCGCGCCCTGCTCTATACGCATTTGTCTGATGGCTTCCAAAAAGGGCAATGATTCAATATCACCTACTGTGCCACCAATTTCAACCATCGCAACATCAAAACCTTCCGCACCTAATTCAATGCATCGTTTGATCTCATTGGTAATATGAGGAATAACCTGGACAGTCCCCCCCAGGTAATCCCCTCGCCGTTCTTTTTGAATCACGTTCTCATAAATTTTACCGGAAGTAAAATTATTGCGTTTGGTCATTATCGTATTTACAAACCGTTCATAATGCCCTAAATCCAAATCAGTTTCGGCACCATCATGAGTTACAAATACTTCTCCATGTTGAAATGGACTCATCGTACCTGGGTCCACATTGATGTAGGGATCAAGCTTAATGAGCGTCACGCGTAAACCACGCGCTTCTAAAATTGCTGCCAAAGAGGCTGCGGCAATGCCTTTACCTAAGGAAGACACCACACCGCCAGTAATAAAAATATAACTTGTCATTTTATGACCCTGTTGAATAAACCAAGTAACACCGAATGGTGCTTTAATAAATGTTGCATAGAACGGGACTTAATTATAACAAAATGCAAACATAAAAAACACCACATAAAGTTATCAAGCCAGTTGCGCTTTTATTGAGTGCATTATCAAAGCACAATCAACAGCATCCTTTCCTTTATGCCCATGCCTACCACCCAATCTGTCCCATGCTTGCGCGTCATTTTCTGTTGTTAAAACGCCAAAAATAACAGGTATATTATGGTCAAGCATCACGCGTTGGCAGCCTTGACTCACTTGTTGACAGACATAATCATAATGACTTGTCTCACCACGAATGATCGCACCTAAGGCTATAATAACATGTTGTTGTTTCTTTTGAGCCAAAAGATTTGCGGCAAAAGGAATCTCTACCGCGCCAGGCACCTCAACCAAGGTGATATCATGTGATTGAAAACCCAACTCTTTTAAACGATGCAAAGCGCCCTCTTTTAGCGCATGCGTAATGGATTCATTAAATTGACTGACAATCAGGGCAATGGGAAAACTCTGAACAGTTGCATCAACATGGGCTTTAATTTCTCTCATTTTTATCCTAAATTATATAGTCAAGAAATGACCTAGTTTGTTTTTTTTAGTTTTTAAGTATTCTTTATTTTCTTCAGTTGCAGCCATTTCTAAAGGGATACGCTCTTGTACCTGAATACCAAACCGCTCAATGGCTTCAATTTTTAAAGGGTTGTTGGTCAATAACCGTATCGCATTTATTCCTAAATGACGAAGTATTTGATAGGCAATAGCATAGTCTCTTTTATCTGCGGGCAATCCTAACTGCAAATTAGCCTCCACGGTGTCTAATCCTAACTGATCTTGTAACGCATAGGCTTTTAATTTGTTTACAAGACCAATACCACGACCCTCCTGGCGCAAGTAAATCAATACGCCGCCTTCTTTAGCGATTAAGGCCAGGGAATGTTCTAGCTGATGTCCGCAATCACATTTACAAGAATGAAATACATCACCGGTAATGCATTCAGAATGAATGCGTACCAAAGGTACTTGATTGGGTACAACAGGCGGTTTGATTAAAACAAAGTGTTCTGCATCATCTAAACTGTTAGAGAAAACGGTCATATTAAACAGCCCATGCTCATGCAAAGGGATGGTCGTTGTCACTTCTTCCTTAATCAATACTTCGTTACGAATACGGTAATCAATTAAATCTTTGATGGTTATCATGGGAATCTGATGCTGCTGAGAAAACTTGTGTAACTCCTGTTTACGACTCATCGTGCCATCTTCATTGATAATTTCACAAATTACTGCCGCAGGAATTAATCCAGCAAGGCGAGCCAAATCCACACTCCCTTCGGTTTGCCCTTCCCGCTCTAAAACACCTTTGCTGCGCGCGCGCAAAGGAAATACATGTCCGGGAGAAATGATGTCATCGGGTTTGCTTTCGGGCTGAATTGCCACTTGAATAGTATGGGCTCTATCTTGCGCAGAGATACCAGTTGAGACACCTTGAGCAGCTTCTATAGACACGGTAAATGCGGTTCCATAAGGAGATTTATTACGCGTTGTCATCATAGGTAATTGTAATTTATCAATCAACTCATCAGCCATCGGCAAGCAAATCAACCCACAGCCATATCGAGACATAAAATTGATGTCTTTTGCTGTTACAAACTCTGCAGCCATGACAAGATCGCCTTCATTTTCTCTGTCTTCATTATCGAGCAAAATGATCATTTTTCCTGCTTTAATCGCTTCTATAGCTTGTTCTATAGTCGCTAATGAATGCTTCATGATTTTACCTCATAATCTAATTTTCCCATCAATTGCAGCTGATGGGCCACAATACGAGTAAAATAATCAAATTCAATATTCACCTGCTGTCCTGCTTTTAGTTGCTTTAAGGTCGTGTGAAGTAAAGTATGGGGAACTAGCATCAACTGAATTGATTGTTCTTTTACTTCATTGATAGTCAGGCTAACACCATCTACAGTGATACTTCCTTTAGGGATAAGATAGGGTTTAGTTTCTACAGTAAATCCCGATAACTCTACCTGTAAAAAATCATCTGCTTCTTTTAAAAATTGTACCTGTGCAGTTGTATCTACATGACCGCTCACATAATGTCCACCAAAACGTGACGAAGCCAGCAGAGAGCGCTCCATATTAACTGAGACGCCAGGAGACAAATCGCCCAAGGTGGTTCGTTCAATGGTCTCAGATGACAAATCAAATTGTAAAAAAGCAGAGGTCATTGGCAATAAGGTCAAACACACGCCATTCACGGCAATGCTTTCACCTGCTTCCCATGATTCTAAAGAAGAAGAGAGAGTAAGACGGTGTGCGGAACCTTTTTTTTCATTTGCAATGACTTGACCTGTTTTTTCTATTAATCCTGTGAACATTATTCCTCCTGCCAATCCATGCATAATACCACATTATTCCCCATAATTTGCCACGATACCTCGTGTTTGCGATTAAATAAGGTATTTTGATAAGCTGGGATGGCTTTCTCACCTAAATAAGATGGTGTGATATAGACATAAGTTTTATTAATCAGTCGCTCTTCATGTAGTCGACTAAAAACACGCCCCCCAGCTTCAACCCACACTGAATGAAACCCCAAAAGACCAAGCGTCTTTATCACCTCGCTTAACTGCAAGCCCTTTTTATCATAAGAAACAGGATAATAAGTACAATTTGCTAATGGTTTTGCAGGTGGCATAACGTCATTTCTATGAAAAATATGGCATTGGCTTGCGGTGGAGAAAATTTGCTCTGTTGACGTTAAACTCAATAAAGAATCAATCACAGCAACTGGCTTTGCCTTAATTTCTTGCAAACGAACATTCATTTGAGGGTTATCGCAATGAATGGTTTGAGCCGTAGTCAAAATCAAATCGTTGGCTGCGCGCATGGTATGAGTGAAAGAAGCGCACAATTCATTCGATAACAAAACTCTCTGGTGCGGATAACCAATCTTACCATCCAGGCTTTGAGCTATCTTGGCCATTACAAATGGTTTTTTGGTTTTAACCCAAAAAGCATACGCCGTATAAAATGCATCTATCTCATGCAATGGAAAATGAGTCACTTTAATACCCTGTTGTTTTAAAAGCGCTGACGAATCATTACGAGCAACAACAGGATTGGGATCGTAAAAACCAAACACAACCTCTTCAACACCGTAATCAATCAACGCATTAACACAAGGTGGCGTCTTACCCCAATGGTTACATGGCTCCAAAGTAACATAAACAGAAACTCCTGGCATTTTAGGCTCAAGTTGTGCTAACAATAACTGTTCGGCATGCGGAGTGCCTGCACCTTGATGAAAAGCTTGTGCTATAATTTTTTTGTTTTGTACAGCAACAGCGCCAACGCAAGGATTAGGAGCACATTGTCCCAGACCTAGTCTGGCTTGTTCAAGGGCTGCAAGCAAAAACTGTTTGTGCATGATTAATCGCCTGTAAAAGAGCAGCAAATGATAACAAATTATTCAATTTTTGAGTAGCCTATATGAATCGACCAAACCTTAAATATAGCTTGTTCAGACTTTTCTTTAAATGGATGGTGCTAACATTTTTTCTCTTTTTAAATGAAATAGGCATCGCAGGTCAACTTTCTCCTTACTCAACCAAAGAACTGGATGAGCTGGAAAAAGAATTCATTCAACTAATTAACCGTTCAGAAAGCGTTGAGCGCACCCCCTTGGCTAATCAATACATCAACCACATCGGTGAAAAACTGGCTGTTGCTGGCGCTATGAAATCCCCCACTTTCTTTATTGTGAAATCGAAAGAAATCAATGCGTTTGCAGGTCCTGGTGGTTATATTGGCATCAATACTCAATTGATTTTAACAACTACCAATGAAAGTGAGTTGGCCGCTGTAATGGCACATGAATTAGCACACGTCCGCTTACATCACCTCTATAGCATGATAGATCACCAAAAACAAATGCGCATTCCCATGCTCGCTTCATTACTAGCCTCTGCGGCTTTGGGAGCCCTAAACCCGGCTGTAGGCATGGGCGCTATGATGGCTTCATTAAGTGGATTTAATCAAGATGCCATTAATTTCACCCGTGCAAAAGAAAAGGAAGCCGACCGAATTGGAATAGACATGTTATCCAAAGCCGGCTTCAATCCGAAAAGCATGGCCAGTTTTTTCAAAAAAATGCAAGAAAATATGCGTTACTATTATACTGACAATGTCCCTGCTATTTTACGTACCCACCCTTTGGATGAAGAGCGTATTGCAGAAGCCGAAAATCGTATCAGTCGCCTCCCCCCAGCTAAGCCTACAGACTCCTTAAACTATTTTCTATTTAAAGAATTAATCCGTGTTTCTGTAACAGCTGAAAGCAAACCCTTGCTAGATTATTATGCACATCAATGTCAGAAAAAAAACAACATGGCGCCATGCGAGTTTGGTTATGGATTGGCATTAAATAATGCCAATCAGTACCAGGCAGGCTTAGCTCATTTATACCCATTATTAGCAAAAGATCCCGATAACCTATACTATCAGTTAGCTGTTGCTCAAGCAGAAACAGGACTAAATCAACATGCATTAGCGATTAAAAGATTATCGGATCTACATCAAAACTATCCTGAAAATTATGCAGTCTTAATGGGGTATGCCCAGGGATTACTAGCAGCCAATCAAACGGAAAAAGCAACCAGCATCTTGCTAAAAGGGAGCCGATTATTTAAAAATGATTTGTCTTTATGCCGTGAACTAGCACGTTCACAAGCAAAATCAAATAAAAAAAGTTATGCTTACTTCACCCAAGCACAATGCTTAATGCTTGAAGGACAGGCACGCGCTGCCGTGGCTCAATTAAAAATTGCAAAAGATCTGGCAAAAAATGATGCCTATTTAACAGCACGCATTACTGCTAAAATTGAAGAAATCAAATGGATGACTGCTCAATAGACTTCTTTCTAACAGGGCATCTATAAAAAAAACTCTTCATAAACGCGCGGTCAAAGAGAGTTACAAGGAGACATAAGGCGTAGGTACGAAGTGTACACGCCAGTAGATGAGAATTTGAGCACCCTATTACCAAAGCAAATCGCTTCGACAATAGCGGCTCCAAAGAGGTCTATTCAATGCCCAGTTTTTTCAACCTATAGCGCAGGGTTCGGAAGCTTATCCCCAATGAGCGTGCTGCAGCAGTCCTGTTCCATTTGTTTTTTTCCAAGGCATTTATAATCAATTCTTTTTCTTGTTGTAACAAATGCTCAGTTAAATCAGCAGATGCTTGAGTAATAACCTCAGACTTATTTAAAACAGACGGCAAATGAATATCTGTGGCCTCTATTTGTGCTTTTTCACATAAAGCAGCAGCCCTTTCCAAAATATTTTCTAACTCTCTAACATTCCCAGGAAAACTATACTGCTGTAATAGTCTCAAAGCGGCGCGACTCAAAGTCATAGGAGAACGATTGTGATTTTTTGCCAATTTTTCTAATATAGCCTCTGCCAATTGTGGAATATCCGAAAGGCGTTCAGACAAGCGAGGAACGTGCAATTCAATGACATTAATTCGATAATATAAATCTTGTCTGAATTGTCCAATACTGATCTCATCTAATAAATTTTTATGACTGGCGCTTAAAATACGGACATCAACAGGCACTTCATACAATGCCCCAATAGGTTTAATTGCCTTTTCCTGAATGGCTCTTAACAGCTTGACTTGCATGGATAGGGGCAGCTCGGCTATTTCATCCAAAAACAAAGTACCGCCTTGTGCCGCAGTAAACAGTCCTGGTTTATCGGTCAGAGCACCGGTAAAGCTGCCTTTTTTGTGACCAAAAAACTCTGATTCCATTAACTCACCCGGAATAGCACCACAATTTACTGGAATAAAAGGATTGTCTTTTCGAGGACCGTTTGCATGAATTAATCTGGCCACTAACTCTTTTCCTACCCCCGATTCACCCTGAATAAAAACAGGTGCCTGATTTCGACCTAATTTATAAATATTAGTTCTCAACTGCTGCATGACTTTGCTTTCGCCAACTAAACCATCATCATGTTTGGTGGCGTTATTGACTGTTAATGCCTTACTAACCAGGTCATTTAAAATGGTTAAATCAATAGGCTTTGAGACATAATCAAATGCGCCGGCTTTCAAAGTAGCAACAGCGCTTTCTATATTGCCATAGGCAGTAATCACCGCGACAGGTGTTTGAGGCTTGTATTGACTAATATATTTCACAATATCCAAACCATCCCCATCCGGCAATCGCATGTCGGTTAAGACGAGTGAATACTCTTTCTCTGTAATGCATTGAATGCCTCTTGCATAATCTGCGGCCGCATCACAATGTAACCCCATGCGCGTCAACGTGATCTTTAATAACTCACGTATATCAGGCTCATCATCTATTATTAATACAGGTTTTTTAATCATAGTAACCATTCATTTTCTGTATTTTGCGTTATAGAAAAAGAACACCCCGAAGAAGTATTCATCAGGCGCAATCGCGCTTGATTAATTTCACATAAATCACGAGCGATAAACAATCCCATCCCGGTACCATTGCGTAAGGTAGTAAAAAAAGGCTCAAAAATAGAGTCTTTATACTCTGGATTGACACCTTGCCCCGAATCACTTACTACAATACTTGTTTTATTAGCCACTGACTTGGCACTAATGACAATATGAGCAATACCATCTTCGCTGACGCCGTGTTTTATTGCATTTTCACAGAGGATGACCAAGGTCTGCTCTAGTTGACTTTTATCAAAAAAGAAAAACAGTTTACGTTTGGGAATTTTAATGCGAAGGTCACAAGAATTGGCATGACAAAAATCAATTTTAAATTGTTCAAGAAAAGGGCCTATTTCGTAGTTTTCAGGTATCGCTGTCTCTCTTCGAGACAATTGCAATACATTTTTAATAATTCCATTCATTCGAATACAGTTGTTAGTAATCAATTCTTTTAAGCGCTGATCTTCTGCGCTTAGTGAATGTTGGCCACCCAGCAACTGAGCAGCATGCCCAATAGCACCCAATGGGTTACGCAACTCATGCGCGATGCTTGCTGAAAAACGTCCTAAAGCCGCTAATTTAAGCTGCTGTGCTTCTTGTGCGATATGAGTCATATCCTCCAATATAAGCAATACAGCAGGCTTTCCTGCTACAATGATTGAAAAAAAATGCACCTGACTATAGGGCTCTTCAATAATCATCCGAGCTCGGCTCTCTTTTTGTCGTGTTTTCATTATAAATTGATCAAATTTTTCAGATAAAATGGGAGACAGATCATGTAAATACAATGAAGAATACGGATAGGTCAAACCAAAAAACGCTCTTGCAGCGGAATTAATTAATAACACTTCTCTTTTTTCATCAACATAAATAATTCCTGAATGTAATCGTTCGACAATGTATTCATTCAAACGTTGCATTCCTGCCAGCTCATCCCGACGACTTTGAGCCAAGCGCTCTGACAAGCGAGCCTTATTAGATAAATACCATGTGGTTAATGCCGTAGCAAAAAAACCGGCTCCATAAATACCACTAGAATAAAAAATATCTAAATCTTTAGCATTGTCTTTCATAAAGACCAAAAAACTACCCGATAAAAGCAGGCAACTGGCTAAAGAAGCAAAGAAAATAGTTAGTCGTCCTGGCACTAAAATACTTAATGCAGCAATAGTGACATTTAATAAAATACCCTGCCCCATTTTCATATCAGAGATTAAAAACAACATAATAGAGACAGCAATCACATCAACAGTGCCGGCAATAATCACCTGATTATTAAAAGGCCACTTTCGCTGATATCCCCAGCAAAGAAATAACAAACTACATAAAAAATAACTTACTAGAATAATAAAAAATAATTTTTTAAATAGAACAGGATGTGAAGCGGAGTAGAAAATACCTAAAAATAAAAAAATGCTTAAACAACGATATAAATCATAGATAAGCAGAACATGCCACTGTTTGTTTTCCAAGCTTTGACTTGAATTAAACATAGAATAATTTTACTCAAGAGATGGCTATTTAATATCAGTATAGAGCAGGAAATTACTGCAAGAGAACATCTACGTCATGCGATACCACACAAAGTCATTAAAAATGTGCTAAATTTTATTTATAAACTCATTTTTGCCAATTATTGACCATTTTAACAATTCGGCTTTTGAAAGGTATTTTTATGACAGACAGCTCATTTACTTTTGATGAGATTACCATTAAAAGAATGCCTCATTTTTTAATTCTAATGATCATCTTGCTCCTGGGATTGCCTTACATAGGACTCAATTGGGGAATTGATTTTGGCATTCATACAGGAAAGATCAATGAAGGACTTGAAAATAATCTGATCGAATCTCAAGTGCGGGGTTATTTTAGACAAACTCTATTGCAATGGTCTGGATTTTCTTTGGCAGCAGTGACCGTTTTACTTGCTTTTACGCGATACAAGCTCAGTGACGATAAAATTGCACTTATCATTGGATTATCTATTCTTTTTTCAGGCTCTATAGAAGCCATTCACACCTTATTTATTGATGGTCTTGCTTCTAATTTTCATGAAAAAAATAATTTTGATGCCCTGATTTGGACATCCTCAAACAGTGCAGGCGGTTTAATTTTATTACTAGGCTTAAGCTTTTTATTAAAAACAAAACAGCAAAAAAGATTAAGTGTTGCCTGGTTTGCTGTGCTTTCTTTTATTACTGTATTAACCGCTCTAACTACTCTGCTACGTTTAACTGATCTGTCTATTATGCCTAATATGTGGTCTAAAAATGACTTTATCTCACGTCCTTATGAATACATCCCCATTTTAATTTATCTTAGCCTTGCCATTGGAATTTATCCCTTAATTTATAAAAAATACCCTTCTATTTTAACTCATTGCATATTCTATATCAGCATTACGCAAATTATTACAGCGGTGTACTTGATGGTTCTCTCTCATTCACCTTACGATAGTGCCTATAATATTGCCTATTTTTTAAAATTGGTTACTTATTTTATCCCTTGTATCTGTCTGATTATTAATTACATCGCCTCATATGCCAAAGTCTTGCGAGTACAAACTATTTTAAAGTCGAAACAAGAAGAGCTGCAATACATGGCCTCTCATGACTCACTAACCAATTTATACAATCGACGTGAATTTGAAGAATTATTAAGTAAATCCATAGCAACTGCCTCACGAAGCAAATTGTCTTTAGCGCTTTTGCTAATCGATGTAGATAATTTCAAATCAACGAATGACACCTTTGGACATGTTCATGGTGATGAACTACTCAGGCAATTTTCAAATCGCCTAACCTTACTTATTAGAAGAGGCGATATTGCCGCCAGAGTGGGAGGGGATGAATTTACTTTAATCGCTCAAGGCATCACCTCTCCTAGCTCTGCCAGAAAATTAGCTGAACGTATCTTGAATGAATTAAATAATCCATATCTAATCAATGATAAACTCATCACGGTCACAGCAAGCATCGGCATTGCTATCTATCCAACAGATGGATTAACAGCTGAAAAATTACTCATCCGCTCTGATTTGGCGATGTATAAAGCAAAAAACTCAGGAAAAAATACTTATTATTTTTATGTCGATGAGCTGAGCTTTCTCCAGCATCGTGAATCAGAGATTGAAGCACATTTACGTAACGCCATACAGCATAATGAATTAAAATTGTATTTTCAGCCCCAGTATAATTTACTGACCAACACCATCATAGGAGCTGAGATTTTATTACGCTGGGATAATGAAACGCTAGGCAATCCCTCTCCTAATGAATTTATTCCTGTTGCTGAACGATCTGGTTTAATTGTGGAAATCGGAAATTGGGTACTGATGAAAGCCTGCGAGCAAATCATTGCCTGGAAAATAGAATACCCTGATATTTCTTTGTCTTTTTCTATTAACATCTCTCCTATCCAACTTACTCATACCCATTTTATTCATGCCTTGAAAAAAGCTTTGGCACATTTTAATGATGAAAACCATCAGTTAGAATTTGAGATCACTGAAAGCACATTAATGGATCAAGACATCAAAGAAGTACTGCAAACTATTGCTGCTTTAGGAGTGAAAATTTCTCTGGATGATTTTGGGAAAGGATACTCTTCTTTAAATCGATTAAAAACTTTTCCCATAGACACATTAAAAATAGATAAAGATTTTATTTCTGATATACAAAATAAATCAGAAAAAATCATTATCGTTGATATTATTATTAAATTAGCCAATGAACTGGGAATGAATATTATTGCTGAAGGCATAGAAACCAAAGAACAACTAGATTATCTAATCTCCAGAGAATGCCATTATGGACAAGGTTTCTTATTAAGCAAGCCACTTACCATACAAGATTTTACTCAACTTGCTTTCAAAAAGTAAACCAGTCCATACAACAAAGCGTAACTTGCTTAATCCCGAAAATTTTCATATTGCAAAGGCAGTTCAATATCTGCTTTTTTTAATAAGGCAATGGTTTCTTGCAAATCATCTCTCTTTTTGCCAGTTACTCTTATTTTCTCACCCTGTATAGAAGCTTGGACTTTGACTTTAGCATCTTTGATATGCTTGATAATTTCTTTTGCAGCAGGTTGATCTATGCCTTGTTTAAAGGTCAAGTTCAATGAATAAAACTTCCCTATATGAACAGGCTTTTCTTCCATTTCTACCCCAACTGTACTCACGTTGCGTTTAGTACAGTGTGTACGAAACAAATCCTCCAATTGCCTGACTTGAAATTCTGACTCAGAACGCAAGGTTACTTTTAATTCTTTAAGCTCAATTATTGCCTCTACACCACGAAAATCAAAGCGAGTAGCGACTTCTCGCACCGCATTATCTACTGCATTTTTAAGCTCTACTTCATTTACTTCAGAAACAATATCAAAAGAAGGCATAACACACCTGTTGAACAAAATAATCACGGCAAACGCCTCTCAATTAAAACTTCATATTACATATCTGTATTGATGAAATAATTTAAATAAGCGTTCCAATAAAGCATTACTTCGAGATGCTTTGTTAATACTGTAACAAAAAATACTACTCAGGTGAAGAATTGCTTGATAAGGTATCTGTTAATTATACTACCCAAAGAGAGATGTCTTCTCATATTTTGCTGCATAATATGATATCATCTACTGTTCTATATTTAAGGATTTTTATGCGTTGGCTTACTAGTCGAGAGAAATATTTTCCAGGAGTTTATCTTCTCTTTTTTATAATAAGTCTGTTTAATTTAAGCAGTGCAAGTTATGCCTCCTTTGCTCAAAGAGATACAGTCATTGCTAAACCCAAAATGGTTGTGTTAATCCATGGGTTAATGCGCACATCAACCAGCATGTTTTTCCTTAAATATTATTTGAAAAAACAAGGCTATGAAGTATACAGTTATAACTACCCTTCAGCCAAACGCACCTTAGATGAACATAGTCTCCAGCTGAATCATTTTTTACACCAGCTGATAGCGCAACACCCTACTCAGCCATTGTATCTCGTCACGCACAGTATGGGAGGCATTATTGCCAGGAAAGCATTAGCGAACCTACCTGAAAAACAAATGAAATATATTGGTGGTTTGATCATGCTCGCCCCGCCTAATCAAGGCTCCTCTTTAGCTCAGTTCACTTTATCAATCATTCCAGGACTGCCTTACTTTATAAAACCACTTCCCGAATTAAGCACACAAAATAAAAATTACTTACATCAACTGCCCGTGCCCAAAATAAAAATTGGTATTATTGCAGGACGCTATGATGCCAAAGTACCCCCTCATTCTGCTTATCTCGAAGGTCAACAACCACCTGTTGTCGTCAATAGTACGCATACGTTCATTATGAATAATGCAGAAGTGAAGCGATTGATTACGCGCTTTATAGAGAAAGGAACTTTTTAATAAATAAAAACAGGCTCTCCAATAGAGCCTGTCTTAAAAAATTAGTGAACTAAAACATATTTGCCATGCTGCAGCATGTACTTATGCCCTTTATAATAAACCACTTTTTCACCGTGATAACTCACTACTGGCTGTCCAACCAGCCAATTGGTAGTATGGCCTATACCTCGTCCTACCGCAGCACCCGTATTAGACAGCACACCAACACCAGCACCAACTGTTTTGAAACCGTATGTAACACCAGTCCCCACTGTCTTGGTACCATAATTGACGGTAGACTGTCCCATTTGGCTGGCACTATTCATTGTATGACAGCCTGCTAAACCTAGTGAAATAAGCAACGCTGAAAACATTATTACTCTTTTTTTCATTACTCTCTCCTTGACTAAAAAAAGACAACTTGATATTTATATTTAAATATAGTTCATTTTTTATTCTTTTGTTGCCGAGAGAGTAATAATTTTTTATGTGACATCATTTGTCCACATGCTGTATCCAAGATACAAAACCAGGCTTAATCCTTAATTCAAGACAACCTGAACACGGCACATAGCACAACCTATTTTAAAGTTTAAAATTCAGATTCATTAGCCCTAAAAATAACCCACTGAAATATTATCGGCAGTTTTTGTATGATATTGTGTCCCTTATTACCTCTGTACTACTCCATTAAATTAATTTTGTCTTTTAATTCCAGATTGATTAGACTTTAGATTTTT
>PEQM01000031.1 GCA_002786205.1 Legionella sp. | reverse complement strand
TATATCATCATATCCCTTATTTTTAGCGGAAGTCTTTTACTTTAACTGTAGACCATTTTTAAAGCCTATCAAGTGCATCAAAATTTCAAGATTTCAAAAATTTTTATCCAGGATTTCTTGCTGTTTATCACAAAGACTACTGTCATGAAATACCAAGCTATAAGCGGTTCATCTCGATAATGAATGGTGCTATTTTTCTACTAACAATATTTACCCAGTAGAGATGAGACATAGAATAAAGAGTCCGGCTTATTGACATGGTTATGCTGATGAAACCGTACTTCAGGTTCTCTTAATGAGCAAGGCAAGCTATCAACCAGCACTTCTTATCTGAATCAACTCTTGCTACTATTGCACTTATCTAACTTATTTTGAGGCTGTTAATGAATTCACACGATATAGAACAAGAATTAGCGCGTCATCTTGCTTTTCTTCAACAAGATGAAAACAATTTGTCTTTGTTATTAAAAATCAGCACGCTGTATTTGGAATTAAACGACCTTTCCCATGCTCAGCACTACATTGATAAAGCCAAAAAAATTCATTCTAATGCCTGTGATGCGCTGCAAGGGTTTATTTATTTAAACCAGGATCAGATAGAAAAAGCACAAGAGGCCTTTGAAAAAGCGCGCACGTACGAGGACAGTGACGAATTGCGTTACCACTTAGGCTTTATTTATTTTATGCAACAGGAATTATCTAAAGCCTGGGATATCCTCTCCTCTATCGAAGATACTGATTACATCCCTATTACTCAAGTACTAATGGCTCGTATTTTGCAACAACAAGAACAATTTGAACAAGCTCTGGCTTTACTCGAAACCCATGTGAAAGGCTTTCCTGACAATGCAGAAGCCTTAGGACTTTTAGCCTTACTTTATCTGGATATGGATGAAGAAGACAAAGCCTTGGATTTTAGTCAACGGGCACTGCGCTTGAATCCTGAAACGTATGAGGCGCAAGTTGTTGATATCATGCTTCGGTTGGTAGACCAAAAAGCCAATGCAGAAGAAATACAACAACTATTAGATGTTAATCCTCAAGACAGTCGTTTGTTGTTTGCTTTAGGCAGCCTCTATATGACCGAAGGCTCTTTTGATCTGGCTATTGATTCATTTGAACAAACCATCGCCATTCATCCTGATTTTTATGATTGTTACATCGCTTTGGGATGGTGTTATTTATTAAATGATGATTTGGCTAATGCACGAAAAACTTACCAAAAGGCCGTTGATCTCTCTAATGAATTAGCCGATGGTTGGGGCGGACTGGCGCTTATCCATGCGCTGGAAGCCCAATGGGAATCTTGTGACTCACTAAGTAAGAAAGCATTAGCGTTAAGCAATGATTGCTTTTTAATTCAAGTGGCTCAACTGATTGAAATCAATCATAAAGATCCGAAAAAAGCACAGCCTCATCTCTTGAAAATTTTAAAAGATAAAAATACACCCATCAGTCAAAAACTTGCAACATTGATGAATGAATTTGAATAGAGATGATGGCTATTCTCAATTCACATAAAAAGCCGTCTCTCTCACGTGGTATTACACTTTTTTATCTGAGTGTAATAGTAGGTGTGGGAGCCGGTTTTTTAGGTATGAGCTTGGCATTATTACTGCACTGGATTCAGCATACAGCTTATGGCTATAGCCTCGATCGCATCATCAGCAACATAAGCTTTTATGAGGGCGTTAGCCTGGCTTCACCTGAACGCCGATTTTTTTGCCTTTTTTTATGCGGCCTTATTGCCGGTTTAGGGTGGTATTGGCTATACCGCTATGGAAAACCCCTAGTCAGTATCAAAGAAGCCTTGTCTGGTATAAAAAAAATGCCGTTCTTAAGTACTGTCATTCATGCTTTATTGCAAATCAGTACCATTGCATTAGGCTCACCACTAGGAAGAGAGGTTGCTCCTCGAGAACTAGGTGCTGTATGGGCGGCCTGGCTGACAGAGAAAGTGGCCTTAAGTGCAGAAGAAACCAAAATAATGATCGCTTGTGGTGCTGGCGCTGGATTGGCGGCTGTATACAATGTGCCTTTGGGTGGTGCTTTATTTACTCTGGAAGTATTGCTCGCAACCTATCGATGGTCTGTTTTGGTTCCCGCTTTGATGACCTCTGCAATAGCAACTTTGGTATCATGGACTGGTTTAGGTATTGAATCGGTCTATCAAGTCCCTGAGCTCCACTTAAATGCCTCTATTATACTGTGGAGCATTTGTACAGGACCTGTCTTTGGTTATAGTGCTTTTTGGTTTATGCGTATTGCAAATCAACAGCGCCAAAATGCAGTACATGATAAAAAAATCATTTGGAAGACGCTGCTAAATTTTTGCTTTATTGGTTTATTAGCGCTTTATTTTCCCGTTATTCTTGGCAATGGCAAAAGCCTTGTACAAATGGAATTTACCAATACAGCCAGTATTGTTTTAAGTGCCTTATTACTTTTTCTACATTATATCATTACCTGGACAAGTCTTTTATCTGGCGCTCAAGGCGGTCTATTGACACCCTCATTAGCCAATGGGGCTTTATTAGCGGGTGTATTAGGTGGTCTTTGGAATTTATTTTGGCCAACTATTCCATTTGCAGGTTATGTAGTGATTGGTGGCGCAGCTTTTCTTGCAGCGGCACAAAAAATGCCGCTCACAGCCATAGTGCTGATTTTTGAATTCACTCATATTCATTTTGATTTCCTGGTCCCGATGATGATAGCTGTGAGTGAAGCACTTATTGTTTACGTCTTTTGTGCTGAGCACTTTAAAAAATACCCTCTGTGTTCAGCCTGACACCTTATTAACAAGAAATCTGTTTGAGCTTTTTCCATTCAAATAAAGGTGATAACTCCGGTGAATCCATGTATTCAACAGGCAAATAAAATGTCTGCTCTAAAAGATATTGCCCACTTAATGCAGCATGGGATACATGATCAGTAAAAACAATCCAGCTGCTTTGAGCCGGAAAATCAATTTGTGCTTTGGCTACATTGGCTTGATAGTCATCATCTGTCTTCATCGCATCATGCAAATGCAGCATGTAATGATCATAAGAAGAACGTAAACTTTTAGTCACTTTGATGCTCTTTAATAAAGATGCAATCCACCGCTTATAGTCTGGAATCTGTGATGAAAACCGCTCTAGCACCTTAGTGAACGGTTCGCCTATATTCCATACCCTAGGCTCTTTATGCGGATTTACATTACAAAATACTCGTAAAATTCTTAATCCATTTACAGGGCTTGCAACAAAAGAATCCACATGCAAGCGTGTATCGTCTTTTCGCTTAGAACTGCTTCTGCCTTTAATTTGCGCCGGCCTGTAACTGGTACGCCCCCATTGCACATGAGCCGCATAATCAGGCAATGCTTTTTCTATGAGACGCATTGAATATTCTGCATAACCTCGCATCAATTCAATCAACGCTCCTTCTAATTCAGCATCGCCTTTTTTTATTGCGCCTAACTTGTCTTTTTTATAATCATAACTGACATTTTTATGGCTGGGGTGGAGTATGGATTCCGATAGCAAGGAATCATTAACACATTCATAGTGGCAATCAGGAAAAAAAAGTATCTTCCCTGATTCTAAATTAGAAATACATTCTTTAGAATGAAGAGTATTCATCTGTTCTACTGTCATAAGGCGATTCATAAAGTGACCTGTTATTATTTTTTTACTAGTGTAACAAACTATAATGATTTAGGTAGTGTCAGGCCATATTATCAATTACTTTTTTTAGCTGCTAATTGGAGTCATTTTACATACAGGTATCAATAATGTATCAAACCTACTTATTTCATGTTTTTATTTATCTGGCTGCTGCCAGTATCATCATTCCTTTGACCAGTCGCTTTAAATTAGGGTCCGTTCTTGGCTATTTGATTATTGGCATCTTGATCTCATCTTATGGCTTTAAATTAATTGATAAAACAGAACAGATCATGCATTTTGCTGAATTTGGCATCATCATGATGCTGTTTTTAATTGGACTGGAACTGGAGCCTCAGAAATTATGGACTCTGCGTAAACTCATCATTGGATTAGGTGGCTTACAAGTGGTACTGACCACTTTAGTATTATTCGGCATAGGCCTTTTAATCGGTTATGAATGGCCTATTAGTCTTGCTGTTAGTATGGCTCTTACTCTGTCATCTACGGCTTTAGTGTTGCAAATGTTACAAGAAAAAAATCTCATCAAAACAGCCGAAGGGGAAACCGCTTTTTCCGTATTGTTATTTCAGGATATTGCGGTGATCCCTATCCTTATCATCATGCCTCTGCTGCATCCAGAACATACACAAGCAATTGAAGTACCCGCCACCACTTTAATCAGTCATCTGTCTAAAATAAGTCAGGCACTCATTATTTCAGCTGCCATTGGATCTATCATTTTTATTGGCCATTATCTGTCTCATCATCTGTTTTTAATGATTGCAAAAACTAAAGTACGTGAAGTATTTACCGCCTTTTCTTTGGCTTTAGTATTAGGCATTACTCTGCTGATGAATTGCATTGGCGTATCTCCTGCATTAGGTGCCTTTATTGCTGGAGTTGTATTGGCTAACTCACAGTACAAGCACACAGTAGAAGCAGATATTCAACCCTTTAAGGGACTGTTATTGGGGTTGTTTTTTATTTCCGTTGGTATGGGAATGAACTTTTCATTTTTTGCGCATCACCTGACTCAGGTGATCAGTATTGTCATCGGACTTATTGTTGTTAAAGCCCTTATTTTAGGTGCATTGGGCTATCGTTTTGGATTAAGTAAAATACAAACGCTAGGCTTTGCGTTGGCTTTGTCTCAAGGAAGTGAGTTTGCTTTTGTACTTTTTGAATATGCCAGAAGTAGCAAGGTATTAAGTGCCGATCTAAAAGAGCTGTATACTTTGGCTGTTGCATTATCCATGCTGACAACACCCATTCTTATCATGCTTTATCAACGCTATGTCATGCCTTTTTTTCTCAGTGCAATACCCAAACGAGCATACGATACCATTACTGAAAAAAATGACATTATTCTGGCTGGCTATGGACGCTTTGGCCAGATTATCGGACGCTTGCTTAATGGCGAAAAAATTAATATTACCATTCTTGAAAAAAATGCCGAGCAAATTGAACTCTTGCGAAAATTTGGTTATCACGGTTATTTTGGCGATGCCTCCCGGCTGGATCTCTTAAAAAATGCCGGTGCTGAGCATGCCAAACTCTTGATAGTAGCTGTCGGGGATGTAGACAAAAACCTGCAAATTATCCGATTGGCCAAACAACATTTTCCTAATCTGACTCTCTTTGCTCGCGCAAGAAACAGACGTCATGCCTATGAGTTACATCAACTGGGCGTAACCTGTCTGAAAAGAGAACTTTTTTATTCATCTTTGGAAATGACCAAGGAAATACTTAAGTTTCTAGGTTATACACCAAGGGATATTCAAAGAAAGACCAAAGCCTTTGAACGTTATGATGAAATGTCTTTATACAAATCTTTTGAATTTTTTAATGAGGAACGTCATTTAATTAATTTTACACGTCAAGCCAAAGGGGAGTTAGAGCGCATTTTAAGCAGCAGTGCGGCGACTTCAGTCTTCTGGGAAGATGAAAATGAAGCCGATGAAAAAGAATTCTAGACCATATTATCGTGTCAACTCACCATGCTCAGATTGTAGCTCAGCTTGAGGCTGCTCGCCCGGGCATCTCGTGATACAGTTCAGCTTTTTGTTTACTGTGGTGTATTACCGCATCAATGAGCTGCTCTGTATCACTTTTTTCACACCAAAAATTATTTAAAGACAGCGGATATTCAGACCGCAGGTTTTTTTTATTCATAGAAGAGATGCCTTGCTCAATACAGTGAAGCCCCCTTTGCAATACGGCTTTTTTTTGATGCATTTTTTCATCATGAGGCTCTCCAATCAAAGACAACTTGTCTTGAATTGTATTGGTTAAATAGTGTCGACTTTCTTCAGCAGACATTTTTTTTATAATAGCCAAATGATCATGTGTTGAAAACAACCGAGGATTATGTGAGCTGGCACAAGACAGCGCTGACATTTTGCAACAAGAATCACTCACATCGTCTACAGGCTTTGCCAAGCCGACATAATTTTTAACCTGCTCTTTTTCTTTATTACCCATGGTGCGCCAATACAGGCTGGCCATATTTAATCCAACAACAGTTAAAGCAATGCAACTTACAAGCAGCGTTGAAGCGGGAAACAAATTAAATACGATTATCGCCGCTGTACATGAAGTCAATTGAATGGCGGTGATCAAATTAAAACTGGCTGCCTGAAAAAAATGCTGTCTTTGCACTGAATGCAATGGCGACTCCAATGCACGTTGTAAATGTAAGGCCGACAAAATAAAACGATAAGAGGCACTTAAACCAAAGCCTGCCACTAAAAGCCATGGCGCCATTAGAAAAGTCTGGCCATTTAGCCGCATCAATAAACTGCCAAAAGCAGAAATATTATTTAAGATAGCACTGACTAAAGAACCCAGAGTAACCATCCATCCATCAATGTTTTTATTGGGGGAGTAAATAAAGGCATACAATTGAATAAATGCCAGAGATATCAAAGAGAGACTTAGTATGGGTCTTAAAAAAAAGGCCAATACTGACGACATTGCCGTATACAGTGGTTTATGAGCTAAAAAAGCATACATCGTTCCTTGAACGGTATCTTTGATAGCTAATAATCGTTGTCTTGTCATTTGAATCCACATCGAAAGTTCCCATCAGTCAAAAATGCGTCTTGTTGCATGTTAATTGAAAAAAATGCTCACCACCAGTAGAAAACAGTTATTTTTTAACCGATTAAGGTTATAAAGAAAACTATTGCACCAAACCTAAGCAGTATGATTCAATGCTCTCTTTCAATTACTCAAAGACCACCATGATTGCTTTTCAAGATATCAGTTTAGAAACCTTTCTTTCCGACTATTGGCAAAAAAAACCACTTGTTATTCGTCACGCCCTCCCTCATTTCCAAAATCCCCTCTCACCCGACGAATTGGCAGGATTGGCTCTTGAAGAAGACATCGAAAGTCGCCTGGTCCAAGAAAGTCCACATCAGTCACCTCAATGGCACTTGCAAAGAGGCCCTTTTCAAGAAAAAGATTTCAGTACTCTGCCGGCCACACACTGGACTTTATTAGTGCAAGGGGTGGAAAAGCTTGTACCAGAAGTCTATGCCTTACTCAATAATTTTGATTTTATACCTCAATGGCGCCTGGATGATGTCATGATTAGTTTCGCCACTCTTTTTGGCAGTGTAGGTCCCCATTATGATAATTATGATGTTTTTTTATATCAAGCTCAAGGGCGTAGAGAATGGGCATTGACGACTAAAAACTGTACACCCGATAATCATGAAGAAGGTCTGGAGCTGCGTATTATGAAAACATTTCAGACCGAACAACGTTTTATCCTTGAAGAAGGAGACATGCTCTATCTGCCACCGCATGTAGGCCACCACGGGGTGTCTCTATCTGAAGAATGCATGACGTATTCATTTGGTTATAGAAGCTACTCAGGCCAGGAAATGCTCGACAGCCTTAGCGAATACGTTGCTGAAAATGAACTTTTTAATCAACTGTATCAAGACCCTGACTGGTCTTCACTTAAACAAACGTCAGCCATTGAAGCACCTGCATGGAAAAACGCACAAGCCTTGTTTCTCCAACTTATGCAAAAAGATGCTCTAATGCAATCCTGGTTTGCTGCTTTTTCCACGCGTCTTGATGAAACAGCAGAACAACATTTGTCTTTGCCCATCGAAGAAGAGGTCACGACAGTTGACTTTATCTCTGAGTTATATGAAGGACAAGGCTTGGTTAGAGACGCTTGCTGCCGGTTTGCATACATAGAAAGCACGCAGCAACTTTTTATCAATGGCATAGAATGGGATACTCATCATATCAACCCTGCTTTACCTGCTTTGCTGGCCAATAACCGCTTTATTTCTTTAGACCAGGTAAAGCCCTTTTTACAACAACCCGCTGATCTAAACTTACTTTCTGAATTATGGAAATTGCAATGGCTGCAAAACTTGCTTGATTAATCATTATATAGTCTATAATTAAAGCAGCAATGCTTGTTTATAGTACTTCTGTAGTGACTATTTTTTGTTATTTGTTCTATCAGCAACGAATGCGCCTCAACCGAGGCGCTACGAGGAGACTTAAAACAAAGTAGATGCCGCCATGAAACAAGTTGAACTCTTTCATAAAGAATTGGAAAAAAGCCAATACCTTATCAATAGAACGTTCACATTAATGCAAGGATGAATTATGAAGAAAATAACACTGATGGTTTTATTACTGGCCTTGGCATCTTGTTTAACCAGTTGCAATAGTACTTGTTGCAATAACACTGGTTACTGCAATGGCGCGGATAGCATCGGCAATTGGTATTAAACTTCAAAATCACCTGTTGATTATGCTTGAATAAACCAAAATTCCAATTGACATAAAATAATACAAAATGTATTATGGTGCAACTTAAAATTAAAGGCTGACTATGTTGCGCCATTTTTTTGCTTTTTGTTGTCTGATTATCCTTAATCATGCCGTTTTTGCGGATGACAATCCTTGTAAGACGAAAGAGTGTATTGCAGTAATCGATGCCGGTAGCACAGGCTCTAGACTTCATATCTATGCTTATGAAGACAATCAACACCTTCATCCTGAATCCATTAAAGAACTATGGAATAAAAAAATAGTCCCAGGCCTTGCAACGACAGACTCATCCCCAAAAGCAATAGACGCTTATCTCAGTCATTTACTGGCCGACGCGCCCATCAAAAAGCTTCCTGTTTATTTCTATGCTACCGGGGGCATGCGACTTTTACCTGATAACAAGCAACAGCTGTATTACAAGCAGCTGTCTTTGTGGTTTGAGCAACATAAAGAATGGTCATTACTCGAGGCAAAAACCATACCTGGCGAAGAAGAAGGTCTCTATGATTGGCTTTCTGTTAACTATTATCTCGATACTTTTAATAAAGAAGGTCAAACTATTGGCGTTATGGACATGGGGGGGGCTTCTGTGCAAATCGTCTTCCCCGTCATGTCAACCGAAGCGTCTGAGCCTGGGATAAAAAACATCACTATTAATAACAAGCATTACAGTTTATACATCCATAGTTTTTTAGGATTGGGACAGACAGAAGTATTTAACCAATTCAATCAAACTAAAACTTGTTTTTCAGAACATTACCCTTTATCCAACGGTGGCGAAGGCCAAGGAGATGCAACCTCTTGTGCTGATAATATTGCCGATCTGATGAATCGAACATATCAAGTGAAAGAATTAATTCAGCCCTTATTGGCCACCCAACCTGTTGACAGCTGGTATAGCATTGGGGGTATCTCTTATGTAGCGGATAATCCACTGTTTCATTTTTCCAATAGTCAATTTACTAATCAAGAATTATTACAACAGGCAGACAATCAATTATGTCATCAGCAATGGGATGTCATTAACAAGCAATTCCCCGATAACGAATATCTCCCCAAGTACTGTCTTTTTTCAGCTTATTATTATGCTTTGATGGTCAATGGCTATGGACTTCATCCTCAACAAAGCATTCATTACATTCCCGCCGAAGAAAATATTGATTGGACCAAAGGGGTTGTACTTTATCTTTTAAGTCAAAAAGCCACAGATTAAAGAGCAGACAAAAGAAAATGCTCGCCGTTCAACTCAAGCGGTGTATGATAAAAACGACATAAGGCTTGTCTGAAGCGTTCAGCCCGAGCGGACAATCCTTCCTTGCAATAGTGTAATACTTGCTGATGTACGGCTTCTTTGAATGCTTGAGTATCTCCTTCCTCCCCATCCAAATTATCAATACTGATCCGAAAAGTATGATCTGCTGCCCGTGATAAAATCCACTCGATGGCTTGCGGTTTTACTTCCACTTGCTGAAACAGAGCCTGTTGCGCTGCATCTCTGCCATCAGGAAGATACCAATAACCAAAATCAACGAGGGTTCTGCGCTTTTCGCCAGCAATAAGCCAATGAGAGCATTCATGCAGCGCACTACTAAAAAAACCATGCGCAAAATACAGCGCATGATAAGGACAATCTTCTGTACTGGGAAGATAAATAGGTTCACTGCCTCCCTTGACCAAACGGGTATTGTATTCAGCGTAAAAGCAGCTATCAAATAATGTAATTAAATCTTGATAATGATGCACAAAAAGTTTCTTAAAAAAATGATGCTAATTTAAACCATCGTCTTCTTTCATGCAACTCCTATGCAAAAGAGATTCGCTATTATGGCATCACTGATCTTTTAATATTCTTGTCACCAAATTTTTTAAAACCACTCCAGGTCCGATTTCCTGAAAATCAGTTTCACCTTGAGCTAGTAGGTAACGTACCGATTGTAGCCACTGTACTGGATGGTCAATATGCAAAACCAAATTCTGTTGAATGGCCTCATGCGTATAAGGTAATGCGTTAGCATTCGCAATGACGGTAACATCTGGTTCGTAAAAAGAAAAAGCTTGTAAAAAATGATAAAACTCCTTTGCTGCATTATGCATTAAAGGAGAATGAAATGCGCCACTCACCGCCAAAGGGCGATACATTTTAGCACCTGCCTCTTTAAAATAATCTGCGGCCTTGTTTATTAAATCCTCAGGGCCTGATAAAACCTGCTGCAGGTATGAATTGTAATTGGCAATAGAAAGTGCACTCAATGAATAAGTTGCCAAAACATAATCTACTTGTTCAGCAGTCAAGCCAATAACCGCTGCCATTTTTCCGCCTGATGCAGCAGCCATTAAAGCAGCTCTTTTTTGTACTAACCGCAACCCTGTTTCAAAATCAAAAACTCCTGCCGCCCAAAGTGCATTGTACTCGCCCAGACTATGACCTAGCATACAATCAACTTTGCCCTTTTGAGCCTTGTTTTGAAAATCCAGATAATACAAGGCATTAACAACAAACAAGGCAGGCTGAGTGAAGTAGGTGTTATTCAATTGACCATATGGGTCGTCCGTGCATAAAGAAGCAACGGAGTAGCCCAATAGGTCATCTGCTAGACTAACAAGATCTGGAAATTTGGTGAACAAGCCTTCGCCCATTTTTAAATGCTGCGATCCTTGGCCAGGAAACAAGTATGCACTCATCTCTTATCCTTGTAACTGTTTACCACATTCACCGCAAAGCCATATGGAATGCATCGGTCAAGAAAGAGAGTTATTAGCTCTTTGCTTTATCTTCTCTATAGCCACATTCATTCGACTCACTGTCTTTTCTTTACCTAATAAAGCCAAGGTGACATCAATAGATGGTGACATACTCGTACCCGTTACCGCAACACGTAAGGGCTGAGCAATTTTTCCCATATTCATATCAAAATGCAGACAAACTTCATTAATGCAGGCTTGAATGCCATCTGCACTCCATAATGAAAGTGCCTGTAATCGTTCTTGTAGTAATACCAATGGCTCTAAAACAACAGGACGCAGATGTTTTTTTACCGCATCTTCATCATACTGAATGTCATGAACATAAAAACAAGCACTCATCCGACACAATTCCGCCAAAGATTTACATCGTTCTGCTTGCACCTGAACCAACTCTTCTAGCGCAGGCCCTGCTTGCCAGTCAATTCCTTCTTGCTCAAAATGCCATCTTAGTGCCAAAGCAACCGATGCAGGATCATCATTTTTTTGGTAGTGCTGATTTATCCAATATAACTTATCATAATTAAAACTGGATACGCCTCGGCTAACACTTTTTAAATCAAACAAACGAATCATTTCCTCAAGGCTAAACAACTCCTGATCACCAGCAGACCAGCCTAGTCTGACTAAATAATTTAATAAGGCATGAGGCAGAACACCTAGTTCTTTAAACTGTAATACACTTACCGCGCCATGCCTTTTAGACAAACGCTTCCCATCGTCACCTAAAATCATCGGTAAATGAGCAAAAATCGGCACCGTTGCATTCAGGGCGCGAAATAAATTAATTTGTCTAGGCGTATTATTAATATGATCGTCACCGCGAATCACATGCGTGATGTTCATGTCCCAATCATCTATCACTACGGCAAAATTATAAGTCGGGTGTCCATCTGAGCGCACGAGAATCAAATCATCAAGCTCATTATTATTTACTTCTATTTCTCCATACACTTCATCATGAAAAGAAACCATGCCTTCAAGCGGATTTTTAAAACGAATAACATAAGGTGCTTCTGTAGCAGGTAAATTTTTCTCTCGGCAATGCCCATCGTAACGAGGCTTTTCTTTGGCAGCCAGCTGTCCTTCTCGCAATGCCTCCAATCGTTCTTTACTGCATTGACAACGATAGGCTTTGCCTTCATTCAGGAGTTGTTGTGCTATTTCTTGATATCGCTCATAGCGATTGGTTTGATAGTAAGGCCCCTCATCACAAGTTAATCCAAGCCACGCCATCCCATCTAAAATAGCCTGCACTGACTCCTGAGTGGAGCGCTCTTTGTCTGTATCTTCTATGCGCAAAATGAACTGGCCTTGATGATGTTTGGCATAAAGCCAGGAAAATAATGCCGTACGCACTCCTCCCACATGTAAAAAACCAGTTGGACTTGGAGCAAATCGAGTTCTAACAGTCATAAAGCCTTCCACTAAAAAAATCGTCTTTTAAATCATACCCGTTTCAATCTGCATAAACACATCACGATTACTTTGTGTTTAAATTGTTTACCGTGGCATTTCCAAATATCTAGAGTATAATAGCCGACTTTGAAAGCAACGCAAAGATAAAAAAGTGGAGCTATTTTGAAAAATCTGGGCACAAAATACCAATTAAGAATTACTACGCTTATCCCTACTTTTTTAGTTTCCCTTTTTTTTGCCGTATTTTATAACGGTCAATTTGTTCATGATTTAAAACTTCACATGACTCATATGGGCGAGGCCTATATTCACCAATTAATCCCTGCTGCTCAATTGGCTTTATTGCGTAACGACGAAGTGGCTTTACAAAGCCTAATCAATGCCTCTATTGTGAATCCCGAAGTACAAGCCTTGGCTTTTTACGATGACCAAGGTAACTTGTTAGCTTACAATGGAGGAAAACACTCCATCCACCGTTTTTTTAATCCGCCTGGATTTACCGGTGATTATGTAGAAAGCAAGCAAATCACCCCCTACACCATTAACTTCGTAGCCCCCATTACCGTTCCCAAATTTGACTTATACTCAAATTTGTCTTTTCCACTAGTTAAAAGCCCTGCCGCCCCACAAGGAGATGATATATTGGGATGGCTTTCTATTGATGTCGATACGCAATCGATGTTAATAAAAGAATATCAAATGCTCATTATTACTATCTTTATTACTCTTTTTGGCTTAATCCTTGGCTTAACAACGCACCATTTTTTAGCCAGACGCATTTATATGCCTATTTCTCGTCTACGACGCAGTATGAAGCAAATTTTACGCAATGAATTTGAAACAGAAATAAAAATTTCCAGCTCAGGCGAAATAGGCGTCATCGAACAAGGTTGTGTACATTTACAAAAAAAATACATTGAGACAGTAAACGAGCTCAATCAACACATCGAGGAAGCAACGACGGATCTACAACAAAGCCTTGAACTGCTGGAAGAAAAAAATATAGAGCTGTCTTTAGACAAAAAGAAATTTGAAGAAAAGAGTCGTCAAAAATCTGAATTTATCGCCAATATGAGCCATGAAATACGTACCCCTATGAATGGGGTTATCGGATTCACCAATGTTTTGTTGGAAAGCAAGCTAGACCCGCTTCAAGTAGATTATGTCAATACCATTAAATCCTCTGCCCAAGATTTGCTAAGTATCATCAATGACATTCTTGATTATTCAAAAATTGATTCAGGGAAACTTCATCTCGATTGCATTCCATTGGATATTCGTGGCTGCATAGATGAAGTATTAACGCTGGCAAGCCCTGCTGCACATAAAAAAGGAATAGATCTTATCCCCATTACCCAGATTAATGTTCCTAAAACAGTATTGGGGGACTCCTTTCGGATTAAACAAATTATCAGTAATCTTGTGAATAATGCCGTCAAATTTACTGATCATGGCTATGTTTGCATCAGAACTAAAATAGAACAGGAAACAGAGAGAGACTACTTATTACAACTTACCGTAGTCGATACAGGAATGGGTATATCGCCTGAAGATCAAAACAAACTGTTTACCGCTTTTAATCAGGCAGATACCAGTATAGCCAGACGCTATGGCGGTTCAGGATTGGGGCTAATCATATCCAAAAAATTATGCGAAGAAATGCATGGCCGGATGAGCTTTTCCAGTGAATTACATAAGGGGTCTGTTTTTACAGCACATTTGCGAGTAGAAAAACTGGGCGCATATGAAATTGAAAAAAATCAAACCCATCGTTTTGGCCATCTAAAAATGGTTTGCTTCGACGAGAACCCCCTGCATCTTGAAGCTTTATGCAATGGATTGGGATACTGGAAGATTGATTGTATCCCAGTGGATTCTTTTACTAAAATAGCAAAAGCGCTTCATGAAAATAAAGATGCCCAGATCGCCTTTATTAATGTCAATCAAGGGTGTGAAGAGCAAGTCAAAGAGTTGATTGCGCAAAATAAAAACATAAACTACGTACTTATTTCCAAATGGCCCATTAATGATTATGCCGCACTTGGCGCGCAAGGCTTTCTCTACAAACCCATCAGCATTCAAAAATTACATGACTTGATTGAATCACTAACCTTTAAAGAGTCCGTTAAAACAATTACGGCACCAGAGTTAAATAGTTTACGTCAACAATTACATTTTCTTCATCCATCTGTATTGATAGCAGATGATAATCTCATCAATAAAATGTTGCTACACTCCTTATTGAAAGAAAATGCGATAGTTACTGCTGTAGATGATGGGGAATTTGCCGTAAAAGCCTGTGACGATAAAAAATTCAACATTATTTTACTTGACTTGCATATGCCTAAACTCAGTGGGCTAGAAGCGGCTCGTTTTATTAGACAACACTCCTTGTTAAATAAACACACGCCCATTGTGTTAATTAGCGCCAATAGCAGCGATTTAAGTATGATCGATCTCCAAAAATCGGGTATTGATTTTTGTATGGAAAAACCCATCGATGAACACAAGCTGTTAACTTTAATTTTGCGCAGTACTGATAAAATACAAAATGCAGCGATTGACTGGCAATTGTGTGTTCAAAAAGTGTCTGGCAACCATGCCCTGGCCAAAGAATATTTGACCCAATTTGTGGTGGAGCTAGAAAAAAACCGGCAGGAATTTTTCTCTTTGATGCAAGAAAAAAACAAACAAGGCTTAACTGATCTGGCTCATAAACTTCACGGTGCCTGTTGTTTTTGTGGCGTTCCCTTCTTACAAAAAAATGTAATCACCATGGAAAAAAAATCAAATGAAGTCACGCATGTCGATGAGCTCACACCTATTTTTAAAGAACTCATTCGCAGTATAGATGCAGTCATTGCTGAGTTTAATAATACCTATAAACAATCATAATAATTAAAAGAAAACAAGATGGAGTAGTCATGAGTATAAAAAATGCTATTTATGCCCAATCAGGCGGTGTTACGGCAGTAATTAATGCCTCTGCATGTGCTGTTATTCAAACTGCAAAACAATACCCACAACAGATAGGCAAAGTTTATGCAGCCAAAAATGGAATTATTGGCGCATTAAATGAAGAATTAATCGACACTTCTTTAGAAAAAGACGAAGACATCGCCCGCCTTCTACAAACTCCTTCCGGGGCTTTTGGCTCTTGTCGATATAAACTAAAAAACGATGGAGAAGAATATCAACGTCTGATAGAAGTATTTAAAGCACATAACATCGGTTATTTCTTTTATAATGGCGGCGGCGACTCTCAAGATACTGCTCACAAAGTATCTCAGCTGGGTGAAAAGATGGGGTATCCCATTACCTGTATTGGTGTTCCTAAAACGATAGACAATGATCTGCCTTTCACCGATGCCTGCCCAGGTTTTGGTTCCGTAGCAAAATATGTCGCCATATCAACCAAAGAAGCAGGCTTTGATGTTGCCTCCATGGCCGCCTCTTCTACTAAAGTATTCATCCTTGAGGTAATGGGTCGCCATGCCGGATGGATTGCAGCATCCAGTGCACTGGCTGGCGAGACGGAAAAGGAGCCACCTCACATTATTTTACTGCCTGAAGTTGCCTTCAATCCTTCACGTTTTTTAGAAAAAGTGAATCACTGTGTTACCGAATATGGTTATTGCGTTATTGTTGTTTCTGAAGGTATTCGCAATCAAGAAGGCCAGTTTTTAAGTGATGCGGGTTTAAAAGATGCCTTTGGCCATGCTCAATTAGGCGGCGTAGCTCCTGTTATCGCTCAATTAGTTAAAAAAGAGTTAGGCTACAAATATCACTGGGCCGTAGCAGACTACTTACAACGAGCAGCACGTCATATTGCCTCACAAGTTGATTTAGACCAGGCTTATGCCTTAGGAAAAGCCGCAGTAGATTTGGCGATACAAGGTCACAATGCGGTAATGCCCATTATAGTTCGCGAACAAGATGAACCTTATCGTTGGTCTATTAGCCATGTACCGCTAGCTGATGTAGCCAATCAAGAAAAAGCCATGCCTAAAGAATTTATTAGTGAAGATGGCATGGGAATTACTGAAGCTTGCCGACGCTATTTAAAACCTTTAATTCAAGGGGAAGCCTATCCAACCTACCACAATGGAATCCCAGAATATGTCCGTTTACAAAATCGGCTAATTGAGAAAAAACTCTAATTAATACGGCCATTTTTTATAAAAGACAGTGCTATTTTAAATAATAACACTGTCTAAGCCACGCCCTTTTTAGTATTCAATTTATTCTTTCTATCAGGCACAACATCTTTTTATGCTACAATGCCATACTGGCGCTATTTTCTGATGTACCATCACCTTTCTTTGCAAACGCATCAATCGGAGTACACCAGGTTTCTTCGATAAAAAACAATAGAAAAATTGCTACTGCTAATGAGAGCGGCAGCAGTAATAAAGCAGCATGATAATTAGTGATCGAAAAAACATGTACGCCATCTATAATTTTTCCATCCCAGGTCCAGTCAAGAATAGCGCCTATCATAGGCTCAAAAAGTGCTTCACATACTGAATCAAAAGTATTCATTACACCTAACACTGTACCTGCCAGCATAACTGGAAACAGCTCGCGAATCATCGCAAAACTGGTAAAAAATCCACTGGCACCAAAACCGAAGAAAAATAGCATCGTGCTCAATACAAGCAGACTATCAGTCGGGCTAAACATGACAACTATAATACAGAAAAAGGCAATTAATGTTCCTGAAAAAAGAATCGGCTTTCTACGACCTATATAATCAGAAAGCCACCCCAACAACGGGGCGCCAGCCGCAAAACCAATAAAAATACAGGAAACAGAAAATGCGGCACTACTTTTGGAAATAGAATACGCTACCTGTAGAAAAGGTACTCCCCATAAGCCTCCAAACACGGAAACAGGTGCAAATGCCAAACCGCTATACAAAGACAGCAACCAAGTTTGTTTTTTTCCAATTACAGATCTTATATGAAGCCCAGAGCCTTCTTCAGGTGAGGATGACTGAGAAGAAGACGTGCTTTTATCACGCACAACGATGAGGTATAAAAAACCTAACAAAATACCCAAAAAACTAATAATGCGCAGAGCAGAACGCCACCCGGCCCATTCTACCAGGAAGGATAAAGGGACTTGTCCAAAAACGCCTCCCAACATAGCCGCAGTCATGCACAATCCAGATATCAGCGCAAAACGTTTTGGTGGAAACCATAATGTAGCCAATTTAAAGCAGGAAATGGCAGCAAAAGCAGCACCGGTACCTATCATTGCCCTGGCAAGGCAAGCCAAACCTAGAGAGTCAGTTTGTGAAAAAATAAACGTACTCATACTACATAAAAATATCGCAAGCACCGTTAATACTTTAGGACTATAGCGATCAAGCAATATGCCAACAGGGATTTGCATCACCAAGTAGGCATAAAAATAAAATGCAGACAAATTACCAAGACCCATGGCATTGACATGAAAAGCTTTCATCAAATCATGGGTCATAACACTTGGTGAAACCTGAACAAGATATTTATAAAAGAAAAACCCTGCCCCCAAAAGCCAGATAAGCCATGGATAAATCATTTTTTGCCATTGACTTCTGTTTAATTTATTAATTTTTATTCTCCAACAAATAGAATCAAAAAAATGAAATCCTGACCGAGTGATTAGAATTTTCAGGCATTAATATTAGCAAGGTTTCCAGCACTTCAGGATGTTACTCAATGAGTTAATACATAATAAACATGGAAGATTTATGTTTTTTGATAGCCAGACATTCATCAATCTTTTTTTATTCAAATCCAGACGTAGGACTAGTTTCGCATTTTATCATTTCCCAACGACATTGTATTAAAATTCTTTTCTTATCTTTAGCTGATGAATGGCTATGATAGATCTTTAGAGAGTGAGCATCCAATTTATCTTACTCGAAAGATGCTTTCAATAAAGTTAAATCCTTTGCCTCTGTACCGCGCAAGCGCACTACTGTCCGGTTTAAAAAGCAGTCTCCTATTGCGAATTTTTAATTAAGAACTAACAAAATTATAAGTGTTAATCCCCACAATCCAAGACCAAGAAAAAAACCCAAAAAGAACTCAATAATTTTCATTTAAATAATTCCGGTCTATTGTTGTACCTGGCATTACAGTTTGCCCCCTGATATGCGATTTACCTCCATGAGTGTATACGCCATATGCAAAATAGGAGAAGCCACATACAAAGCCTGAAATAACTCCCAAGTATAGCCACGACTTTTTGCATTTCACTGAATGAGCCCCCTTCTTAACTCTTTTCTCAATAAACTACCCGCCTAAAAACTTCTTTCTTTTTTTCTTCTGGTTAGTATGCGCATCAGGAACTACACGATAAAACTCAGATTTATCTATGTGGTAATTACCTCTATCATCCCTTTTGGCAAAAAGCCTTCCCTTTTTTATAAGACTTTGTATATGCCTAGCACTGCACCCTCCAATTTCCGAAGCCATTCGCGTGTTTTCGCGTGTTTGAATTGTTTTTAGCCACAAGTTAACTACTATTTAAACGGGTCAGAATGACGTGATCAAGTAAAAGTTTACAACCCTGTTAAGCAACTATTAGACCACGTCATTTTGACTGGAATACGCAGTTGGGCTCATTGCATGAACATCGATCCAGTGTTCCATTAATTTTTCTTTATCTTGCTGCTTCGTAAACTTTACAATATCCAAAGCAGAATAACCTGCTCCATCACGAAGATAAATATCAAAATGTGGCAATAATAGTTCTAACATCGCAAGACTAGAATTTTTAGCAGCGATATGGAGTGCATTCTGTAAGTTACTACTTCTTATATTGATATCAGATACTTGTATTAAATATTTTGCTGCA
>PEQM01000009.1 GCA_002786205.1 Legionella sp. | reverse complement strand
TCTTAATTTACTTCTGTGCCACTCCAGAAATGGTTGCCCGCCTGCGCGGGCATGACAGGTTTTTTTGTTATGTACAGAGCTTTTTTCTAAAAACCCATCGCAAGCCATTTCAATTCGCGTTATAATTAAAAGATCGAGAAAAAATAGGAAGTTTGCATGTCCTTAAAGGCCATGTGTAATCATACTGCCCAATATGATGCGACGGCGAATCGTTTTGGTGCGATTAGTGAGAGTCATCGACTTGCCATTGCCCAAATGAAGAAATTTCATTTGGGATTAAAAGCTGATTATAAAATTTTGGATTTGGGTGTAGGTAATGGTGCTTTATTACAAAAATTGCACCAGGAAATGCCGCTGGCTTCTTTTACTGGCATTGATGTCTGTGGCGAGATGCTAAAACAAGCGCAAAAAGCATTACCCTTAACAACCATTGAAGGAAATGCTATCGAAGCAGAGCGTTTTTTACCACCTCATAGTCAGGATTTGGTTCTTGCTCATTTTATTAATGCTTTTATTCCTATCAACTCCTTATTTAATGAAGCACGTTTGCTGACTCGAGCGAATGGGCATTTTTCCTTGATTACCACAACTTATGATTCTTTTCCCAGGGCACAAGAATTATTAGCACAATTTATTGCCAAAGACTCGATATTAAGTACAGTTATTGGTCATTATTACAAATCCATGGTAAAAAACAGTACGGTCGCAGCCAATAAAGAAGAGTTGCTGCTGTCCTTTCAGCGCAATCAATTTGAGGTGATTGCTCATGAGCGGCTGGAAATCCCTATGTGTTTGAATACCATAGATGACTTGGCGCTTTTTGGCATTGATGGGACCTGGTTTTTAAACAGCTTGTCCATACGCATGTTGCCTAAGTACTTTTTGATTCAGCGATTAAAACGACTATTTACTAAAATTTTTACTTTTCCTTATTATGATACTCATATAATCGATGTTGTTTTAGCCAAAAAATGATATGGTAATCCTTAGGATAAAAAATCATAAGGAGTTGATTGATGAGTGTTTTTGGATTTGCGCGCAGTATTCCTCAATTCACTATTACGCAAAAACAGACAAATAATATCATCTTTATTACCTTTTGGAGTCAATTTGCGTCTCATGCGCTCAACAGCATTCTTATTCTCTTTTTAACTCGCCCGATGATAGAACAAGGCTTGGGCTTTAGTCAGGTTAAAGCCTATGCTTTTATAGGCGTCACTCAGGCTATGGGCTATATGATGCCTGTATTGGGTGGTTTTATGGCAGATAAAGTATTAGGCGTCAGGCGCGCCATTTTGTTAGGCAGCAGCATGCTTGCCTTGGCTTATCTGCTTATTATGTTAAGTGGTTATACTATCGGTCCATTAGAGGATAAGCTGTTTATTGCGGCTTATGCTTTGATTCCAGCCACCAGTTCCTTACTCATGGGTACCGCTTCCAGTATGGTTTCTCATATTCATGCTGACGATGCGGTAAAAGCAAAATCAGCCATGACTTTTTTTTATATGGCCATTAATGTAGGCGGGCTATTGGCTGCACTTATTGCTCCAGCTTTATTAGAAAGCCGTTATGGTCCTCTTTCTGTTTTAACCGTTACTTTTATTGGTAAATCGATTGCCGCACTCAATTTTGCCAAACGTTATAACTTATATGACAGTGTTGTCTGGGGTAAAGACAAACATCCACTGTCTTGGAGCAATCTCGGATATCTGGCTTTGTATTTATTAACCATTTATCTACTTACTTTATTCGCCTACTCTCATGTCTACAGTGCTAGTATTGTCATTACCTTGGGATGCATGACCGCCATTTTCTGGTTTATCAAAAAAACCATGACTCTTGAGGGAAATGCTCGTGTAAAACAACTGATTGCATTGATACTGATATTAGAGGCCGTTGTATTTTTTGTTATTTACAATCAAATGAGTAGTACCCTGGTTTTATTGGCAGCGATGAATTCTAATTGTCATTTGTTAGGTATGGTGATTTCGCCTGCTCAATATCAAATGCTAAATCCTTTACTGATTTTATTAATTGGCAGTCAATTGCCTCGTTTTTATAAATATCTTCCTCGTTTTACTATCCCTTATCAGTTTGCTGCAGGAACATTACTCGCAAGCATGGGCTTGCTGGTGATGGTGTACGCGGCTCAACATGCCACGCAAGGAATCATAGAAGGGAATTACATTGCACTGACTTATATCTTAATCTCTTTGGCAGAACTTTGGGTCAGCGCTATAGGTCTTAGCATGATCGGCTTGTATTGCGATCATAAAGACATTGCCTTTTCTATGGGAGTTTGGTACATCGCAAGCTCCTTGGCTCATACTTTATCAGGGCGTATTGCCAGCTGGGTTGCTATTCCCTCGAGTGTACATTTGGCTATAGATCGATTGTTCTACTATGAGAATTATTATCGAGCAATGGGGTTTTGTACTTTGATTTTAGGCATTATGATGTGGGGATTAGCCATTTATTTACATAAAATAGCTCATCGTAGACAAATGGCTTTAGTTTAATGGATTGATTTGGCAAGCACTTAAGGAGATAACATGAATTTTAATAAAAAATTGCGTTCATCCTTTTCCAGACCGCTCTTTTTTTCTCCTCCTCCCATCCCAATTATCCAAGAGCAAGCCGCACTACTTATTCAAGAGCGCTGGAAAGCCATGCATATTCGCCACGCTCCTGATAAAGCCACTCACTATTTACAACATATTCTCGTTTTATCTGAAGCAAAAACTCGTTCTTTTGCTTCACTACAAGAGGTCATTAGCAATCCAGAAATCATGAATGCAACGCGCTCTATACTGATCTATCTGGAACAAATAAAAGATTATTTATTGCCTTTACGTACCCCTGTTCCTTTTAAAGACAAAACACACGCCTTTCTTTTTGCTTATTTGGTATCTACTCAAAAAAATGCTTTGTTAGATTTTTCCTATACCGATGATGTCAATTTATATGAGCATGCCCAAACCATGTTGAATGCATTTGAACAATTGCTCGCTACTATTGCCTTGGCTGAATGGAAAACTATTCAAGATTATACTGAGGATGAAGGCACTGATTTATTAAATCAATTTCATAGCGCCCAGATACAATACTATACAACCTATACTCAGTGGAAAGAAAACAACCCGGCCAAACTACTTAAATTGTGTTTAGACTATTATTGTGAATTAGAATCCAAACGCTTAACCATACTTTGCAGTTTAGAGGCATTACCCGCTGAATTATACTCTCATCTGACCAAAGAACAGCTTCGCATAAAAAATAAAATTGAAGCACTCTGTGGTAGCTCGGGTCTCGATCAATTAAATCACGCGCTTGCAAAGCTTCATCAGCAAATGGACATACAACAGCAAAACATTTTCCCCGTCGAGTTGCTAATTCATAAAGCAGCGCTGGAAGGAAATAATAAATTGGCATTAGCGCTTTCATCAAAGTCTGCACCGTCTCAGACGTCAACCCTAAATCAGAATCCCATCATTACCTATGAGCAGCATATTTTCAAAGAATACCAAAAAATACATCCGTTGCCTTTGATTAAAGAGCGCATCAAACAATGCGTTGACAATCCACAAGCGCATCGATTGTCTATCCCTATACTGTGCTCACGCTATGTAGGAAGCTACCTCACACACACTTTGATTCTCGATTTATTGCAATCCCCTCTTCCTTCTATTGCAGAGCAAATTCCAGAAACCTTTTATCTGGATAGAATACATCTCATTACTTTTCATGCCCTCTATCAAAGCATTTTAAAAACTGCCGCCATTTTGAGTTACATAAAATTTTATTGTGATAATTATGGCGTCTATTTAACTAAAGAAGAATGGGCCATACAAAAAGACCGTTTATTACTTTGGCACTCCCATTATTTCAAAAGTACCAAAGATTCCGAATTATTTTATCTTGATTTATTAAAACACATTTTATTATTCAATGATCAATCACTAACAATAACAGAACAATTGGCTTTTACACGCCTTATACAACAAATTGAAAACCGAGAGTCAAAAGCGCTAGACCTACTCAATCAGCGTCTGTCTAATATCTTTGCTACTTATTTATTGAACGGAAAACTACCAGACACTCACATGGCTATTTTTAAAACAACAACATTAGATGAAGAAGTTTTAATCTTGGCTCAAGATATCATGCCTATGATAAGATTGCATTCTCAAGTTCACAGCACATTCTATAAAAAAGAAATTGAAAAACATTTGTGGCAGCCCATTGCTGACTATCTCAAACAAATCTCAGCCTCAAAAGAACTACCCATACTGCTATTGGCTGAAGAAGAGTCTTTCTTTTCCATTCATCATAAAGTACACAAGCTGGCCTTTGTTGTCACGGGATTGCAATTAATAAACCAAACCTTGAACCATAATGACATGTGGAATGATAAAGGCATCGAGCATCGCCAATTAAAAAAAGAAGCGTCTGTGCATGGACTCCTTGCCATGATTACTAATCCAGACTGCTCTATGCAACACATTGAAAAAGCGTTATTTCGTATTATGCACCATCTTGCCAAAGAGCAGAAAATTAGTCTGGATCACTTATGTGAAAAAAAATTATCCAAGATGTTTCTTTCTGTAAAAAAAGAACAGTCTTTAATTTATAAATCCTGCCTGGATGATGTGATTAAAGAGCTCATGCGCCGCATTAACTCTAAAAAGAAAGCAGCCATTTCTCCCAATCATTTGCTTTTTGAATTTAATGAGGTTTTTGATGGATTAGAATTGCAATTAAAGCATTGCATGAGCAGCTTAAAGAAACATCATTTGAATAGTGATTATGAGCCAACAACGGAAGCTACTGTGCATTTAAAATCAGGAGAAAAAGCATTCCATAGGAGATAGTTCGGCAAGCACCATCTCCATACATGACATATTTTTTATCATGCAAGGAGACAGTGGGTTAAAGAGGTATCGTTATTAAATAACGATACCTCTTTAACCCAAACCCAAATTGTCTTGTTTAAAAATACGATCCGCACGATAGCTAGATCGTACTAAGGGACCTGAAGCGACTTCAAAAAAGCCTTTCTTTAAACCAATTTCTCGCAACATGGCAAAAGTTTCTGGCGTTACATAACGTTGTATAGGCAGATGATTCTTCGTCGGCTGTAGATATTGACCTAAGGTTAGAATATCAATTTGGGCCGCTCTTAAATCGTCCATAGTTTGTATAATTTCTTCATCTGTTTCTCCTAATCCCAGCATCAAACTGGTTTTGGTCAAGACATCAGGCCTATAACGCTTTGCAAAAGCAAGAACATTCAATGTTTGTTGGTATCCAGCTCGATTATCACGAACAGGATGAGTTAAGCGCTCTACAGTCTCTACATTTTGAGCAAACACATCCAGGCCACTATCTAATAGTAGCGCGACATCTTTTTCTACTCCTTGAAAATCAGGCGTCAAAGCTTCTATTTTGGTTTTAGGCGATAAGGCCTTAATGGCTTTGATGGTTCTGGCATAATGGGCTGCGCCACCATCAGACAAATCATCTCTGTTGACTGAGGTTAATACCACATAGTCCAGATTCATTAATTGTACTGTTTTTGCTGTATTCTCTGGCTCATCATCATCCAGCCAACCTTTCGGATTGCCCGTATCAACAGAACAAAACCGACAAGCACGAGTACATACTGCCCCCATTAACATAATCGTTGCCGTACCGTGTGACCAGCATTCTGCCAAATTAGGGCATTTGGCCTCTTCACAAACAGTTGATAAGCGGTGTTTTTTAACTTGTTCTTTTACCTGGTTATAGGCTGGAGTCACATGGTTAACAATCCTAAGCCATTTAGGCTTAGGCAAACGCTCATGGGTATCTTCTGTAGACTTTATGCCGTCTTTAATGGCGGTACCACCATAAGATGTGGTGTATTTTTTTCCACTTTCAACAACAACAGGGATATTAATGCGCTTACTCATTGCATCACCTAATAGATAAAGAATAGAGATGATCCCAAATGATAGAGCGAATAGCAAGTCTTATAGACCAAAGACAGGACAAACATTTATGAGTTTTGGCAAACAGCTACCGATACTAAGGCACTTTATTTCCCGATGGTATTGATTCACATCAACATGAACAGGCACAATTTGCTAAGCATTAAAAAATTAAGGAATGACAACGATGAGATGTGATAAAAGCCCATCAGCATGAGCTGATGAGCTTCTGACTGGCTATCGCGCTTATTTGGCAGCGGCAGCTTTCTTTTCTTTTTCTTTGGCAATCACTGCTTCTGCTACGTTAGCAGGGCATGGAGCATAGTGAGAGAATTCCATAGAAAATTGACCACGGCCTGAAGTTAATGTACGTAATGTACTGATGTAGCCAAACATTTCTGATAAAGGAACATCTGCTTTAATCCGTACACCAGCAGCACTAGGCTCTTGACCTGAGATCATACCACGACGACGGTTCAAGTCACCAATGACGTTACCTACATCATCTTCTGTGCTGTATACATCGACTTTCATGATAGGCTCAAGTAATTGAGGACCCGCTTTAGGAATAGATTGACGGAACGCACCTTTTGCCGCAATCTCAAAAGCAATAGCTGAAGAGTCTACAGGGTGGAATCCACCATCCGTTAAATTAACAACCACATCCAATACTGGGAAGCCAGCTAAAGTACCGGTGTCCATCATCGAGCGGAAACCTTTTTCAATCGCTGGGAAAAATTCTTTAGGAACGTTTCCGCCAACTACTGAAGTTTGGAATGTAAATCCAGTATTGGGTTCGCCAGGCTGAATGGTATAGTCGATTTTACCATATTGACCAGAACCACCTGATTGTTTTTTATGAGTGAAACTGTCTTGAATAGACTTGGTAATGGTTTCACGATAAGCAACCTGTGGTTGACCAACTATCAACTCAACATCATAAGTACGCTTTAAAATGTCTACTTTAATATCAAGATGCAGCTCACCCATACCACGTAAAATGGTTTCACCTGAATCAACATCTGTTTCTACTCTGAAAGTAGGATCTTCTGCAACCATTTTACCTATAGCAATACTCATTTTTTCAGTTGAGCCTTTGTCTTTTGGTGTAACCGCTATAGAAATCACTGGCTCAGGAAATACCATCGCTTCTAATGTGCATTCATGGTTAGGATCGCAAAGTGTATGACCAGTACGAACGTTTTTCATTCCTACAATCGCAATAATATCGCCTGCTTCAGCACTTTGTAACTCAAAACGCTCATTGGCTTGCATCTCAACCATACGGCCAACACGTTCTGTTTTGCCAGTAAAGGAGTTAAGGATGGTATCCCCTTTATTTAATCGGCCAGAATAAATGCGTACGAAAGTCAATGCACCAAAACGGTCATCCATGATTTTAAATGCCAAGGCACGGAAAGGTTCATCAGGAGATACAATAGCGAACTCGCCATTAGGCTCACCTTCTGCATTGGTTAAAGGCTGTGGATTCACTTCATGTGGCGCAGGCAAATAATCAACTACTGCGTCTAATAGCAATTGCATCCCTTTGTTTTTAAAGGCAGAACCGCAATAAGTTGGGAAGAAAGCCAACTCTAATGTACCTTTACGAATACAACGCTTGATGTCTTCAATAGAAGGCTCTTCCCCTTCCAGATAAGCCATCAATAACTCGTCATCCATCTCTAATGCGGTCTCGATAAGTTGCGCGCGATACATTTCCACATCATCAACCATATCAGCAGGGACATCAGTTACTTTAAAATTCTCTGGCAGTCCTGATTCATCCCAAACAAAAGCTTGACGAGTTAACAAATCAACCACACCAACGAATTGATCTTCTATGCCGATAGGCAAAGTCATAATTAAAGGATTTGCACCCAATACTTTTTTGATTTGGTCAGTTACTTTTAAGAAGTTTGCACCAATACGGTCTAGCTTGTTAACAAAAATCAAACGAGATACTTTGGAGTTGTTTGCATAACGCCAGTTGGTTTCTGACTGAGGCTCAACACCACCAGAACCACAAAACACACCAATACCACCATCTAATACTTTTAATGACCGGTATACTTCTACAGTGAAGTCGACGTGTCCTGGGGTATCGATAACGTTAAAACGAGTCCCTTTCCAGAAGCAACTTACAGCTGCTGACTGAATGGTAATACCGCGTTCTGCTTCCTGCTCCATAAAGTCAGTGGTTGATTCGCCTTCGTGAACCTCACCCATTTTATGAATTTTACCGGTAAGCTTAAGAATCCGCTCGGTAGTCGTAGTTTTTCCGGCATCAACGTGGGCGAAGATACCAATATTTCTATATAGATTTAAATCAGCCATGGCGCTCTTATTAATTGGTTAAAAATAGTGAGTTATTGTACAGTATTTTATTCTGTTTTGCACAAAAAAATTTGCTTACTTTAGATAAATTATTGTATCTACTCACCACCTGTCGAATGCTTTAGGGGAAAAGTTACTCATTGCTTTTATTACACCAGGCACAAGGATTGCCCCCTTAATGAAGAAAGATCGCTATTTTGTATAAAAATGCAATCTTTTTCAAAAAATAAGTCAGGCAATCAGTCTGAATACCATAGGTTAGTCTAATTTTTTTTTCTTCTGCTGATAATAACCCATCATGAAACCCAAAACAGTTGCAATCAATAAAATGAAAAAGGATAACCAATAATTTGCCATGGCATGAGGATAGACAATCAAAAACCCTGCAATAATAACAATATAAATCCAGCTTAAGTATTCTAAATAAGGTGTATACGTTACAAACCGCTTAAGCAAAGGGAGCAAGCAGGAGCCTAGTAAAATCAGCATGAAAGGTAAAGCATACAATAATTGATACAAACCTTGTAAAAATAGCTTATATGCTGGAGAAAAAGAATGATTATCAATCCATTGCTGAAAAATATAAGACCAATTCATGAGGCAGCTTTGTTGATAAAGCAGCGTTATTACAGAAAAAGCAAAAGTCCAAATAAATAAGAGAACAGGCTTTGGGGCACGCTTCTTATAATATAAATAGACCAAATACAAACTACCTATCCCTACAATAAAAGCAATAGGCCTTGACCAGGAAAGAATCTGAAAAAAAGCACTGGCTTGTATTTGTTGAAAATAGTGTAATAAAACCAAAACACCTATATAAATGCTGCCGCTTATCAGTTTATTTTTTTTGTCCCGTAGTAAAAATAAAACGGCTAAAAAGCCAGTACCGGCATACAAGGCACAAGGGTTAAACGCATCAAGAAAGACAACCATTAAAGTATAATGCAAGGGCGTAGGCTGGCTAGTCATCCCATTGATAAACTTATTCGCATTAGCCCAACGGTTCAGTGTCTCCACGGCTGAAGGCACCAATCCCCCTTTCTTTTCAATCTGTTTTTTACAATAAACTAGCGCTTTTAGCAGCTCGTTGCCTGTAGTTTGTCCCGAATCAAAACCAACCCAGCGAGAATTACAAAAAAAAGCAGAAGGCACTGAAAAGTCATTAGCCTGTTGCTCTATCAGTAATTGATTAAACAAGCTTAATGCGGCTTTATCCTGATTTATTATATGATACCGAACACGAATCCATGGCAATTTTGATGCTAAGGCCGTGAAGAATATTTGTTCTTTATGACAATAGGGACAAGTAGAAGAAAGAAACAACTCTACATTTAATACAGCCTGATCTTTGTCATCTAAAGTGTACCAGTTGGTGGAAGACCAAAGTGGCATACTGCATAAAAAAAGCAAAACACAGCGAATCAGAGTAAGCATAATAATCTTCTATGGGAAAATTAAAGAATACTATAACATGGCTATGCGCAGATTAAACTGTTGTAAGCATTCACCACTGTCATCGAAAAGCCATATTTAACGCACCTTGATTCATCTACATTCAAATCTGACTTTTCCCCTAAAGCATTCAAAAGCTGGGGCATAAGTACCACTGGCTCACTATGCGGCTCAACAAGGCTAGACGCAGCAAATCACTTTAGCGCGTCTAAGCTTATTTAAGCCGGCCATATTTTCATTTTTCAATAGACATACTTTTTATGAATAAATATCACTATATTAATTCATAACGTGCCAGCTGCCGTCTGGTCTACGGCAAGCTTTGCCATGGACCTCTTCCACTTTTCCAGCAATAACGGCTTTGGTAACGTATTCACGACAAGGTTGCTGTGAACGATAATAAGTGCGGACTGGTCTTACGGTGTAACGATTCCCGGTGTCTGGATTAGACCATACGACTGCACGACCCGTAGGTGCCGTCTCTAATGCTTTTTGCATTTCCATCCGGTCTACTTTGTCCATGGTTTTACCTATTTGACCACCCAAATAGGCTCCAATCAATGCACCACCAGCAGCAGCCATCACCTGACCTGAACCACCACCAAATTGACTACCTAGCAATCCACCAATTACACCACCTGAAAGAGTACCTACTCCTTCATTATTCATAGGGACACAACCTGTTAAAAAACAGGATAAAGACAATACAGCAACGCTTAATTGTTTCATTCATTCACCTGAATAAAAAATTTGATTATAGAGACTTATTCTAACATCAAGAACATTTATTATCCATCATTAGAACGGAGGTTTTTCTCGATGAATTCAGCTTGATGACGGGGTCTTTCCGTAACCTGACATAACAACTCATAGGCAATCGTGTCACATGAAGCAGCAATACGCTCTATAGGCAGATGAGTCCCCCAAAGCTCCACTGAATCACCGATTTGAATATCAGCATGGGAGGTGATGTCTATGGCTATCATATCCATGGAAACGCGACCCACTATAGCAATTTCTTTACCAGCAACCCAAACCGGTGTGCCTTCTTGAATGTGCCTTGGGTAACCATCACCATATCCAACAGGCACTATGCCTATAATGGATTCCTTTTTACAATGCCAACGTCCACCATAACCGACCGAAGAACCAGGAGATACCATATGAATGGCTGTAATCACAGAAGACAAATGCATCACTGGTTTTAAGCCCAAATCACGGCCCGTTTGAGTAGCAAAAGGAGAGACTCCATAGAGCATAATACCACAACGCACGGCATCCTCTTGTGCATGCGGAAAGGCCACCATGGCAGCTGAGTTAGCGATACTTTTTTGTTGAATTTCAGGATAATGAAGGCTTTGAAATAGAGTAATCTGATCCGTATTTTCACGGCGACTTGGCTCATCAGCACAAGCCAAATGCGTCATTAAACCCAGATCAGGTTGCACCCAGGGGCAAGCTTTTAATTGAGCAATCACCGCTGATAATTCTTCCGGCTTAAAACCTAACCGATTCATTCCGGTATTGACTTTAACCCACACTGACAAAGGATGCTTTAAGGGGGTATTGATTAACCACTGCAATTGACGTTGCTGATGTAGCACACAAGCAAGTTTTTGCTCAGCTGCAACAATATATTCTTCTGCATCAAAAACACCATTAAACAAAATACACAGGGTGTGAATACCTAAAGAACGAATTATTAAAGCTTCATCAAGACAGGCCACGCCAAAAGCATCAACCGCCTCTTTTAATACTGGCGCCACTTGTGTCAAACCACACCCATAAGCATTGGCTTTAACCATGGCAATCAATTTTTTACCAGGGGCAAAAGTTCTTATTACTGCGGCATTATGCAATAAAGCCTCAGGGTCTATAAAAACATGGGTAGGCCTAGACATTAATCCATTCCTTGATAACCGCTAAAAGCCAAGTCCTCGAAACGTGTGTATTTACCTATGAAAGCAACTCGCACTTTTCCTATAGGGCCGTTTCTTTGTTTGGCTATAATAATTTCTGCCGTCCCTTTATCGGGGCTGTCTTCGTTATACACTTCATCCCGATAAATAAAACAAATCAAATCCGCATCCTGCTCTATCGCACCAGACTCACGAAGGTCTGACATAACCGGTCTTTTATCCGCCCGCTGCTCAAGACTACGATTGAGCTGCGATAAGGCAATCAATGGCACTTGCAACTCCTTGGCCAAGGATTTCAAGCTTCTGGAAATTTCAGAAATTTCTGCTGTCCTATTGTCTGCGCTAAAGCCTGGAACTTTCATTAACTGTAAATAATCCACTACGATTAAGCCTAAAGAGCCATGTTCTTTAGCCAGACGCCTTGCGCGTGCGCGCATCTCACTAGGGCTTAATGCAGGTGTATCATCAATATAAAGGGGCGCTTCAGAAAGCATGTGCACAGCCGAGGTCACTCTTGGCCAATCATCATCTTCCAGTTTTCCTGTTCTGATGCGATGCTGATCGATGCGCCCTAAAGACGACATCATACGCATGGCAAGCGAATCGGATGGCATCTCCATAGAAAAAACCAAAACAGGTTTTCCTGACTGAATGGCCGCATGCTCAGCCATATTCATTACTAAAGTGGTTTTACCCATAGAAGGACGCCCAGCGACAATCACTAAATCAGAGGGTTGTAAACCAGAGGTCATTTCATCAAAATCACTTAATCCAGTAGCCATACCGGTAATGCTGTCACCACTGTGATACAAAGCATCAATTTTTTCCACTGTACGTACTAAAATGGACTTGATATTTTCGGGGCCGCCATCGCCTCCTGTTTGCTCACCAATAGCAAAGACCTTACTTTCAGCGATATCAAGCAACTCTGGCACCTGTCGTCCAACTGGATTGTATGCAGAATCCGCTATTTCTGTCGCTACAGCAATCAACTGACGTTGAACTGACTTTTCTCTTACTATATCAGCATAGGCTGTAATATTCGCAACGCTGGGTGTGTTGTTTGCCAGTTCAAACAAATAGACTTCACCGCCTGCTTCATCTAATTGATCATGCGATTTTAAAACATCTAACAGGGTAACCACATCAAAAGGCTGATCTTTTTTAGCTAAGGAGGAAAGGGCTTTAAATAAAATGCGATGTTCTGTGCGATAAAAATCAGCTTCACACAATTTGGAACTCACCTTGTCCCAAACCTGATTATCCAGCATCAAACCACCAATAATGGCTTGTTCTGCTTCAGCAGAGTGAGGAGGTCTTTTTAAGGTGTCTACTGTCTTTTTAGGATTTAAAGTATCTGACATGAAAACCAAAAATTAGAGAGAATAAGCTTATTCTAATAGGCTTTTTAAAAAAAGTAACCTTAAAAAAGTAGCTGTGGCTAAAATAACTACGGTCTGCTACCAGTCAGATTGAGAGCCTAAAGCCTCAATCTGAAGAAAAATTGATAGTTCTAACGAACCCAGGTTTGAGTACGCCCTAATAAAGACATGCCCAGATAACCTCTGACATACAATTTATCGCCTTTTAAAGTCACTTTGGCTTTGTAAATTTTTCCCGTTTTGGGATCTAGGATAGAGCCACCAGACCACTCATTATCACCCGATGCTTTCAATCCCCACAAGAAGGTCAAACCAGCAATTTTCTTCCCCTTAAATGCGCCAGGGCAATGAGTGCAAATTCCGGTATCACCTGGACTGGGAAATACTTGCACAATCGTGCCACTTAAGGTATCACCGGCAACATTTACTTGCACCATCGCTCTTTTAGTGCCCGTTTTGTCATCAATGGTAGTCCACATCCCTTCTGGAGAGCCAGCAAAGGCCAGAGGTAAATAAAACGCCATGAATGCCATACAAAAAATAGTTTTTAACTTCATCTTCATTCTCCTTAATTGATCTTGATGAGCATATGCTAATCTCTTCAAGAATGCTACGTAACTGTTTGCCACGTTCATCCAAAAAGTGGCCTTTGGCGCAGGTTGTGTAGTCTGCAATCCAATCTGACTTTTCCCCTACAGCATTCAAAAGATGGTGAATAAATACCATTCTACTTACTCACCTAAAGGCATAAAAAATTGCTCTAAATCGGCCTCAGTTAGCGTTAATGTCTTAGACGCATCGGCACTTAAAATACCATCGACTAACTGTCTTTTTCTTTCTTGCATACTTAAAATAGCTTCTTCAACAGTCCCTGACGTAATTAATTTGTAAACGAAAACTGGATTTTCCTGTCCTATTCTATGCGTTCTATCTGTTGCTTGATCTTCTACCGCAGGATTCCACCAAGGATCATAATGTATAACTGTATCGGCTTTGGTCAAATTTAAACCGGTACCACCTGCTTTAAGGCTAATTAAAAAAATGGGTATATTTCCTTGTTGAAATTGCTCAACCAAAGCATGTCGATTTTGCGTTTGACCGGTTAATTTTAAATAGACATATTGGTTTTTAATCAGTTCCTGCTCAATCAACTGTAGCATCGAGGTAAATTGCGAAAAAATCAGCACTCGCCTTTTTTCTTCGACCAAATTAGATAACAGTTCCATCAGTACATTTAATTTTTCTGAAACACCATGGGCTATTTCTGCTTCAGAAAAAGACAATAATCGAGGATCACAACAGACTTGTCTTAATTTCAATAAGGCATCCAAAAGAAGAATATGGCTTTTACCTAATCCTTGCTTTGCAATAGCATCTCTTACTTTTTTCTCCATACTCATGCGAATGGCTTCATAGAGATCGCGCTGCGCACCTCCTAATTCAATTTTACGAATCATCTCTGTTTTAGGAGGCAATTCACTAGCCACCTGATTTTTGGTTCGGCGCAACATAAACGGTTTAATTCTGTTAGCCAACAATTCTCTTCTTTCATTGTCTGCATTTTTTTCAATAGGTGTTCTAAACCACAACCGAAATTGTTTGGCGTCGCCTAATAAACCTGGCATTAAAAAATGAAATAGAGACCACAACTCTCCCAGATGATTTTCTAAGGGCGTGCCACTAAGACACAATCGATGGGTTGCTTTCAGTTGCTGAATAACTTGCGTGGTTTTAGTTCGTGCATTTTTAATAAATTGCGCTTCATCCAAAATGAGGTAATAAAAATTAGTCTGGATAAACTTGTCCTTGTCTCTGTGCACCAAGCCATAAGTAGAAATAATTAAATCATAGTCTTCAAAATCATCTTGATGACGGCTGCTGCCATGATAAACCAATACTTTTAACTCGGGGGTAAAGCGCTGTGCCTCTGCCTGCCAATTGCCAACCAGACTGGTTGGTGCAATCATGAGTGCAGGCGCTGTTAAACGCCCCTGTTCTTTTTCATACAATAAATGGGCTAAAGTCTGAATGGTTTTACCTAATCCCATATCATCTGCCAATACCCCATTGAAGCAACTTTTTCGCAAAAATTGCAACCAACTCAACCCATACAACTGATAATCACGTAACTGCGCTTTTAATCCTTTCGGAGGCAATACATAGGGCAACTCGGCTTTAGTTACTAATTGCTGCAATTCCTCACGCAAAGCATGCGCACCTTGCCAACGAGCACGCACAGCAGCTAAAGCAAGCTCAGCTTCTTGTAACAGCAAAGCCTGATATTTATTAATTACTAAAGAAGGCGTATGTGTCACAAGCCTGGTACCAAAATGCAATAACAATCTTACTAAAGGCTTTATTCTCCCCAAAGGTACTTGCAAAGCCTTGCCTTCTTCCAGTGGCAAATTCACTTGTTGCTCATCAGGCAACAAATCCAGCGAAGCACCCGTATAACGCTGGATTAAATCAGCCACCAAAGGCACGATACTGACTGTTTTTCCCTCCACCATAATGCCCAACTGGTAGGAAAAAAAGTCTGTTGTTTGTTCATTTAAGTCAGAAAACCACTCAACATCATCTGCATGTACAATGTCTTGATAGAAAGGACTCTTGTATTGAACCTGCCACCCTTGTTGCTTAATAGATGGTATCGCTTGCGTGCACAATTTTTGTAAATCAGCATAGTAATGAATATCCTCTAAAATGAAAAAAGGATCGTTATTCCATGTATTTTGCTGTAAATCATTAAAAGTACCTTCTCTCAACAGAAGATGTTGACGTAAATGAGCTGTCTGCTCCCGCTCAAAATCAACTGCCCGTTGGTATTCAAATAATACGCCCTGCTCCTCACGCATGACATAAGGTGTATCGTCTTCACTTGAAAGCAAGACTCCCTCGTAATCAAAAAAAATCCTGGCAGTAAGGATCGCCTCAATCAAATCATCTTCTTGATACAACCAGGAAATAGACGTTTCTTTTTTATGAATGGCATCTAAAATTAAAATAGGGACAGGCTTTATTTCTTTTATTTTTTTCTGCTTGAATGCCTGAGGAACAGGAAAATCAGGCCAAGATTCTGTCATTTTTTCAATAAACAATTCTGTTTGCCCCAAAGGAATGGGCGGCGCATCTAATAAATGTCTTAATTGTTTTGCCGGATAAGGGGTATTTAAACGTCCCATTTGAGGATCATCCAAATCAAAATACCAACTTTCATCCAAAAGTACTGGCGTTAATATTTCTTCACCATCCATTAGAACCAAGCGCTGTGTCCCATTGGCTGCCAATACCCACTGACAAGCGCCAGAAAGTGCATCTCCAAGCTCAATAGGAACATGATCATGATCCATAAAAAAAGCACGGCCAGTAGCCAATAACCGCTCTAATAATTCACTATTCCGAATAGGCAATTCAGAAAACCAATGAGACACATTGCATTTAAACAATAATTTAGCGACCAAATCTTCATCATCATCAATGAAATGCTGCTTTTTCGATTCAGGAATGGTATTAAACAGAATTTTTTTCCCATACCCTCCTTTTTTTAGCAATTTCGCCAAAGCCAAACGAATAATTACCTTATGCTCATAACCATCTAATTTTAGTTGGATAAGATAAATCAGGTGGTGGGTAGAAACTGATTTATTACTCACGGTTTGTGCTTCTTGTGCCCGTAGGTTTTTCAACCAAATTTCTAATTTTCTATCAAAGCGTTCAGGAGAAGAGGTCGCAACGGATTGCTCCTTATCCCATAACAGAAACAAACAGGCTGCCGCATGCTTGCAATTTTTTTGATACATACAGCTACAACGAGCTGGCTGTTGTGGCCAGGATTTTAAGTCAATATGAATATCATAAATTTGACTGGAGCTGCCTTTAACTCGACCGCGTAATAATCCCTCGCTTAACCGCACATTAAGGACCAGGCCTTTTAGGAAATATTCTTGCCCTCTTAATAATACGCTTGACTCAAAAACTGTTGGCATTTTTGAGATGGCTTCATTTAACATACCGTGAATTTGCCTAACAAAAAGGAACTATTGTAGTCAATTTTTAGTCTAACTGACAATCACTTTCATTAATGCAATCTATCTAGAGTATGATTTTTGAAATGATTCAGGCTATAGATTACACTAAGCGTCTTAAATAACTACCGATGAAAAAACATGCATCAAGACATTAAAGTCCTTATGGCACAAATTAATCCCACTGTCGGCGCAATACAAAACAATGCACAACAGATTATCCAGATCATTGAAGACCATCAGGACTCGCATGACTTGATAGTATTTCCAGAGCTTTGCCTAAATGGCTATCCTCCAGAGGACTTGCTTTTCAGACCTGAATTTCGACAACAAACCCGCCTTTATCTGGATAAAATAAAGACCCATGTAAAACATTGTCATGTGGTACTAGGGCACACCAGATACACGAAGACTGATTGTTTCAACAGCTTGAGCATCTTTTATAATGGCCAGCTAAAATTAACTTACGACAAGCAGCATTTGCCTAATTACAGTGTCTTTGATGAAGTTCGTTATTTTACACCTGGAGAGCAAAAAACCTGCACCTTATCTGTTAAAGAACATTCTTTCGGTTTTTTAATTTGTGAAGACTTATGGCAATCAGGTCCTGCCACTCATTTGCTTGCCCAACATATTGACACTCTCATTGTTTTAAACGCATCACCGTTTGATATCAACAAATCCTCTCGGCGTCATCAGTTGCTACAACAATACGCCAAACAGGGCGTCAATATACTTTATGTCAATCAAGTTGGTGGACAAGATGAGTTATTGTTTGATGGCGGCTCGGTAGCAATGGATTATTTAGGCAAGCTTTGCGCACGTTCGCCTGTATTTGCAGAAGATTTGCTTTCCGTCTCTATCAACAAAAAACACTTAACCGGCTCTTTAGCCCCCCTGCTCCATTCGGAAGAATTACTATATCGCGCCTTAGTCTATGGTACACAAGAATACGTTCGCAAAAACCAGTTCCAAGGTGTCATCATCGGTCTTTCCGGGGGAATTGATTCTGCATTAACTTTAGCCATTGCCGTCGATGCCTTAGGCGCCGACAAAGTACATGCCGTCATGATGCCGTCTCAATACACAGCCAACATAAGCAATCACGATGCATTAGAGCAAATTCACGCATTAAAAGTTCCTTATTCTACACTACCCATAGAACCGCTGGTCAATGCAGTTCAGTCAACACTGGCTCCTTTATTCAAAGGATTGACTGAAGACGTCACTGAAGAAAACATCCAGGCAAGAGCTCGCGGCCTTTTATTGATGGCCTTGTCTAATAAAACAGGAAAAATGGTGTTAACTACCAGCAATAAAAGTGAATCTGCTGTCGGGTATGCCACACTTTATGGCGACATGGCAGGAGGGTTAAGCGTATTAAAAGATGTGCTTAAAACGCAAGTCTATGCTTTGGCACGATTTAGAAACACCCAATCTTTTGTTATTCCTGAGCGGGTGATAACACGTGCCCCCTCAGCCGAGCTAAGAGCCAATCAAACCGACCAGGATAGCCTGCCTGATTACGATACTTTAGACGCCATTATCAATCACTATGTGGTTCATGGTGGCAGCATACAAGAATTGCTTGACCAAGGCTATGATGCGCAAACAGTGCATCGAATCATCGCGTTAATTCAACGCAATGAATACAAAAGACAACAATCGGCGCCTGGAATACGCGTTAGTGCTTTAGCCTTCGGCAAAGACTGGCGTTACCCCATTACTAATGGATTTAAATACTTGCAAATTTAAAGCAACCAGTTAACATGGTTTGTGATAATAATAAGGAAGGGATGTTATGAAAGTCAGACTTTTTTCTTCGGCACTATTTGCTTGCGGGCTGGCCTGCGCACAAACACCTGTAGATGGGTGGTATTCCAGTGTTTTTGGTGGTTACACCTATCTACCGAATAATCTTTTTGCAACCTATTACGATGATTTTTATAACAATGCTAATTACAGAGGCGGTTATAATGTGGGGGGACGTGTTGGTTTTCAAAGCACCCCTTTACGCTATGAATTAGAATACACCTTTTTAAATGTTGGCGCCAAAGAATTTGATGTGAATGAAACGCCTCAAGACGGTGTCAGTGGTTTTTCTTCAGCAAATCTTTTTATGGCTAATGTATATTATGATTTTCGAGACGTACTGCCTGCTGTGTCGCCTTTTTTAGGCGCTGGTATTGGATATGCCTACTTACAAACCTCTTTAAATAGCACAGGCCCTGCAGGAAGTACTTATTTTAGTGCCAATGACAGTGCTTTTGCTTATCAAGGAACAGCTGGCCTCACTTTTAACTTCGCTGAAAATTATGCGGTGAATGTAGCCTATCGTTACACAGCAACAGCACAAGCAGATGGCATAGGCAGTGCGTTTCAGGCCAATATGGTTAGCGCTGGCGGGATTTATCATTTTGATAGAGTGGATTATAAATAATATCTTATGTAGGGATTTACAATGAAGTGGTTCAAGTTTAATAAGTCGGCTGTTTTCTTTTCATTACTGTATTCAACTTCTCTTTTTGCTCTAAACCCGGTAGACGGCTTTTATTTTGGTTTACTGGCAGAAATAAGTCATGGCCCATCAAATAGTGAGGTATTATTTCGCGAAGATGAACAGCTATTTAATGGTAATGTAGGATACAGCTCTGTAGGTGGTGGTGGCGGTTTCATGCTAGGTTATAAACATCAAAATTTCCGTGGAGAAGGCGAATTCCTCTATAATAGAATTTCTACCGGGCCTGTTACGGTTGGCACCTGTACACTGCAAAGTGTTAATATTGTAACGCCTACAGGAATCTGTACACCTGGGGAGTATGATGCCTTTGAAGCCAAAGCTTTAGGCTATCAAGGTAACAGCTCAGCAGCGATTGGTATCTTTAATGCGTATTGGGATTTTTTTAGTCATGACAGTAATAGCTCCATGGTTCCTTACTTAGGAGCAGGAATAGGTTTTGCTTCTATCAAAAATGGCAATAACTACGTCAGTACCGCAACCAGCACTTCACATGGTCAAAGTCATACAGGTAATGGTGCTGCTTACCAAGGGATTGCGGGTTTAAATTATTACATGGATGACTTTGCCTGGGTTTCTATGGATTTTCGCTATTTGAGCGCCAGTTTGAAACCAGTCACAGAGGCTAATTTAGGCACCATTCCCGGTAAAAGTTATCCTTTGTCCATGATAAGTTTTACCTTCAATGCTGCTTTTGACAAAATAAGCTCCTAACCTATCCTGTATTACTTAATACGCAATGATTGCAAAATAAAACCATTGCGTATTAAGATGTTTATTCATCCCATTTTAACCTCCATTCGATAGAGGCCATTATTCATTTCAAACCTCTGCACTACTCCATTAAATTAATTTTGTCTTTTAATTCCAGATTGATTAGACTTTAGATTTTT
>PEQM01000012.1 GCA_002786205.1 Legionella sp. | reverse complement strand
TCCTCTAGAAATGGCTCTCTTTTTTTCAATGAATACCAAGATTACAAAAAGAGAAACTAACCTTTCGATAACATCTGAATTTGTTGCGCAATAAGTTAAACTAAATCAAAAAAACATATTTAATTATACTAATTGCAAATAAATTGATCTTTCGAGTCAATCGTATCGATCGGTTATTAATTATTTTGCTTTAAATATTTACACTAAATCTGTGCGACAAATCTCCTGACATGACAAGATTTTTTATCACATACAGAGAAAATATGTAAATAATTCAGCGCTGCATCCACGATGATGTGGGTATTTTAATGTTCATCAACTAGAGTGTATTGATTGTTGGTCCCCGTTTGTCATGAAAAGCTGCTGGACTTCTAGCAGCTTTTGAAAAGAAAACTGTTTACATATTAAAGGGATTCATTTATCGACCGGCCAAAGCAATAGAACCAGCGGTGTATTCTTGATTCATTTCTCTGGCAACCGCTTCATACGTAATCTTGCCTTGGTGGATATTCAGTCCTTGCATTAAATGAGCGTCATCTAATAGCGCCAATTTTACGCCCTTGTTCACTATACTCAAGACAAAAGGCAGTGTGGCGTTATTTAGAGCAAAAGTGGATGTTCTGGGTACGGCACCGGGCATGTTGGCGACGCAGTAATGAACAACATTATCAACTACATAGGTTGGCTCTTGATGAGTCGTTGGACGACTGGTTTCAAAGCATCCGCCTTGATCTATTGCTACATCTACCAGCACAGAACCAGGTCGCATGGATTTCAACATGGCACGAGATACCAACTTGGGAGAGGAGGCGCCTGGGACTAAAACAGCGCCAATTACCAAGTCGGCTGTTTTTACATAATGTTCTATCGCATCGGCTGTGGAATAAATTGTATTGAGTTTAGAGCCAAATTGGAAATCCAGCTCATTCAGACGTTGAATGGAGCGATCTAATACAATAACTCGCGCCTCCATGCCCATCGCCATACGTACTGCATTAGTACCGACTACCCCGCCACCAATCACCACAACGGTAGCAGCAGCTACGCCTGGAACACCGCCTAAAAGAACACCGCTTCCACCTTGAGCCATCTCAAGACAATGAGCACCTGCCTGTATCGACATTCTGCCGGCTACTTGCGACATAGGCGCTAGCAAAGGCAATCCGCCATTGGCTTCGGTAACCGTTTCATAAGCAATTGCTGTCACGCCAGATTCCATTAACAAGCGAGTTTGTTGAGGGTCGGGAGCCAAATGCAGGTAAGTAAATAATGTTTGTCCTTCTCTTAAGCGTCTGCATTCAACAGGCTGAGGTTCTTTTACCTTAACAATTAAATCCGCACGTGCAAATACTTCATCGGCGCTATCTACTACTTCAGCACCAGCATGACGATAATCATCATCTGAAATACCTATTCCCAAACCAGCGCTTTGCTCTACAATCACGCTGCTGCCTGCTTGTATTATTTCTCTAACACTTGAAGGAACAAGCCCAACACGATTTTCTTGCGGTTTAATCTCTTTTGGCACACCTACTAACATAAATACTCCCTATTAACGTTTTTTTAATTGTTCAATCAATTCCGGTACTAAAGAAAACAAATCACCAATCAGGCCATAAGTAGCCACCTGAAAAATCGGTGCATCGCCATCTTTATTAATTGCAACAATAACCTTAGAATCTTTCATCCCGGCCAAATGCTGTATTGCACCTGAAATACCCACAGCAATATACAAGGAAGGCGCTACGGTTTTTCCTGTCTGCCCTACCTGATAGTCATTAGGAACAAACCCTGCATCCACTGCAGCTCGAGAAGCGCCAACCGCCGCACCTAGTGCATCAGCCAGCTCTTCTATTAACTTGAATTTTTCAGCACTTTGCAATCCACGTCCACCTGATACAACAATTTGCGCATTATTTAAATCAGGTCGAGAAGACACACTTAACTCATGAGCAATAAACTCACTCCCATGAAATATCCTGTCTGAATCTATAGCACGAATGGTACAAGCCGATTGAGTTGCCAATACTGGATCAAAGGCTGTAGTGCGAATGGTTAATACTTTAATTGCATCCAAAATACGGACTGTTTCTATGGCATTACCTGCATACACAGGATGTTCAAAGGTATTGGAATCAATAATCGTACTGACATCAGATACTTGAGTTACATCCAATTGAGCAGCAACCCGAGGTAAGATATTTTTACCAAAAGTGCCTGATGAGGCCATTACTGCATTAAAGGAAGAGGCCAAAGAAGCCAGCAAAAGGGCTAAATTTTCTGCCAGTGGATGCTGGTATACTGGATTATCAATATAAAGTACCTCATGTACCCCTGCTAGCTGTGCAACCTCTTCTGCGACAGAAAGGCATTCATGTCCTGCGACCAACAGCACAGGCTTGGTATCCAATTGCAATGCCGCTGTCAACACCCGTTTAGTCGATGGGTGCATTTGACGGTGATCATGTTCAACCAATATTAGAGTGCTCATCTATTCTCCCTAAAGTACTTTGGCTTCATATTGTAATTTATTAATCAGCTCCTCTACTGAAGCCAATTGGGTACCGCCACTTCGTGTCAAAGGTGGGCTTACTTTGAGTACCTCACTGTGAGACTTTAAGGACAGATTCAAGTCTTGTACCGTCATGGTATTTATGGGTTTTTGTTTGGATTTCATAATATTAGGCAAACTGGCATAGCGTGGTTCATTCAGTCGCAAATCAGTACTAATCACAGCCGGCAAATGAACCTTGATGGTCTCTAATCCACCATCAATTTCGCGAACCACTTCTGCTTTATCTTCTGTAATTCGTATTTTTGAAGCATTGGTTGCCTGAGGCCAGTGAAGTAAGGCGGCGAGCATTTGCGGTGTTTGATTATTGTCCCCATCAATGGCTTGTTTGCCCATAAGCATTAATGCTGGATTTTCTATTTCTACTATTTTTTTTAAAATTTTTGCTATGTTAATGCTTTCAAAGGCTTGTTCACTACGTACATGAATTGCTCTATCTGCACCTAATGCCAAGGCATGGCGTAGGGTTTCTTGAGTGGCATCAGACCCAATACTGACCACCACCACCTCCGTAGCCCAATGGCTCTCGCGCAAACGCAAGGCTTCTTCCACAGCAATTTCATCAAAAGGATTCATCGCCATTTTCACATTTTGGGTTTCCACTCCCAAATGATCAGGCATTACACGAATTTTAACGTAAGGGTCAATTACACGCTTCACTGCTACAAGAATTTTCATAGGCCCTCATGAATTAACTAAACCAATCAGCATGTTGCCAGATGTTGCGGACTAAATACAAGTATCTCATTGTTCTTATTTAAAAAAAGAACTGCTCTGCAATGAATTCTCTTCACTAACCACACCTGCCACGACCCCAGGAACAATGCCTGCCTCCAAAGCACTGATTAATTGCTCTGCATAATCAACCGCTGCAGCGGTTTTACTCGTATACAAATGTCTTTCATTTTTGATTTGATTCAACCATTCTTTGATCAAGGGCAACTTATCTGCAATAGGCTCTTCTTTTTGATCGCATACATGTAAGTGGAATAAAAATCGTTTAATCGCTTTACTTTTAGCTCGGCTTAATTGCCAGTCACCAAGGTATTGTGCTTTATTCATGGCGAGATACTTTTCAAAAGGCGTTGCAATCAATTGAAGTTCAGGATGTTGGAATGAGACTTCTCTACGCTGTCTGTTTAATTGTAATTCTTGCGGTAACAAAAGGATTTCACACTCATCATTAGCAGGAAGAGAGGTGAGTAACTGGGCACCCAGTTGCACGCTGTAATTAAAACAATGACGCGAAGACCAAAATATCATTTCAATAAAATAGGCCAATAAAATAGTATTCACTGTGGCAGCGGTTGAAGCGTATTGTTGAATATACCCCCCCATCGCTTGTAATTCCTCACGATCACTGTCCTTTAATTGCCTTCCTCCTTTTAAAACAAAAAAATACAATAAATAAACAGCAAACAGCTGTTCAATGACTAAAGAAGCACCATAAGTGGTTATCAATGCAGGTATCAATTGCACCAGCACTCTAACTGCCCGTGGCTGTAAAGTGCCAGTGGTATCGAAAAATAAATCAAACTCATTGAGCAGATTAAGCAAATGCTGATACAAAGCTTGAGTACTGCCCAGTCTTGACTTTTCTTTTTCTTGTTCAAGCCAACGCCGAAAATCGTCTTTGCTACGGACATCATTCACATGAATGGGCTTGAATAGTTCCGGATGTATTAATTTTTCATAGCAGGTAGTCAAAATAGCAAAGCAAGCACCATGATTGCGCCCGTCTGATAGTTGTTTTTCAATCCAGGCTATTTCAGGAGTAGCTAAACGGATGCGGTCAGGATGAAAAAGCAAGGTTAACATTTTATAATTCTTTTTCACACGCTCCTTATGTGCGCCATCAAAAAGAAGCTTCTGACTTAACCACTGAGCAAAGTTACTTTCCAGCGAAAATTTTTGTGGTTTATCCAGTTCCGTTGTATAAAGTTTTTGCTCTGCATTAAAGAATGCTTTATTCCGTACTACGGTTACCAGTTCCAATTTTACTCGTTCAGCATCAATGGTCATGATGACATCCTTGTTTGACATGATTTGAGATACATTTACTTTGGCCTTTTTGAAAAAAAATCAACTGATCTTGTTTAAAATGGCCAAAGCCTAATGTCGGTGTTCACTGCTGGTCTGATTTGCTCTTCATGCTAAAAATTAAAACTTGGTGTTTTTTAAAACTTTGCGTTAGAAAACCAACAATTAATATACTCAAGTAAAAACCGGTCATAACATCGCTGATATAATGACAGGTTAATAAAATGCGGCTTGCTATAACAAGAAATGCGCCACTAAAAAACAACAACCAATATCGGGGATACAGCACCGTTAAACCAGCAGCCAAAGCCCCTGATACAATAGAATGCCCTGATGGAAAAGACCAAAACAAATTATTCATTTTAAACCAATAAAAACCAAATTGATCATACTGAAATAATAATTCAGGACGTGCTCTACTGACTGTAATTTTTACCACAGTCACCAACAAATTCGCCAATCCCACGCAGGCCAACAAATACCAGGCTCTTTGTTCATATGTTTTATTTTTTATAATGAAACGAAAAAATAATCCTGACACCGCTAGAAAAGCACACCAAGGACTCCATTTACCAAAATGCGTAATAAATTTAACTGGCCAGGCAGGGTATTCATTTTGCAGATGATAACAATACCATGCCACTGATTTATCAAGAAAATAATAGGACAACAACACCAGCAGGGCATAAGATGCTATTGCCCATGGTTTTTTCATCAGACTAAACAATTGGTCGAAAGGAGTCATTCTGTTCTCGTTATTTTTTAATATTATCTGAGTATACCGTAAGCAAAATACTTATTTAAGATTAAATTTAATCTATTCAAGCGAATAGATAATTTGATACCATGCTTTTTTTATATGTAATATGACCTTATGCCAGAATTTACTCTCATTCAACAACTTTGTATCTGGGCTTTGCCTATTTTATTGGCCATCACCATTCATGAAGCAGCGCATGGTTATGTCGCTTTTTTATGCGGAGATACTACGGCTAAAGTCTATGGGCGGCTCAGTTTGAATCCGCTTAAGCATATCGATCCATTCGGCACTGTATTATTGCCTCTACTCATTGGGGCACTCACGCAATTCACTTTTTTATTCGGTTATGCAAAACCTGTTCCTGTGAATTGGAGTCAATTAAGAAAACCAAAGAGAGACATGGTGTTGGTTGCTTTTGCTGGCCCTTTGTCTAATTTCATCATGGCTTTTTTGTGGGCTGCCCTATTAAAGGCTGCCACCTTTTTGCATCCTGAAGCGTCCATGCCTGCTTTATTCTTATTAATGAGCGCTCGTGCCGGCATTATTATTAATTTGATTTTGGCCTTGCTCAATTTAATCCCTATACCACCATTAGACGGAAGTAAAATACTGGCCAGCTTTTTATCCGCCAAACAAGCCATGTGGTATCTTGCTGTTGAGCCTTACGGTTTTATTCTCATTACTATTTTAGCTTTTACTGGCCTATTAAGTTATTTTCTGACCCCTCTAATCAATGGATTACTGGTCTTTTACAGTTTTGTATTTCAATTATGAATATTCTTGCTGACGCCTCGCTGTCTGGGTTAACCCAAGCCTTCCCTGCCCCTTTTAAATTAAGCTTTTACCACTGCAATAAGGATGTTCCCTCTCTTTTAAAAGGGCAAGATGTTTTACTGTGTCGTGCCACGTTAAAAGTCAATGAGTGTTTGCTAAAAGATCATTCGCTGCAATATGTAGCCACAGCCAGTAGCGGCAGCGACCATCTGGATCATGACTATCTGGCCTTGCGCGGTATTATTGCTTTGGATGCCAAAGGCTGTAATGCCTTTGCTGTTGCCGACTATGTTTTATCTTCTATTGCACATCTTAGAGTAAACTACTCCTGGAAAGGGCGCAGAATAGGTATCATCGGCATGGGACATGTTGGTACTCAAGTAGCACTGCGTTTACCTTATTTAGGCTTTGAAGTTGTCTGCTTTGATCCATTAAAGGCATTACAGAATGCAGCCTTTGCCAGCTGTTCGGAGGAGATGCTCTACGACTGTGATTTGCTTTGCTTGCATGCCCAATTACACGATACCCCCCCTTATGCCAGCCGAAATATGATAGACACCCATTTCTTAAATCAATTAAACCCCGACTGTATTATTCTTAATGCCGCCAGAGGAGAACTGGTTGATGAACAAGCGCTATTAGAAAGCCCGGTCAGGTACTGCACTGATGTATACCAACATGAGCCGCAAATTAATAAAGAAATAATAGCTAAAGCCATGCTCTGTACGCCTCATATTGCAGGGCATAGCATAGAGGCCAAATGGAATGCAGTCATGTTTATCAGTCAGCAATTACATACCCTTTTAAGATGGCCTCATCCTCACTACATCATGCCTGAAAACGCATGCCCCATCATGTTGCAATGCGTCGATTGGGAAAAGATTGCCTTAACGTCATATAATCCCATCAATGAAACGCTCCGGCTCAAACAGGCTACAGACATCAGCCAGGAATTTATCGCACTAAGACAACAACACAATAAAAGACATAATTTGTTATGGGCTTTGAACGAATCATAAAACATACAGCACTATCCTACATATTCGCCATTGTCATCACAAAATTAGGAATATTGGGAGAACCTATGCCAACTGCATCATTCCAAAATTGATGCTCAGGCTCTATCGTCAAAGAAGAATCCCATCCCAAAGTGGTATTGTTGATGGTAAAAGCTGATGCTGGAGCAGGCGTATTGTTGATAACTGTATCAGGAGGCGGTGTTGCACCACTAATTATGACAGCAGGTGGGATGATTAAATGTATCGCTTTATTCATCACCAATTCATTATTTTTTATATACAGATAAGGGGCTGCTTGCCCAATAGGGGTTTGCTTATTCAATAAAGCACGCGCCTGATTCACCAGCAATAAAGTTGCTGAAAATAGCGGACAGGCAAGACTGGTTCCCCCGTCTTTTACTTGTGCGCCGTCAGCAACAATTAAAAGGCCTGTACTGGGATCTCCTAGCATGGCGATATCAGGCAATGCACGACGGCTCCCAAACTGATTGAGTACACCATAACCGCCCGCAGTAAAACCATAAATAGAATTTTGCCAGGTCACAGGCCCATACAGCGCACTAATCCCACCACTCGTTCCACCATCATAAGCATAAGTAGTATCTTGTCTTTGTCTGACCGTACCCCATACCGTTTCAAAAGCATAACGATAATTAGTGTCAACAAACATAGCAGTCGCACCGACTGCGGTTACATAAGCTGAGCTGGAAGGATAATCAACCACTGGAGAAGAAGATACCCCTGTACATTTTGTTGCAGTAACATAGGTGTTGTCACCGCAATCTCCTGAAGAAAAATTCACACTAATACCAGCAGCGGCAGCCAATGCCAAGGTAGATTCCAAGGTCGTATCAACACTATTTCCTTCAGCACTGCTCCAACTATTGGAAATCACATAAGCATTAGTAAAACCAGCAATAGTGTATCCATTTTGGATAATAGTATGAATCGTATCCATTAAAGCCGTTCGCTGATCACTTGCAGTCAGAACCAAAACCGTATTATCTTTCGGAGCAATAGTGTGAGAAGATTCAATATCCAACATAATTTCTCTGCTAAAATCAGTCGCCCCCGGACACTGTCCAAATGAACTTCCATCTGGATTTACAATTGCAAAATTTTTTGCCACTCCTGAAGTCACAAAAGGAGGAATATTGTTTTCATTAAAATACTGATTGGCATCTCGTAAAATTTGTTTAGGACCATTTGTTCCGCATTTATCAACAATAACCAAAGTTTGGCCACTGCCGTCAATTTGAACACCGTTTATTGCCGGAATAGTGCCTATGCCATAAGTTTTTTGCAAATTGGCACCAGAAAACCCTTGTAATGAAATAGTGGTTGGCAGGGCTGAAGGGCTATACCCATTCCAAATAAAATGCAAGGCTTGCTCTTGATCTGCACGGCCATCCATTGAAGCCCCATCAGAATGAAATTCAGGAAAGTTGTTAAGACCAGTAATTTCTGCAATAAACTGCGCCATCTCTTTTTTCACACGAGGCTCACCGGTATGGGCATAAACTATTTTACCCTGATAACGGTACTCATTGATCGAGACATGCAATGCCTGCTTAATTTGCTGGGCTGTTCCGATAACCCTAATACTGTGATGTACTATATCTGCTTGCATGCCATAAGACCGCAACCATTGTTGCAACATGGCTTCTGTTTTTTTACCTGGCGCAAATCGTGTTTCATATAAAGCAGGCGTTAAAAAATGATGATACAGGGGGCTATCTGGATTATACACTTCTTGAGCCAGCCGAATTAATTCTTTTTGATGACGTCCTTTTAGCCAAACAGTAAAATGAATTTTTCTCTCCGGCGCAATAGGCTGAATCAATTCTGCCTTAGCCAAATTTTGTAAGCCTGTGCTTTGGATAGTAGACTCTGTTGATGCCTGCGATGTCGATGAAATCACTAACACACTACAAGAATAAAGCCAGCATGCTATTCTGTTTAGATTAAACATAGTTTTCCTTTTTATTACTCTAGAAAAAATAAACTGGTAATCGGGCTATTGGTAATCAATCCCAGACTGTCTCCTGTTGTTAATGAATACACATAACCACCCTGAGTCCCCGCATAAATCAAACTGGCATCAGTATTGACAAACAAGGTATAGGTAATTTGAGAAAACAAAGTCCAGACAGGATTGCTGTTTGTCAGACTATTGCTCACGTAGGCATACTCAAAATTAACCGTGTCAGGAGGCAAAGTGCCATTAGAAGACAATTGTCTGGTATTGACATACAGCTGGCTGTTGGTTGCAAAAACATTTTGGACTGGCACAGGAACACTTGATTCAGGACCACTAATTGTGCTCCAGCTACTGCCATTATTCTGTGAATAATACACATTACCATCTTCGCTTCCTGCATAAATAGTATTTGATGAGTCAACAAAAAGACTATTTACCGTAGCCGAGCTTGGATTAGTCGTTGCACTCCAACTGATGCCGTTATCGATGGAAGTAAATACAACATTACTAGAAGAACCCGCGTAAGGAGTACCAACATACCAGGTGCTTGTTCCTCCATTGTTTGCCACAAAAATAGCATTCGCAGCAACCCCTCCTGGTAGCGCGCTGGATGCGTTCCATGTGCTGCCATTGTCTGTTGAGAAATAAACTTTACCATCTGCACTGGCTACCCATAAAGTAGTCTGAGTTGCATAAAGACCGTTGACTGCATAACCAGTTGATGGCGTGGTATTGGTAGCAGCCCAGGTTAAGCCGTTGTCAGCAGAAAAATAAACAAGACCACTTTCTGTTCCAGCATACAGAGCCCCTTGAAGCGTAAAGCTGACATCTACCGTGTAATTTTGACTAATATTAGACAAAGTGAATGTTGTACCTGAATACTGCGCAATGGCATCATTCACATACCACTTGTCAACCTGGTATCCTGATGCTGGCGTTGCGGTAAAAGTAAGATTAGCGCCTGCATCCACAATCGTTGGTGTAGCAGGACTAATCGCTCCATTTGCTTCAGCCGTAGGTGTGATAAGGTAGTGTCCTACTGGAATATAAGTGATATTTAATATGTCATTGGCGCCAGGCTGATAACACTGAAGAGGACTGCCTTGCTGACAAAGAACAGGCCCCCCCCTATAACTGCCATGCAATTGACTGCCGTTAATATACAAATTTAACAAACAAGATTGTTGATAGCGCAGATTAATCAAATCAGGACAATCCTCTGGATCAGTCACTTGCATGCTAACTGCCTGGTTAGTGTTCGCTAAAATTAAGGTGTGCGTTTTATGTGATTGATTGGTTACTCTATACTTGACCGTTGCCACGCCTGTAGATGAAACGGATACTGTCGATGGATAAGACGGGGCTGAAACTATTGTCCATAATGGACTTCCTGACCAGCTCATCGCACTATAAAATACAGTCATAATGACTGTAACAAACAGCATTTTCCCTAATTTTTTCATTTTCAATCCATTGAGTCAATCAGCCTACTGCTGGTCTTTTTTATTTAGTCAACACAACCTGTGTTCTCTTCTGAAATTTTACTGCTTAAAAAATAACTGCTGAATTCAAACAAAAAACCTAATGATGCGCTCTTAACTGCAACACAGTCTGTTTATCAGAAAAAGCATGCTTTGTTGCACCTATTTGTTGATAAGACTCATGTCCTTTGCCGGCAATTAAAATAATATCATTTTGTTGTGCATGTTCCAATGCATAAGCAATGGCTTCTCCTCGTAAAACCAAAGTCACCAAAGATGAAGAGGCCGGAATGCCTTTGACTATATCGGCTATGATTTGCTGCGGATTTTCACTGCGTGGATTGTCGCTAGTCACAATCAATTTATCAGCATACCGGCTGGCAACCTCACCCATTAATGGTCTTTTGGATTTATCTCTATCGCCCCCACAACCAAAAACCACCCATAAAGAGCCTTCTTTTAAAGGTTGCAGGGTCTTCAGCACATTATCCAATGCATCAGGTGTATGAGCATAATCAACTAAAACGGAAGGTTTTTCTGTCAGCAACTCCATTCGCCCTGGTGCGGCCTTTAACCGACCCATCACTGCAATCACCTCGTCTACTCGATAACCATAGGCCATAAGACTTGCAAATACAGCCAGGCTATTATAGACATTAAATTGTCCCAGTGAGGTTACTCGAATGCGATGAGTCCCCCAGGGCGAACGCACCTCCATGATACTGCCTTGCAGGCTACTCGACCAGGAAAGAACCTGAACGTCGCATTGTGAGCCAAAACCGTAGCGAATGACCTGAACCTCAGGCTGCAAGGCTTTATGCATTATTTCATGATAGGCATCATCTGCATTCAAAATAGCTGTTTGCAAGTCAGGCATGGCAAACAACTGGGCTTTCGCTGCCGCATACTCTTCCATCGTATGATGGTAATCCAGATGATCCAGTGTTAAATTGGTAAAAATAGCTTGCTTAAATGCAAGACCTTCAACGCGGTGTTGCGTTAAGGCATGCGAAGACACCTCCATACACACCTGCCTAATGCCTTGCTCTTGATAGCTTGCCAATAACTTTTGTAAACACAATGCGTCGGGTGTTGTATTCTCCAGCGGCTGTAGCTGATCTACTGCTCCTTGGCCTATAGTACCAATATACGCACTCTTGTTGTTTAAGAGCGCATGAGCTTGTGCCAATTGATAAGCAATAGTTGTTTTACCATTGGTTCCGGTAATGCCCGTCAACACCATATGTTGACTGGGATTTCTATAAAATTGTTGCGCAAGTAATGCCACCGATTGAGCCAGATGAGGAAAGGCAATGCAAGGTACTGATTGTGGTAAAACCAAAGTCTCAGGGAGATTTTCTGGCTCGTACAATACAGCGATTGCACCGCGTGCTATTGCATCATTGATGAACAAACGGCCATCCACCGCAGCACCAGGATAGGCGATAAAAACACTACCTGCTGCAACCGTTCGACTGTCATTTGCAAGATGAACAAGCTCACAATCTACTATCGGACAAGAAATCCTGTCTAAAAAAGGCATTAACAACTGGCTTAATTGCATTAAGAACCTCTGTTTTTAATCATCAAGACGCGTCAGGGTCATCGGTTGGGACATTAAACAGCCTCAAGGCACCAGACATGACTTTCGAAAATAAGGGCGCTGCCACAGCGGCTGCGTAATAGCCTTTTCTGGTCGGCTCATGGATGACTACAATCACTGAAAATCTTGGATTAGAAACAGGGGCTATTCCCATAAAACTGGAAGTATAGCGCTTGTCTTTATAGCCATGCTTTCCTGCTACACGTGCTGTTCCTGTTTTGCCAGCCACTCTATATCCTGCAACTCGAGCACTTTTACCTGTTCCATCTTTCCCTAAAACAGCCTCCATCATCGCTAAAACCTGCTCAGCGGTCTTGGGTTTGATCACTTGCACTCTTTCATTGATAGGATAATCATGTATCAAAGTAATAGGAATTAACATTCCTTTATTAGCAAAAATTAAACTGGCTTTAGCCAATTGGACTGCCGTTGATGAAATACCGTAGCCAAAACCTAATGTTGCCAGCACAAAAGGGCTTGCGTCTTTCGCTTTTACTATAGAACCCTCACTTTCCCCAGGGTAAGTTGACTCGGTACGCTGACCAAAACCACTGCGCTGCAATAAACCAATTAATTGTTCTGGCGGGCTGGATAAAACCATCTTGGTAACACCAACATTACTAGAATGCTGCAATACACCAGTGACGTCGAGAACACCATAATTATGAATGTCTCTGACTACTTTACCATTAACAACCATCCAGCTGGGATTGGTATCAATAATCGTTTTGGGCGTAAATAATCCTGTCTCCAACGCACTGGCTATACTAAAAGGTTTCATTACAGAACCCGGTTCAAAAAGATCGGTCAAAGCCAGATTACGGTAAGTCTCTTTATTATATTTACCTCGGGAATTAGGATTGTATGAGGGATAATTTGCAATAGCCAATATCTCCCCTGTCTGAGTATCAACCACCACAACAGAACCCGATTTGGCCTGAAACTCTTCTACTGTTTTATAAAGCTCGCTGTAAGCCAAATACTGCAATCGTCTGTCGATGCTTAGATGTAAATCATGACCTGGCCGCGGGTTTTTAACTACTCCTAAGGCTTCTATAACACGTCCCAGACGGTCTTTTATCACCCGTTTTTTACCCACAATCCCCATCAACCAATCTTGATAGGCTAACTCAATGCCTTCCAGGCCTTGATCATCAATGTTAGTAAATCCTAATAATTGAGAAATACTGTCTGACTCAGGATAATAACGTTTAAATTCCTGTTGAAAATTGACTCCCGGAATATCGAGTTCAGCAATTTTTTTAGCTACTGCTGGTGGAAGCTGTCTTTTTAAATACAAAAAACCTCTATGCTCTGCATGAACAATTTTACTGCTTAGTGCTTTAGGCGATAGATCTAAAAACTTAGCCAGTTTCATAAACTGTTCTTTATCAGGCGCAAAAACTTTAGGATTAATCCAGACTGATTCTACAGGCGTGCTAATCGCTAATGGAATGCCATTCCTATCGGTGATCATGCCTCTATAGGCGGGGATGTCTACTACGCGCAGGCTGCGGGCATTGCCTTGACCTTGTAAAAACTTACGATGCAAAACCGTAAGATCTACCATACGCCAAATCAAAATGAGTAAAATGACAGAAAAAAAAGCCGCTACCGTTAAAAGTCTTGCGTAATGATTTGGTTTTTTTTTCATAATTTATTAATGAGGATGTAGTAAATAAGTATTCTTCGCAGCAGGCAAGGTCATTTTTAATTTATCTACAGCTCTGTCTTGTATGCGTGCAGTAGTAGCAAGACTGGCTTGTTCCAGCCTCAATTGCCCCCATTGCAATTGCAAGGAATGCATTTGTTGCTCTTCTTGCTGCACCTGACTAAAGGTAGATCGGTATGAATTGGTGCTGTAGACAACGCCTAAAGCACTTATCAGTACTGCCGCTAATAGCAATACCAAGGCATAAGCTGATTTGGACATACGCATATCAGCCAAATGGCCGTGAAACAAGTTGCTTTGATTGATTATTTTTGCAGCAGCGTTCATGCTATTTTTTCTCCTATCCTAAGTACCGCACTTCGAGCACGGACATTGTCTTTAACTTCGAGATCATGAGGCATAATGGCTTTGCCTACCCGTTTAAAATTGGTTTTTGTTTCTTCAAAACGCACAGGTACTTCACGAGGAAGGCGTACGCCTTCTTCTTTAGTCCGCATAAATTGTTTTACTATGCGATCTTCTAATGAATGAAAACTGATAATTGCCAAACGCCCACCAGGCGCCAAAACATCGATACAATCTTCCAAAAAAGCATTTAAATCGTTTAATTCCTGATTAACATGGATACGGATGGCTTGAAAAACACGCGTAGCGGGATGTTTATGCTTTTCCCACTTTGGATTGGCTTCTTTAACCACTTCAGCCAACTGAAGTGTTGTAGTAAAAGGCGACTCGGCACGCGCTGCAACGATGGCGCGTGCGATTCTTCCTGCAAAGCGCTCCTCGCCATACAGTCTAAAAATTTCAGCCATTTCTTCAGCGCTGGCTTCATTTACAAACTGTTGTGCACTTAAAGATTGGGTATTATTCATTCTCATGTCCAAGGGACCTTGCTGTATAAAGCTAAAGCCTCGCTCTGGATCATCGATTTGTGGAGAAGAAACGCCCAAATCAAGCAAAATACCATTCACCTGACCCAAAACTTTTTCTTGCACTGCAATCGCACGTACCGCGGCAAAAGAATCGTGAGCAATATAAAATCGTGCATCTGCGGCAAAGCGCTCTTGAGCGTAAGCGATAGCTTCTGGATCTTTATCAATAGCAATTAACCGCCCTTTTGAATTAAGACGGTTTAAAATTTCCTGGCTATGTCCGCCACGACCAAAAGTCCCATCAATATAGATACCCTCTGCCTTAATCGCTAAAGCATCCAGGGACTCTTGTAGTAAAACTGACTTATGCGCATTCATTTGTCTATGCCTTTACAGCGAAAAGGTTTTCATTTCATCAGGTAGCGCGTCTATTTGAGAGGCTTCTTCTGCCAACCATTGTCCGCGTTTCACTTCCCAAAGATCATTATTCCAGACTTCAAACTTATTTCCCTGTCCGATGAGGACAACATTTTTATCTAACTGAGCATACTGTCTTAATACAGGAGGTATTAAAACACGGCCATTAGCATCTATTTCCACATCGGTAGCATGCCCTATTAACAAACGCTGTATTCGTCGTGCTGCCGCGTTAAAGCTAGGCAGCTTTTGCAAGTTATTTTCAATAATTTGCCATTGTGCCGCCGTATACAGCAACAAACAGGTTTCTTCCGTGTCGATAGTCACCACCAAAGGCGCTTTTTCCTCGGCTCCCAACACATTTCTATACCGTGCAGGAATTGCCAAACGCCCTTTAGTGTCTATGGTGATGGTATTAATGCCACGAAACATGTTTGTTTTCCGTTGTTAGGAATCATACATCCACAAATTCCCACTTTTTTATTATTTTACTCCACTTTAATACACTATAGGAACACCTTTCTACACTCGTCAAGCAGAAAAGAGCGGTTTTGGCTAATTTAATGCCTAAAAGAAGTAAATTGATCAAAAGAAAAACAAAAACAGCGCCTAGGTATTCATCAGCGCAGCCAGACGAATACCTTGTAAAACCAAGTCGGGAACCAAATGATCGTAAAGTTTTTGATTATCAAAAAGAGGGGCAAATCCACCCGTAGCCAGGACTAAAGAAGATTGCTCAGGAAAAGACTCTTGATTGATTCTTTGAATCAGTTCTTTACATGCACCTAAAACACCGTAATAAACACCTGATTGGATACTCTCAACAGTAGAGCGCCCTACTGCATTGTCTAATTTGACTATCTCCACTGTTGGCAAACGCGCTGTATTTTTAGACAAGGCTTCCACCGACAAACGAACACCAGGTAAAATAGCGCCACCTAAATATGCTTTTTGAGCAGTAACCACACAAAAAGTAGTTGCAGTACCAAAATCAATAATGATTAGATTTTGATTGGGGTATTTATGTGTTGCCGCAATGGCATTAGCAATTCTATCAGCTCCTACTTCCACCGGATTACGGTATTTGATATTCAGACCCGTTTTAACACCAGCTTGCAAAGAAAATGGTTCGGCAGAAAAGTACTTAAGACATGCTGCACGCAAAGAATAATCCAGCTGAGGCACCACAGAACACAGGCCTATAGATTTTATTTGCTGAGGATCACAATGGTTTTCACGTAATACACTTTTTAAAAAAATACCCAATTCATCTGAAGTGCTGGCTTTGGAAGTGTGCCTAAAACGAAGCTTGATCTCATCTTGCTCAAAAACACCACCATAAATATGAGAATTTCCAACATCAATACAAAGCATCATGATCGTCACTCACAAGCAAAAAACGCAAATCATAAGCGCTCAATACCTTATGATCAAGTAAAGTGAGTAAATTTGCTGCGTACCTGGCAAAAAAAACCCTGCCATAGGCAGGGTAAGTGTGGAGAAGCTTGAAATAAAACGATTGACTTCCTTTTATTAGTATGGCTCAACAATAACAGAAGTGCCAACATCAATGAAATTTTGGTTCAACCACTTGGCTGCACTGGGTAAGACTCTAATGCAACCATGGCTGGCATTGTAATTAGGTACTTCATAGGCTGCATGAATGGAATAGCCACCATGAAAGTGCATACAATACGGCATTTTTGCACCGCCATTGGTTTCAATAGGATAAATACTGGATTTACATTCCTCACCTTTTTTGGAATAGACCTTAAAGGTTCCAGTGACTGTACGACAAGGCCTGCCTACATCAGGGCAAAAATCCTTTCCGCCGGAAGCACTGCCCGTATTGACTCTATTGCCATCTGCATCATAAGCCGCCCAGGCTGTAGCCTTCGGGTCAAAAATAAATACTTTTTTCCCTGTTGCTTGTCTTTTTTCAGGAAACACAGCAGACCCTTTGCTGTCTTGAGCCATACTCATGGTATAGTGAGTATATCCGGCATCATCAACTACCGCAGTAGATCTGTCCATAGACGCACATGAAGCAGCTAAAGCACACACTGGTACTAAGACAAGTTGTTTCTTCACTTTATTTCTCCCTCTTTTTTCTTCTATATCGGGAGATTAAAAAATAGGTTTAGCTTTTTTTGTTATTTTTTTTACTTTATGGTCTTTTTATGATCTTTTATATCTAAAGACCATTTTTTTTGTTCTTTTTCAGGCAGCATATAAAGCAAAGCCAATATCAACTGTTCATCACTACACTCAAAGCAGCCACCTCGAGGCGGCATGGCATTTAATCCTTCTTCTGTATGTTGCAATAAGGTGGCTACAGGTTGCTGTAAACGCAATAACCAATCTTGACTTTGCCCCTTGCGAGGGGCGCCTAAGGCAATGAGCGGTTCAAGCGCATGACAAGAACTGCAAAAATGTTCATAAACAAGCGCCCCCTCTTGCTGATTTCCTTTCACTTGCGATAAAAACTCTTGCGGGTGATGTGAGCTAGCATAAGAGAGCACAGCGCTGCAACACAGTAGCCCGTAGACAAATAACCAATTCTTCATGGTATACTCCTTCTTGTTAAACCCTGGTCACATCGCTTATTAACATGCCGATCCATAAGGAGTAACCTATTTATGTCAAATGCTTTGGACGATACCATTAATGAATGCCTTTCTGATACTGTAGAGGGTCCGTCGGCAGAACATAATAGGGGTTTTTCTTTTGACAACCAAGCCATCTCGCCTTTGCTTGAAGCATTAAAAACCTCATTGACTGAAAAAGCTGAGGTGAATTATTCCAAAGTAGATCATCTAAAAGAACTGATTGCCTTAGGAGAATATGAAATCAATGAAGGCGCTATTGCCAACAGAATGTCAGACCCGATTGAGGTGGTCTGACAAAATACTTACATCATACGTAAGGCACCATCCAAGCGTATGGTCTCTCCATTGAGCATGGTATTTTCTATAATTTGACCTGCCAGGAGAGCAAACTCTTCTGGTTTGCCCAAGCGTTTTGGAAAAACACAGTCCCCTACTAGCTTGTTTTGCACTTCCTCAGGCATATTCAGTAACAAAGGGGTCGCAATAAGCCCTGGTGCTATGGTATTGACTCGTATAGCCCACTGCGCCAACTCTCTGGCTGCCGGTAAGGTCATAGCAACAATTCCTCCCTTGGAGGCACTATAAGCTGCCTGTCCTATTTGTCCCTCATATGCGGCGATAGAAGCAGTATTGATAATCACTCCTCGCTCCTGGCTTAATGGCTCTATCGGCAATAAAGACATGGCATGGGCGACGACTCTCATGACATTAAACGTCCCGGTCAAATTAATGGCAATAACTTGTTGAAAGGCAGCCAAAGGCATAGCCCCCTCACGCCCGACAATACGTTTTGCCGGTGCCACGCCTGCACAATTAATACAAACTCTAGGCACCCCTATGTGCTCTATCGTTTTTTTCATCGCCGACTCTACCGCACTCTCACTGCTGACATCACACAGAAGATACAAATCGGCCTCATGCTCAAGCGCTTCATTCAGATCCCATACGACAACCGTCATTCCTCTGGCTTTTAAATAACGCACACAAGCCAATCCCATACCAGAAACGCCTCCGGTTACCAGGGCAATTTGCTGTTTAAACTCCATGTTTATCTCCTTTATAACTCCGGTTATAACGCGGCAATGTCAATTGTTTTTAACAGCACATCCTTTTGAGTAGTCCCTCTTTGAATGGTCACTGCAATTTCTTCACCTACTTTAGTTTCGGATAAAATATGATAAAGCGCATCATAATTGGCGACAGGATGTGCGTTAATTGCCACAATAATATCACCTAATACCACGCGCCCCCAAGCATCGCGGTATGTTCCTCGAAGTCTGGCTTTTTTTGCTGGTGTATCCGGCAATACCTCGGCAATTAATATGCCCTTTGTTACCCCCAGTCGTTTGGCAATATTGGCTTCTACCTGTTGAATGCCGATGCCTGATAAAACCACCCGACCATGCTCAATAATTTGAGTTGCAATGCGCTCAATGTCATCCGCCGGCACTGCAAAGCCTATCCCGGCTGAAGAGCCTGAATTGGAGTAAATCATGGTATTTAAACCTACCAGCTGACCGGCGCTATTTAATAAAGGACCGCCAGAATTACCCGGGTTAATGGGCGTATCTGTTTGTATGACATTATGAATGGTTACTCCACCTATCCCAGGAACCTGTCTTCCCAAGGCAGAAATAACGCCTTTGGACAAGCTGTGATCCAAACCAAAAGGATTACCAATCGCTATGGCTTTTTGCCCTACTATCAAATCATGCAAATGCACGATTTCAAAAGGGATAAAAGATTTTAATCGCTTCAATGCTTCGGGGGATTTAATTTGTAAAACAGCAATGTCTTTACGAGGCTCCGCCCCAATAACTTTCGCAGGAACAGTCATGTTATCCAGCGTAATGGCAAGCTCATCGGCACCATCAATCACATGGAAATTAGTCACCACATGCCCCTTGTTATCCCAAATAATTCCAGAACCTGCCCCATCAGGAACCTGTGTTTTTTGTAAAGAACGGTTAGTCACTGTCGCCAGCCGGTGAACATAAACTACTTTCGATGAGGTTTTTTGAAATACTTCTATGGTATTTCTTTCATCAGGCAACAGCGTATCGACCTGAAGACTAAATGCAGGATAAATGAACGAAAAAAAGGAAAAAGCAATGAGGAACCCTGTATGATATGATTTGGTCATTTTTCGACTCCATTTGATTATCGAGGAGAACTATTGGGATATTGTCTGAAAAATTCAAGTAGATACAACAGGAAACAAATCAAATGCTTCCATTGCCGTAAGCAAAAAGAATAAAAGAAAATCATAACAATTAAAAATGATTCAGACACAACAAAAAATGAATTGTAATATATATCCCCATTGAAGTCATTATTTAAATGAAAAGAATATTTTTTAAGCAGTAAAGGCGGCCTCATTCCACTGCCGATCAGATGCGTCTGCTCCTTCGTCCTCCCCTGCATCAGGACTTGATGACATCAATCCTTCAGACTGCGGCTCATGATTCATTCGGCTTTGTATCGACACCACCGGTACAGGGATAATTTGCGGCACATTAAAAAAACGAAACAGCAAATTGACTGGCGCCATAAAGGCTGATTTCAAATCTTCTGTGCCAGCATTAATGATTTCTTTTTCCAATGCTTGCGTTGCATCGCTGTGACGAAGATGAATATTCTCTATGACTTGCGTATGGGTTGCATACAAAGCATCAAGACTAGTATTACGTAACTGCTCTTGTTGTATGATCTCGGCTTGCAAGGCCTCACTTCTCTGCCAAAGCGCAATACGACGCGCCTGCAAGGTCTGCAATTCATTACTATAATAAGCCATTTCATTATCCAGCTCTTCTTTGAGCCTTGTCCTTGCATCATTAGGCTCTGGCAGCGGGAGCGCTTGATAACGCAAAATTAACTGCTCTTTTTTATTTAATACCTCTTGAATTTTTTTATCCAGAATACAAACTTCTTCCTTGTGCTCATTGAGGATTTTGTAATGCGAAGCAAAACGCCTGTTATCCAAGGCCTGATCGCGCACTTGCTCTAACTGGGCGGCTTCTTGATCCCGATTTTTTCTTTGCATTTCCTGATTGAGGTTTTTATTGTAGTTTAAAACCCATTGCCTGATAAAAACTGCCCCTATCAGTAACACACTAAAAGTTACAGCCAATGCCAAAGTAATCGTCCCTGGTTCCATGAGCGCCTCCTGGATACTCTAAAAATTTGAGCTTACTGTCTTGTAAATTAAATGCTGCTTTATGGCAGTCTAGTTGGCTAAAATAAGTCTTGCAATACTTCTATGCCTGTTTTCTCTGTCCAAGACCGTTTTTTGGTCATGGACAACGGATTTTTTTCATTAACGCAATTTGTTCATAGCTATTTTTTAAACGACATGCTATTTTTTCAACTTTGATTTCATCTACATTACTCACCGCATGATAACACATCCAACAGCTGAATTTAGCCAACTCCTGTTAGCCTGGTTTGATCAGCATGGCCGTAAAAATCTGCCATGGCAATCGCCCCGAACCGCCTATAGGGTGTGGATTTCAGAAATCATGTTACAACAAACCCAAGTACAAACCGTCATCCCTTATTTTAATCGCTTTATGCAACAGCTACCGACTTTAAACGATTTGGCTCAAGCCGATGAAGACACTGTTTTGTCTTTATGGTCTGGTTTAGGCTATTACAGCCGGGCAAGAAACTTGCATAAAACGGCACAAATGATTCAACAGCAATACCAAGGTCGCTTTCCAGAAACACTGCCTTTATTAACTCAGCTGCCAGGCATAGGGCCTTCTACTGCTGCGGCTATTTTGTCACAAGCCTACAATCAACCCACCGCCATCCTGGATGGCAATGTCAAAAGGGTACTGACTCGATTTTTTCGTATCGCAGGATGGCCAGAACAGGCGCACATCAAAAAAATATTATGGCAATTGGCGCAAGAATGCATGCCTGATGAACGTTGCGCAGATTACACACAAGCCATCATGGACCTGGGCGCTACCTGCTGTACTTTAAAAAAACCAGCCTGTTTGCAATGCCCGCTACAGGCTCACTGCCAGGCTTTTTTATGGCAAGAACAATCCTTATACCCCACCAAGAAAATAAAAAAGCCCGTACCAATACAGCAACACAATCTGCTGGTATTACAACAAGGCCATCGAATTTATCTGGAAAAAAAACCTGCTACTGGCATCTGGGGTGGCCTATGGTGTCTTCCCAGCCTGACAAGAAACGAAGACATACAAGATGCCGTCTTGAAAACCTACCAGCTCAAAGGAGAAGCCCCTACCTTTGTCTTGTCTTTCATCCACAAATTAACCCATCTGCATTTAGACCTTCATGCTTTTCATATGACCATAACTCCCCCCGCTCCTCCTGAAAAAGCAAGTGCACGATGGTTTAGCCCCCAAGAGCTTCAGCATATTGGCCTCGCCAAACCCACCATGCATATTCTGAGGCAGTGCTTTGCCAAGACCAATAGCTTGGCCTGCGCAACAATCGACATCTAATCTATAGGCTAGGCACTGGTTCATATCCATAAACCACCTCAGCCTTTTCTCGCAGCTTTTTTTTCAAATCCTAAGGCATGATCGTCTCTTTTTTGTCTATACTGTAATTAAA
>PEQM01000017.1 GCA_002786205.1 Legionella sp. | reverse complement strand
AGGATTTAATGCAGAAAAAAAAGCAGACATCTTATTTCCTCTATTAAAATTTCTTGGTCACTATACCACAAAACAACAATATGTTTGAAAGTAATTCACAAATAAAATTAATTATAAATACAGGGCGCTTATGTCTTTTGTTACTGGCTTTATTTGCTTTTTTACTGACATTCGTTTTAGGTCTTATCATGACGAGCTAAAAAAGCAATGACAATAAGATCAACATGTTGAGGTATGGGCTCTACCATTTCATCATCAGAATAAGCCACTATTAGTGCTTTCACACAACCAAACGCTCACATTGATCAACTAGATGATACCCCACTAATTCAACCTTTATAGGGTCTAATAAATCGAGATGTGCATCATGATGAGTTGTTAGAATAATACCACATTGAAGGGCTTTTTCTTGTAAGAGCATTAATAATGCTTGCTGGGACTTTTTATCCAGGCCGTTTAATGGCTCATCTAAAATAATGAAATCAGGCTGGCCTATTAAGGCTGAGCTTAAAAGAAATTTCTTTTTAGTGCCGAAAGACATATCAGCAATGCGCGTGTTTAAATGCGGTTGCAACTCCAGTCGCTCAAGAATCTGGTTTATTTCATCCACATTATCTGTTCTTGCCTTTGCAAGCCAGGATAAAAGCTCTTTTCCGGTTAGAAAAGGATATACGGCTAAATCATCAGGTACATAAAATAAATTTTTTGCCTTAACGCTATTATCGCTTACTGGATAGTGATCATTTAAAACGATAGAACCTGAATCAGGAGCATCCAAACCAACTAACAAACGTAAAAGCGTCGATTTTCCAGCGCCGTTTTTACCTATAATATGATAAGCCCGTTGTTGAAAAGTGTAGGTCAGATCTGCAAATAAGACTTTATCAGTAAAAGCCTTATTAACTTTCTTTAATTGTAAGTGACTCACCTTTTATGCTCCCAGAAAGATGTATTGGACAACACAACTGCACACCGTATTTAGCAAAGAACTAAACAAGCAGAACCGCAGAGATAGTGCGTAAAGAATTCTATTTATTGCCAATACAACGCCATTGATTGCAAGAATAACTAAACTCAACAAACAGTAATTTTTTAAACTAAAAATACAAAATAAAAACACTGGCATTAATACCAACATTAATCCTATCCAAATGAGTATGATCTCTTTTATGGGTTGAGTATGTGTCTGATAAGGAAATATGCTATGGAATAATGCATGCTCTAATTTTGCTTTTTCAAAAAGAGTAAATAACGTCGATAAGATATAGGTTTGAAGCCCCATCAAAACAAGAATAAGCCCCTGTCGGTTATCCACTGCTTCCTGAGAATTTAACACTTGTAAGATAAGTAATGATATAGCGAAACAAAGAGTCAATCGAATTAAAAATGAAATTTTATTCTTTCTTAAAACAGCCAATTGAATAATAACAATATTTTTTAAAGAGAAGAGACTTTTTGAGCCATTCAATATATCCAGGGACGGAATGTTAAATAAATAGTTTTGCTTAACCGGATAAGGTTGTACTGTTGCCAGCATCATGCCACACAGCAAAAAAATGCTTAGCCCTACTCCAAAATTTAATAACCAGTTACCCGTTATTGAAATAATAAGGATTAAAAGAAGCGCGAAAAAAGCCATCAAGTATTTAGCTGTTTTTTTATCAAGAAAACTCAGTAGTAGCGTACATAGTACAAACACAGTAGATGCATAAAGACAATATTGCGAGGCCTGAAATAAAGAATCTTCCGTATGGGGAATATTAGCTCCTCCAAAGACAACAGCCAGCCAAACCATATTTAAAGAGAATAGAAGGATAATAAAATCTACTGCCTGATGAACGCGCAGAGGTATATACAAGGTATGCAGATATTCTCTAAATGCCCCTCCTTTTATAAAAGACGATTGTGCTTTAGTCAGGCTTAATAAAAAGAACAGTAAAGTAATTAAATAAATTAACTTGGCTTTAAACGTAATGGTTGGATCAATAAGCGCATAAAAAGGAATACCGATTGCTTGAATATTTTTTACCCCTGGTGACAATAAGCAGATAATAAAGGCTGTTAGTAGTTTATGTCTGGCAATCAATTCTTTGGTTTCATTAAAATAGTATTGGGATCGAAACTTAAGGAACTGATAATTAAAATGGTTTTTGTCTAGCTGAGTCAGTTCTAACATGTCTGCGCACCCTCGTCAGAAAATTTTTTATAAGGCTCTTGTGTAGAAAAAAATCGAGTTCATCAATTAAAATCTCTAACAGGCGCTAAGAATACCACTCTTCAAATCTAATGACGACAATTACAAAAAGAGTACGCCTTGTAAATCGCTACCTGTCAAGACTAAATAGAACTATACTAAGCTCCAGGCATAAAGCACGGCATTAGGAAAAAAAGCGTCTTTCACCTTTAAAATTTAAATACAGCCTTCTTGCTTATCCTCTGTCCATGACAAAAAAACCTGTCATGGACAGAGTTGCTTATCAATATTTCATTGTTTTTTCATAAAGATCGAGTATAATTTGCTTGGCGTTGATTTGACTTCTCAGCTTGCGGACGCTCAGAAAAGTTTTCTTTTTTGTAAACACGGCTAAAGCGATACGCATCATTATCCTCTAGACCTCCGCCAGCTACACTTTTAGGTTGGTAACATGATAGAACTCCGTAAAGTAAACAAATCGTTCTCTGGCAAACCAGCTCTTAGAGACATTAATTTATTCATCCAGGAAGGTGATATTTTTGGCATCATTGGCAAAAGTGGCGCGGGAAAATCTACTTTATTACGATGCATTAATCTATTAGAGCGACCCGACTCTGGTGAGGTCATTGTGGATGGCCAAAATCTACTTGAATTGTCTCGCCAGGAATTAGCAAAAGCACGACATAAAATTGCGATGATTTTTCAGCATTTTAATTTATTAAACTCCAAAACCGTTTATGAAAATATTGCATTGCCCATGCGAATTCAAGGCATGGATGAAGAATCCATACGATTGAAGATTAATGAACTGCTTCCTGTTGTTGAGCTAGCAGATAAAAAAGAAGCCTATCCCTCTCAATTAAGCGGTGGACAAAAACAACGTGTTGCCATTGCTCGCGCCCTAACCTGCTCACCAAAAATATTGTTGTGTGACGAAGCAACCTCCGCTTTAGACCCCGAAACAACGGAATCCATTTTAAGTTTACTACAAAAAATCAATCTACTTTATGGCATTACCATTGTTCTAATCACTCATGAAATGGACGTTATTAAAAAAATTTGTCACCGTATTGCAGTCATTGATAACCATCAAATCGTAGAATCATTCACTTTGTCTGAAGTCTTTAATAAAGACGATAGTCTAGCTCGTGCTCTTTTATACAAGCAATTAAGCCCAGCCCTTCCTACGTGGCTGACAGAACAATTTGCTGCCTATGCCACAGAAAAACCCATTTTGCGTCTGTTTTTTAAAGGTGTAGAGGCAACTGTCCCTTTTATCAGTCAAACAAGCAGAGAATTAAAACTGGACATCAATATTTTGCTTGCCAATATCGACAGTTACGATACAACCATTTGCGGGATTGTCATCGTCGAATTAAATGCAAATCCATTTTTACTTGAAGAATTTATTAAACGTTGTGAACAAGCAGAATTACAGGTGGAGGTATTAGGCTATGTCTTACCCGATGGTATATGATCTATTGAATGCAACTGGTGAAACCCTCTATATGGTGTTTTGCAGTACTCTTTTTGCAACAGTTTTGGGCTTGCCTCTAGGTATTTTATTGTATGCAAGTAAAGCAATCAAACCTCGCCCCAGGCTTCATAAAGCATTGTCTGTCTTTATTAATACCACACGCTCTATTCCTTTTATTATTTTATTGGTTGCCATCATTCCTTTTACTCGCCTTTTAGTAGGTACGTCTATTGGCATGAATGCCGCAATTGTACCTCTCACTTTGGGCGCAACACCTTTTTTTGCACGTCTTATCGACACCATTTTTCAAACACTACCAAAAGGGCTAATAGAAACAGGCTACTCAATGGGTGCTCGCACAAGTCAAATTATTTTTTATATCTTATTGCCTGAAGCAAGAGCCGGAATTATTCACTCTATTACCGTGACCGCCATTACTTTGATTAATTATTCTGCGATGGCAGGGACTGTAGGAGCGGGAGGGTTAGGTACATTAGCTATCAATCATGGATACCAGCGTTTTGATGCAGCAGTGATGCTTTCTACTGTCGTCATGCTGATTCTCATGGTACAGCTCATTCAAATGTTAGGTGACTATTTAGTAAATCGTTTTTCAAATCATTAATGGAGTATTTTTCCCATGCGTTTCATCGGTGTCTTGCTTTTAATTTTTTGTTTGGTTTCTTGTAACAAACCCTCATCAGATACTTTAGTAATTGGCACTATCGCAGGACCAGAAACTGAAGTGATTGAAACTGCAAAAAAAATAGCTGAGACACGTTATGGTTTGAATATCAAACTAGTTGAATTTAATGACTATAATTTGCCCAACGAAGCATTGCAAGATGGAAGCCTGGATGCCAATATTTATCAGCATCTTCCGTACTTACAAACCGCTATCGCCGCTCATCATTATGATTTGGAAGCCATAGGCCGAACTTTTGTCTATCCTGTCGGTATTTACTCTCAACGCTATAAATCACTACAGGAAATACCTGAAGGCAGCATTATTGCGATTCCTAATGATCCAAGCAATGAAGCTCGTGCATTGCTATTACTGGAAAAAGCAAAACTCATTACCCTAAATGCAAACAACGCCGGCCCCATTCCTCAAATCGCAACCAATGTCAAACACTTGCAATTTAAAGAAATGGATGCAGCGCAACTTCCTAGAGTACTTCCTGATGTAGCTGCTGCAGTGATTAATACCACATTTGCCTTACCGGCTGGTTTAAGTCCATCTAAAGATGCTTTATTCGTTGAAACCAAAGACTCTCCTTACGCTAATATTATGGTTGTTAAACGCAATAGCGCGAAGAAAAAACAGCTACTACTTTTTATACAAGCCTTGAATTCAAAAGAAGTGCAAGAAAAGGCTCAAAAACTCTTTGGAGATGCAGCCATTCCTGCTTGGTAATTAAAACGCTGACGTATCTATTCGCCACCTGTTGAATACGTTAGGGAATAAACTGAATTTGAGTGCAGATTGATCGATTTTACCTCGAAAAGCCTAGCATGTTATGACAAGCTCGTTCAAGATGCGCCAACTGTAGCTTTGCGATGAACAAGATGAATGGCCACACGCTGAAGCGCCTGAAATGGTTGTTCAAAAATGAAGAGACTTCAGTTTATATTAATAAAAATCTGATATACTTAAAGCTAAGATATACTTGTTGAGGTGAGCCTAATGGTACCGTTTATTATTATGTTTGCAATGCGCTCATATCTAAAGCGCAAATATCCTGCCTCATTCCAAAGTGAAGCTGAAAAGAAAGTAGATCATCTCTTTGAGCAACTGAGCAATGACAATAAGATCGAACAGCTCTATACAGGTAAAATTGATACTCAAAATATAGCAAACTATCTACAACTTAAATCTCAAGACCAACTTGAATCAACCTTTACCAGCACCGCATCTAAAAATGTATTAGCCAATAATGATATAAAAACAGCACTCAATGGCATATTGATTCAACCTAAACAAAGACAAGAAGAGCTTGAAAAGCTAAGGTCATCCATTAAGCCTGAAGGCCGGGCACAATTGGTCATCTCTCATTTTAAACTGGTAAGCGATGAAGCACTACGTACCATTCACGTATGGCAAGAAGAAGAAAAAAAAGCTTTAGACAGCTATGTCTCTAGTGAGAAATTTAAAACGAGCATTAATAATCCAGAAGAATTAGAAACCATAAAAAAAAGCATAATAGCAGACCTGAATAATGCCCACCTTGCTCAAATACAAGAGTTTAACAAGTCGACCACAGCCAGTTTACGCGCACTCCATACAGCCAGAAAAAATGAACAAGATCGAATTATTTTACTGGCTTGTTTAGCAGAAAATCCTAAGAATAGAAAGGCCTTTAAGGAGCTTGCTGCCAGTAAACAAGCTCAGGCAGCATTGGCTGAAGGGCTTTCAGCCCTGGCTGCACAAACAGCACCAGAAACCGATCCCAATATCGCACATATTAACATAGCTGATCTTAAGACAATTTATACCTTTGGTGGAAATCAAATTCACCAACCTAATCCAGGTACATTTCACGTGGAGGTGGGTGCTGTACTTAATCCTTTTGGTTCAGCCAATCATTTTATGGGAAAAAATATAGAACAGGATTTTGCTTTAATGGCCGCGTCAGTAAAAATAAGTGGCGCTGACAAAGCCGTAGTGAATGTTAATTTCGCAAACCCGGAACTAGCAGAAAAAAGAGCCAAACAAGCATTTAAAGCCTTTGTTGATGCAGGCTTTCCGCCAGAAAAAATTAAACTTAATATCAATGGCAAAGAAAAAACTGCCGAGCAACTCTTTGAAACAGAGCCCCATTTACTCCAGGCTTACTCAAAACAAGAATCAACAGGCCATCCGGATTTAAGTGATGCTGCTCTTCACGATAAATACAGCAAAGAACAACCACGGCAAAACTCTTCCTCCGCAATGAAGGCGCAATTGGCTGCAAACAGAGACCATTTAGCACCATCCTCTTCGCCGTCCCACACATCTGACAATATTCGTTCTGCAATGAACTAATTAACATACATGCATCTTGTCATCTCACAAAAACGATAAGGTGCTGTACAACAAAAAAATATTACTATCCCCTTGGTAAAATTTCTGTTATTTTACTTGCTGTTATTATCATATTAGGCCTCGTCAAAAAATCGCTACAGAAAATAAGTGGCAAAAAATACAAAGCACAAAACCGAAGTGTACATGTTCGTACATGAGGGATTGGGCGCTGTATCGACGAAGCAAATCGCTTCGGCCGTAGTGTTTTTGATGAGATCTATTATTAAAAATCAGGAGTCATTTCATTAAATGGTATGGTAAATTATCTCTTTCTCTACTCAAAATAAAGAAATTAATACACAACATGATGATTTACAATTTTAAAAATTATTATCATTATTTATCTAAACAATAAAAGCTTATCGGCAAGGAGAGCCATGAATATTAATTCTTATGATGAATTTGATCAGGAACACGAAGACTTTAATGAAAGTACTCCTATTATTCCTGAAGTAAGCCCATCAACCAAGTTAGAACGCCGAAGAAAAATTGAAGATCTACTTGAAGAGAAAAAACTCAAAGAAGAGCTCGCAGACTATATTTAGCCAGCTAACAACGAATCAACAAATAGTGATAACAAATATTGCACCATGTTAACTCCAGGCATACTGGAGATAACATGGTAGCAAGCTACTTGCTTCAAGACACTTCATTGACTTATTTTTCGCCAATCAGTGCCATTAGGGCCATCCTCTAACTCCACCCCCGCATTCAATAGTTCAGCGCGTATTTCATCAGCTCTTTTCCAGTTTTTATCTTTTCTCGCCTGCATTCTCTCTTCTATCAATCGTACTATGTATATTTTCTCATCTTCAGCAAAGCCTGTCTTTAAAAACACATCAGTCTCTTCCTGCAAAATACCTAATACGGCACCTAAGTGACTTAATGTTGCTACCAGCGATGGTGAATGAGTTTTATTAATTTCATGGCTTAATTGAAACAAAACAGACAAAGCAACTGGTGTATTAAAGTCATCACTCATCGCTTGATTAAATTGATCAACCCAATTCATATCAATTTCACCAAGACGTGCATCAGATGTCTTCATGCTTTGATACAATCTGGTTAGTGCCTTAGATGCATTAAGCAGGTTTTCTTCTGAATAATTTAAAGGACTGCGATAATGACTGCTTAGCAGAAAATAACGAATAACCTCTGGAGGATGCTGCTTTAATACCTCATTGATAGTAAAAAAATTACCTACAGACTTAGCCATTTTTTCATTATTAACCTGTAACATGCCTACGTGAAGCCAATAATTAGCAAAGGTCTTGCCTGTTGCTGCTTCGCTTTGGGCAATTTCATTCTCATGATGAGGAAATTGTAAATCTGAACCTCCACCATGGATATCAAACTGATCACCTAACTCCTGCAACGCCATAGCCGAGCATTCTATGTGCCAACCTGGTCGCCCATCGCCCCAAGGTGAAGGCCAGCTTGGCTCACCCTCTTTAGCTTTTTTCCATAAAACAAAATCCAAGGGTGAACGCTTCTCTTTCACTATCTCTATTCTGGAGCCAGCAATTAAATTATCCAAGTCTTTATTAGACAATTTGCCATACTCTTTAAAAGAATTTACCTGATAACACACATCGCCATTATCACTTACATAGGCGTGATTTTTTTGTATGAGGCGCTCTATCAGCCGAATAATATTGTCTATGTTTTCTGTTGCCCTTGGCTCCACATCTGGGGGTAGAAGATTTAAAGCCTTGGCATCTTCATGCATGGATTGAATAAATTGTTGAGTAAGTATTTCTATCGGCACTCCTCGCTCATTGGCTCGGGCAATAATTTTATCATCAATGTCAGTAATATTACGCACAAAAGTCACTTGATACTGTTGAGAACGTAAATAACGAACCATCACATCAAAACAAACCATAGAGCGAGCATGTCCTAGATGACAGTGATCATAAACAGTAATACCACAGACATACATTCCTATTTTACCTGGAACCAAAGGCTTAAATACTTCTTTCTCTCTTGTTAACGAATTGTATAAATACAACATTATTATCCCCTAGTTACTTTTACCCCAGGTATCCTTTAAGTCCACTACACGATGAAAGGCTTGAACCTTATTATCGGTCACTTGATTCACGCAATAATAGCCCAGGCGTTCAAACTGAAACACCTCACCCTCACCTTGATACGCTAAGGCCGGCTCACAATAGGCGATTTGTGTCTTTAAAGAGTCTTTATTTAAAAACTGTAAAAAATCACTCTCTTTAGCTGGATTGGCTTCATGAAACAAACGGTCATATTGATGAACGGGCACAGGATAGGCTTCTGCGCAAGAAACCCAGTGTATAACGCCTTTTACTTTTCTTCCCTCAGGATTTTTCCCTAGGGTATTCTCATCATAAGTACAGCGTAGCTCAATAATTTCACCTTGCTCATTTTTAATCACTTGATGACATTGAATGACATAAGCATGACGTAAACGAACTTCTGCACCAGGAGAAAGACGAAAGTATTTTTTAGCCGGTTCTTCCATAAAATCAGAACGTTCAATGTATAATTCTCTTGAAAAAGGGATTTCTCGACATGAAGAAGCAGGATCTTGCGGTAAAAAAGGCACATTAAGCTGCTCTTTTTTTCCTTCAGGATAATTTTCTATTACCACTTTCACGGGATCCATCACGCATAAAGCCCTTTTAGCTGTTTTATTCAGCTCAGCGCGAACACACTCTTCCAGCAAAGACATATCAATCACAGAATCACTGCGCGAAATGCCTATCAGTTCACAAAATTGACGTAATGCAGCAGGAGGATAACCTCTTTTACGCATGCCTCTTAATGTAGGCAAGCGAGGGTCATCCCAGCCGGTAACAATATTTTTTTCAACCAACTCTCTTAATTTACGCTTACTGGTTACGGTATGAGACAGATTTAGACGCGCAAATTCGGTTTGTACAGGCTTTGCAGGTAAAGGTAAATTATCAACCAACCAGTCATACAATGGCCTGTGATCTTGAAACTCTAAGGTACACAAAGAGTGAGTAATCTTTTCTAATGCATCAGAGATAGGATGTGCATAATCATACATGGGATAAATACACCAGGCGTCGCCTGTACGCTGATGATGTGCATGACGAATACGATATAATACTGGATCGCGCATATTGATATTTCCTGACTTCATATCAATTTTGGCTCTCAATACATGGGTACCGTCAGGAAACTCCCCTGCTTTCATGCGATTGAATAAATCAAGACTTTCTTCTATTGGTCTATTACGATAAGGGCTTTCTCGACCTGGCTGTTGCAAGGTTCCTCTATACTCTTTAATTTCATCCATCGTTAAACTGTCGATATACGCCAAGTCTTTTTTAATAAGCAAAACAGCCAAGTCATACAATTCTTGATAATAATCAGATGAATGTGTCATGGCTTGCCACTTAAATCCAAGCCACTGTACATCGTCTATGATTGCTTTGACGTATTCATCCTCTTCCTTCATTGGATTAGTATCATCAAAACGCAAAAAACAAGTACCATTAAATTCTTCAGCCAGCCCAAAATTCAAACAGATGGATTTGGCATGACCAACATGTAAATAACCATTAGGCTCAGGTGGAAAACGAGTTGCTACCTGATTGTGTTTTCCGCTATTTAACTCGTCTGTTATTAGTTGTCTAATAAAATGAGGACGTTTTTCATTTAAATCGATCATGTTGTTTATTCCGTTACTGTCTATCATTTACTACCAGTCATTTTTTAATGAGCCCTAAATCAGGATTCCCATAAAAATAAAGGACCAGGGTTACTTTGGTTAATAGAAAATTGTTTGGGATAGGTTACCTGAACCAAATACAAGCCATAAGAAGGCGCTGTTTCTGCGCCTAAGCGTCTGTCTTTTGCTGCCAGCACTTCTTCAATCCAGGAAACTGGGTGCCTTCCTGATCCAATTGCAATCAACACACCAGCAATATTACGAACCATATGATGCAAAAACGCATTAGCTGTCACATCAATAATTAACAAATCGCCAGTGCGACTTACCTCTATCTTATGAATATTTCGCATAGGCGTATTGGATTGGCATTCTACTGAACGAAAAGAGGTAAAATCCTGCTCACCAACAAGAAACTGCGCCGCCTGATGCATTAAGCGATGATCCAGCTGCCTATATTGCCAGGTAACATTACTTCTTAACAGTGCTGGACGAATAGCCCCATTGTATATTACATAGCGATAACGTCTGGCAGTCGCAGAATAACGCGCATGAAAAGATTCGGGAACTTCTTTCCCCCATTTCACACAGACATCTTTCGGCAAAAAGGAATTGGCTCCATGTATCCATGACCGGATAGACCGCGGTTTATCACAATCAAAATGAACCACCTGATTCGTCGCATGAACCCCAGTATCTGTTCGTCCAGCACAAACTACAGTCAAATCGCAATCAGCAACTTTAGATATAGCATTTTCAAGCGCCTGCTGAACTGTTCGCAATCCTGTTTGCGCTTGCCAACCATAATATTGGCTTCCATCGTATTCAACCACTAAGGCAATACGCATTAAATATTCCTGATAAAAGGGTCAATTTATAATACCCTTATTGTTTTGTCTAGAGCTAATGAAGCTTTCTCCATAGCCACTTTATTGAATTGTCGTCTTTAAGAACGATGTGAAGCAATCCAGATCAGTGTTCAGATACAGCTTTATAAAAAAATAAACTCATTCAATTGTCTATTGATTTTAGTAATGCATTCGCTTCTTGTTTTTGTTGTGGTGTTCCAAACTCAATCACTTCCTCTAATGAGTGTCGTGCCGACTCAAAATCATTCATACTGATGTAGCTTTTGGCTAAATCCAATAAAGTATCTAAGGCCTTCTCACTCTTTAATGGAGTATTGGTGGTCTCGGAGATTAATTTTTCCTCAATAAAGAACTGACTTATGTCCTCATTTAAATCAATAGTCTTGTCTGTCTCCAATATGTTTATTGATTTCAATTCGGCAGGTTCGTTTACTGACTTTTCGCTTTGTATTGAGTTAAAAGTAAATTCTATTGCATTATTCTCTTCCACTTTACTGTTCAACTCAGGCTCATTTTTTTCTTCTTTTTTCTCATCAACAGCATGGTAGAGCCCTGACTCAAATGCGAGCGGCTCCCACGCCTCTTCTGTAGTGTTTGTTGCAGATTGTAATTTTTTACTGCTTTGAGCTGAATCCAAAGAAAGCGCCTCATCTGTTTGTATCAATGATGTCATTTCTTCAACTGGTACAATCTCTTCATCTGGTACAATCTCTTCAACTGGTACAGTCCCTTCAACTGGTACAGTCTCTTCAGCTGATACAGTCTCTTCAGCTGATACAGTCTCTTCAGCTGATACAGTCTCTTCAGCTGATACAGTCTCTTCAGCTGATACAGTCTCTTCAGCTGATACAGTCTCTTCAGCTGGCACAGTCTCTTCAGCTGCTATTTCTTCAACCGGGACCATCGCAGAAACTGGAGCTGATTTAGTTTTATTATCTAATATATCAGCAACTATTAAAGCCTGATCTGAGGGCTGTTGAATATTAATGCCTTTGTTAGTGCTTTGCCTATGATAATACCAAAAAGCAAGCCCCCCCCCTCCTGCGCCCAATAACAGCAATAACAAAGACCAAAGAAGTGAACTGTGCGATTGAACTGCCTGCTGATCGACTAAATCATTTCGTTCCTGAGTTAAAACCAGGACTTGAGAGCGTAGTTTTTTTAATTCTTTCGTACTCAGGCTGATTTGTTTTTGTAAGCTTGCATTCTGTTTTTGCACTAAATGCAATTGTTCAATTAATCCTGCATTTGCCTCTCTAATGGATTCAACTGCAGAAGCAGTAATCGATAACTCTGTTTTTTCGGCACTATTTTGCTCTACATTGGTCAGTGAAGTTGACTGCATTAATGAGTTTTCCATGGCAGGAATTAAAGATGCCGCCTTATTAGTAGGAATCACAGGCAGTGAGGATTCATCACCCCTTGGTGGAACGATTTTGCTTTCTTGAGTATTCGTATATGGAGGTGGTATTATATGTGCAATCCACGTTTTTTCTGTCCATGCCTTGTCATGAGCCATGACTTCTGATGTGGCTAAATCGGCGGGAACTTTGCGTATGTCCGCTGTAGAAGGTATTGATAATTTCTCGCCTGCTTTTAAGCCATTTAGGTTATCGTCTGTAAATGCCTGAGGATTGGCGCCCACAATGGCTAAAACCACTTGTGGCAAAATCACTTCTGATGTTTTATAACGCTGAGCAATTTGCCATATACTTTCATTAGAAACCGTAGGACCGTAGGTACTTGAGCTTTTGCTGTCATTACTGGTGGACGAATTATAGTTCATTGAAGTAACCGGCTTATCGATAACTCCCGGCTCTGAATAACTTGCGGGTTGCTTCTGTTTATAATGAATTGTGCCGCCTTTGATTGTAGATGAACTCAAATGATATCCTGGCGGATCTAGCAAGACGGTGTAGGCTTTATAAAGCTGTCCTTGAGGCCAGATTAAATCAACAACCAGCTCGAAATAAGGATCGGATATCCGCTCAGTAGAATATACTTTGATAATCTGTTTATTATTTTCATTTTTGTCTATCTTAAATGAAAGCAAAGACAATACTGCTGTACGCTCCAAACCTATTTCATTAAAGTTTTCCGGGGAAGCAACCCCTATTTTTATCTCTTTCAATGAAACACTTTGAGGATCAATCAATTCAATTTCTGCATAAAAAGGTTGATCTAGAGCTGATTTTAAAGTCATTGCCCCCAAGCCCAAAGCATATACCGAGGCAGGCAATGTTAAAGTCCACAATGCAATATGTAGCGCTGTCTTTTTCAATCAAGGCACCTTGCGTCAATTAAATTATTGATTAATTAATATAAAACTTAACATTATCCAAGCACCTATTCAAGAAATCTCCTCTTTCATTTCAATATGCGCTGAAATCGTATTACAATCCCTTGCATTATCATTTATTGATTCATTGGGGACATAATGACCGCATTATTACTTAACGGTAAAGAAGTTGCTGCTCTGAAAAAAGAACAAATTAAAGAGCGCATTAAAACTCATATCGATAAAGGTCATCAAGCACCTGGATTAGCCGTTATTCTTGTTGGCACTGACCCCGCCTCATTTATTTATGTTAATAATAAGAAAAAAGCCTGTGCAGAAGTAGGAATTCGTTCTCATGCCTATCATTTACCAGAAGATACAACTGAAAACAAACTGTTAGAGCTGATTGATACCCTCAATGAATCCAATGAAATACAAGGTATCCTGGTTCAATTGCCTCTTCCCCAACAAATTAATACAATGCGTGTATTAGAACGCATCTCTTATCAAAAAGATGTCGATGGCTTTCACCCTTATAACATGGGAAGACTAATCCAGAAAAATCCTTTATTAAGACCATCTACTCCTCTAGGAATTATGAGCCTACTCAAACATTATCATCTGGATGTTAAAGGCAAGCATGCTGTCATTATTGGAGCCTCTAATATTGTAGGCCGCCCTGCCAGCATGGAATTACTCCTTGAAGGTGCCACCATAACCGTCTGTCATAGACAAACACCTAATCTGGAACCTTTTGTTCGCATGGCAGATATCCTTGTCGTAGCAGCAGGCGTTATCGATGTGGTAAAGCCTGAATGGTTAAATAAAAATCAAATTATTATTGATGTAGGTATTCATCGATTGGCCAATGGAACACTACGAGGCGATGTTGATTTTGAGGAGACTAAAAAGCGCGTAGCCTGCATTACTCCAGTTCCTGGAGGTGTCGGGCCTATGACTATAGTTTCTCTACTGGAAAATACCTTAACTGCTGCCGGAGTATCTTAATGATTACTTAATCTCATCCCAGTCAAACTCTCCGTCAAGTTCATCAAAATCATCTTTGAATTCGTCTTTTAAACGTTTACGCTCTAATCGTTCTTCGAGCAATCGTTTTATTTTTTTCTTATGATCCAGCTCTTCAACGCTTTCTGTTTCCTCGTCATAATTTTTATCTGAAAAGGAATAATCATCCCAATCTTCATGCAATGACATAATGCGCTCCATATATTAGCCCGTTAAAAAAAGTATAGTGCACAATTTTAATTTGAGTTAATGCGAAAGACTTCTCTCTAAAAAAAGAACGAAGTCTGTTATACTCATGACAAACTCTTTTGTAAGTTATTTTATGCTCAGTTATCAACATGGATTTCACGCAGGCAATTTTGCCGATGTGTTCAAGCATTGTGCTTTAACTCATTTGATTCAATATCTCATCCAAAAAGACAAGCCTTTGTTTTATCTGGAAACCCATTCAGGCAGAGGTCTTTATGATTTATCCAGCCATCAATCCTTAAAAACCAATGAATTTAAAGAGGGTATTCAGCTTCTTTGGGAGCAGCAAAAGAAATGTAACGCGGTATTTCTACCTTATCTAAAACTGTTAAAAGAGCTGAACCTAAATAGTGCATTAAAGTATTATCCAGGCTCGCCCTATATCGCATTAAATCTACTTCGTCCAACTGATAGAGCCCATCTTTGCGAGCTTCATCCTACTGAATATGAACACCTGATTCATATTCCAACCACTCATAAAAAAGTATTTTTTAGTCCTGACGACGGCCCTTCTTCCTTGAATGCGCTATTGCCTCCCATTGAAAAAAGAGGATTAATCTTTATTGACCCCGCCTATGAAGTGAAAGAAGAATACAAGACCATTCCTCAGGCTATAAGCAAAGCGGTTTCCAAATTTTCAAACGGTGTTTATTGTCTTTGGTATCCATTAGTGAATCAACGAATGACCGAACAAATGATTCGCAGACTAGAACAAATTCCGGCAAAAAATACCTTACGAGTTGAATTTTATCTTAAAAAACAGAAGGGACAAGGCATGTATGGTTGTGGTTTATGGCTTATTAATCCACCCTATACTTTTGCAGATACCATGACTACCGTATGCAAAGAACTAAAACTTTTATTTAATTCTTCGGAATCTTTTTATCATATTGATAAACGAGAACAATAAAATTGCAATGATCATTTATCCCATCTCTGCCTTTACAGACAACTACATATGGGCATTAATCGATAAAAAAGAAGGCCTCTTTGATTGTGTGGATCCAGGCGATGCTTCCGCTGTTTTGCATTTTGCCCAAAAACACCATTTAGATTTACGTTCCATATTGATTACACATCATCATAGCGATCACATTGGCGGCGTACAGGAACTAAAACACCACTATCCTGACTGTCTAATTTATGGCCCTGTCGATTCGCGTATCCCTATAATCAATGTGCCTCTGACCGAAGGTCAGTCGATTACTATCCAGGAGGCTTCCTATCAAATTTTTTTTACACCAGGACATACCGCCACTCATATTGCCTATTTTGAAACAAAAAAACGATGGCTTTTTTGTGGCGATACTTTATTTTCCGGAGGCTGTGGCAGAGTTTTTGACGGTACGTTAGAAGCACTGCATGATTCTTTACAGCGCCTTAAAAAGCTTCCGGCTGCAACACAAATTTTTTGTGCCCATGAGTATACAAAGCAAAACTTGCAATTTGCTTTGCTGGTTGAACCCGAAAACCAGGATCTGTTGCACTACAAGCAACAAATTAACCATCCTTTAACCCGCTGTACTCTGCCTTCCGTACTAGAACAAGAATTGCTTATTAACCCCTTTTTGCGCACAGATCAATCTGCGGTTCAACACTATGCATTGAAGCATGGCGCAATATCGACAAACTCACTAGATGTCTTTCGCGTATTAAGAGCCCAAAAAAACCTTTCTAATTGAATGGAATCTTCCTCATCCACTGTATCTCCAAGCTAAACAGGGCAACCGGTTATACTGGACGTCAATAATACTCCATGCAGAGCCTTTAATTGCCTTCTCATTTTTAGTACACTGAATTGCTATTGATTTTCATAGGTCCAGCTATTGAAATACCAGATGATAAAAACAGTCCTTGCTTTTTTTATCGGGCTTGTCATGCCCTTTTTTCAATTAGCATATGCACAAGAAGCGACTGACGTATGGGATGTATTACGTAGCGAATTTAAGCTCACTCATGAAATTTCTCGTCCGGAAGTTCAAAAACAAATTCGCTGGCTAAGTGAGCATCCTGGTTATTTATATAAAGTAAGTCGCCAAGCAGAACCTTACATTTACCATATCGTTAGTGAAATAAAAAAACGCCATCTTCCTGGTGAGCTGGCTTTAGTTCCCATGATTGAAAGCGCTTATGACCCATTTGCTTACTCTATCGTAGGAGCAGCAGGCTTATGGCAACTGATGCCTAAAACAGGAAATCAATTAGGTTTAAAACAAGACTTTTGGTTTGATGGCCGACGCAGTATTGGGCAATCAACCAATGCAGCACTGAATTACCTGGTTCATCTCAATAAATTTTTTAATGGGCAATGGATTTTAGCCATTGCAGCTTATGATGCGGGAGAGGGTTCTATCTCACGAACCATCAAAGCAACAATCCCTCCAGGAACTCCTGTTTCTTTTTGGAATTTATCCGTTCCCGCAGAAACAAAAGCCTATGTTCCCCGTCTCCTGGCTTTAGCCGAGATGATAGAAAATCCTAATCAATATCATATTAACTTACCCAAGATTCCATATGCGCCCTATTTTGAAGAAGTAGAAATAGGCAGCCAAATCGATTTAAATCATGCGGCTAAACTGGCAGGAATAAGCTATAAAGAATTGATAAAATTAAATCCTGGCTATAATCGCTGGACAACAGCACCCTACAAACCATTTAACTTATTAATTCCAAGGAGCAAAGTAAGACTGTTTAACTGGAATTTATCCAATGTATCGCCAGAAAAACGAAACAGCTGGTCAAAGCTTCGTACGCCACATGACCATCGATTAAAAAATATAGCAATACGTCATCATACTGGTTCCTATTTAATCCAACAAATGGATAAAGCAACACCTAATATCTATGCTAACACAACAAACAACAATTCAAATGTACAAACGAGGCTAACAAAAGATCGATTAATACAACCATTATTGTCCGCAAGAAATCACCGCATTATTCACATAGTACAGCCCCAAGACAACCTGACCCATCTGGAAAAATTATATGGTATTAAAGCAGAACAACTTCTTTTATGGAATAAACTGGATGCACATCAGGCTTTATATCAAGGACAGCAACTGGTTATTTGGAAAAGGGTTAGTCCGCCAATCCGATATACCATAAAAAATGGCGATACTTTAAATCAGATTGCCAGAATGCATCACACCAATCCAAACAAAATTATCGAGCTAAACCCTGAGTTACGATCATGGCCCAAACTTCAAGCCGGTCAAAAAATATTAGTTGGCTAAATAGTGTGTTATACTAACTTTAACGTCTATATCAATTTTATGCATATGAAATTACTGTTTGATTTTTTTCCAATCGTTTTATTTTTTATTGTTTATAAATGCTGCGATATTTACACCGCAACCGCAGTCGCCATGGCGTCGTCAATGTGCCAGGTTGTTTTTTATCGATTAAAATTTCAACATTATGATAAAATACATTTAATCAGTCTGGCCATTATTGTTCTCTTGGGTGGCGCTACTTTATTTTTTCATAACCCTTTATTTATTAAGTGGAAACCCACTGGTATTTACTGGCTTTCTGCTTTGGTTTTCTTTGGCTCCCGCTTTATTGGCTCTAAACCTATTATTCAAAAAATGATGGAAACCAATGTGGAGTTACATACTAAAATCTGGCATCGTTTAACTAATGCCTGGACTTTATTTTTCATTTTAATGGGCGCTTTAAATCTGTATGTTGCCTATTATTTTGATACAGACGCCTGGGTTAACTTCAAATTATTTGGCGGCATTGGCTTTACTTTGCTTTTTGTTATCATGCAAGCTGTTTACTTGACCAAACATATGGAAGAAAAAAGATTGGAATAATCATTCTTAATCTGTAAATGAAGACAATAATGTACGGTATTCTACGAAAGATGAAGTGGTATGCAAAGTAAAATACCATGCTTAAATGCACTTGTTCAGATAGTAATTCCATAGGCTTGATTTGTTTTAAATCGAGATGCAGCAGGAGCGATTATGCGATTATTACTGGTGGAAGATGATGAGTTACTGGGCGATGCAGTTAAAGCAGGATTAACTCAATTTGGCTATACTGTTGATTGGTTAAAAGACGGTAAAACTGCGCGTGCAGCTATTAAATCGGATTCGTTTGAATTAATTATCCTGGATTTGGGTCTGCCTAAGCTTTCGGGTCTGTCTTTATTGCAATCGATTCGACAAGAAGGAGATACTACTCCTGTTATTATCTTAACCGCCCGAGAAACAGTAGATGACCGAATCAAAGGTCTGGACAGTGGTGCGGATGACTACCTGACTAAACCTTTTGATTTAAATGAGCTAAGCGCACGGATTAGAGCTTTGGTTCGCCGAGCCCAAGGACGTGCTGATGCGACATTGCAATACAGAAATATTACTCTAGATCCTGCTGCGCATTCTGTGTTAGTCGATGATGTATTCATCAATGTGCCCAGACGTGAGTTTGCTTTATTACAAAAACTACTCGAACACAGTGGGCAAGTACTCTCTCGTGAGCAACTGATGCAAAGCTTATATGGCTGGGAAGAAGATGTTGACAGCAATACGCTGGAGGTACACATTCACAACCTACGCAAAAAATTAAATGCCAATTTTATTCGGACCATTAGAGGCGTAGGATATATGGTTGAAAAAAATGAAAATACTTCCCTTTCATGAAAGCCTCTATACGAAAATTTTTATTAATTAATTTACTACTGGCTATCATCACCACCACGACATTAACAGCCATAGGAAATTATTATCTTGATCAAAAAGACATTCAAAATCACTTAGATACCTTAATGGCAATATCTGCCCTCTCTTATCAGGCACTATTAGGAGATGACGCCTATCAAAGGCCTTTATTAAAAATTCAAAACACCCTGGAAACCATACCGCAACAATTAACTGCTTATTATAAAAAGAACTATCTAAGTGAACCGCCAGAACGTTATCTAGATCGATTTAATTTTCAAGTATGGACTAATGGCGGTAACTTGCTCTTGCACTCACCTACAGTGCCTAGAATGCCTTTAGCCGCAGAAATAGATGGCTTTAGTGATAAATCTATTTTAAATCAGGACTGGCGTGTCTTTACCACTTACAATCATAAAACAGGCATTCGGACTGTCTTGGCTGAACGTTATGATACTCGAAATGAATTAGGTCATAAGATTGCCCAGGATGACCTGTACATCATGCTGTTGACTTTTCCTCTTTCAGGATTACTAATTTGGATTATTATTGGACGCGGTCTGGCCAGTTTAGGCAAAGTCGCTGAAGAGGTCGCCAACCGCGAACCCAGTCACTTGGAAGCAGTTAACCTTGAGGAGGTCCCAGAGGAGATCAAACCTGTTATAGATGAACTGAATAAATTATTTTTTCGTTTAAAAGAAGGCTTTGAAAGAGAAAAGCGCTTTGCAGCAGATGCAGCTCATGAGCTAAAGACACCGCTGGCAGCACTAAAAGCCCAGGCGCAGGTTGCATTGAATGCACAAAGTATAGAAGAAAAAAATCAAGCGCTACATAAGTTAATTGCCAGCGTTAACAGAAGCACGCATATTGTTCAACAACTCTTAACCATGAGCAAACTGGTTCCAGAAGCCACCAATATGGCAGAAGTAGATAAAGTAGAACTGGAGAAAATCACTCGTGATATTTTAGCAATGATGGCGCCGTTAGCTGTCGAAAAACATATTGAACTGGAGTTTGATCATGAAGAGCATTTGCCTCCCATCCTTGGCAATGCAACGGCTCTTGGGATATTGATACGCAATCTGGTCGATAATGCTATTCGTTACTGCCATGAACATGGACACATCAGTGTAAAACTGTTTAAGAAACAACAAGAAATTGTTTTAGAAGTTTATGACAGCGGTCCTGGCATTCCCTCTGAATTACATGCCCGCGTTTTTGAGCGATTTTTCAGAGTACTAGGCAATAAAAGCCCCGGAAGTGGTCTAGGTTTAGCCATTGTCAAACAAATCTGTGAATTACACGGAGGGCGAGTCATTCTTGCTGCGCCCGACGCTCATTCAGGATTAATTGTCAGAGTGTACCTGCCGGCTACCCTGTAACTCATCACTCAATAACAGATAAATTGGCATAAGCCAAAACCAACCACTTGGTTCCTTGTTCTTTGAATTTTACCTGCACCCTGGTATGTGCACCGCCCCCTTCCATAGCCAGGACAACCCCTTGCCCAAAGATGGCATGCCTTACATTATGTCCTATTGCAATACCAGATGTATGCGGCTCTGTTATTTTGGTGCCCAAGCTTTGAAACGGTGTTGGAGCAACATACTGAGTTTTAACTCGTATTTCTTGAAGTAGACTATCCGGTAACTCTTTTAAAAACCGCGATGGCCTGTGATATTCTTCCCGACCATACAAGCGACGCACTTCGGCATAGGTCATGATCAATTGACGCATGGCACGAGTCATTCCCACATAACAAAGACGTCGCTCTTCTTCTAAACGACCAGGTTCTTCTATAGACTGCTTTCCTGGGAATACCCCCTCTTCCATTCCCACTAAAAATACAATAGGAAATTCAAGCCCTTTAGCTGCATGCAAAGTCATTAAATGTACCGAGCGCTCATACTCTTCAGCTTGTAATTCACCAGCCTCAAGGGATGCATGAGCCAAAAAGGCATTAACCAGAGATAAAGAATCTTCTTGCGTTTCTTCATACCGAAATTGCTTGGCTGCATTAATTAATTCTTGCAAGTTATCAAGGCGTGATTCTGATTTATCGCCTTTCACTTTACTAAAATGGGCATGCAATCCGCTGCCATGAAGAATTTCAGTCAACTGCTCATCCAACTCCATCGCTTCAGTTTTCACCTGTAAGTGATGAATTAAAGTCAAAAATCGCTCCAAGGCGGTTCCTGCACGCTGAGGTAAGGCTTTGGATTGCAACAAAGACTGACTGGCATGCCATAATGAACACTGTTCTGATTGGGCATAATAACGTATGTCATCCAGTGTTTTTTCTCCAATTCCTCTGGTAGGAAAATTAATGACTCTCTCAAAAGCAGTATCGTCATTAGGATTCACTAGCAAGCGCAAATACGCTAACGTATCTTTCACTTCTGCCCTATCAAAAAATCGCACGCCTCCATAGATACGATAAGAAATATCCGCTTTTAATAAAGCTTCTTCAATGACCCGTGATTGTGCATTCGAGCGATATAAAATAGCAATTTCATCGGCGCTAGCCCCTTCATTAATTGCTATTTTAATTTTATCACTAATAAAACGCGCCTCATCCAATTCATTAAAGGCACTATAAATAAGAATTTTTTCTCCTGAACTACCCGCTGTCCATAAATTTTTACCCATTCGCGAATCATTGTTGGTAATTAATGCATTCGATGCTTCTAAAATCGTACTGGTAGAACGATAATTTTGCTCTAATCTGATAATTTTAGTTTGAGGAAATTCTTTGGAGAACTGATTAATATTTTCAACTTTTGCACCTCTCCACCCATAAATGGATTGATCATCATCACCTACAGCCATCACCGCAGTATTTTTTCCTGCCAATAATTTAATCCATGCATATTGAATAGTATTGGTATCTTGAAACTCGTCTACTAAAATGGCTTTAAATCGCTCTTGGTAATGAGTAAGAAGCTCAGGATTGTCTCTTAATAACTCATGAGTTCGCAATAAAATTTCTGCAAAATCAATAACGCCGGCTGTATGACATGCCTGCTCATAGGCTTTATAAATAGAAAGCAAAGTTTTCCCTGGCCCATAACTTAGTACGTGAACATGTTGAGGTCTCAACCCTTCATCTTTTTTACCATTAATAAAAGCCTGACTTTGTTTTACTGGCCATTGCTCCAGATCTAAATTTAAAGAAGCAATCACTTTTTTGATTAAACGCGCTTGATCTTCAGAATCTAGAATATGAAAGTGCTCAGGTAATTTTGCCTCCTTAAAATGACGCCTTAATAAACGGTGACACAAGCCATGAAAAGTGCCCACCCATAATCCTGGGGTTGGCGTAGATAAAAGACGCCCCAAACGCTCTCGCATTTCACCAGCAGCTTTATTCGTAAATGTTACAGCCAAAATAGAATGCAAAGAACACTGCTCATGCTCTACTAACCAGGCAATTCGACTAACCAAAACTCTGGTTTTCCCACTGCCAGCTCCAGCCAAAACTAAAACATGTCCCAATGGGGCAGTAACTGCTTCTTTCTGTTTTTCATTAAGCCCTTCAAGCAATATGGAGCTGCTCATAAGAAAATCCTGTAAATAAATGATGCGCTATTATCTTCAATTTGCACACTAAAAACAAAAGATTTATTACTTATGATAAACTAACTACACTTATCTGATATATTGATTTAATACCCAGGGCAGCGCACAATAACTGCAATCTACTTACATGTTAAAGGATTTATCATGCATTCACTCTATCCATCCATCAAACCTTATGCGCAGCATCAACTGTCAGTAGATGATCTGCATACCTTGTATATTGAAGAAACTGGAAATCCTGAGGGCATTCCTGTTATTGTATTACATGAAGGGCCTGGCGCTGGTAGTGACTCGCATGCTCGACGTTTTTTTGACCCCGAAAGCTATCGCATTATCCTTTTCGATCAAAGAGGTTGTGGCCATTCAGTACCACATCTTGAACTAAAAAATAATAGTACCAGTCTTTTACTAGATGATATTGATGCCATCAGAGCCTTTTTGGGCTTGACTGAATTTGCTTTATTTGGTGGTGGATGGGGCTCTTTATTGGCACTACTGTATGCTCAAAAATTTCCCCAGCAAATTAAGGCACTGATTTTACATCAAGTTTTTTTAGGAAGACAACAAGATACCGATTGGTTTTATAAAGAAGGAGCCAGCCTCGTTTACCCTGATTACTGGTATGAGTTTGTTAATCTGGTGCCCGAAGAACAACGCCATAATATTCCTCAATATTACGCTCAAGTCTTACAAGGCGCTAACGAGTTAGCTCGTATGAGCGCAGCCAAATCATGGGCTTTATGGCAAGCACGTTGCAGTAGCCTACAACCTCATCTTTATGTGATTGATCAGTATAGTGATCCTCATTTTGCTTTAGCATTAGCCACTTTAGAATCTTATTACATCAACCACCATTACTTCCTCGAAGACAATCAAATCATGCGAGATGTACATAAAATTCGTCATATCCCCACCTACATTGTGCATGGACGCTTTGATTTAGTTACTCCTCTAGCCAATGCATGGGCATTGCATCAAGCCATACCAGCCTCTAATCTACGCATTGTTCGTGATGCAGGACATTCCGACAGGGAAAGCGGTCTTATTGATGCGCTTATCTATGCCACTAAAGAATTGTCCCAAAAAGGACTCGATGCATGCTAATTGTCATTCAAAGGGTCGCGGAAGCTCGAGTTGTAGTTGATAATCATACCGTGGCACAAATAGATCAGGGACTAGCGATACTTTGTGGCTTTGAGCCACATGACACCGCTACAACCCTTCAACGCATGCTGGATAAATGTCTTCATTATCGTATTTTTAGCGACGCTCAGGATAAAATGAATTCAAGTATTCAAGACGTCAATGGTGGTTTGTTGCTTATTCCTCAATTTACCTTAATGGCCGACACTCAAAAAGGTTTAAGGCCTGGTTTTTCAAAAGCAGCTCATCCTCAATTAGGTAAAGAATTATTTACTGAACTATTACAAATTGCACGGCAGAAATACACTAACGTCCAGCAAGGTATTTTTGGTGCCGATATGCAAGTTTACCTATGTAATGATGGGCCTGCGACTTTTTTAATGTCTTTTTAAACAAGACATTAAAAAAGCACCTCCACAGCAAATCAATATCTGGGTTCTATTTTTAATGCCGCTGTTTTCCGTACTTTCCTCCCAATAGTCTATAATCTACTTCATAG
>PEQM01000007.1 GCA_002786205.1 Legionella sp. | reverse complement strand
ATTACGCTCACGCGCACCTGTTTCTATTTCTTTTTGCTCCAATCTAATTGCTTTTAATTGCTTTAACCGCTGTTTTGTTACAATAGTGCCCCATGTAAACAGGTTAATATGAGGACATCTTAATGCACCCAATTTTTCAATCAATATTTTGTAACGTAACCAAGCGCGTTGCGTTTTTTTCACTCCGGCAACTGTAAACGATAAATCACCGTCTTCTCCTAAGAGAATTTCTTTATAAATACTATTTAAAGTCTTATCGACTAGTAAATAGTTATTTTCAGAATATTCTTTTAAATTACAAATAGACATGGCGAAGATTAATTTTGTATATTCAACAGTCAATCTTATTTTTTCATCTTCTTGAGCAATCGTAGCATCTTTATTTAATCGTACTAATTCATTATCTACTCTTAACTGGGTGTATTTAAAACTTAATGCTTCAAGCTGTTTAAACAGAATTACTTCTTTTTTATTAAAGGAATTGACTATCCATCGATGTTTTATTTCGCCACATTTTAAAGCATCATGGTCGCTTGCCATATAATCACAAAGCTCAAATTTTTCTATGCTTTTTCCTTTTCTCATTTTATTTAGCGCATTCACTCTGGCAGCTATCTCAGCAGGGAAACCATCAATTAAACAAATAAAGTGAAGTGCTAAATCAATATTTCTTTTTACCTGATAACCATTCGCATAAATCATCGCTAATATATGATTATTATCTTCAATATAGGCGCAAACTCTGGCTTGATTATAGTTTATAGGCGCATATAAGCCATAATAACTATTTTCAACATCGCAAATAAATGTATTTTGAAGTTCTTGTTCACTAGGAATATCCTCTAATGGCATGTTAAGTGATTCCACAGACAAGCACTGTTCTTTTGTTTCTTTATCTAATAAATCCCATGTGCGATTATTGATTTTTGCATAAGACACATCAGTCATTAGACAGACTATGGTAGAAAAAAAAAGCATTACAAATGACAAATAATCAGCCTTCACTAAACAACTCCTTTACATACATTAAAAGATCCATTAACTATATTTAAAATCTTTTTCATGCCCATAATCAAAAAAGGCTAACTCTTTTTTTATTCTCTTATCATTGCTTGTTGTGTCTTTTTCTAAAAAATAGCGCGCTTTTTTCCAATCATTATTTCTAGCTGCAATATAAAAATCTTTCATCACCCTAGGCATCCCTGGTCCAACATTATAAGTTCTTGATATCAAAATGGTTTGTTTTACAAAACATAAATCTTGAAATTTAGGTGTCCCTGGGGGTTTCTTACTGTCATTCCAACTGTTTATTGCATATTTTATATGTTTCGTTATAACGGCATAGTCAATTTCAGCTATTTCCGCTTGAGTTAAAATAGTATCGTGTGCCAATGGTATTAATTTTTTTGCATCGCCTCTAACTTTACCAACAAATGGTAATAATTTTTTTTCCAATTCACTTGAAAACTTATATTTTTTCAGATCTTTTGCATTATGCTGTCCCACATCAAATCCTCTAGCAATAGTGATCCCGCTTTTACCAGCAAATTTCTTAATATGTCGTTTAGAAGTACTACCATCTTTGTTTTTTACTGTTATCTCCATATCTATCATAGGCAAATACCCCCTAGTCTGTTGCTTTCCCTCAAACCATTCAAAGGCTTTAAAATCAAGTTTTGTTCCATATAATGCGTTGATCGCATCATTTAATTCCTCAACGGTATTGAATGTTTTTTTCTCACCACTGCCTTCCGATGTTATTGTTGCTTCTTGTTCTATATTATCCCCTATCGTCTCCATCACCCCATTCCCTACAGCCTGTCCCAAATTATTAGTCAGTGTCTCTTTGGCATCAAAGGTGGCTCCGGTGGTGGCGGAGTTGATGCCGTCGTGTACGAGGGCGTTGAGTTCGGAGGCCAGGATGCCGCTGTTGTAGTCTATTTTTCTTAGGGTTTGTTGTAGCATCCGGCCGCTGTCGCTGCCTAAAAGGCCTGCGGTGATGGCTGAAACGGCGAACTGGTCCCACTCGAAATGGTTTTGATGGTGGGCTAGCTGACTTAAGCCCTGGCTGGCTGCGTTGTATTCCATCGTCTGCGCAGCGGTTTGGAGGTTAAACCAGGTGTTGATTCGGCTCTCGCCTAATTGATTCATTAGTTGGTTGTGGCCTGCTATTTGGTTAACACCACCCAAAACACCGGAGGTCGCGGCACTGAGCAGCCCGTTGACCAGAGCACCCTTCACATTCATCCCTTCTTGTAATTTAAAGGCATTGGCCATCGCCTGTCCAGCTAAATTACCCACTACACCCGCAGCAAAGCTTGCCCCTATGGTCGTGCCTAAACCACCGGCAGCACCGGCTAAGACCGAACTGCCGATGGTAAATAAACTACTCCCGGCAATACCGCTTAAGGCACCGGCAATGCCTGCGGTGAGCAAGGTCGCAACCGTTGCCACCACGCCTACGATGATTTTAGCCAGCAATTGGTTGTGCTTTTTGGGTAATGGCGGTGGGATGGGGAGCGGGGCTTTGGTCGTAGCACTGGTGTTGCCTATAAAATACTCACTCTTGATGATTTTTTTCGTGCTCGAGGTGTGATGCTGACCTGTTGCCACTGGCGGAATAACCAGCCTTTGCCCTAAATGTAGCGCCCCATGGCTTTGTGCGGTTTCGCTTTTACCACAGGTTAAACCATTTGCATCGGCTATCAAATACCATAAACTGCTGTCGCCATACACCTGTAAGGCAATCCCCTCTAAACTGTCACTGCTTTGAATCGTATAGGACCCCAATTGGTCTTGCGGGGTTGAGGGCACTAAATCCTCCGTCACCTCTTGTGCTTTACGGTCTAAAAATTGACTGGTTGACTGGGCAGATGTTGAAGACGAACCACTCTTTTCTGGCATAAAGCCACCATAGACCGTCAAACGCTGCTTTTTGTCTGCACTCAGATGCAAATCCCCTATCGTTTTATTGCCTAAATGCAAATAATGAGTCAGCCCATTCTTGTCCGCTCGTGCTTTGATGCCATCAACCCCACTGTTCCAATACTGGACCGAATTAGGACGACCTCGCTCATCCTTTTGCTCATCAACAGATTCTTTTAATAAGCCATTGCTGTCATACTCTCGCCTGCTTTTACCGTAAGTATTCTGCCCTCGTTCTGTCCGACAAGCCTGGTCTTCTTCTTGCTGATAATTATCCCACAAGGAATAGGTATAATGATGGTGCAGGCTCGATGCAATTTGTCTGCCCTGCGCTCTAAACTCAATGTGCATGTCTCTCATATTACCCACAGCATCATAAGCAAAGGTTGTTAAAGATTGTTCTTGCTGCAGTTGATTTTTCACCTGCTGTGCTTTCAGTTGGCCTTTCTCATAATGCATGAAATTGTATTGAGCAATCTGACCTTGCTTGTTAAATAAATGCTCCTCTATCACCCGGCCGGCTTTATCGTATTTTTTCCATTGCGTTGATTGTCCGTTTTCTTGCATCAATTCCAGCTGGTTGTCTGTATTGTACTGATAATCATAGCGTTTTAGCGCTGCATTCTCATATTGCCTGGCAGTGCGTATGTTGCCGGCAGCATCATAACTTAAAGCACTGCCCTGGTTTGAACTAATTTCTATTTTATCGCCTCGCAATTGCCCCTGATTCACCGTCATTCGGTCATTTTCATCGTATAGAAAATAATCTTCTCTTGAAATCACCTCATACCCTGTATAATTGGCATGGGTTGAAGTATGACGTATATTGCCTGCTGCATCGTAATCATAACTTACACTAAGCAACCTGTTGTCTTGTGATGGCTGACTTGCATCCACATCATCTACTTTTTTTCTGACCAGACGGCTGATGCGACCTAGGGCATCATACTCATAAAAGTCAAACTCTCTATTCCAGCCTTTGGCATCGCCACCTCGGCTTGAGGTGCGCTCAATCAACTGGCCTGCTTTATTGTATTCAAACAACAAGGTTTCATTATGCGTTTTGTCCGCATACTCTATCAAAGCACCATCCCCTCGATAGCGGTAATGAATGTCCTTGCCTGCACTTGATGTTTCTTGCTCTAGCAGGCCATTGGCATTGTATTGATAGGTGGTACGGTGTTGACCTAAATCGACATGTTCTTCCAGCAAGCCCTGGCTGTTATAGCGCCAGCTTTGTTTATGCCCTAGGCTGTTGGTTTCTTCTTTTTTATGACCTTCATCATCGTAGGTCGTCCATATCGATTGGCCTTGCGCATTCTCCTGGTGAATTAAATGGCCTTGCCTGTCGTAAGAAAAATACGTTGATTCCTGTTCGCCATTGGTTTGCTTCACCAGCTGCCCCAGTTCATCGTATGCATAGGTTTGCTGGCTGTGTTTAGTCTCTACCTTCAATAAGCGGTTGTTGGCATCATAAAGATAAAGGGTTTCGCCTTGCAATTCATTCAGTAATGAAGTCATCTGACCCAACAGATTGTAATTTTTGCTGCGCACGCCCCCTTTGGCATCCGTTTCCTTTACCAGCTGCCCCATTGCATCATAGGCTTTGCTGACCGTATGCTGATTGGCATCAGTCATGGCAATGGCTTGACCTAATTCGTCATAATAGTAGTAATACACTGGCTTTATTGCACTTCTTACCCCCTGCGCATTCATGCTCATGATCTCAGGCAGTTCTTTTTTAATCAGTTTATTGAAGTCATTGTATTCATATCGAGTTTCATGGCCTTGGTAATTGATGAATGAAGTCATATTCCCCCAGCAATCTACCTGCTGACTTTCTCTTATCTGCTGAAGAATTAATTGCTTTGTCACTTTATCCTCAGCAGAAAAAACCTTGCTTTGCCCAATAATACGTCCTAAGGCATCATAGGTTGTGTTCTGTCTTTGTAAATCCCAATACCAGGTATTGTTATCATAAGCAGGTGCTTTTTCAAAAAATTCAGAGCCTAAATCAGCCACCAGGACAGGGCTTTTCAAATAACCATTGGACTTGGTGACTACCTGCGTCACACGACCCATCAAATCATACACATAAATCTGATAGTACCCCTGGCTGTTGGTGCGCCACACACGCCCTTGGGTATCGTATTCCGTTTGACTGCGGTTCAGGCCATTGACCCCTTTGCTCACTATCTCGCCAAAAAGATTGTACTTCGCCTCTTCTGTTTTATACGTCTTTTCGGTCTTGAAAGTTTTGGTTTCAATTAAATGGCCTTCGCTGTCATAGGAATAACGACAGTCTTGCGCCACCTGAGTGCCATCCCTTTGGGTCACTATTTGCCATCGACGCGCGACATTCCCCTGCGCATCATAACTATAATAAACGCGCTGTTGCATGGCATCGGTTTGCTCTTGCAAGAGGCCTTGTGCATCATAACGTTGACTGGTCACCTGGTCTTGCTTTGAAGCATTACCCAATACAAAATGGTTCTCATCAGCTTCTAGAGCACCATTCGCCCAGCGTCTGGTTTCTAATAGATGGCCTAAGGCGTCATAAACATAAGTAGTCGCCGCTTTGCCTTGTTTGGTTGCAGGCCCCACCTGCGCAATCAATTGGCCCAGTGCGTCATAATAGCTAAAGGCCACATGCCCTTTGGCGTCGGTAGTTGAAGTCAGGTGGCCTAAGGCATCATAGGTATAGCGGGTCACCAGGTCTTGGGTCACCTCACCGTAAGCACCCGCTTCATTCTGTTTCCCTACACGGGCATTTTTTAATGTCTTTTGGGTCAAATGGCCTAAAGCATCATAGTCATACCAGACTGTTCTGTCTTTTGTACAGGCTATCGGGTTTTGATAGCTTTCCCTATTGAACTGACTGACTCGATTAGCCCACTCTACTGTCTGCTTGAGAAAGCCTAAAGCATCATATTGATAGGTTGTTATATACTGCTCTGCATTGAGTTCTGCTGTTTTTTTGCCGTCTTTATCGTAATAATAAAAAGTATTGGCACACTGTTGGGCATTGATTTGACTGGAGACCTGGACAACCTCACCAAAAGCATTGTAATAGGTTTTAGTCTTTGGTTTAAGCGTCATGCTGTATTCATTGGACACGGGGTCATAACTGCGCACGGCCTTGTGTGTGATCTCTATCAGGAGGCCATCTTTATTGTACTCCATCTGGCTTATGCGGTCGTGACTGCTTGCACTCAAGGCTTTGGTCACCTCACCATACCACTTAAAAGTGCCCTGTACTAAAGCTGTTGCATACTGCGTCTTACTACGCACTTCCCCGCTGGTGGTGTATTGGTAAGCCGTTACCGCGCCTTGACGATTGACAGCATAAACCAGGTGGCCTAGCTCATTATACCAGGAATAACTCCAATGCCCGGCCTTGTCCTTTTGCGCGATAACCTGCCCAAAAGCATTGTATCGTATCTCTTCGCTCAAGCTTTGCGTAAACTCTTGTCTTTGTGAAGAGGCCTTATCTGAAGCCGCATTCAGAGCGACCCCCGGATAAATAGTTTGAGTGCGCTGATTTTTGTTGTCGTACCCATACTGTCGAATCTGTCTAATGCCTTCGGCATCTTTTATTTCTTGTGTCAGATTACCAAAACTGTCATAGGAATAGCAGGTTTTCATCCGCTTTCTACTTTGCCCTTGCAGTACTTCCGGCGCCTGTATTTCTACCAGCTGATTGGACTCATTATAGAAATAATTCCAGACCGCCTTGTTGGCTTGTATTTTTTCAGTGAGATTGCCCTGGAGATCATAGCGGTATTCTGTGCTTTGCTGCCCACTATTTTCTTCCCAAACTTTTTGACCCAAGGCATTGTACTGATACCAGCTGATGCTGCCTTCGCTATCCTTGTAGTATTGCTCTAGTGCACTCAATCCCTCCAGGCCTGGCCCGATCAATATTTTATGATGTATTTCACAAGTCGTATTCCCTACCTCATCATATTGCCGCTCAATCACCCGACCTTCGCTGCTGATGCGAAACCGCTCCTGCCCTGCGGCATTGTAAACAAAGCGTACACTGCGGTCGTTCGCTTGCTTTTTAAACTCAACTGTCTGTAAATCCGCTGGCGCCTCAGCACATAAAAGGGCATGATGGGTACTGGCAATTAACTGTCCCAATGCATCATAAGTATAGGATTTGGCAACCCCTTCGGCACTCAGCTCTTTGTCCATATAACCTAAACTGTTATAGGCATAGCGAGTGGTTCTGTCTTGACTGGACCGCTCAAGCAAAGACTTTAAATCCGTGATCGTGCAAGGCTCACGATTAAAAAACATCTGCTGAGCATAATGGGTCTTACTTATCAGCTGCCCCAAAGAATTATAACCAAATTCAGTGACTACCCCTTTGCTCCATTGAAAACGCAGCTGATTGGCCTCATCATACAAATAATACTCAATGCGCTCATCCAGTGAATCCGGCATGGGGTGAGCACCTCTCTTTAAAGCCTCTATCGAAACAGCTTGAGCCGCTTGCGTTTTGCTTAAGAGATTGCCATTCTTATCGTACCGGTAAAAAGTACAATATCCTAAAGCATCAAAATACTCTGTTATCCGTTGATGCCTGTCATAGAAAAAAAATTGGTGCTGGTCATGCTGCTCATCTGCTCTTAGCGCAGCCTTCACCGATTGTTCATCAAAACCGCTCAATAATTCTATAGCCTTAGCATAGACTGTCTTGTGTTTTACCAACCCCTTGTCATTATATACATATTCAGTGACTACCTGCCGGGGACTGACTTCATAACGGCATTGATTGTCGACATCATAGGCATAATGAGTGCTATGCCCATTGGCATCCGTTGAGACAACCAGGTTGCCATTGGCATCATAACCATATCGTCTTGTTTGCTGCAGGCCTTCCGGATCGTGAATAATAGCCGTCTGTCTGCCCAGATTATCCCACTCATAGGCTATTACTTTATCCAATCCCTTGCTGTTTTTTTGCGTTTGTCTAATCAATAAACCGCGATCATCATACTCATAGCGGGTGATTTGATGTAAGCCTTCGGGATCTAAAATCGTCTCTACCAATCGTCCCTGAGCATTATAGCGATGAGATTGCATAACTCCATTGGCATTGGTTCGCCTGATTTGGTGTCCAAGAGCATCATACTTATAAATGGTGGTACTGCGAACACCTTTTGTATCACGCACTTCAGTCAATACGCGCCCACTGGCATCATAGGAATAGGCGGTGATAATGCCTTGCGCATTGGTCGAAAAGACCAAATGCCCCATGGCATCGTACTCATAATCCTGTTGTAAGCCTGCCGGGGCTTTCGTATGCCGCAATTGGCCTTTCACATCATATTGAAATTCAGTAGTATGGCCATTGCCATCAGTCACTGACACCTTATCCCCAAAGGCATTGTATTGCGTTATAACCTGAACCCCATCCAAATAAGTAGTAATTAGTCGGTTATTGACATCATCATAGTCACATTCATAGCCTTCTTGCTCTGTTTTATAGGTAATTCGTCCGAAGGCATCGTACAAAATAGTGTTGTATTTTCCTGTTTGGGCATGGCTTTCTTTATAGGTATAGGTTTCTTCGCCTCGTTTATTAAAAGAAAACTGACGCATGTTGCCTCTTGCATCAATTTGATACTTCAGGCGACCAAACCCATCATAACGAAACTGTTTGGTTCTGTTGAATCCCCCCACATCCTCTATGCTGGAAATCAATTCGCCTTGATGATTGTAACGGTATTGATTGATGACGCTAGTATGGGCATTGATTCGTTGCTCTACCTTTTCAAGCTGACCAAAAGCATTGTATCGATGACGGGTATACTCTACCGAGCCGTTGTATTGCTCAGTCAGCAGGCCTAAGGTGTTGTATTGATAATCAATGACCTCATCTTGCAATTCATCAGCTAAAGATTCCAGCGCCTCCTCCAAAGCCGCTTTAGTCCATAGCTTATCCTGCATAGGCAGGTAATGGCGATAACGGTGCACACGCGCCAGTTCATTGAACGTATTGTATTGATAAGACACCAATGCCCCATCGGCATCCAGCACATACACCAACCGCGACAAGTCATCATAAAAATAGCTTGTTTTTTGTCCCAAGGCATCGGTTTTACTTAATAACAAGCCGGACTCATCATAGTCATAAGTCATGCCATGGGTTTGCCAAATTCGCTCGATACTGGCCTCGTCATAAGCCTTGGCAAGCGCCAGAGCGCCCAGTTCATCCAGGCTTTGAATGACACGCCCCATGGCATCATAACGATAACGCTGCTGACGTGTTTCTTGCGTCTTGATATCGACTCTCGTTTTAGCTAACAGATGCCCCGCCTCATCATAAGTATAAGTCGTTAGCAATCCATTATAAGACTGCTCTTCAATCAGCTGCTTTAAATCGTCATAACGATAATGAGAATGCTGGTCCTTCTCGCTCAAGACTGGTCGAAGTGCTGAAAAAGGCGCGCTCAAATCAATCACCGAAGAGCTAAGTCTGTTGGCATAGGCAATACGCTCTGCTAACAAACCGCGCTCATCATACACATATTCGATGGCATAGTACTCTTCATCCACTTCCGCACAGAGCAAGCCGCGGCCATCATAAAAATAAGCATGCTTGATGTCTTCAAAGTGAGCGGCCGGTTTATCAAAAACCCAATCGCCAGTCACTTTTTGGACGGCTTTTGCATAACGGATGGTCTGGATTAAATGCCCTTGTTTGTCATATTGATAGGCTTTAGCATAGCCTTCAGGATTGATTTCACCACACAAACGTTCTTCGCTGTCATAATAATAACGCGTTACCCGATCCTCATCATCACAGTTTGGTGCTGAAAAAGTTGATAAACTCAATACCTCTTGTGCATACACAGACCCTCTTATCGCATACGCACGACTTGTAATGAGTAAACCCCGCACATCATACTCATAAGCAATCACCCCTCCTTCAGCATTAATCCGATATGCAAGCCGATTGTGCTCATCATAAATACAATGCTCGATTTTGTCCCGATCGGTAGACCGAGGCTTTATTTGCTCCCAAAGCGGGATCCTAGTCCACGCCATAGTCTGTAGCAAAGTCGCATAATGATGGGTTTGTAATAACAAGCCCTGTGCATCATAATGATATTCTATTGCCTGGCCTGCACTGTTCACCAAGCCTTGCAATAAGCCTTCTGCGGTATAAAAACGATAGATTGACGAGCCCTTTTCATTAGTCTCCACCAACAGTCGTCCGGCAGCATCATATTGATAAGACACAGACCCATACTCTTGCGCCGCTTTGATTTTATTCACTGCCAATAACAAACCGCTGCGGTCAAAAATCTGGATGGTCTGCAAGCCATTGGCATCAGTTTGCACTATTCTTTGATGGGCATCATCGTATTCTATGTCTTGTTGATGGTTTTGATTGTCTATGGTCTTGATTAAACGACCCAAATCATCATAAAAATAATAGGTCGTACTAAAGCTGCCTTCATAAGGCGTGCTTTTTTCCAACAACCGTCCAGCCGCATCATATAAAAAGCGGCTCACTAAAGCCTGCGCCATTATTCCCTGGCCCGAGGCATCAGTCTGTGCGTAATGAATTTCTTCTAATAACTGACCGCGCCAGTCATAGCGGTAATCCACCAAACTGATGTCTTGAGCTGGTTGCAGCCCGACCCATGCCTTTAAACTGTCTTCATCTAACAGCGTTTCGCTATCCAGACTCAACACATCATAAGCGGTCTTTAAATATACCCGCGTACTGCTTAATAAACCTTGCCTGTCGTAGCGGTACTCCGTCACCGTGCCATCTGCTTGAATCAAAAAACGTAAATAGCCTGCTTTGTCATAGGCATAACGTGTATTCTTGAAGCGGAGCGATTGCGACTCTTTATCTCGATACTCATAGCTGCTTTCCATTAACAAATGATGATTGGCATCATAATAACGCCTGGTAACCTGCCCATTCGATTCTTCTATGCGAATACAGTCATTGTTGTCATTATAAAAAAACAGCCAGCTTTGCTTGCCTTCTGTCACAGAGTGCAACAACGCGCCATCATACTGGTATCGAATACGGTACTGCTGCGGCCCATCGATACCTAATAACTGTTGGCTTTCGTTGTAATAATAAACCCATTGTTCATCCAACTCATTGCTTACTATCGTTTTATTGACTTCATAGCGATAGCTCGTGGTTCGCCCCTCGCCATCACGCAACTTAGTCACACGTCCTTGACGGTCATAAGTAATATGTAACACGCTGCCATCTGATTGTCTGATGGTTTTTATCCAGTCCGTATCGGCTTCATACTCATAACTTATCCAATAGGTCTTACCTTGCCCCAAATCACGGCTGACTTGCGCCAATTGTCCGCGCTCATTGTAATGATACTCCAGGTGGTGAATGAGAACGCCTTCACTGACAACCCGCACCTCACGCACCAGGCCATCGCGTAAAATCCAGCGAATGCTTTGCTTGTCACTTTGGTCAACGATTTCAGTCAACACCCCCTGACTGTAAACAAACTGAAAATAATGCCCCTCTTTATCGGCAATACGTGTCAATTGACCCGCTTCATTATAATACTCCTCAACCACCGACGCCCCTTGGCTATAAACCCATTGGTTGTTACGCCAACTGATCCGGTCTATACCCCCTTCCAAAGAATAATATGCTTGCTTGTTACTGTCATAATAAAAGGCCGTTTGATGCCCATCACCGGCTGTACGCGTTATTTTTGAGTCTCGCCCATTAGGGCTGCCTTGCACCACCAAACTGGTTTGTAAATTAAAACGCCAGGATGCATGCGCGCCACCTTGCGAATTGTAAGTATGTAACAAATTCATCCCTAAAGACGCATCCGCAAGAAAACCATCCTGCTGCTGTACAACCAAATTCCCTGTCGCAATATTGAGATAAACCGACTCTTTTCCCTGCCCCAAAGACGCAGAACCTCGCGGGCCATAATGCCCTAATCTCAAAGATGAACCGTATAAGCCCAAACCACTGCCGGTGAAAATTTGTGTCATTGCGTCTGTTGTCCTTTTTTAACTAAATAGTCATGGAAGGTACTCTTCAAATCGGTGTCATAAACCAAAGAAGCTCCTTCAGGCAGGTTGCTAATCAAGAGGTAAAGAGGAATACTAAGTGGGCTTGTCGCCGTTACTTGCTTTATAATGAATTGCTTGTTTTGTATGGTCATCCACCTCGAATGAGGCGATGTTGTCTGATCGAAAGCGGATCGCTTTTGACTGTGTTCAACAACAAAAAGGGCTAATGCGGCGTTACCATTTTCCATAAAGTAGTCCTTGACCTGGTATAATTCCATTACACCGTGGATAGTAATCAACATCCTTTACTTTGGTCAATATTTTTTTAATTTTTCTCTCTATTCATGACCTAAAAAGGCCCTGCTGAAATGATCGAGGAATTTGTGTATAATGTCACCAAAATAGAATTCATACACTGCGAACGGTCTTTAAGAGGTAACGATGAAACTGACCATTAAAACGATACAATATTTAATTATTTTAGCCTTATTATTAAGTTTAAACGCCTGTACGACAACCAAAGTGGAAAAAGGTGGTTCTTATAAAGTAAAGGGAAAAACATACACCTTGCTCAAATCAGCCAAAGGGTATAAAGCAAAGGGAACGGCTTCTTTTTATGGTAAGCGCTTTCATAACCGTAAAACGTCTAATGGCGAACGATATAACATGTATTCCATGACCGCAGCCCATCCTACACTGCCATTTAATACTCGACTACAAGTGAAAAATATAAAAAATGGCAAAACTGTCGTCGTCAGAGTAAATGATCGCGGCCCTTTTTATAGTGCGCGAATTATTGATCTTTCTTATGCTGCGGCTAATCGCCTCGGTATATCTAGTACGTCTACGGTAGAAATAAAAGCTCTAGGTTAGAGCGTGTGCTTGCTCATTAAACTTCTTGCAAGATTGGCTTTCAATGGCAATGTTGCAAGAAGTCTATTCAAGCGCGCTCTACAGTAAATGCCAATACCTCCGAGATGGCGGCTTTATTTAAGGCCAGCATCAATAATCGGTCTACGCCCAAAGCGACACCACTACAGGCAGGGAGGCCATGTGCCAAGGCATCCAGTAACCAGGGGTCTGGTGGCACCGACGCCAAGCCTAAACGCTGACGCAGTACATTGTCTTGCCTAAACCGTTGTGCCTGTAGGTGTGCATCACACAGCTCATGAAACCCATTGGCTAATTCAATACCTCGGTAATAAATTTCAAAGCGATGGGCCACGCCCTCATGTACTTGAGCTAAGGAAGCTTGTGAGGGCGGAAAATCATAAACTGCAACAGGCCTGTCTTGTTGCGCCAGCCAAGGCTCTGCCACATGGCTCATTAACAAAAACAGGTATTGATCCGGATCTTGTTCTTCGGCATCCAATACATAAGCCAAATCGTAACGCGCTACGGCATCACGCAATTGATGCAAGCTACCAGTGAAAGGATCTAGACCACAAGCCTCTTGAAACAAGTTCTGATAGGTCATTTTGAACAAAGGTGGTGTTTGTAAGAGCTGTTGCAAAAACAGGTCTATCTCTATCATCAACTCATGATGATCAACATCAAGCTGATACCATTCTAATAAGGTAAATTCAGGATTATGCCAACGGCCGAGCTCATCGTCACGAAAAACCCGAGCCAATTGAAAAATAGGCCCACTGCCGGCAGCCAACAGACGTTTCATATGGTATTCAGGTGAGGTTTGTAAAGCATAAGCCTGGCGTCTAAACGACGCATGAATATTCGTCAGATAGGGATCACTAATACCATAATGAGCCATAGCCGGGGTTTCTACTTCCAAATAAGCGCGCTCAATAAAAAAAGCCCTGATTTTTTGTATAAGCAAGGCGCGTTGTCGTAAGGTCTCCAAGTCTGCGCTAGGGCGCCATAATGCACTCATCAATAAAAAATCCCTAACTCCAAACGCGCAGCTTCTGTCATTCGCTCTTGTGTCCAAGGTGGCTCCCACACCAGCTCCACAGTACAATCACTAACCCCTTCAACCTGATTGACTGCCTGCTCCACCGTTCCTGGAAAAGTCTGCGCTACAGGGCACCCTGGCGTGGTGAGTGTCATTTGCACATCCACATGCCCCTCATCATTGATCTCAACCCCATAAATTAAACCTAAATCATAAATATTGACGGGAATTTCAGGATCATACACGCCTTTCAACGCCAAAATAATCTGCTCTTTAAGCGCTTCCTGATCATTTTTTTTCTTAAATCCAAACATAACAATAGGACTCCGGGATCTTATTCTGTTTTGACTGTAGTTGTTTCTTTATTCAAAGCAGCCTCCAGGGTATGCCAGGCCAAAGTGGCACATTTAACCCGTGCAGGAAAAGCTTTCACTCCAGCCAAAACCATTAGTTTATCAACCGCAGGCAAAGGCGCATCATCTTGGGTTAACAGGTTATGTACCTGATGAAATAAAGCATGGGCTTCTGCTATCGTTTTGCCTTTTAAAGCATCCGTCATTAATGAAGCCGAGGCTTGCGAAATGGCACAGCCACAGCCAACAAAACTCAATTCACTGATACACTGCCCATGAAGCTTGGCGTAGACAGTTAACTTGTCACCGCATAAAGGATTAAATCCATTGGCTTGGGTGCTGGCATCATCCAGGGCATAATGGTTCCGGGGATTGCGGTTATGATCAATAATAATTTCTTGATAAAGCTCTCGTAAATCCATACTCATGCAAATACCTCACTGACTTTTTTCAATGCCTGCATGCAACGATCTATTTCATCTACTGTATTATAAAAAGAAAGTGATATTCTTGAAGTTGCAGCAATTCCATAAAAATCCATTAATGGCATGGCGCAATGATGTCCACTGCGTAAAGCAATTCCTTCTGCATCCATAATAGTCCCTATATCATGAGCATGAATAGCATCATGAATAAAAGAAATCACCGGCGCTTTGGATGCCGCTGTACCGATAATTTGAAACCCAGGCATTTCGCTTAATGTTGCAGTAGCATAATCCAGTAAAGAGTCTTCATACGCTTTAATTGCCCCCATATCCCATTGCTTTAGATAGGTCATTGCAGCAGCCAGACCTATGGCACCGGCAATATGAGGGGTTCCTGCTTCAAATTTTTGGGGCAAAGGAGCAAATTCTGTCTTGTCAAAAGTGACATAATAAATCATATCACCCCCACTTTGATAAGGCCGCATGGACTCTAGTAAGGCTTCTTTTCCCCACAGCACACCGATGCCCGTAGGAGCATACATTTTGTGCCCCGAAAAGGCATAAAAATCACAATCAAGCTGTTGCACATCAATGGATAAATGCGCTGTTGCCTGGGCACCATCTAATAATACTTTCACCCCCAGTGCATGAGCCATCGCTATCATCTGCTCTACAGGATTGATGGTCCCCAAGGCATTGGAAGCATAACTGATGGAAACAAATTTTGTTTTTTTGCTTAATTTTTTTTCAAATTCCGCTAAAATCAACTCCCCCGAGGAAGAAATAGGGGCAACTTGTAATACCGCACCCGTTTTTTCACATAACAATTGCCATGGCACAATATTGGAATGGTGCTCAAGGTGAGTAATTAAAATTTCATCCCCCGGCGACAACAAGGGCTCCACAAAGCTATGAGCAACCAGATTAATTGCTTCTGTTGTCCCTCTTACAAACAGACATTCTTTTACTGAAGAAGCATTGATAAACTCTTTGACGGTCAAACGTGCATTTTCATACAACTCAGTGGCTCGCACACTTAAAGCATGCACACCACGATGAACATTGGCATTGTCATGCTCATAAAAAGAGCGAACAGCATCAATCACTGCTTTCGGTTTTTGGGTGGTTGCTGCATTATCCAGATAAACCAGGTCATGCCCATTTACTTGTTGATGCAAAATCGGAAAATCCTGACGTGCCAAGGCAGCATCAAAGGGCCTGTTTGTATACATAACTCACCCCAACTGTTGAAGTAATAAATCAGTCATCCAGTCTGCCCAGTCTTTGTGTGGGATTAAGCGCAGATTGTCTTTGGCAAAAGCATGGACCAGATATTGATGCGCTTGCGCTTTACCAATGCCACGGCTGGCAAGATAAAACAGCGCCTCTTCATCTAATTGCCCCACAGTAGCACCATGTGAACAGACGACATCATCAGCAAAAATTTCCAATTGCGGTTTGGTATTAATTTCTGCCTGCGGCGACAGCAACAGATTTTTATTTTGTTGGCCTGCTTTGGTCTGCTGTGCATCAGGGGCGACATAGACCGTGCCATTAAAGACGCCTTTGGCTCGACCTTGCAAAATACCCTTATAGTCTTGTTCACTGACACAATGCGGTACCAGATGATGCACTTTAGTATGATGATCTACATGCTGGCCATCACCCGGAGCATAAATGCCATTCATCAAACACGAGGCCTGCTCTTCTTCAAGATAAATACTCAAATCACTGCGCGCTAAAGCCGCCCCCAGACTTAAAGAATGGCTGGCAAAAGTGCTTTTTGCTTTTTGCTTTACCGCCAGATGACCGATATGATAAGCCTTCTTGCTTTCTCTTTGAATTTTATAATGGGTCACCTCAGCTTGCGCTGCCAACCACATTTCAGTGATGGTATTGGTAAAATAAACTTCTTGTCCTATGCCTTGGTATTCTTCAATTATCGTTGCCTGTGCGTTGGCCTGCGCCACTATCACATGACGTAACTGAATAGACTGCATCGCTTTATCCTGCCAATGAAGAAAAAGCAAAGGCGTTTCTATGACCACGCCTTCAGGAATATATAAAAAAATACCTGCCTGAATAAAGGCAGTATTTAGCGCATGAAAACCATGCGTTGACTCAATGGCCTGACCTAAATACGATTGAACCAAAGCAGCATGCTCTTGCAAGGCAAGGCTCAAAGGCAACAATAAAACACCTGCTGGCAGTGCAAGCTCCTGATAGTTTAACACGGTACCGTTATACAATACCACGCACTGCCCCTGAGGCCTGTTATCATCCACTCGCTCCAAATCAACAGCTGGCTGTCTTTGATAGACAAAGGGTTCTTTTAGCCAAGGCAAAACAGGCGTATATTTCCAATCTTCATCATGCCGTGAAGGGAAGCCCTTCTCTTCCAATGTCTTCAATGCCTGGCTTTGTAATGAAGCAAGCCAAGCATGCGTTGACTGTTCTTTTTGCGCTTGCTGACCATAGTATGTGATTGTATCGCTCATGCTTGCTCCGCATCATCAAGCCAACTGTAGCCTTTTTTCTCAAGCTCAAGAGCCAATGATTTGTCTCCTGACATAATAATACGGCCATTAACCAGTACATGAATAAAATCAGGCTCAATATAATCTAACAGTCGTTGATAATGCGTTACCATAATAATGGCACGCTCAGAGGAGCGCATGGCATTAACGCCTTGAGAAATTACCCGTAAAGCATCAATGTCCAAGCCTGAATCCGTTTCATCAAGAATCGCTAATTTAGGCTCTAAAGCCGCCATCTGTAAAATTTCATTCCGTTTTTTTTCACCACCTGAAAAACCTTCATTGATACTGCGATATAAAAAACTTTCATCCATATCCAACAAGGCACATTTTTCTCTAATAAAACTCAAAAATTCAATGGCATCTAAAGTGGGACGGCCTTGGCCTTTGCGTACTGCATTAACGGATGCTTTCAAAAAATTGATATTGGTGACACCAGGGATTTCCAGAGGGTATTGAAAAGAAAGAAAAACACCTGCCTGAGCACGCTCTTCTGGAGCCAAGGGCAACAAATCCTGATTAAAATAACTGATCTCTCCAGCCGTCACCTCATACGAAGGATGACCTGCCAACACTTTCGACAAGGTACTTTTGCCTGAACCATTAGGGCCCATAATGGCATGTACTTCTCCGGCCTTCACTTCCAGATTAATGCCTTTCAAAATCGATTGATTGTTAATACTTACATTCAGTTCATTTATTTTTAACATCTTAACCTACCGCCCCTTCTAAACTAATACCGAGTAATTTAGTTGCTTCTACTGCAAACTCCATAGGCAATTCTTTTAATACCTGTTTACAAAAGCCATTAACAATCATAGACACCGCATCTTCTGTTTCTATGCCACGTTGTTGGCAATAAAATAATTGCTCTTCACTTATTTTGGATGTCGTAGCCTCATGCTCTACTTGAGCCGTTGGATTTTTTACCTCTATATAAGGAAAAGTATGCGCAGAGCACTGATTGCCCATGAGCATCGAGTCACACTGAGTATAGTTGCGCGCATTCGTGGCAGTAGGTGCAATCCGCACCAAACCTCTGTATGCATTATGAGCGCGACCGGCGCTAATTCCCTTGGAAATGATGGTAGAACGGGTATTTTTCCCCAAGTGAATCATCTTGGTTCCGGTATCGGCCTGCTGAAAATTATTGGTTAAAGCCACCGAATAAAACTCTCCTACTGAATCATCTCCTTGTAAAATAACACTCGGGTATTTCCAGGTGATGGCAGATCCTGTTTCTATTTGCGTCCAGGAAATTTTAGAGCGCTTGCCACGGCAAGCACCGCGTTTGGTAACAAAATTATAAATCCCACCCTTGCCTTCTTTGTCACCTGGATACCAGTTTTGCACGGTAGAATACTTGATTTGCGCATCATCCAAAGCGACTAACTCCACTACCGCAGCATGCAATTGATTCTCATCTCTTTGTGGTGCTGTACACCCTTCAAGATAGGACACATAGCTGCCCTCATCAGCGATGATAAGCGTTCTCTCAAACTGACCTGTTGATGCCGCATTGATACGAAAATAGGTAGACAATTCCATAGGACAGCGGACGCCTTTCGGAATATAGACAAAAGAGCCGTCACTAAATACCGCTGAATTCAAAGCCGCATAAAAATTATCCCGGTAAGAGACTACCGAGCCGAGGTATTTCATTAACAACTCAGGATATTGATGAACTGCTTCCGAGAAAGGACAAAAAATCACGCCTTTTTCCGCCAGCTTGGCTTTAAAAGTAGTCGCCACTGATACACTATCAAATACGGCATCAACCGCTACGCCAGCCAATAGTTCCTGTTCTTTTAGGGGGATACCTAGTTTCTCATAGGTGCGTAATAATTCAGGGTCTACTTCATCCAGACTTTTAGGCGCATCACTTTTGTTTTTAGGCGCTGAATAGTAGGAGATGTCCTGATAATCAATAGGTGGATAATGAACACTGGCCCATTCTGGATGAGGCATCGTTTGCCAATGCCTGAAGGCTTGTAAGCGCCACTCCAATAAAAACTCAGGTTCGCCTTTAATTGCGGACAAACGACGAATGACGTCCTCATCCAAACCGGGTGCAAAGGTTTCTACTTCTATATCGGTTACAAACCCGTGCTGGTATTCTCTATCAAGCAAAGAATTAATTTGCTCACTGCTTTTAGCCACGATTCACTCCACTTGCTAATTGCCGGACTCGTTCTATATCCTTTTTATGAAGAGCTGGTTTTGCCAATGCATCCAAACTAACGCTGTTTAAAGCAGTTTCAATCGCCTGACTAATCAAGCGCCAATTTCCTTGAATGGTACAAACGCCTTGCAAGGAACAATCATTGGGTTGCAAACTACATTCAGTAAATCCTTTATGCTCTTCCAAAGCATAAATAATTTGTGATACGGATATGCTGGCGGCCGATCGTTGTAATCGATATCCCCCAGCAACACCACGCACTGAAATTAATAAACCAGCACTGGTAAGACGTTTTAAGATTTTACTTACAGTGGGTACAGATAAATGAGTGTGTAAAGCGATATCGCGTGCATTACATAACTCTTGAGCATGTTTAGCCAAATAAACCATTACTACAGTGCCATAATCAGCCAGTTTGCTGATACGCAGCATAAACATCTCCCAACAACAAAAAATCAAGTACCCCAAAAAGTCTTAACTTATAACACCTGAACAAGTATAACAAAAACTGTCTTGTCTTACATCATAGATATAGCACTAAATAGGTCCCATATATAACAAAGAGCGCATATTACCCTATTCCATAGGGTTGATGCAATGTTCGTATTTTGTTTTCGTTTTAAATGCCTGGGATTCCCTCCATAGAATACAATAGACTTTTTGATAACCAACTAAAGAGAACCAACGAAACCATTGGCCTCAGGGCAACCGCGTCTAAATGCTTATTGCCAACCCCAATCGGCTACTTACCGCGCTTTATGTGCGCAATCTAATTTATCACTCGATTCAAGATGGTATGGATACCGTGCATAAAGCACGGTACGTAGCCAGAAAAAGAGCATTTAGAGCTCAAAATTTAGAGGCATTTGCCCTGCCATTGGCCTTCTGCCTACCCCTTTCAGCAGCGGTCTATTGTATCCTTATCCATTTAATTATAGGATTTAACTTAAACGAAAGTGGGGATAAGGATGTCTCAACCAGATGAATTCACTACATTACTGCATGCTATTGCTGAAAAAAGCATGCATTTTTTCACTCAATTACAGAATAATCCTGACGCCAGGATGTCTTTAATCAAACATTACATAGAATTTACAGAATACTTATATCAATTAGCAGTGCTTGTCTCTACCGACCCTCAAAAAGTCTGGCTCATGAACCTCTCTTATTGGCAACAAGCTGCAACTCTGGCACAAAATCAATTGGCTCATTGGCTGCAAGGCAAGCCCTTTCCCACGACAGACCAACGCTTTGCGCATGAAGATTGGCAAAATAATCCCCTTTTTAATTTTATGAGCCATCAATACCTTCTTGCCAGCCAACACATCAACTTGTTATTACAACAAAAAGAATACGATCACTTACATGCCATTAAAAAACTGCGTTTCTTCAGTCAACGTTATCTGGACGCTTTATCTCCCGCTAATTTTCTCGCAACCAATCCTACTTTGGTCACCGAGACCATTCAAAGTCGGGGTAAAAATTTATTAAAAGGCCTGCATAATCTGTTATCGGATTTAGAACACGACGCTTCTGCGCTGTATATCAAAATGACGGATAAAAGTGCCTTTAAAGTAGGAGAAAATCTGGCATGTACTCCAGGAAAAGTCATCTTTCGCAATGAAATGATGGAGTTAATACAATATACACCGACTACTGAAGATGTTTTTTCTGTGCCACTGCTTATTATTCCCCCCTGGATCAATAAATATTATATCCTGGATCTAAGTCCCCATAACTCACTGGTTCGTTGGCTCGTGAGTCAGGGCATTCGTGTTTTTATCATTTCCTGGGTTAATCCTGATGCAAAACTGGCCCATAAAGATCTTTTTGATTATTTACATGAAGGGCCACAAACAGCCCTTGAGGTCATCAAAAAACAACTGTCTTGTAAACAGGTCAACGCTTTGGGTTTTTGTATCGGTGGGACCCTACTGACGCTGCTTCTGGCCTATCACAAAGCCCATGCGTGTAAAGACATCAAAAGCGCTACTTTTCTGGCTTCCTTGATTGATTTTAGCGATCCAGGTGACATTGCTGCCTTCATTGATGAACAGCAAATTAATCAATTAGAAAAAGAAATGCATAAAAAAGGCTATTTACCAGGCAAATTTATGGTAGACAGTTTTAATTCCTTAAGAGCGAATGATTTAATTTGGTCTTTTTTTATCAAAAATTACTTACAAGGAAAAAATCCCGTTCCCTTTGATATTTTATACTGGAATTCAGACTGCACGAACATGCCTGCCGCCATGCATTCTTCCTATTTACGTACAATGTACCTGAATAATGATTTAATTAAACCCAATAAAATCATTTTAAATAATACGCTAATTGATATTACCCAGATTACAACGCCTACGTTTTTTCTCTCTACAGAAAAAGATCACATCGCTCCATGGAAAACAACCTATCTTGGTTTTCAGATAATGAAAGGCCCCAAACGTTTTGTCTTAGGTGGCTCAGGCCATATTGCAGGCATCATTAATCCACCCATTAATCATAAATATACATACAAAACTTTAGCCAACAACAAATTAAGCGCAGAAGAATGGTATCAAAAAGCAATCACGTATCAAGGTTCCTGGTGGCCCCAATGGTACAAGTGGCTTACCAGATACTCCGGAGCACTCAAAAGCGCAGCCTCATCTACTGCTTCTGCTTATCTCCCAATATCAGATGCGCCAGGCACTTATGTATTTGTACCTAGTGAGTAAAACGCTCATTAGAACGCTTTACTCCATTTTTGTATTCGCCATTTGCTCAAGAGTTACATAATCAATTTTTCCAGAAGCAAGAATAGGGATTTTAGCTGAAGCATAAATTTGAGCAGGAACCAAGAGCTCAGAATGCCCCTGCTCTTTCACTTTCTGAATGAAAGCGGATTTTTCCATTGTTTTTGCTTCACTAAATAACAAAATCTGCTCACCTTTTCGTGAGCATTTGACACTAATTGCCGCATGCAACAATTCAGGCCATAAAGTAGCTGCAATTCCCTCAACCAAAGTCAAAGAAACCATTTCACCGGCAATTTTGGCAAAACGCTTGGCTCGTCCGGCAATAGTAATAAAACCATTTGCATCCAAAGTCACAATATCGCCGGTATCATGCCAGCCTTGCGCTACAGGAATAATTGCACCAGCCACATTGGGATCAATATAACCTTTCATGATATTAGGGCCTTGTAAAAACAAACGTCCCCCTTGTGCTATACCCTCTACTGGTTCAATTCGAGCTTGCATATAAGGTAATAGCATGCCCACGCTACCAAAAGAAGCAGCCAAAGGACAATTTAATGAAATCACTGGAGATGCTTCTGTCGCACCATAGCCTTCATAAATCTTGACGCCAAACTGCTCCATCCAATGCCTCATGGTTTGCAGCTTGACTTTCTCCGCCCCGGCAAAAATATAACGAATGCTACTAAAATCATGAGCGCCTGCAGCACGAGCATACCCATTAAGAAAGGTGTCTGTACCAAACATAATGGTTGCGCCGGTTTGATAGACCAGGCCAGGAATGATTTTATAATGCAAAGGAGAAGGATAAAAAAAGCAACTTAAGCCAGAGGTTAGTGGTACCAAACTACCCGCAGTAAGTCCAAAACAATGAAAAATAGGCAAGGCATTAAAGAAAATATCACGCGCAGAAAAATCCACTCTTGCCTTCATTTGGTAACAATTGGCCAATAAATTAGCATGACTGAGAACAACGCCTTTAGGCACCCCCTCTGAACCAGAGGTAAATAGTACCAAGGCACTTTGATCTGGCATGATGGGTTCGCCAATCCATCGATAGGATAGACTGGGAAACATACCCTTGACCAGGCCTGCTATTTTATGGCCAAGATGAATATGAGGCTTAAATTCTTCCAGATAGCGAACGACTATGCCTGCTTTTTTCAATTCATCGATCAAAGGCTCTAATTTGGCTGTCAGCACAAACTGTCTGGCGGTATAGATTGTTTTAATATTCGCGGTGACGCACGCGGAATGAATATTATAAAATCCCATACTAAAATTAAGCATGGCAGGTATTCGTCTGTATGCTTGCAAAGCAAAAAAGGTGATCATTCCTGCCGTCGTGGTAGGCATCATCACGCCAACATACTCTCCTGCTGTGGTCTGTTTTTTAAACTGCCGCCCTAAAATAAAACAGCGAGTCAAAAACTGTTTGTACGTTATCGGCGTACGATTGACATCTTCAATATGCCGTTTGTTTTTTGTACCCAGTTCCGCCCCCTCAATAAGCGCGCTGAATAAGGTATGTTTTTTATTAAAATTGGAAAAGGTTAAATCGCTAATCAATCGGTACAACTGCATACTGATTTGATGTCGTTTGACTGTTTCCGTTCCGCTGACGACAAAAGTTTCTACCGGCATAATATGTAAGGTGATCTGAGGAAATAATCGAATCGTATTTTTTCTTTTATTAATCGAAAAAATACTATGCTCCCCCCCCTCTATACGGACAGGAATAACTGGCGCACCCGATTTTTGAATGATAAAACCCGGGCCATCATAAATTTTTAAGCTGTGTGTTTCGTAATGCGAGGACTCTTGAGGGAAAATAACACAACGTTTTCCTTTCTGAATGGCTTGAATTAAAGCCCTGGTCGTCAAAGGATGGGCTGGATCGACAGACAATACATCAGCAAAAAGAAAGAGTAACTTGACCCAATGCTTCTTAAATAATCTAGGGTGCAAAGCAATAGTCAATCGTTCAGGTAAAAAAACAGACAACAACAACACATCGATAATGGATGTTCTGTTTGCAATAATAAGGGCTTTCGGCGGCGGTGCATATTCCCCTTTAACCGTCACCTTAAACCAACACACCAAAATGGCTTTAATCCAACGGCGCGCCCTATCTCTTTGTTGTTCTTTCCATTGCGTATACGTCATCTTAATCCTCGCAAGCAAATGAAATCGGTTATACCGAATCACATCATGGAATGCAAGATCAAGAGCCATGAAGGACTAAGACAATACGCATCTCAAACCGACGATGGCCGTATCTGACTCACCCCCTGTTGTCCATCGCAAGATTGAAACGTTTTTAACAAGCCCTCTATTTTTTCCCCAGTGAATCAAACTTGCCAAAGCAAAGCAGCTGTACTAAAGTAGTTCCATGCTAAAAAATAAAATATCTTTTTTCAAAGCCATTGGCTTGATTGGCGCGTTACTGATTTTTATCTCTTGCGCTTTTTTCTTGCGTGATCACGCAACGGAATTACTCAATGGAATTAAAGAGCTAGGCTGGATAGCGCCTGTTCTGTTTATTATTCTTTATGCTGTTGCCACCATATTGTTTCTTCCTACCATGGTCTTAACTTTTGCTGGCGGTGCCTTATTTGGTCCCTTTGCGGGTACCCTGATTAACTTGCTCGGTGCCATCTGCGGTGCCTTGAGCTCATTCCTGATTTCGCGCCACGTGGTTCATGCCTGGTTCAGTAAAAAACGAGGCAAGCGGCTCAATCAGTTAATCGCTGGCGTCAACAAAAAAGGCTGGTTGTTTGTTGCTCTATTGCGCGTATTTCCTATTCTTCCTTTTAATCTGGTCAATTACGGCTTAGGTCTGACTGATATTTCTTTGAGAATGTACAGTATTACTACCATTGTCTTTTTAATTCCAGCAGAAATTCTTTATACCTATTTCGGTCATGCAGGCAAACAGATGCTACTTAATCCCGGCCACTGGAATCAACATGGCGAGCTGTTTTATCTAGGAGGAGCAGTTTTATTTTTTCTCCTCCTATGGTATATCAAGCAAACACGTCAAAAGACCCTTTTGGCATCTAATAATCCATAAAGTCATCAAGTTCTTCACGTAACCGTCGTTCCTCTAATACTTTTTCAAGCCGACGTCGCGCATCTAAGGTACCATCAGCAACCTGAACCAATTCGGGATCAAGTGCCACGTCATCAAAAGACTCATCGGTAATTAATACTTCTTCGTTGTCATCTTCAAATAAATCAGTCATGTCATTCTCTCAAAAAATAAACCTGAAAGCGGATTAAGCTATCAATAAATTTTTTTCAACAACGCGCTGTGCAAAGAGATTTGAAGGTACATTGCCTTTGCAATAGCGTTTTGAAAAAGGCCTAATGGCTTAATTAAGCCAAGATCA
>PEQM01000032.1 GCA_002786205.1 Legionella sp. | reverse complement strand
TATATCTACATTATTAGCCTTCATACTTTGATAAGGCAGGCAATTGGAAAGGAAAAATTAAACTACCCACATGACCAAAGCCATTCCAATCATCATTAAGTTTTCTATTAATGAGACAAAGCCTAGAGGCACATTGCTATCGCCTCCAACGCAGGCGCATTTTAATTCACGGCGATCGATATAAATGGCTTTAAAGACGGAAATAGCACCGATGATACCTATAAACAAAGCAAGGGGGATTGAAAGCCAATAACAAGTTCCCGCAATCATTAAAAGACCTGCCAAAGCTTCTACAAAAGGATAGATGTAACTATAAGGCACCCAGCGTTGAGCAAGTAGGTCGTAAGTTAAAAAAGTGGTTGAAAATTTTTCAATGTTCTGAAGCTTTAATAATGCAAGTACGGTCATACTAAAAGAGATAAACCAGCCAATAGTCTTTAATGTAAATACAGTGCCAAAGAATGCATGGCTTGTTGCAATAGCCATTAACGCCGTGAGTATCAATACGGTGAGTATGGGTCTGTAAGTCATTTTTTTAGGATCATAGACGGTTTTTCCAAAATATTGACATAAATCATCATAGCCACCTATTCGTTTTTCATTAATAAAGGTTTGAGGTGTCGTTTGTACATTATGGGCAGTTTTAAATGCATCTACCTGTTCTCGACTAGTTAACCATCGGTCATCAACGACATAGCCCTGGCGATGCAACAAAGCTTTGGCTTTAAGACCGTAAGGGCATAAGTGATTCGGCATAACCATACGATAAAGAATGGCGGTCTTGGATTCTATACTGTTCATTTTTATCCTAAGAGTTTGAGATTTCTATAGAGTGAATTATAGACGATTAAGAACTGATTATGATATGACAAAGAACAGCTCCAATCCTCTCCTGCGAAAAAGCCTGACTTTTCAGCATCCGTTATCAGTCAAAACCATCGTATCATGATACTCTTTTAGAAACTTAGCCGCTCGTCATATCATGTTCACTACCTTCTGTTAAGATGAACTTAACAGGGTTTCTCAGTCCATCTGCTAATGCATAAATTTTGATAGTAAAGCCTCCTTTACCACGATCTAATGCTTGAGATTCATTTCCACCTTTTATAGCCAGAAACACATGCATGAGCACGCCCTAAATTGAAATTCGGGTGTTTTCTGGTATATTATTGGTCATATAGGCAGTTCATTTAGTGTTATTTCCGAGCGCAATCGAATGACACTATAAAAATTACCTATCTTTCAATTAACTAAAATTGGTTTAAAAAACTTGATATATCGCCATTTATTAAAAAAATTTCTAAGATATCTAACCCATGAAGAAGTACAATATTGCAATAATCCCAGTTAATCAATCTAAGGCGTTTACCGCGTTTTCTCAAAAATTTACATGGTTGGATCCGGTATATCATCTAGGTGAAAAATCATTACCACACATCACGATCTGTCAATTTTATCGTGATGAAAACGAAATTGAGAATACCTGGAAAGATATCTGCATCAAGATAAGCGATTATTCGCTCGATTTGAAATTTACAGGCTTTAGTTTTATCACGTTTGATAATAATATCTTTTGGATATCCCTGATGCCTGATGATGTATCAGAATTACATAAGCTACAGTCAGAAATAGCTGTAGTTTTGGACGTATCGAATAAAAGACCTTATGATCCCCATCTGACACTAATAGGTACTCTGGATAGCACTTATGAAAGTAAGTCAGCCTTATTAACTAAGGAATATAGCCCTATTAGCGATAAATTTGTGTTAGCTTTAGGCGAATGTGATGAGTTAGGTCAGTTTATCCGCGTTATTTATAGGGCAATGATATAGACTCCTCCTCTCTTTTAAACGGCTACTTGATGAGCCAAAATGGTTTCGTCAAAAACTAAAAAAAGAAAAGGAGAGTCCAATGAAAAATATTACTGTATTAGGCATTATATTTCTATTCATAGATTTCGCATCCCGATTAAGATACGATGATTAATAACCCTATGTTATTAATCAATTAACTTTTTTATAGTAAAGGAAAGGAATGCTTAGTCGTTTAATGATTGCTTTAAGCATGTTTTTTATCGCTCTATCAGCATTCGGCGTAAAACCACTTACGTTTAAAGAAGCATTGGAAATAGCTTATCGTAATAACCCCGAGTTACAGGCTGAAATTGATAAGGCTCATGCGATGCGAGGGTATTTCATTCAAAGTGGACTTTATCCTAACCCACAACTGACTCTACTCGCAGAAAATTTTGGTGGATCAGGAGCTTATTCCAGTTACGAAGCAGCAGAAACAACTGCTTCAGTCACGCAACCTATCCCTTTGGGAAATCGTCTGTATTATCAACAAAGAGCTACATATGGAGATTACTTGGCCTCTCTTGCTCAAATCAATGTTCAAAAGGCGACTCTCTATATTAGGGTGGGTATGACGTATGTTGATGCTTTATATCTTGGTCAATGGCATCAGGTCACAAAGAAATTGGTTCAATTAAATCAAAATATTGTTGCAGCTATTGATAGGCGCGTAAAAGCAGGGGCTGGGTCTGAATTGGATTTACGATTAGCTCAAATACGGTTAGGGGATGCTCGTATCCAAGAAAAAAAAGCCGGAAGAGACGTTCTGGCTCAACGCGCTAAATTATCTCGCCTTCTAGGCGATGCTTTAAGAGAAGACCGTCTATTAGTCGATGAAGGACTACCGGATGTTACTCTTAACTGGCATGAATTAATAAAAAAACTGCCGCAAAACCCGCAATTACGTCAAATACACATACTGCTTCAGGCTAAACGCGCTACCATTACCGCGGTTAAAAAGGCGGTCTGGCCTGATCTAAACGTTCAGTTAGGTGGAAGACATTTTGAAGATGATGGCTCAAATGCGGTGGTCGCCTCAGTTAATGCGGAAGTGCCTGTTTATAATAGAAATCAAGGCAAAATTCTCACTGCTGAGGCACAGTACACCCAAACGGCACATGAGCTTCAAGGAACACGTCTTGATGTACGCCAAAAGGTTTATACTATCTTCTTACAAGCCAAGCAGAGCCAGTATGAGGCTGATTTAGTAACTAATTCCTTACTTCCTTTGGCGCGTAAATCTATAAAGTTGGCGCAAGACGGCTATAAAATGGGACGTTATAGCTATCTTGAATTATCTCTTTCTTTAAACAGTTTATTTGAAGAGGAACGTCATTATCAGCAGGCTCATGCGGATTACCATAAAACATTAATTCAGCTAACGGGGCTTTTGGGACTTCATCCCACAAAGGAGAGTAAATGAATCGCGTGATAAACAAATCCTTGTTAACCCTGTTAATTCTTATAAGTCTTAGCATCTTGTCTGGTTGCTCTAATGAAGAAAATAAAATACAAGAAGAGGCAGTTGAAACAGGTATAAACGGTGGTCGTCTTTTAAAACAAGGCGACATAAGCATTGAGTTAGTCTTATTTAGCCAAGCGATGTCCCCGCATTTTCGAGCATTCATCTATCAAAATGATAAATTGATTTCACCTGCGGACGCTCAGCTTTCAATGGATCTTATACGGTTTAATCAAAAAAAAGAGCACATTACTTTTGCACCTAATAATGGTTTTCTACAAAGCAATCAAGCAATTACAGAGCCACATTCTTTTGATGTTTCAGCCCAATTAACTTTATTGGGTAAAACCTACCGGTGGACTTATTCAAGCTATGAGGGACGAGTTAAATTACTTCCTGCAACACTTAAAGCAGCAGATATTGAAACTGAAACCGCAGAGAGCCAGGCTATAAAAACAACACTTAAGGCAGTAGGAAAAATAGTACCTAACCGCGATACGATGGCACCCATTTACGCGCGTTATGCAGGTATTATCCAAACTATGAAAAAGAACTTAGGTGAAGAAGTTACGAAAGGTGAGCCTTTAGCAATCATTGAAAGTAATGAAAGCTTGCAAAACTACACCATCAATACACCGATTTCTGGCACGATTGTACAAAAATACGCCACCAATGGCGAGTTGGCGCAAGCCACAAAAGCTATTTATGATGTGGCGAATTTAAATGATGTGTGGGCAGATTTCACCTTGTATCGTAAAGATGCGCCGCAGGTTAAACGGGGCATGACCGTGAGAGTAACTGGTGATGAAGGAAAACCAAACTCAATCAGCACTATTTCTTACATTTCTCCTTTGGGTATTGAAGACAGTCAAACCATACTGGCACGTGCTGTATTGCCTAACCAAAATCATTTGTGGCTTCCTGGCATGTATGTGAATGGTGAAATCATTATTAAAGAAATAACGACACCTGTGGCAGTTAGGCTTTCAGCTATTCAACGCTGGGGAGAAGATGATGTCGTCTTTGTGCAACAAGGCGATTTTTTTGAAGCGACACCGGTGAAACTTGGTCAACAAGATAATCAATGGGTTGAAGTACTGTCTGGGCTTGATGCCGGACAAAAGTATGTCACAAAGAACAGCTTTTTTATAAAAGCTGAGCTTGGCAAAGAAGGCGCAAGCCACGACGACTAAGGATGGACGATGCTTGAAAAGATAATACGGTTTTCACTCAGACACCGCTGGTTTATCCTGTTGTTTACGTTAATTTTGGCCTTGTTTGGCATCTACAATTTTCAAAAGCTGCCCATTGATGCTGTGCCGGACATTACCAATGTTCAGGTGCAAATTAACACACAAGCGTCTGGTTATTCACCTTTTGAGGTCGAACAACGGATTACTTTTCCTATTGAATTGGCGATGAGTGGTTTACCTAATCTTGACTATACTCGCTCGTTATCCCGTTATGGTTTATCGCAAGTGACTGTCGTATTTAAAGATGACACTAATATTTATTTTGCGAGACAGCTGATAAATGAAAGGCTCCAAGAAGTTAAAGACAAGCTACCGTCCGAAGTAGAAACATCGTTAGGTCCTATCTCCACTGGGCTTGGCGAAATTTTTATGTATACATTGATTAACAAAGCCAACATACCTCAAAAAGATCATTATAACCTGACAGAGCTTCGCACTATTCAGGATTGGATTATCAAACCGCAGTTACGCAATGTGGGAGGCGTGGCAGAAGTAAATACCATTGGTGGGTATGAGAAGCAATTTCATATCACTCCAGATCCAGCAAAATTGGTACGTTATAACTTAAGTCTGACTGATGTTGTCGAAGCACTCCAACGCAATAATGCAAACGTAGGCGCAGGCTATATTGAGCGTAATGGTGAACAAAATTTAATTCGTGTTCCAGGTCAAGTGCAACACATCAAAGACATTGAAAATATTGTAGTAGCAAGTTTTCAAGGTACGCCTGTGCGTATTCGTGATGTGGCAGAAGTTGCTATTGGTAAAGAACTACGTACCGGTGCTGCTACCGAAGATGGTCAAGAGGTGGTACTGGGAACCGTCTTTATGTTGATGGGAGAAAACAGCCGTACGGTATCAGAACGCGTAGCAATCAAGATGAAAGAGATTAATAAATCCTTACCAGAAGGGGTTGAGGCAGTCACCGTTTATAACCGTACGTTACTAGTGAATGCTACCATTGAAACAGTCAAGAAAAACCTATTGGAGGGTGCTTTGCTCGTTTGCATCATTCTCTTTCTCTTTTTAGGTAACATTCGTGCGGCTTTAATTACCGCAATGGTGATTCCTTTGTCTATGTTGATGACTATTACTGGCATGGTGACTAATAAAATCAGTGCTAATTTGATGAGTTTAGGCGCACTCGACTTTGGTTTAATTGTGGATGGGGCAGTCATTATTGTGGAAAATTGCATCAAGCATTTAGGAGAAAAGCAACGCGAGGTGAATCGTCTGCTTCATCTTGAAGAACGTTTAAAAGTCATTGCTTATGCTACAACTGAAGTAATTCGCCCCAGTATTTTCGGTGTATTTATTATTACTGTGGTGTATTTGCCGATTCTTACGCTGACCGGTGTTGAAGGAAAAATGTTTTTACCGATGGCTGAAACCGTCATTATTGCCCTCATGGCATCGATGCTTTTCGCATTGACCTTTGTACCTGCAGCAGTGGCTATTTTCTTACGTGGTCGCGTACAAGAGAAAGAAAACTGGTTAGTGCAGCATATTGCCAATGGTTATGAACGTGTATTAAGACGGTGTTTTCATGCACGAACTTGGGTTATTAGTGCTGCTTTAGTCTTGGTGGCCATTAGTTTTATCATTGCGTTGCATTTGGGGGGTGAATTTATTCCCAGTCTTGATGAGGGGGATATTGCTATGCAAGTCATGCGCATTCCTGGAACCAGTTTGACCCAATCGATTGCTATGCAAGATATGGTTGAGAAGCGTGTGAAACAATTCCCTGAAGTTAAAGATGTTTTTACCAGGATTGGTACTGCAGAAGTAGCAACAGATCCCATGCCACCCAATGCTGCAGATACTTATATTATGCTTAAGCCTCGCAAAGACTGGCCTAACTCCAAGAAAACCAAACAAGAGTTGGTGCAAGAAATTGAGGATGCGATTCAGCAAATTCCTGGCAATAATTATGAATTTACTCAGCCGATTCAAATGCGGTTTAACGAACTTATTTCAGGTGTGCGTAGTGATGTAGCAGTTAAAGTCTTTGGTGATGATATGACAACCTTACTCAAAATAGCAGAGCAAATTGATACGCAACTTGAAAAAACGCCAGGAGCTGCTGATGTGAAAATTGAGCAAGTAAGTGGCTTACCCTTGCTAACGGTTGAAATTAACCGTGATGCCTTAGGGCGTTATGGCTTACAAATAAAGACGGTACAAGATGCCATTGTGATTGCCACAGGAGGAAAGAAAGGAGGGGAGCTTTTTGAAGGTGATAAACGCTTTGATATTGTGGTGCGTTTACCCGAGTCACAACGTGTCGATCCAAATGTACTAAGGGAGGTATTTATCCCATTACCGCTGTCTAAGGATGGCGAAAAACATTTTATCCCCTTGAGTGAAGTAGCAAAAACAGTACGCAGTGAAAGTCCGAATCAAATCAGTCGTGAAACTGGAAAAAGACGTGTAGTCGTTAGTTCGAATGTTCGTGGTCGTGATTTAAGCTCCTTTGTGCTTGATGCCAAACAACGCATAGAAAAAAATGTCAAAATACCTAGCGGCTATTGGATAACCTGGGGTGGTCAATTCGAGCAATTGCAATCAGCTTCTGCACGTTTACAAATTGTGATTCCCATTACTTTATTAGGTATTTTCCTGCTTTTGTTCATGAGTTTTGGTAACGCTAAAAATGCACTGCTCGTCTTTTCTGGTATTCCATTGGCACTAACAGGCGGCGTATTTGCTTTATGGCTAAGAGGAATTTCACTTTCCATTTCCGCAGGCGTAGGCTTTATTGCGTTATCAGGAGTAGCTGTTTTAAATGGCTTGGTAATGATTACGTTTATCAATAAACTACGTGAACAAAAGAAGTATTATCTCAAAGATGCGGTACTGCAAGGCTCTCTGGCGCGTCTTCGTCCTGTACTGATGACGGCGCTTGTGGCTTCTTTGGGCTTTGTACCGATGGCATTAGCGACAGGAACGGGGTCAGAGGTACAGCGCCCCTTAGCGACCGTGGTAATTGGCGGCATTATTTCGTCCACCTTTTTAACTTTATTGGTTTTACCTGGTTTGTATTATGTATTTCATAACCACCGTTATAAAAATTTAAATACAGCGTAGTGCCGTCACAGTTGAGACACGTTTTGGTCACAGTAACTTGGTTTTTTGGACACAAACTAGAGCTAAGTGCTTGATTTTAAATGGCGCGCTCGGAGGGACTCGAACCCCCGACACCTTGGTTCGAAGCCAAGTACTCTATCCAGCTGAGCTACGAGCGCATGAGTGTGGTGATGAATTGTTATTTACTTAACATGGTGGGCCGTATAGGATTCGAACCTATGACACAGAGGTTAAAAGCCTCCTGCTCTACCAACTGAGCTAACGGCCCTGAATAAGGCTGTGATCTATAAAAATTATTAACCATTTGGTGTGGTTAATATGGTGGGCCGTATAGGATTCGAACCTATGACACAGAGGTTAAAAGCCTCCTGCTCTACCAACTGAGCTAACGGCCCTAAAGAGGCTAAAATAATACCGGATTAATAAAAAAATGCAAGCTTTTTATCGTCTCTTTTTTTAAAAATAGCTTATTAAATGAGAGAGGGCTTCTTTTATTGGTCAATGTGAGAAAAAAGAGTGCTTGTTGCGTTCTGTGGTGCAATATCATCTTCTGTCGCCAGCACAAGGTAATCATGCTGTATTAGCTTATCTTGCAATGATTTTGCCTGGTTAGAAGCGCTAATAACCAAAAGAACATCCGAGCCTAAGGCACCGCAGCCTTTGATGGCCAATATTTCTGGATAATGGTTTAGCTGGTTAATGAGTGTGATACTATGAGGTGCAACCAATCGGGCTTCTTGTAATTGCTGGTGATATTGGTTAATACAGTCTACAAAGAGCATGCTGTCTTGGGTTTCTATGGCGTTTTTGGCTTTATCTACAATTGATGACAATGACTCGACATTGGCGGGGAGGGTGGCGTGCTGTAAATGCTGGTGTGTTGCTAATTTATTTCCTGTGTGAATAAGAAAAAAAGACAGGTCTTCAAAGGGCCAGGAATAAGTTTGTAAGTTTTGTTCTTTTTTATTGATAAAAACACATCCGCTTTGTGTCTGGGCGATGACATCATAACCGCTAGGCCTTAACCCTTTTTGGTTCCATGCGCAAAGATAATACGCTACCAGCAATTCTTTTAATGAAGGTTGGGTACCATTCAAATAGCAACTGGCCAGATAACTTCCTACGAATTGAGCGCTGGACGCGCCTAAGCCTCCTTGTCCTTTGTAGGGGTCATTGCATTGAAGGCTGTATTCTTTCGTTTCTTGTTGTAGCCACCAAACGCCTCCTGGTGATTGAGGGTGAATTGTTTCTGCGGATGCTTTTGTACCAAGAGAAATGACAAATGCAGGGGTGGTTGTTACTAAAAGAGCCGATGCGCTATGTATGGCTGCATATTCACCTAATAGAAAAGTTTTGGCAGGGATAGACCATTTCATAATGCAGATGCTTGGCGCATTTCGTTGAGCAAATCAAAAGCATTGTTGACGCTGACTCGTTTATAGCGATACAGCCATTCTTGCAAGCGTATTTTTAATTCAGGAATTTCTCGCTCGTTGGCATCGGTGACTAATAACAGGTTGTCGATGTGTAGTTTCATATGGCCTTTAATAATACCATCCGTACATAGGGCTTTGAGTGCACCCAGATTTTGCACAAGCCCTACTGCTGCAATGACTTGTGATAACTGATTGGCAGAAGTGATATTCATCATTCTCAAACACATTTTTGCAGTGGGATGAATCGAAGTCACACCGCCTACAGTCCCTACTATTAAGGGCGCTGTAAATTCACCAGTTAATTGATGGTCCTGATAGCGCCAACGGGTAATGGCCTGATATGAGCCATTGCGTGCTGCATAGGCATGGATACCTGCTTCAACGGCTCTCCAATCGTTTCCTGTTGCAATGAGGACGGGGTCTATGCCGTTCATCACGCCTTTGTTGTGGGTTGCTGCCCGATAAGGATCCATTTCCGCAAATAAAGACGCTTCCTGTATTTTATAGCCAAGCTCAGGGTCAACCTGGTTGATAGTGACTTTGGCATGAGTTAGTTTCTGGTCATTTAAATTGGATAAAATGCACATGGTAACTTTTTCACCAGTGAGTTTTTCTATGGGATCTTTTAAATACTCCAAAACCTGGTTGATGATGTTAGCTCCCATGGCATCGCAGCTGTTCATCGTTAAATGAATGACGGCCATTTCATGGCCATCTTCTCTGGGTATGCGTCGTAAGTTCAGGTCGTGTACTCCGCCACCTCGTTTAACCATATTGAAAGCGACTTCTTGATTGGCCATATGAATTAGCTGTTGGCGATGGGCTTCAAATTGCTTTGTTAATCGCGAAAAATCAGTAACTTTGGCTATTTGTATTTGCCCAATAATGCAAGAGCCTTGTATGGAGGTAGTGATACTGCCTTGCTGTCTTATCCATTTTGCCGTTTTGGAGAGCGCGGCAATGATAGAAGTTTCTTCAACAGCCAAAGGAATTACATAGTCTTGGCCATCAATGAAAAAATTGGTTGCTACGCCTAAAGGAAGTTGAAAATAGCCGATGACATTCTCTATTAGTTTATCAGCCAACTCAGTTTCTTTAATGCCTCCATTTTTGAGAAAATGAATGTCTTCTGGCGCAAGGGCGCCCAAAGCAAGCAGACGACTGAAGCGTTCTTCACGGGTTAGTTTGGAAAACCCTTTGAATAAAGCATCTGCATTAGGGGTTACAAACATATTTTCTCCTTTAAATCAGACAATACGGCGCTGCCCGTACAAAACATGGCTGTTTTTAATTCATACTCTATTACAGTCATTTTTTCTATCACCTGTTGCGGCGATTGCAATGCAGCCTCCAAAAGAGGCTTGGCAAATCCAACGGTTGTTGCTCCCATGGCCAAAAGTTTTGCTGCATCCAAGCCATGGCGCACGCCGCCTGAACCCCATAATTCATAATGAGGATTGATGGCTAAAGCATTTTTCATGCTCTGCATGGTATCAATGCCCCAATTGCGAAACGTCACCGCTGTTTGCTGTTTGATTTCGTGGTGAGTGGCTCGGTGTCCTTCTATACGACCCCAATGCGTGCCGCCTGAACCACTAAGATCTACCGCCTTGACTCCAAGCGTATTTAAACGAGCCAGTGTCTTTTGTGAAAAACCACACCCGGTCTCTTTGATAATCAGTGGAATTTCAATGGCTTGAATGAGCTGCTCCAAGGCATACCAACAGCCTTTAAATTCAGTAGTTCCTTCGGGTTGTATGCTTTCTTGTAAAGGATTGCAATGAATGATGAGTGCCGAGGCCTGAAGGGAATCAATCAAGCGGCGAATGGCATCAATCGGCGTTTTGATGATTTGTGCAATACCTAAATTACTAAATAAAATGACATCTGGAAATTTACGGCGTAAGGCAATCCATTCGTTAGCGGCATGAGAATCAGTTAATTCACGACGTTGTGAGCCGACACCCATAGCCCATTGTGTTTGTGCACAAGCTTCAATTAAGCATTGATTAATATTTACTGATTGAGTATGTCCTGCGGTCATGGAGCTGACAATAAATGGTGTTGCGATGGAAGTGCCAAAGCGTGTACTGGCTATTGAAATATCATTAAAATTGATATCAGGCAGGGCTTCATGAATTAAAGTATAATGATCAAAAGCATTGAGTTCGCTGCTTTGATTGACTGGCATCAAGGCCAACTCAATATGATCGCGCTTTCTTTGTTCAAATTGGCTATAATCGGAAGTCATGCCTGTGGCTTCATTAAAGAATAAAAAGAGCGCAATTTTATCATAAAACAAAAGGGTAGACTACCTGTTGCATTGATTTATCTCCGTCCATGAAAAAAAAAGAGGTGCACGGCATGCTATATTTCGATATGGACAAAAAAAATATAAAATGAATATAAAGATAACTGGCTTAATTTTTTATCTCCATTTATAATGAGCGCTGCAATTGATTTTGTACATCTTACCTTTGGGGAGTTATAAAAATGAGTGGTAAAAATAGTCCTTCGCCATACGCGCAGTATAAGGCGCAACAAGAAGAGTATTTAACGTTAATTTCAATGGCGCAGTCTGAAACAGAGCTGAATAATTTAATAGCAACGCATAATGGACAAAAATCAAATAAACCAGGTCGATTAAGTGCTGATCGACGAGCCAGCTTGAAAGCATTAGACGAGCAAATTGAAAAAGAAATAACAGCTAAAAGACAAAGTTTTGCACAGAATGAAAATCAAACTCAGGCAAATGATGAGCTACTGCCAAAGATGTTTAACCATCCTGCATTTAAGTCTTTCCATGCACAGTACAATTTATTATTAAGTAAAAAAGCTTATTTTGAAACAGCAGCAAAGACTGCAACTGATGATGCAACAAAAAATACATACACTGCGGCGGCAAAGGCTATAGGTGCAGTAACTACTGACATTGCAGACTATGTCAGAACATATGAAGAAGACAACAATCTGTCTCAATTGAAGCAGCGTGTAAAAACACGATTGAATGAAAATCTTAATGCAGACATTCAGTTGTTAAAGCAACATCGTGGAGTAGGTGAGATACTGGCTAACCTGGGATTGGCTGTTTTCTTACTTCCTGTTTATTTGGTTGCTGCAGCGTATAAAGGCACTTTATTCCCAATCAAGTTAAATACGGACAGTGCGAAGAAACTGACTCAATTAAACGAGGCCGTAGAGGAATTGAATGTTGAAGATTCATCAACGCCTCTAAGAGCAAGTCAGGTTGATACAGACCCGATGCCCATGTCGACTGTTGATGTTGACGAAGAATTCTTACCCAGTGTACGGTACTAATTCAGATACCACCAGTATTTATCAGAGCGCTGAGCGCTCTGATAAACAGATAAAAAATAGAGTTTTCGTATCACCTGTAGTTTATTTCATCGCTATATTTTGTTATCAAGTTTTGCAGTCGAGTGTCTTTTTGTATTATTCTATGGTTTGACTTCTAAAGATGCCGCTATGAAACAAGACAATGCACATATTTTATTCGATGCAGAACATCAGCAATTTCTATGCACCGGTGCATGGACTGTGCAAGGTTTATGCTCTTTATTTTCCCATTTTCAAGCAAGCGAATTACCAACCAGCCAGTCGCTTCATTTGAATGCTGCTGCCATTACAGTAATGGACAGCGCGGGAGCTTTGGTTTTAGTAAAATGCATGGATCTGTTAGAGCAGCATGATAACAAGGTTACTTTGGTTCATTGTGCGCCTGAGCAGGAAGAGTTAATTCATTTAGTGCAATCCAAAAAAGCAGCCTATTCTTTCAAGCCCAAAATTCGTGCGCCAGAGGGTTTGCTTTATGAAGTGGGCAAAGAAGCAGAAAATAAAGCATTACAGGCAGATGGCCTAATCATCTTAATCGGTGATTTAAGTCTTAAATTTTTTGAAGCATTAGGGCAGTGGCGCCGATTTCAGTGGCCCAGTATCGTATCTATTATCAATTCAGCCGGGTTAAAAGCGCTGCCTATTATTGCTTTATTGTCTTTTCTTATCGGGGTGGTTTTAGCGTATCAAATGGGACTGCAGCTAGAGACGTATGGTGCCAATATTTTTATCGCTTATTTATCTGGGATGGCTATCTTTAGAGAGTTTTCTCCGCTTATTACTGCCATCATTGTTGCCGGAAGAACCAGTTCTGCTTTTACGGCACAATTGGGGAGTATGAAGGTTAATGAAGAGATCGATGCGTTGCAGACTATGGGTTTATCACCTACAGAGTTATTGGTATTGCCTAAGGTCGTTGGCTTGATTTTAGTCTTTCCATTGCTTATTTTCTGGTCTGATATTTTTAGTGTTTTAGGCTCTATGTTCATGTCAAAAATGATGCTAGGCATTGGTTATGAGGATTTTTTGCAAAGGCTCAAGAGCAGTGTGGGGCTGGATCAGTTTATGCTGGGTCTTTATAAAGCACCTGCTTTTGCTTTATTGGTTTCTTTAGTGGGTTGTTTTCAGGGATTTCAGGTTCGTTCCAGCGCAGACAGCATAGGCAGTCAAACTACCAAGAGCGTGGTACAAGCCTTGTTTTTAATTATTATTGCTGATGCTGCTTTTTCAGTAGCTTATAGCTGGATGGGCTTATAATGTCGCAGCCTATTATTGAAATTCAAGGCATGAAAAATTGTTTGGGTGGGCAATGGGTGCATACGGATGTTAACCTGACCGTAGAACAAGGTGAAATTCTTGCTATTATTGGTGGTTCAGGAAGTGGTAAAACCACTATCTTACGTAGTATTCTAATGTTATTAAAACCAACAGCCGGCTCTATTAAAGTATTTGGCAAGGCAATCGATGGTTTGAATGATCAGCAGGCTTTGGCGATAAGACGCCGTTGGGGTATGCTATTTCAACACAGCGCATTGTTTTCTGCCATGTCTGTATTGGATAACGTGATGTTTCCCATGCGAGAATTTACGTCTTTGGATGAAGAAGTGATGAGGGAGCTGGCTTTATTAAAAATCGCTTTGGTTGGCTTGTCTCCTGAGGCTGCAGAGAAGTTTCCTGCCGAATTAAGCGGCGGTATGCAAAGAAGAGCGGCGGCTGCACGGGCTATAGCCATGGATCCAGAGCTGTTATTTTTAGATGAACCGACGACAGGTCTGGATCCTCGCGGCGCCAGGCTTTTTGATGAATTGGTTGTTTTTTTAAGAAATACATTAAAATTAACGGTAGTGATGATCAGTCATGATATAGAATCTTTGCAAGGTATTACCGATCGTGTTGCTTTTGTAGGGGAGGGTAAGATTTTAGCCGTGGAACCCATTCAAGAGTTAATGCGTAATAAAAATCCAGTTATTGTTGATTATTTCAGCAATGTAATAAAAAAATAGACTTTTTGCATAACCGGTAGAGGTTACCTGAAAACAAGGCATCCCTGTTTTGATGAGCGGAGTTTACATAGAGTAAATGAGCACTGTAGAAACATGGTCAAGCAAAAGATGCCGGTTATGCACGCAGTCTGATAAAAGGGGACAGGTACTTGGAATCCAAAACTAATTACACCATAGTCGGCTTGGTGGTACTGCTTCTTTTAGCGGCCTTACTGTCAGCAGGCTTGTGGCTTTCCGTTGGGTTTAATCAAAAAGAATACACCAATTATACGGTATATCTTTCTGAGTCGGTCGCAGGTTTAAGCGAGCAATCCCCAGTAAAATTTAATGGGGTTCAAGTCGGTTTTGTAAAAAAGATACAGTTAAATACCAATGACCCAAGACAGGTAGAGCTGACATTGAGCGTAGAAAAAGACATACCAATTACTACCAGTACAACAGCCACCCTGATTTCACAAGGCATTACCGGCGTCGCCAATATTGGCCTGGCTGCCAGCTCTTCAGAGTTAACTCCCATCAAGCGGATGGAGGGGGAACCCTATCCCGTGATCCCCGCTCGCCCATCCTTATTTAATCAGATAGACTCTATCATTAAGGACGTTTCCGAAAATGTGAATAAATTAAGCGTACAAACGCAAAAGATATTCAATCAACAAAATGCGCAATACATCCAGGAAACTTTAGCGAATATTGATGAGGTGACTTCAGTTCTCTCAAAAAACAGTAAAAATTTACAAGACAGTATTCATAATATGGATGTTTTTCTTGCCAACCTGGCTAAAATAAGCAATGAATTTCCAGGTACAGTAACTGATTTTCGCCAGGGCGTTAAAAAATTCAATTCATTAGCCAATTATATGAGCACTGCCAGCCAGGATGTATCCAAAGCAATGATGAGCGGGAAAAATACCTTTGAGCAATTGTCGCAGCAGACGGTGCCGTCGATTACTACTTTATTACAGCGTTTAAATACCATTTCAGCGAATCTGGAGCAAGTCAGTAATGAAATGCGTCAAAATCCTTCTGTAGTCGTTCGTGGAACAGCGCCTCCCAAAAAGGGGCCAGGAGAGTAAAATGAGAAAAATAAAAGCAGGCATGCTGCTTATGGGGCTTAGTGCATTAATAGGCTGTTCGCCGGTGAAAATGCCGATAACCAACCAGTATCAACTGAATAGTTTTAGCAGTAAACATAATACCATCAAGGGCGCTTACACCATCCTTGTAACTACGCCAGAGGCGGTTGCCGGCTATCAAACGCAGGCCATGTTGTATATTAAAAAGCCTTATCAGCTGGAGCACTTTGCCAATAATGCCTGGGTCGATACACCTGCGAACATGCTTTATCCTTTGCTGTTGCAAAGTTTGCAAAGCTCAGGTTCGTTTGCTGCGGTGTCTTCAAGCCCCTATACTCAAGGCGCCATGTATAGGCTAGATACTCAAGTATTGCATTTAGAGCAAAATTTCATCAGTAAGCCCAGTTTGCTGGTATTTTCTATCAAAGTGGTTTTAACACGAGTCAGCGACAATAAAGTATTGGCTTCACGCATATTGACAGAAAAAGTACCCTGTCCTCAAGACACGCCTTATGGTGGTGTGCTTGCTGCCAATACCGCATCTTATCAACTGACGCAGTCTATGACTCAGTTTGTGATATCCAGTATAAAGGCACATTAAGCAATAGCCAAAAAATAAAAAAAATTATACAATGCCAGCCTATACTATTGAGCTGATTTTTTAATAATAAGAATAACGAAGGAGATTGAGGATGAACCAAAAAAAATTGACTAAACTGGGTGTCTTGCTTGCCAGTATGGTATTAGTAACTGCCTGTTCTAAAAAATTTGGCAGCGCAGGTGCTGGCATGGGTGAGGGCGGTGATGCTTCTGCTCAAGGTTTAGGCCAATTTACTCATTTTGCTGGTCAAGAGCCAGGTGAGTCTTATACGACTCAGGCACCACATAATCAATTGTATCTGTTTTCTTATGATGACAGTACGCTGGCCGCTAAATATTTACCATCTGTTAATGCGCAAGCTGATTATCTGAAAACGCATCCAGGCGCACGTGTTTTATTAGCGGGTCATACCGACGAACGCGGAAGTCGTGAATACAACGTCGCATTAGGTGAGCACCGTGCAAATACAGTAGCTGATATATTACAAATGGCCGGTGTAGGCAGAGATCAGGTTCGTGTGGTCAGTTATGGCAAAGAGCGTCCAGCCAATTACGGACATGATGAAGCATCACATGCTCAAAACAGACGAGTTGAGTTTACTTACGAGGCAACAAGATGATAGGGTGCAAAAAACACTTTATTACGCTGTGCTTTTCCCTGATCATTCCTGTTATGGTCTGGGCTGAAGCACCAGTCGTTGATGAAAGTGATAATTTTGCTATTTTAGACGAACAGCAATCTGCTGTTCGTTCTAAATACGACGAGCCGCAAGTCAATACGGCATACAATAACAGCAACCACAATGCAAAATATTATTCTGATGATGGTCCCGCTTTGGCACATGAAGAGATGCCTGCAGCCCCTCATCAAAGCAATACCGCGCTGAAAGACAGTGCGTCTTTGGTGGAGCGAGTGCAGATATTACAAAAAGAACTCCAGGAATTGCGCGGCCAGATGGAAGTGCAAGCTCATGAATTACAAATGCTAAAAGAACAGCAATTGACTTTTTATAAAGATTTGGATGCGCGTATTAGTACCAATGGAGCTAAAGCCCCTTCTTTGAAAGCATCGACGCCACAGGGGAGTGCCGCCCCAACAGCCTCCGTTGCAAACCCTGCGAAAAGTAGTGCCCAAACCATTGCTGTAGTCTCTAATGGATCCAAAGCCAATCCTGCTGATGAGCAAATTGCTTATCTTGCTGCTTATGAATTGATTAAAAACAAGCAGTATGACAAAGCCATAGCGGCCATGCAGCATTTTGTTCAGAAATATCCTCAGGGAGGATACAGTGCAAATGCTTATTACTGGTTAGGCGAGTTGTATCTTGTAAAGAAAAATTATACCAAAGCTGCCAGTTATTTTGAGACCGTTTTAAAAGAGTTTCCTTCGTCCAATAAAAAAGCAGCCAGTTTATTAAAAGCAGGTTATGCTTATGCCGCTGCTGGCAATAATCAACTAGCAAAGCAACGATTACAGCAAGTAGTGACCTCTTTCCCTAATACTTCTACCGCTCAATTGGCCAGCTTGAAGCTGGAAACATTGAACACCATGTAAGCTGTAAGGTTATGAATCGATTTACCACACAATTAAGAATTACTGAAATTTTTCACTCTTTGCAAGGAGAGTCTACTACTATTGGTCTGCCGACCGTTTTTGTCCGTTTGACCGGTTGTCCATTGCGCTGTCAATACTGCGATACGGCTTATGCCTTTAGTGGGGGGCAGCTACAAGAATTGTCTGAAATAACGCAACAGGTGGCTCAGTATCAATGTCGCCATGTTTGTGTCACCGGGGGGGAGCCTTTAGCGCAGCCTGCCTGTTTGTCTTTATTAACTGCTTTATGTGATGCAGGTTATGTTGTTTCTTTAGAAACCAGCGGTGCGCGTGATTTATCGATGGTAGATGCGCGGGTTATGATAGTGATGGATTTAAAAACACCGGGTTCATTGGAAGACAATAAAAATTTATGGACTAATTTAGCCTATTTAAAACCCACCGATCAAATCAAATTTGTTTTATGTAGTCGTGCCGATTACGAATGGGCTTGTCAAAAGATTATAGAACATAGTCTTGAGCAAAAAGCGCAGCTGTTATTTTCACCGAGCTGGAATCAATTAAATCCCACGGAACTTGCCAATTGGATTGTAGAAGACCGATTGCCAGTTCGTTTTCAATTGCAATTACATAAAATTTTATGGAATGACAGCCCAGGTCATTAAGCTTTTAGGAGAATTAGTATGCATTGGTTTGCGCAAGCTCCAGCCAATATTGCTTTAATCAAGTACATGGGGAAAAAAGAAACAGCATCTAATCTTCCAGATAATTCATCATTATCATATACCCTGGACCATCTGCTTAGCACAGTAAGATTAGAGTCTATCATGGGAGATGAAGACCGATGGGAGCCTTTAATATCCAAAGAAAATCCTGAGGCCCTGGTTTTGTCAACTTCTGGTCAGCAACGTTTTATTGCTCATTTACAGCGGCTTAAGCAGTACTTTGGCTATAGTGGTTCTTTTTTGATTCAGTCTACCAATAACTTTCCCCATGGCAGCGGTTTGGCCAGTTCAGCATCAAGCTTTGCCGCATTGACGCGTTGTGCTGCGATGGCCTTAAGTGAGTTGACGGATAAGCCCTTGCCTTTGGTTGCTGAACAAGCGCAATTAAGCCGCATGGGTTCAGGTTCTTCTTGTCGTTCATTTTTTTCTCCTTGGGCTTTGTGGCAAGAGGAAGCGGTTTTTGAGGTGGTATTGCCTTATTCTCATTTGCTTCATCAGGTTGTTGTGATCAGTGAAAAAGAAAAGGCTGTTTCTTCAAGCGAAGCCCATCAGCGAGTGAAAAGCAGTGCTTTATACCAAGCTCGTCCGGCGCGAGCGGAGGCACGTCTTAAAGACTTGCTGGCCGCATTTGAGGCACAAAACTGGCCTTTAATTTATCAATTGTGTTGGGATGATTTTCAGGAAATGCACCAGTTGTTTTCCAGCTGCGAACAGCCTTTTGCTTATATAACGGAACAGAGCCTCCAGGTATTAAATAAGCTGACTGCCTTATGGCAAGAAAGAGGAGATGGCCCCATAGTCACGATGGATGCAGGCCCTAATATTCATTTGTTGTATCGTGATGATCAGCAAGACATGGCGCAGCAGTTTTATGTGGAGCACTTAAAAGGGACATTTCATGTTCTCTGATTTTAGTATTACAACCTATGGGAAATGGATTTTGGCTGGAGAGCATGCGGTAGTACGTGGTCATGGCGCCTTGGTGTTTCCTATCAAAGAAAAGCAATTACAGTTGAATTACAGCGCCCATTCAACCGATTTAAGAGCGGATTATGCAGGCAGTACTGGTGCTGACATGCAATGGCTGTTTTGGAGCGTTTTAGAACATGGCATGCATTTGTTGGGGCGTTCATTGAACCAAATCAATGGCCATTTTCATTTGGATTGTACTATTCCCATAGGTGCTGGCATGGGGGCGTCTGCTGCTTTGTGTGTAGCGGTGAGTTCCTGGTTTTGTGCACAAAAATTTTTAGATGTAGAAAAGAAAATGGAATTTGCCAAAGAATTAGAGCATTTGTTTCATGGTAAAAGTAGTGGTCTTGATATTGCTGGCGTTGCCGCTCATCAAGGCGTTTATTTCAAACAGGGCCATTGTCTTCCTATTGAACAAACATTGAAACCCATCTGGTTTTTATCCTCATGTAATCAAATAGGGATAACCTCTCATTGCATCCAACAAGTTCAGCACTTGTGGGATAGCGATCCGGAGAAAGCAAAAGCCCTGGATAGTCAAATGACAGATGCAGTATGGGAATGTCAGCAGGCTTTAAAAAACAGCCAGCAAGACAGCATGCCATTAGCCTATGCCATAAAAAAAGCAGCAGATTGTTTTTTGCAATGGGGACTGGTGAGTGACAGTTTACAGCAGCATATGAATTTGTTGCTGGCGGCCGGAGCTCTGGCCGTAAAACCCACCGGATCTGGCGGAGGAGGGTTTGTCCTTAGTTTATGGCAAGAAAAACCCGTTTTATCAGACGTAGAGCTGATAGCGGTTTAAAAAAAGCACTAGTGCCTCGTTTTGTTAATTCGATCTCTTAAATTGTCGTTCCCGCGCAGGCGGGGATCCATTCATCAATACAAGCCAATACTCAAATTTGGATCAGCGTAACTTAAAATGAGCACTTTTGTTGGTTATTCCACACGATCTCATTTAGTCCGCAAACACATAATACTCTTCATCCTCTTTAATCATACCCAACTCAAAACGCGCTTGCTCTTCCAGTGCGTCATCACCTGACTTTAATTGTTGAATATCGGCTTCCAGCGATTTATTCCGCTCGGCCAGTTGATGGTTGTGTTCCTGTTGCTCGTTTAATTTTTGTTGTAACTTGACCCACTCAATGAGGTTGCCATCACCAAGCCACAATTTATGTTGTAAAACAACCAAGGCAATAATTAAAACAATGAATACAGGGCGCATAAGTTGTACTTATTGGTGAGTTGATTTTTTTATATTCTAGCAGTTTATTACCATCACGGGAAACTAGCCAGTAGGGGTATTGCTTAAAAAAATATTTACTGCCATGTATAATAATACATGGCAGTGATTATCAGCAGTTATTGTCTGTTTTTATTCAGGACAGTCATGCCAGCATAAGGGAGATTGGCTAATTCATTGATGCGTAGCAATTGATTGTATTTGGCTGTTCGGTCCGTTCTGCATAAAGAGCCCGTTTTAATTTGTCCACAACCTGTTGCTACGGCCAAATCCGCAATAAAGGTGTCTTCCGTTTCTCCTGAGCGATGGGACATAACACAACGGTAATTGTTTTTTTGTGCCAGAGCTATCGCCTCTTGTGTTTCGGTCAGTGTGCCTATCTGATTGACCTTGATTAAAATGGCATTGGCGATGTGCTGATTAATGCCTTCTTGTAATATTTTCGGATTAGTAACAAACAAATCGTCGCCTACGAGCTGAATGGTGTTGCCTAGTTGTTGCGTTAGCAAGCTCCAGCCGCTCCAGTCTTGTTCATCCAGGCCATCTTCGATACTGACTATGGGATAATCGTTGACCAGTTCTGCATAATATGAAATCAACTCCTGAGCAGAAAAGCTTCTTTTTTCCGACGCCATGGTATAAGCACCTTCTCGATAGAGTTCTGATGCGGCTACATCCAGAGCCAATACCATATCACTTCCTAATTTGAATCCGGCTTTTTCAATAGCGCAACTCAGTAGATCCAGGGCTTGGCGATTGGATTGGATATTGGGTGCAAAGCCTCCTTCATCACCAACGGCTGTATTGAGTCCTTGCTGTTTTAAAACAGATTTAAGTGCGTGAAAGGTTTCTGTTCCCATTTGTAAGGCGCCAGGAAAGTCGATAGCCCCGACAGGCATGATCATAAACTCTTGAATGTCTACATTGTTGTCTGCATGAGCACCGCCATTGAGCACATTCATCATGGGCACAGGCATGGACATGGCCTGACCTTGGTTTAAGGCCATAAATAAGGGCAATCTTAAACATTGCGCACGGGCACGTGCTGCGGCTAATGAGACCGCTAAAATGGCATTAGCACCCAGGTGTGATTTGTTGGCAGTCCCATCAAGAGCGCATAATATGTTATCCAAAGCAGCTTGATCTGCTACGGAGGTGTCTTTCAGTCTCTGATTGATTTCCTGATTGATGTGCTGTACGGCTTGTCGTACCCCTTTACCCTGATAGCGGGCTTCGTTATCACGTAATTCACAGGCTTCTCTGCTGCCTGTAGACGCGCCAGAGGGAACACAGGCTCGACCGAGTGTGCCGTCATGGAGAATCACATCCGCTTCAACCGTAGGGTTGCCGCGAGAGTCCAGAATTTCACGAGCTTTAATGGTGGTTATATGCATTTTGCTTCCTAAGACTAAAATAATGCGTTATAAAAAAGTCGTAACCATTCACCACCTTCACCGAAAAGTCATAGTGGGCGCCTTGCTAGCGCTTTGCACTGGGTTATGACTTTTCCCCTAAAGCATGCTAAAGGTGGAGAATAGACCAAAAAGGTCTATCGATCAGACGTAGGCTGCGACAGAGGCCATTAATAAAAATCCGATGATGACAAAACTAAAATACTTCAGATTGCAGCAACGCTCTACCATCACACAGCGCTCCAGGCCATGTAAAGTGCCTAAATAAAGAAAAGTACCAGCAGAGGCTGCTAACAGGATCGGATCAAAAACAGATTGAGTTTCTATGCCATGGCCGAAATACCAGCCTAGATAAATGCCTAATGGCGTCATCAAGCTGAAGATAAAAAAGAACACCATGCTTTTATTGGTGCTCAGCGTACTTTTATTTAACTGCACAGCAATGGCGAAGCTTTCTGCCCATTTGTGGGTGATAATGGCTAAGAAAAGCATAATAATCATGGAGTTATAGTGTGCAAGACCTAAGGCGGCACCTAACATTACCGAGTGAATGGAAAGCATGGCCCAGGCCAAAATGGCAAAAGCGGGGTGCGTGGCCTCATGATGGTGATAGAGTTCTTTGCCCAAGTGCTCAAACCAAAGAAACATTAAAAAAACAATGCCGGTGATAATGGAAGCAAAAGGATAGTCATAGCCTAGATGACTAAACAGGTTAGAGGCTTCTGGCAGCATGTGTAATAAAGCTGCACCTAAAAAAACACCAGTGGCTAAAGTATCGCCGATGGGAAAATCCAGATGCTTGTCCTCTTTGATGCGTTTTTTGAAAGGATACCATCCGGCAAGTAAAATGATTGCATAAGTAATGATACCAAAAATAAATTTTAAAGCAGTAGCAGACAGCATGGTATTCCTAATGGTTGTTCAACCTCAGTATATTCTATTGCTTATACTATAAGGCAAACAGTTGCCTTTTTAGGTTATCAATAATGAAAGTGAATTCTACCTCTAAATAGTGTATTCGTCATGTAAAACGGAGCAATTAATGTCGGGTATTTTACGGGGGAACTAAAATCAATCATCGAGGTCTATTTTTCGTGAGTTCGCTTGTATCGAATACCTTTTTAAAGGTTTCGGTTTCTTTATTACTGTCGTCTGTCGCGTGTTTTTTTGCTGTCTTGTATGCATCTTTAACTTTTTTTTTGAAGGTTGAAAACTTTTCTTTCCAGGTCAATGACGGCCCTTTGGAGTGGTGTGGCATGTTTTCTTTTGTATGTAAGCTGTATGACAAGCGCAAATTAGCTAAAAAATGATAAATAATAGACGTGAAGGCAGGCTCTTTCACGAATTGAGGTTGATAGGGTTTCACACAGGCTATAGCCTTCTTTTTATACTCTGCATCATCTAGATCCAGTGGAATGGCTTGAAGTTCCTTAACCAGGCGTGCAGCACTTCCCAGGATTTTAGCGCGGGCAGGGTTTCGAGTCTTCATTTCAAGGTTTAATTGAAAATCTAACCCGGTGTCAGGATTGTCAGCCTTGTCAGCCTTGTCAGTCTTTTCAGGATTCCAATAGTTGCGTACGCACTTATCCGACTCAAGCTCATCTCTGATTGTTTCTTTAAGGTTATTAATAAACCTTTGGGTTTGTGTCCTGCTGTTATCAGCATGGGGAGTGCTCATTGTTGCCTCGGCATGAAAGTGGACGTATTGATATTGTATATAATAGCACAAAATGGCTTCATAGTGTTTCTTTATCGAGTGATGTCGTTGCATCAAAAGGCTATGGTGCTGATCTTTGCAAGCCATGCTGAGAAATTAATAGCAATATGGGTTTCATTCTGGAGCGAAAAACGGTATGGTTTAAGAATTAAACCAGCATGTAGTGCATGTCTTTGCTACGTAATGATCGCTTTTCATGAATTATCGTCTTGTTATTGTATTTTTATTGGGTTTTTCTTCCGGCCTGCCTTTGGCATTGCTGAGTAGTACTTTACAAGCCTGGTTTGCTTTTAGCGGGTTACCTGTTTTAGCCACCGGTGCTTTAAGTCTTGTGGGTATGCCTTATCTGTATCGAATGTTTTGGGGGCCGTTGGTCGATCGCTATTCTTTGTCAGCACAGCTAGGAAAAAGACGCAGCTGGATGTTAATGATGCAGCTGTTGCTGTTGCTAGGCTTTAACCTCATGGCCTGGTTTACTCCAGACCAGCATCCTTATTTATTGGCAGGCCTGGCTTTGGTCATGGCTTTCTTCTCTGCTACGCAAGATGTGGTGATTGATGCCCAGCGGGTGGAATATTTACCGGTCAAGGCTCATGGTTTAGGCGCTTCGGTTGCCGTATTAGGCTATCGTTTGGCTTTGTTGTGTTCGGGTGGGCTGGCTTTGATTATGGCTCAGTATTGGGGCTGGTCCATGACTTATCGGATTATGGGCCTTTTTATGGGCGTTGGGATATTGGCCAGCTGGTATAGCGAGGAGCCTTCACATCCCCAAGAGGCGACAGACAAGCTTTCTTTTTCCTTCATTGTACCGGTGAAAGACTTATTAACCCGTCCACGGATTATTCCTTTTTTATTGTTTGTTTTTTGTTACAAATTAGGTGAGGCCTTTACCACCACCAGCAGTGGCATCGTCATGCCTTTTTTAATTCAGGGCCTGGGCTTTTCTTTAGATACGATAGGCTATGTCAACAAAATTTTAGGTATCATCTCCATTTTGACCGGCGGTTTGCTCGCCGGTGTGCTGCTTTTGCGTTATTCGCTTTATCGCTCCTTGCTGTGCTTTGGCCTGCTGCAAGCCATGACCAATGTGTTGTTTGTTGTCTTGGCTTTGGTGGGTAAAAACATTGCATTGCTCGCAGTTGCGGTTTTTTTGGATAATTTTGCCGCTGGTATGGGATCCACGGCTTTAGTGGCTTTGTTCATGCAAACGGTTAACAAGCAGTATACCGGAACCCAGTTTTCCCTGCTGGTAGCCATCTCTACCATCCCCCGCATCGCCTCAGGCCCCATAGCCGCCACTTTGCAAATGCACTTAGGCTGGGTGGGACTGTATCAATGCTCAGTGGTCTGTGCTTTGCTCTTTGTGCCTTTTTTGTGGTTATTAAATGACAATCGACTTCTTCATCAACAACCGGCTGATTAATGCATTCTGTTTGAAAATAAAAAAGCACCGCTTAAGGTTTAAAGGTAGAGCTTTGAGCTGTATTGATAGTCTCTAAAAATTTATTGTCTGCATTGGCTTTTTCTCTTAGATCTTTAACAGCTTTCTCTGCTTTACCAGACATGATATTACTTACATAGGCAACACACTTGCTTAAAAAAGACGGTTCTTGAACCAGTTGTGCTTTATGCTCGGCTATGGCTTGTCTAGTATCCGCTACAACTTGAGCAGGTTCTGATGGATTGTTTTTCAATGAAGCTCTAGCTTTTTGCATGATAGATAAAGCGCCTTCCACCGCGTCTCTTTTACCCTCAGACATGTACGACATTATCTGACGGCGTGCCTTATCCACCTCCCCCGCTGCTCGGTCGTATGGATTATTATTTATATAAACGTTAATAGCCTTATCCAAATCTGCGTCACTCAGAGTTTTTCCTCTTAAATTCTTGCAACTTCTAATATTAATACGCAGTGAGTTAATAAGGTTTTCTGTCTCTACAATTTTAGGATCTTTTTCAGGCTCTTCCTTTTTAGTGAGGCCTGCCCATTTATTAAACTTGCTGGATAAATTAGATCCCATAATGTAACTCCTAGAGTTGTC
>PEQM01000013.1 GCA_002786205.1 Legionella sp. | reverse complement strand
GACGCTATTGACAATGATATTCAGCCGGCTGCCGCTCGACAGAAACGATTGGAGGAATGGAAAAGACAATGGAAAATAGACCTTATTCCAAAGATGAACCCTGATGGGCGGGGTTTATACCACAACATAATTCAGTGTATGGATCCCGCGGTCTGCGCAGCGGGGATTCGGCGGTGGGAATTTATCATAACGTCGAGTTAGAGATAATCTTCAAATCGGTGCGGTAAACCAAAGAAGTGCCTCCAGGCAGGTTTCTAATCAAAAGCCGAAGCGGAATACTGTTTGCACTTGTCTCAGGTACTTGCTTGATAATTAATCGATTGTTTTGTATTGTCACCCATCCCGGCTGAGGCGATGTGGTATCAAACTCTATCTGATAAGGTATATTTTCAGGTAGCACAGTATTATTTTTTGCAAAATCATAAGAATAATAGGTATTCGACATGGCAACAGGAAGAATGATATCGGGATCCTCAAAGTAAGGTGTCAATTGAGGGTTAATTGCTATTTTTATAGGCACAGTAATCGCATCTGACGAACCACCAGACTCGGTATTTACCCTTAAGGTTACATCATATTGCTGTCCGGCAGCATCTGCTGGTGGTATGCCTTGTAATGCAGTGGCTGTATGTGACAGCCAAGACGCCATAGGCTCAATCTTATCGACAAACAAAGTCCATGGCTCATCATCCATTGTGACTACATAAGATCTTAGATCAAAATCCATCAATTGATTTGTCGCATGCTCTATGACAAAAGGCTTTATCGCTGGTTTTCGAGACGGATCATAGGCAATAGGAATGCTGACATGAACAGGCTCGGAGTCTCCTCCGGTATTGCTTGAGGCAACCAAAGTGAACTTTGCCATCTGACCCGCAAGCTGCGCAGGTACTTTGCCTTCTAAAAGCGTAGGATTGGTTGGTGAAATAGACAACCATGCAGCATTGCTGTACTTGCTTTCTATACGAAAAGACAGCTGATTGCTCACCATAAAGTGATTTGGCGTCTCTAAAAGCTCCAGCAGGTTCATACGGTAGATTTGATCTGGCATGGCGGTCAGCAAGGAGAGCGTATTTTTAAAAACTGGCTTGTCTTTGGGATTATCTACCACCTTGATGGTTATGGTAGTTGGCTGTGTCTTGCAACGAGAAGTCATCCCGCCCACGGCAAAAGTATAGGTTCCAATCCGAGTGGGAATACCTGTTATTGCAAACTGCTTCGCATCAAACAGTAAACCATCTTGTGCGCCTGGTACCAGCTGAGCAGCAAACGCAGTGCCTGCGCGCAGGTTTTCTTCATAATATTGTACAAAAGGTCTTAATGGTAATACAAAATGACTATTCGCTGTGGCTTGCTGTACAGGAATATTGAGCATGGACGGGCAATGAGGGATGACTTGTACATGAATAGGAGCTAATTTATGAAAAAAATTTTGTTTCCTATTGTCATATTGCCAAAGAACAGCCACTGTAGGCGCACCAGAAAAAACTTTATTGATGGCATTGCCTGGAATAATCAAATTATAGTGACAGTCTCCACGCCACAGATTAAAAATGCCCCCCACCGGCGGACAATGGCCAAATACCTGCTCTACATAACTTCCAGCGGGTAAGGAATACCACACCAGGCTATCTGCCAGATGAATAAAATGCAATACAAAGGGAATAGCCAATTTCTCACCATAATAAACCGTGGCGGGAGGAGGCGCTAAATATTTCAAATTAAAATCAGGGTATTGATCAATTGCCTTACCCCATAACAAAGACATATTCAAAAAAAATAAAAAAATCCATAGCACTTTCATCATCAATCCTTTCGCTCAACTCACTACAAACCAATAAACCTCTTCGGAAATTCACTGCCGAAAATGGGTTATAAGGAGACAAACAGCGCAGAGCCAGAGGGTACAGGCCAGTACATAAGGATTTGATTACCGTATCGACGAAGTAAAGCGCTTCGACAATAGCGTTTTTGATGAGATCTAATGAATACCAAAAGATGGTTAACCGTGGCGATAGAAGGCAGACGAGATAAGTTGCAATTTTCCATAAGGCAGTCCTTGACCAATTAATATTCCATTACGCGGGGATAATAATCAACCCGCCTTATCCTGGTCAATATTTTTTTATTTTTTAGCCGCTTTTTTATGGTCTGCAATGGGCTGGGCGATAACGGCCATTCAATGTTCCACCACGACAATCCCAGTTGATGACACCGCCTGATGGCGCAGCAGTTGGCGCTAAAATGATGGTTCCCCCTCCTGCACTTGGGGTATAGGTAATAATAATTGCTGCATTAGAGTCGATATCGATGGCAGACACATACTGCGTTGCAGCGGGACTTGTGTAATGCGCTTGTGCTGAAGAAGAAGGCAGGCTGTTGTGTGTATCCCAATATTCACCTATCGCGGAGCGTGCAGCAGCGGACAAGACCAATCCTTCGGTAACGCGTGCGCGAATGGCATAAAATTGATAAAAGGGGAAAACGATACTTACCAAAATAGCAATCATGGCTACTACTATCATCAACTCTATTAAAGTAAATCCTTTAGTAGACATGGATGTATTCTCTTCTTGTTTACAGCCAATATTTGCCATACAAAAACGCCCCTGAAAGGGGCGTCTTCGTACACCGATTGATTATCTGCAATTGGCAGGGCGGTATTTAGCAAGCAAAGTACCACCAGTACTACAATCCCAGGTAACACCTTGATCTGCGCTATAAGTAGGGGTAAATATGAGGGTTTGTCCACTCGCAGGGCCTGTAGCAGCACCCATGGTGATGGTAATAACCCCCCCTGCGGCGATAGTAATACCTGCTACGTTATCTGTTACTGCAGGCGAAGTATACCCGGTATCTGCCTGAGCTGTAATGGCTGCAGCACCTGTACCATTGGCATTGCCTGTTGTCATGGTATCCGCTACTGCCAATTTGGCCGGAGAAACCATGCTTAACCCTTCACTTACGCGTGCTCTGATGGTGTAATCTTGATAAGCAGGAATGGCTATGGCGGCAAGGATACCGACAATGGCTACCACAATCATTAGCTCAATCAGTGTAAAACCTCTTTGTATCTGTTTCATGACTCGCTCCGAAAATAATCATACATCATAAATTGATGCAACATTAATGCCAAAATAAAGACCATCAGCGCTTTAAACTGATTTCTTTACTTCAAAAGGAGGTAATTCCCCCCTGGGGCAGCGAAAAAGCAAACTTTTTCCTGATGAGTAAGAAAATTTACCCCTGAATTGGACTGATTAGTCCAGTCAACTGAAGACGCAGAACACTATGAACCGCTTTTTTTCGTTCAAAAAAGCGCGATAAAAACAATAAAGTGACAATAATGGTCACTTTATGACCCCAATCCCCCCGTTGCGACATCCAACCACATACACATAGACTACTCTTCATGCAACATTTTCAACTACTGGAGCAGCTTTGATATGACTTTTCGATTAAGCTTCCGGTTCGTTCAAAAAACCATTAAGAAATGAGCAGCAACACACTGATAATCCAGATTAAGGTACTCAGCAAATAAGGATGAGGATAGGCTTTTTGTGTTTTCCTGTAAGCATACCATTGCAATATAAGCACAGGAATAATAGAAACCAGGGTCAATACGATGATGAGCGCCAACGAATCAGCATAAGCAGATGAGGGCAATATGGTTATGATCAAATGATAAAACTGCAATAAATAATTGCTCAACAGATGCAACAAAGTGACCGCCAAAGGTTGAAATTCATAGACCATAATCGAGGCCAAAGCCAAGGGAAGAAATAATGGCATGCCTCTTATCGCAAAGATTTTTTTAATTATTTTATGAATTTCTTGTGAAAAAAAAGCAATCGATGCAACGATACCTAGCATCACGGCTAAAGTCAGCATGTCTTCCAGTTTCATATGTTAATCTTTCTCCTCAAGAAATTCCCATCGCTTATAATACTCGCCAAGCAATGCCTCGTCTGTTGCCAATTTTTGACTTATTTTTGCAATAGCTGAATCGTCTTGCTGATAAAATTCTGGGACAGCCATTTGCAATTGAAGGTCTTGGATGGCCTGTTCAAGATCTTCGATTTTTTTAGGTAGTTGTGCCAATTCACGTTGTTCATTAAAACTTAATTTTTTAGAGTTTACGGCACGCTTTATTGCAACTGGCTTTGTATCTGCTGCTTCTTTTTGTTGCTTTTTAAATTGTTTGTAATCATCATAGCCACCTACAAACTCGTTAAAGCGCCCCTCTCCTTCATAAATCAGGACACTGGTAACTACTTCATTGATAAAGGCACGGTCATGACTTATCAAAATTAAAGTGCCTGAATACTCAACAAGCATCTGCTCTAATAACTCTAATGTTTCAATATCCAGATCATTTGTTGGCTCATCCATAACCAAAAAATTCACTGGCTTGGCAAATAATTTGGCCAGCAATAATCTGTTACGCTCACCACCTGATAAAGAGGAAACCGGTTGATTAAAGCGTTCTGCATCAAAAAGAAAATCTTTTAAATAACTGGCTACATGCTTTTGTTTGCCATTAACAGTTACATAATCTGCACCATCGCTCACATTGAACATGACGGTCTTGTCTTCTACCAAGTGACGTCGTAGCTGATCAAAATAAGCAATTTGCAATGAGGTCCCTTGCTTTATTGATCCTGAATCAGGTTTTAACTCACCCAATAGCAAACGCACCAAGGTAGTTTTTCCACATCCATTCGGTCCCACAATGCCAAGTTTATCCCCTCGTGTCATCAACAGAGACAAATCATTAATGATGGTTTTATCTTTAATGGAGTAGCTCACTTTTTCCGCCTCGATGACAGAAAAACCTGATCGGCCAACATCCAGCGCCACCTGTTTTACTTTACCCTGTTGATTGCGACGTGCTTTATATTCTTCGCGTAAGGCTTTTAATGCGCGCACCCGACCTTCATTACGGGTTCTGCGCGCCTTAATTCCTGTCCGTATCCACACTTCTTCGTCAGCCAGTTTTTTATCAAAAAGATTGTTTTGCTTTTCTTCACTTAAGCGAATGACTTCGCGTCTGTCCAGATAGGTTTCATAATCGCATTGATGAGAATAAAGAGCGCCTCTGTCAATTTCTACAATCCGAGTAGCCACCTGACTTAAAAAAGCCCTATCATGGGTAACGACGACTACACTGCCATTAAAATTTTTCAAATAAGACTCGAGCCATTCAATAGATTCTATATCCAAATGGTTAGTAGGCTCATCCAATAACAACAGATCCGGAGATGCCAACAATGCAGCGCCTAATAAAACGCGTCTTTTCATTCCACCTGATAGATTGAGCATTTTCTGATGGATATCTATGCCTAAACGGCTGGCCATCGCTTCAATTTTAGGCAAGTAATCCCAAGCTTGTAAGGCATCCATGCGTTCTTGTAATAAAGCCAATTTATCTAAAGCGCCTTGCTGCGATTCATGATGGAACTGAATTAAAAGTGCCCCTGTTTCACCTAAACTTTGTGCCAATAATTCATATACCGTCGTCTCATCGGACAAAGGAACTTCCTGAGTTAAGCCTGCAATACGTAAACCTGACAGCTTATTCATCTGTCCGCCATCAAGCACCAATTGTCCCTGGAGTAATTTAAGCAAGCTGGATTTGCCTGCACCATTGCGCCCGACTAAAGCAATACGCTCATTAGGCTGAATTTGTAAATCAGCCTTATCCAGTAAATAGTTACCAGCAACAATTAAGCTCGCACCATTTAATGACAAAATACTCATACTATTCTCGATAATTTATTGCAGACCCACTGCTTTACTCATTTATAATTATTAGCTTTCTTTCAACACGGCTTAAAAAAGATCTAATAACCCTTTGTCTCTATTCGTCACATTTTGCATACCTTCGGGGAAAAGAGATGACTCTTTTTTAATCGGGTAAATACATCACACCGTCCATTTCAACCAAAGCACCTTTTGGTAAAGCAGAAACTTCTATAACTGCCCGAGCAGGATAAGGCGCTGTAAAATGATGTGTCATGGCTTCATTAACCAAAGAAAAATAAGACAAATCAGTAAGATAAACTGACAACTTGGCAATACAATTTAAATTTCCTCCGGCAGCATGACAGACTGCTGCCAAATTCTTTAGCACTTGCTCTATTTGTAACACAATATCGCTACTACATAATTCCATAGTTAAAGGATCCAGGGCAATTTGCCCAGAAAGGTATACCGTCTGACCGCATACCATCGCTTGACTGTAAGGTCCGATGGCCTCAGGTGCTGTCTTTGTCGTAATCGGCGTCATTAATGCTCCCCCTGTTTTTTTCTATAAAGACGCATCACCACCTTATTCGCTCTTAGACGACGCATCACTCGTGCCAAATGAATACGATCGGTAACGCTAATGGAAAAAGTAACGGCATTGTGTCGACCATCACGAGGATCAACATTGATATTGCCAATATTAGAGTTGGCCTCAGAAATGGTCGTGGCCAATGTCGCCAAAACACCTCTCTCATTAGCAACATCAACCGTGATGTCGACCCAATATTCCCCTTGCACCTGTTCATCCCAGCGAAGAGCGATAAACTGCTCTGAAAAACTACGCATTTTCAGCATGTAGCAATCACTAGAGTGCACAACAATGCCTCTGCCTTGTTGAAATTTTCCAACAATATTGTCACCAGGAATAGGTTGGCAACACTCGCTAAAATGAATAACCATCCCTTCTGTGCCTTTAATAGCCAAAGGTTGTGTTTTATTTTTATGAAGCTCATTGCTGTCTTGAGCAACTACCAAACGCTTGGCAATGACCATAGCCATTTGATTGCCTATCCCTATAGCATATAATAGATCATCCATCGTTTTATAATGCAAATCACTCAATAAAGCCTGAATGGATTCGGGCGGAATCTTGGCATAATCACTAGACAACTCTACCAAAGATTGCTCTAAAAGACGCTTGCCTAATACGATAGATTCAGCATGTTGCTGACTTTTTAGAAAATGCCTGATATTAGAACGTGCTTTGCCAGTGACCACAAAATTAAGCCAGGAAGGGTTGGGGTGCGCTCCTGGAGCGGTAATAATTTCTACCGTCTGGCCATTGGTTAAAGGAATGCTCAAAGGCACAAGCCGTCTATTCACCTTTGCCGCCACACAACTGTTCCCTACTCCAGAATGAACTGTATACGCAAAGTCTACCGGCGTGGCTCCTTTGGGTAATTCCATAATATGGCCTTTGGGAGTAAATACATAAATTTCATCAGGAAAGAGATCAATTTTTACATTTTCAATAAATTCTAAAGGATTGCCTGTACTTCTTTGCATTTCAAGCAAACCTTGCACCCATTCACGAGCTCGCAATTGTGCTTCATTAATTTCCAAGCCTGATGATTTGTAAATCCAATGTGCAGCCACGCCGTTATCTGCAACCTTATCCATTTCTCTTGTCCGAATCTGTACTTCCAGCGGCACCCCAAAAGGTCCAAATAAAGTCGTATGTAGCGACTGATAACCATTGGCTTTAGGAATGCCTATGTAGTCTTTAAATCGTTGCGGAACCGGTTTATACGTACAATGCAAGGCACCCAGGATACGGTAACAAGAATCAATATCGTCGGTTATGACACGAAAAGCGAAAACATCGGTAATTTCTGAAAAAGAGGCCTTTTTCAATCGCATCTTGCGATAAATACTGTATAAATGCTTTTGTCGGCCAAACACTTGCTCATAAGGAATATTCAGCTGCGATAAAGCATTTTGTAAGTCTTTTTCTATGGTTTTAGTCAACTCACGCCGATTGCCACGTGATTTTTCTACAGCCGATTTAATGGCCTTATAACGCATGGGATATAGCGCCTGAAAGCCCAAATCTTCCAAACCAATATAAATGGCATGCATCCCCAACCGGTTTGCTATCGGCGCATAAATTTCCAAAGTTTCTATGGCAATGCGTCTTCGTTTGGCATAAGGCATGGCACCTAGTGTGCGCATGTTATGCAATCTGTCGGCAAGTTTTACGATGATAACCCGGATGTCCTTCACCATCGCCAAAACCATTTTACGGAAATTTTCTGCTTGCGCTTCTGCTTTGGATTCAAACTTGATTTGGGTTAATTTGGTCACCCCATCGACTAATGCACTGACTTCTTCGCCGAATTGTTCAATTAAATCATCTTTACTGATGGCTGTATCTTCGACTACATCATGCAGCAATGTCGCCATAATAGTTTGATAATCTAACCGCATGCGGGCCAGAATTAATGCAGCTGCTACCGGGTGGGTGATATAGGGTTCGCCTGAACGACGCATTTGGCCTTGATGTGCTTTTTCCGCTACCGTGTAAGCCTGCTGGCATTTGGCTATCTGTGATGGCTCAAGATAGCATAATAATTCATCATTCAGTTCTTTAAAATAGCTCACGCAGTCTTCCCTTGTGTATATACTGGTTACTTGATTCTTATGCTATTATTTTTTAAAGTAGCAACCGCTTATTAGTAACAAATACAGCATGGCTAGTGAAATGCTTTATCAGATCAACAAGCGTCAATAACACGCCTGTTGAACATAAGAAATAGACAAGACAAACAAAGGGATTAATCTTTATCCAGAATATCAGTACTAACCAATCCTTCTGCAATCTCTCGCAAAGCAACTACTGTCGGCTTGTCATTTTCCCACTCTACCATAGGTTGTTCACCATGTACTGCTATCTGGCGTGCCCGTTTGGTGGCAAGCATCACTAATTCAAATCGATTTGCAACATGCTCCAGGCAATCTTCAACAGTCACTCGTGCCATATTCATCTCCACTGAAACAAAATAATGCTAATTATTCTGTTTGTAAGTTTAACATTCAACCCTTTATTTTACTGTGATGACAGCAAGAAAGAAAGCAATTTTGCTTGTTTATTTACCTGCTTTTCTATTCTCAATCTATTGGCTATGACAATAGCACGCAATTCAACAGCAGCATGTTCAAAATTATCATTCACAATAATATAATCAAATTCACTATAATGACTCAATTCATCTTGCGCTCTTACCATTCTGCCAGTAATGACTTCATCGTTGTCTTGACGACGATTCATCAACCTGCGCTTCAACTCCTCAAGCGAGGGAGGAATAATAAAAATACTCACTGCATTAGGAAAGATACGTCTCATTTGCTGCGCGCCTTGCCAATCTATATCTAAAATCACATCAATACCCTGTTGTAATTTGTCGATAATGGGTTTTGCAGAAGTACCATAATAATGATTAAATACTTGCGCATGTTCAATGAAAGCCCCTTCATCAATCATGCTTTTAAATTGTTCTTCTGTTGTGAAAAAATAATCTATACCATCTGTCTCTCCAGGCCGCATGGCGCGTGTGGTATGAGAGATAGAAACCTCTATGGCACTAAGAGTGGTTACCAGATGTCTTACCAGACTGGTTTTTCCTCCGCCAGAAGGCGCTGCAACTATATACACATTTCCGGGATAATTTTCTATCATATTATTACTCAATATTTTGTATCTGTTCACGCATTTGTTCTATAAGTACTTTCATTTCAATAGCCAACTGAGTTAATTCAGGCGAGTCTGATTTTGAACTTAAAGTATTTGCTTCTCTATTGAGTTCTTGCATTAGAAAATCCAAACGTCGGCCTGCACTGTGCTGATGGCTCAACGCTTTTTGCACTTCTACGATATGAGTTTGCAAACGATCAAGTTCTTCACTGACATCCATGCGCGCAATAATCAATGCCAATTCATGCTCTATCCGATTTTCAGTTATGGTGATCTCACCCAATGACTTTAATCGAGCAAACAAACGCTCTCTTGCTGAACCCACTTGCAAAGAGGCAATAGCTCTCGCGCTATTTAGTGCATCACTTAATTGATCAAGGCGCGAAAGAATATGTGCTCTTAATGCCTTCCCTTCTTCCAATCTGTGCTCGTTTAATTGACTCAAGGCCTCTTTAAATAATGTAATCGCTACCGGACTTAATTGCTCGCTATTAGAGAAAGCCGCAGATACCACGCCCGGCCAAGCCAAGACCTGACTGACGGTCAAATCATTCGCAATTTGATACTGAATAGACAATTGCTGGCCACACTCTAATAATGCATTGACCATATTATTATTGATAGGAATGGACTGTTCTTCAATCAAGGTGTCTTGATATCGTAAAAAACACTCTAATTTTCCCCGCGAAACAGTATCTTTTAATGCAAGTCTTAACTGAGGCTCTATAAAACGCAAAGACTCTGGAAGACGAAAAGAAACATCCAAATAGCGATGATTTACTGCCCTTATTTCCCAACACAGTTGCGCCCGCTCAAATTGTCCTTGCGCCCGCGCAAATCCAGTCATACTTCGGATCATATTTTGCTCATAAAATTTTTTCGACAATATACCCGAAATTCAAACAATTTCCCATAATCAGCGAGAAAAAGACTGCGTATGCACCCAAAGAGGCTGTTCAAAACACATATGACCATACTTATGGGTAAATGATATAGATAGCGCTGAAAAGCAATGGTTAACACGTCCTAAGCGTTTAACACGATCTCCTTAAGTCAATCCTTGATTCCATGCCTGCAGATAATGTTTTGTGCTGTATGGTCGAAAAAATGTTCTGCATCGACAAGGTATTGAATATCTGCCCCAGTCGGCCACTTTGCAAATACGGTCGGTGTATTGCATAGTCCTCCTCTTTATACCTCGTCTGTTTTGTCAATAGATTGAGCAACCAGGTCGCTGCCTCTATTTTATGTGGTACTTTAGAAAAAAAGAACGCATATCGAGCGGTGCTATTTTGTTTTTTATCCATCAGATATAACAAGCATTCAGCTGCTAACTGCTCTTTAACATGAGATGCACGCTGCTTTGCAGAATAAATATGCATCGGCGTTAGCGTTCTATTAAAAAGCTCTTTCATACTCTGTAAAACGAAAAACTGCCCCATAGGAGACAAATTATTTAATAACAAGCAGCTCTGCTTCTCATCCCATACCCAATGTTTCATATGATGCTTCAATGCATGAAGAAGAATATGTTGTGCTTTGAAAGAAAGGAGAGGCAATATTTGGTTTATTTCACTTGGATTAGTAATCATTTTATTGATTGTTCCCCCCAAAGAACTCATTACATCACATTGCCCTTTTAACGGCAGTGTTGCTATTATTTTTTTTAATTCCTCTTTATTTTTAATAAGCAATGGCAGGTCATAATATAATCCGTCAACTAATGCTAACTGCTCTTCAGACCGTAATAATTTTAATACGCCAATTAAATCTTCGGCATTTTTGATTAATCTATTCATTTGCGACTTAAGCAAATTACAAAACAACCCGCGCGCAGAGGGACTTAATGTGCGCAAGGTTGTTAAAAATAAACTGGTATTATACATCAGCGGATTTTTTCGCAATGCAATAAGATTCAATACATTGACTTGAGAGTCAGGCCATATCAGTTGTAATATTTTTAAAAGATAAACCGGGTTAACAATCAACTGTTCTAAATTTTGACTCAATCTATTCAAAAGCAAAGCACGTGATTTAGGCCATATCACGTCCATAGTAGCTAACAAGGAATGCCAATCCACAATAAGTGATTCAACTTTAGACTCCAGTGCTAAAATTAAAGTAAACTGGGCTTGAAGAGACAGGCGTGTTAATAAAAAATGAAGTTGATTCGGGGTGCTAATAGCATTTTGTACTAGTTCTTTATTATGGGAAAGAAAATCAATATGATCATAGGGTGAAAGCCATGCCAAGTGTTCTAATAAATGATCATAAGCATTCTGCCATATCACCCCTTGATTCAATAGCCCAGGAATAGCAGAATTTGTTCTGTTTAATTCCATTCTGTGCGCTCCCTAATTGATTGTATTAAAAAGACTTCACTTTTATTTACGATAAGTGATATCGCCATTGAAGTCTAGAGAAATAAACCATTTCATATCGCCTCTTGGCAAAATGGTCATTAAGCAGCTGACTTTTACGCAGCTAGAGATTATACTCTTCCTTTTTCAACTCAGGATACCTTATGCGACCAAGTAAAAGAGAAACCACTCAATTAAGAGACATCAAACTGACTCGTCATTACACCCCTTACGCAGAAGGTTCTGTGCTGGTCGAATTCGGTCAAACTAAAGTATTATGTAATGCTTCTGTTATAGACGGCGTTCCTCGCTTTCTAAAAGGCAAAAATCAAGGCTGGATTACAGCAGAATACGCCATGTTGCCCAGAGCCACTCACAGCAGAACAGAGCGAGAAGCCGCTAAAGGCAAGCAAGGTGGGCGTACCTTGGAAATTCAACGCTTGATTGGGCGCTCTTTGCGTGCTTGTATGGATCTAAAAACCATAGGTGAAAATACCATTACTATTGACTGTGATGTCATTCAGGCGGATGGCGGAACGCGCACGGCCTCCATTACCGGTGCCTGCCTTGCATTATATGATGCAGTACAATGGATGGTTCAGCGTGAAAAAATTCGAAAAATGCCTGCTTTTCAATACGTAGCAGCCGTATCTGTAGGCATTTACAGAGGCCAGCCCGTATTAGATCTCGATTATGCAGAAGATGTACTGGCTGAAACGGATATGAATGTGGTCATGACCGAACAAGGACACTTTGTTGAGGTTCAAGGAACAGCAGAAGATGGGGCATTTAACCGAATGCAGCTAAACAGCATGCTGGAACTGGCTGAAATGGGTATACCTAAAATTATCGAACTGCAAAAAAAGGCTTAATTCATCACTAAACAGGCGGCTTGCTTGCTACCAATACGGTGTAGCGGGCAAACCGTTGCTGATACGCCTAAAGCACAGGATTGCAACTGTTCACCAAGCTTTTCAGGCAGCTAACACATCTAATAAGGCATTCAGGTTTTTTACGTTGGGGTTATGCAGACTCACTGACTGTACATTAGGCAGGTTTAAAAAGTCTTCTACTTCATCCACGGCAACATGTCCAGGATATAAATTAAGTTCTGGCAGGTATTCATTAAGTAAAGAGCATAAAGCCAAGGAAGCAGGAAATGGGCGCACATGCAGACATCCATTATGGAAGGCAGTCATCGCTTCGGAGATGGTAGCCACGCCTGGTAAATAGTTCATTGAATAGATGGCTGCCGTATTGGCAATGGCCGGCACATAACCTGGGCTGGATGCAAATGCCAGTCCTGCTTGATAACATGCTTCCAACTGCTGAATAGTGACCACATTGCCTGCACCAAATTGCACATGGGGAAAAGCGCGCATGAGTTGTTGCAGCATTTCAATATCGCTAGAGCCAATTTCTACGGTAGAAATTCCTGCCGCGATCACTTGTTGTACTCGATCAAATAAAAACCGATCAGCATCTAAGGAAACCATGATGGATGAGTTACTGAATAATTTCTCGATGTTCATAAGCATTTTCCATTAAATACCAAGTTATGTCTATGTTAGAAGACTTCACTACTCTTGACAAGCAACGCCCTATCCCTAATAGAGAGCTCTCATCACCGTCTCAAATCTTGACCACCCTGAAAAGCCAGCTTAAATAACAAAATCACTTTCCTTCAGCTTTGATGACTCTGAGTAGAATGCTTGTCTTTAGGTTGATCTTTTTGCAGCAACAAATCCAGCATCAGTATTGCAGCACCAAAGCAGATGGCACTGTCAGCCAAATTGAACGTTGCAAAATGATGGTATTCGTAATAAACATCGATAAAGTCCACTACACAACCACTAAAGACGCGATCGATTAAATTACCGACAGCACCACCCAATATAAAGCTCACGCCTAAAGATTGCAGCTTGTCCTCTTTGGGTAAACGCCAAAGCCATATTAATAAAATAACGCTTACTATCAAACTAAATACCGCAAAAAACCACCTATGCCATCCACCGGCACCACTTAAAAAACTAAAAGCAGCACCGGTATTGTATGCCAAGGTAATATTCAGCATTGGAAAAACAGGCATTGGTTTATAAGGAATCAATACGGATTCCACCCAAAACTTACTGAATTGATCAAGTCCAACTAATATGATCGCCAGCAAAAACCAATGCCATTTTTTCATATATAAAGCCTCTCTTCATCTTGTCCATTGATGCTTGTAAGACAACGCACACACAACTCCGGATGTACTCTATCTTGTCCTACATCAGGTCTTCTATGCCAGCATCGCGCGCATTTCTCATGCGTACTAGCCCGTACTTCTATCGCAACACCACACTCTTTCAAAGTCAAATCAGCTGATGCAGAGGCAATGGGTTGTACTGTTGCTTCTGAAGTGATCAATAAAAAGCGTAGCTCCTGATTAAGACGAGTTAATTGTGGCATGACTTGTGGGGATGCATATAAAACAACCTCAGCTGCAAGCGCAGAACCGATAACGCCGGATTGCCTTTTTTCTTCCATGGATTTATTCACTTCATCTCGGATGGTATGTAAAGTCGCCCAATCGGTCATGTTCACTGCATCATACGCAGGCCACTGACTATACCAGGTCTGCGTGAACACTGACTGGTCTTTTTTATTTCCAGGAATGTAACTCCATATTTCTTCAGCGGTAAAAGACAAAATAGGTGCAATCCACAAGGTAAAGGCCTTTAAAATATGGTACATTGCGGTTTGACAAGAGCGTCGTGCCACACTGTATTTTCCGCTGGTATATTGCCTGTCCTTAACCAGATCAAGGTAAAAACTACCCATATCTACCGCACAGAAATTATGAATTTTTTGATAGATAATGTGAAAATGATACTGCTCGTATGCAGCAATCAACTCTTCTTGTAATTCTTTGCATCGGGTTAATGCGAAGCGATCTAACTCGACAAATTCTGTGGCATCAACCGCATCTTTTTCAGGATCAAAACCATCCAGATTAGCCAGTAAGAAACGAGCCGTGTTACGTATTCTTCTATACGCATCGGCATTACGCTTTAAAATCTCATCAGAAATACTGACTTCATAGCGATAATCTGTAGAAGAAACCCATAACCGTAAAATATCAGCACCATATTGAGCTATTAATTTATCTAAAGCGACGTAGTTTCCTTTGGACTTGGATAATTTTTTTCCCTCAGCATCTACAGTAAAGCCATGAGTGAGTACATTGGTATAAGGTGCCGTGCCATACATGGCAACTGATGTGGTTAATGAAGAGTTAAACCAGCCTCTGTGCTGATCTGATCCTTCAAAATACACATCCGCAGGAAAATGAAGTTCATTTTTTTGTTTTAATACACTGTAATGGGATACACCTGAATCAAGCCATACATCCATGGTATCCAGCACTTTTTCATAATAGGGTGCATCAGGGCCTAGAAATTCATCTTTGTCGAGGTCAAACCAGGCATCAATCCCTGAGTGCTCGATAAGAACAGCAATTTTTTCAATAAAATCAATAGAATCAGGATGCAGCGCTTTAGTCGTACTATGAATAAATAAAGGCATGGGGGTACCCCAGGCTCTTTGCCTTGAGATACACCAATCAGGCCTGCTCTCAATCATATTTTTAATGCGTACCCGTCCCCAGTCAGGAACCCAATTAACGGCATCAATTTCATTAGCAATTTGTTGCCTTAAATGGTTTTTATCCATAGAAATAAACCATTGCGGTGTTGCCAGAAAAATCATGGGGGATTTATGACGCCAACAATGAGGATAGCTGTGACGAAGGTTTTCTTTGGCGAGCAGTGTACCTTGTGCTTCAAGCTGGTTTAGCACCGGTTCATTGGCTTTTAAAACAGACAGACCAGCAAATAGCGCCACCTCATCTGTATAACAACCATTTGCTTTCACAGGATTAGTTAAAGGCAAATTATAAGCCAGTCCAACCTGATAGTCATCTGGTCCATGAGCTGGTGCAGTATGAACACATCCTGTGCCAGACTCTGTAGTCACATGCATCCCCAAAACCAATGGCACCTGCTTGTCATAAAAAGGATGTTGCAGCAGAGTATGCTCTAATGCCTGCCCTTTTAGTTCACCACACAAAACATACTCCGTAATGGCATAGCGTTGCATTGCTGTGGCTACTAAATCAGCGGCAAGAATGAAATAGGCAGTAGGTGTTTGAACCAATGCATAATTGATTTCCGGATGTAAGCACACGGCTTCATTGGCAGGCAAAGTCCAAGGAGTCGTAGTCCAGATGGGTACTATTACCGGTTTTAACTCATTCACACCATGAAAGAGCTCCAAAACCTGGTGTATTTCTTTTACACTAAAAGCAACATCGATAGAAGGTGACGTTTTTTCTTCATAATCGACCTCAGCCTCAGCCAAAGCAGAGCCACAGTCAATACACCAGTGCACAGGCTTAAATCCTTGCTGCAAATGGCCATTTTTAAGCATTAAACCCAAAGAACGTACCACATCAGCTTCATACTTGTAATCCATAGTAACATAAGGATTATACCAGTCACCTAATACCCCAAGCCGCTGAAATTCTGTTCGTTGAATATCAATTTGACTGGCAGCATAAGAACGGCACTGTGCACGAAATTCTTTCGCTGTGACTTTAACACCAGCTTTTCCTATTTTTTTCTCAACATTTAGCTCAATAGGCAAACCATGACAATCCCAGCCTGGGATAAAAGGCGCATCAAAACCACTGAAACTTTTAGACTTGATGATCATGTCTTTTAATATTTTATTGAGAGCATGGCCACAGTGTAAATGTCCGTTCGCATAAGGAGGCCCATCATGTAAAATAAATTTTTTCTTGCCTGCATGCGCTTTGCGTATTTGCTGATAAACCTCTTGCTCTTGCCAATAAGCAAGCATTTGCGGTTCACGCATAGCCAAGCTTGCCTTCATAGGAAAAGACGTGTTAGGAAGGTTTAATGTGTCTTTATACTCTGCCATAATTGCCTACTTTACAAACGCTAAATTTTAGCGGTATTTAAATCCAAATATGCAGCTGCTGCTGCAATATCCACATGAATTTGGTCAATAAGTGACTCCACTGAAGTAAATTTAACTTCATTGCGAAGCTTGTGCAAGAAAAATACCTGAACAAACTCACCATAAACCGATTTATTAAAATGAAACAAGTGTACTTCCAAAACATTTTTTGTGCCATCTACTGTTGGTCTTTTTCCTATGTTTGCCACACCATAGACCTTCTGTGACTGCAAAAGAACTTCAACTACAAAAACCCCACTCAAAGGCAAGGAAAGACGGTGCAAGCCAATATTAAGGGTAGGTATGCCCCATTGACGACCTCGCCCGTCTCCTTTAATCACTCGACCACACATACTATAAGAACGACCTAATAAAGATTTGGCTTTATCCAGCAGTCCCTGCTGCAAAAAAGTTCTAATCGTGGTTGAACTCACTCTGTTATTCATCAGACGCAGTTCAGGAAATATTTCAACTTCGCAATGAGCAGACTCGCACAGCGTGCGCAACAGAGAAAAAGAACCTTCTCTGTTTTTACCAAATCTAAAATCATCGCCTACCAATAAATACTTGGTATTCAACGCATCAATAACGTGCTGCTTTATAAATTGCTCGGCAGCAGTAGATGCCATAACCTGATTGAATTTAATGCAATATACATAGTCTACACCGCATTCTTTTAAATGCTGAATTTTCTCTCTTAATGTTGATAAACGCGCTGGGGCATCACTCTTTTGAAAATATTCTTTTGGTTGCGGTTCAAATAAAACAACAATTAAAGGCAGATGAAGCGCAGTTGCTTTTTGTCGCACTGTCTTAAGAAGTGTCTGATGACCTAAATGCACGCCATCAAAATTACCAATAGTTGCCACAGCCCCCTTGATACAAAGAGACCTCAGCTGTTTTTCGCTGTGTAATAACTTCATTAAATTTTATCAGTTGTTCATCTTAGTAAAAGACAGTATACCGCTTTTCCAGGAGAGAGAAACGAAGAATTTAAAATATTCCTTATTTCAATCAAGACAAAGCAACCTGCTGTCTTAGGTTGCTTTGCTATAAAAATAAGAGCTGACCTTATACTTGCGGTCTGACAATCAATACATCACATTCAGCGCCATGTAAAATAGCATTGGCCGTAGATCCCAGAAGAAGAGACAATCCGTGCTTGCCATGACTTCCGGTGACTATCAGATCTATCTTTTTTTCTTTTGCGATACGCAATATTTCATTTTTTGTAGAGCCAAACTCTAAGTAACGATGTTTTGCATCAACACCTAATTTCTCAGCCAACTCATCCAATTCTTTTTCTGCTTGTTCACGAATAGATAACTCCACCTCCGCAAAGCCGGCAAATCCAGGATAAGCGTATGCAGGGATAGGTTCAACCACATGAACCAATATCAAGTCAGCGCCATTTTCATCAGCAATTTTTTTTGCCTTTGCAGCCGCCTTTATTCCCACTTCATCAAAATCTGTAGCAAACAATACTTTCTTATACATCACACTCTCCTTGAACTGATGATATAATTTAAGAGTAGCAGATCTGTATTTAATTGCCTAGAGCAATAGTCAATAGACCTCTTCGGAAACTCACTGCTGAAGATGAGTTACGAGAAGATAGGAGGATGTCCACGCCCATACAGGAGAATTCAAGCACCACATCGACGAAGCAAATCGCGTCAACCATAGCCTTTTTGCAGAAACCTAATAGGGCGCTGGGGATCAATGGTCAAAACGCCCTAGTCAAGGATGCTTCATTAGATGAGGTTAAACAGTTAAAATCCAGTCCAGTGGTTTCTTTATACCCGCCTTTTCTCTATACTGTTTTTATTCTTGATTTTGATCATTGCCACACACTTTAAATGAATAGTATTGATTTATTAGGCGCTACTTGTTCACTTCTTTCTACTTATTACTTTATCCGCCTCCAAAACAAAGCCTGGTTCACAGGACTTGTTGCAACCAGCATTAATGGTTGGCTTTATTGGAATAAAGGAATTTATGCCGATGTAATGCTTGAAATTATTTTTGCCTTGGGCATGGGCTATGGCTGGTATCAATGGCAACATGATAAGACAAAGCCCCAAAAAACATCGGATCCACAGTCAATTGATTCGCTCTCTTTCTGGCACTGGACACTGCTTGGGATGATATTCATAGCACTATTAAGCACCATCTACCTAGTCCTTACTGTCTATACCAATTCGACCATTGCCTTTTTAGATGCACTCACGGTCTCTTTAAGCCTGGCTGCACAATGGTTAATGTGCAAAAAAAATATCATGACCTGGATTTTGTGGTTTATCGCTGATGCATTGTATGTCTTTATTTATCTGAGCAAACAATTGCCTTTTCACAGCATGCTAATGACCGTATATCTGATTTTAGCAATAATCGGCTATCGTAAATGGTCAAAAAGTCGTACTTTTTCCTTAAAAACGGCAGCTCATTGCTAATCAGCTATTTTATGCATCTTTCAAACCTGCCGTAGGTCTGATCCATGGGTTTAATTTAGTCAAGGAGCCAGGCAGTGTTTTCACCTTGCGTAAAGCTTGTTCTTTTGTATTAAACTCGCCCAAAGTCAATACATACCAGCCCCCTTTTCCATTAGCAAAGTACTTGATTTTTACTCTCCCATAGCTTTTGCTAGCGTGCTGCAAACGATACAGCTCCTTTTTATTATGAGTCGCAAAAAGTTGTATGGTATAAGCTGGAGTATGGGATAAATTGCTTCGATGAGCTTGTCTTGTTATGGTTTGCTTCATACCCACTGTCTTGGACTGCTTCTGCTTCTGCTGCTGCGCCGCTACGGTGGCTTTTTTAAGTGCTGCTTTGTTTCGTAATGAAGGCACTACAATCACTTTATCTACTAAAGCCATGGGTTCTATGCCTGCATCTGCTTCATGTAATTCTGCGATCAATTTTCTTGGTGGCACATCTTCAACCCATTGAATGGCCGCATTATCACGCCAATGCGGAATGGTACTGTGTAAAACTAATTGGCCTGGCTGGTGTTGTATTTGTTGTACCGGCTGAGTTGTTGTTGGAAAGCCCTCATAGGCTTTTTGCTGAATGAATACTATTGCTACTAAAGAAAACACAAGAGATAATCCTGCTGCTGCCAATCTCTTTTTTTTATGCGACGGCTTATGAATAGGCTGAGGCTCTAATACAGGCGTTTTAAAATGGGCTTCTCTAAATGCCTGAATTTTTTGTATGTCACCTTGAGTTTCCGTATACAACTGTTTGGTCTTTTCTTCATCCAAAGACGTGCCAGCCAAAGGATTAATCTGATGCAATTGATGCTGCATGTAACTTATGGTCTCCTGTTCATTTAATGAACCTAGTGCTATCGAATGCATTAAATCATGATACTCTGGTTTCATTACTGCATTTAAAAGATTGGCCAAAGAATCATTACCAACCAAACACAAGTGAAAAAAACAAGCATCACCTTGTTCATTTAAGAGGGCAGCACAAGCTTCTACAAATGGTTTTGACAAATTTTCAGCATTATCAATAAGAACCAAAACCGGTTCTTTTTTCTCATTAATCTGAGTTACCAAGGAATCTAAATTACTATTATCAGTAGCTGGAAGATTCAGCTGCATTCCTATGTCTTTTATCAACAGTTCCGGATTGCATAAATCTTCTGCATCGATAAAAACTGATTTAATCCGTTTGTCCAGATGACCTAACAACAAGGAACAAAAAGCGGTCTTGCCACCGCCTTTTTTTGCCAATACGCTAATTAAGACATGATTTAATAATACTAACTGATTAATAAACTGAATTTTCATCAACCAGGTTCCTGGTTGATATAATGCTTCTAAACCATCCTTTACACTCATCTTGGTATTGCACATCATTGTTACCCTTTTTCTATCGAAGCAGCCAAGGCTTTTTCTAACATAGGCGGCGTTATCTCACTTTCTATATAACATGCGCCCGGTTTTCGCATCAAAATAAACCTCAAGCGTCCATTTTTTATTTTCTTATCAGTGCCGATAAGCTTTATAAGCTCATCAAGCTGAATCTCTTTAGGTATTTTGTGAGGTAAGCCGATCTCTTGCAAGAGCAATGCGACTTCAGTAACCCAACATTCGTCCAACACACCCAGCTGAAACGACAATACCATGGCGCAATATAGACCTATACCTACAGCTTCCCCATGCAACCACTGACTGTACTGCGTAAGTGTTTCCAAAGCATGAGCAACCGTGTGCCCCAAATTTAACAAGGCCCTAACACCTTGTTCTTTTTCGTCCGCCACAACGAAACGGGCTTTAATAGCACAGCAGGCCGCTATCAAAGAAGGCAGTTCTTTTGTATCAAAAGAAAGCCCTTTTCTGATCAGCTGCTGAAGTTGTACAAAAAAATCGCCGCCCTCTAAGAGACCATATTTTATGATCTCTGCTACACCTGCTTTAAATTCACGATCGGGTAAGGTTTTTAATGTATTCACATCAATAATCACAGAACAAGGATGATAAAAACTACCTATCATATTTTTTCCAAGTGAATGATTAATTGCTGTTTTTCCGCCGACTGAAGCGTCTACTTGAGCTAACAGGGATGTGGGCATTTGCAAATAAGCTATGCCTCTTTGGTATGTTGCTGCAGCAAATCCTGCTAAATCGCCGATAACGCCGCCACCTAAAGCAATCAGCATTGCATCTCTATGATATTTTTTTTCTACAAGAGCATCATAAATAGTGAACAGACTACGCTGATTTTTATGTTCCTCTCCATCAGGCAAAATAACTGTATCACATTGCCTATCAGAAAAAGCAGTCTGTAAAAAAGAAAGATAATGCGGGGCAACCGTATGATTGGTTACAATTAAAACTTGTTGAGATAAAACCAGCGTGCGCAAAAACCCAGGAGAATTAAAAGCATCCGAACAAATAGATACAGAGTATTTATTGTCTACTGCGATAGGAACCTGGGCATGAACCTCAAGCTTCGCCATAAATATATTTTATAATATTATTGGCCACCGCTTTTACAGTTAATTTATCTGTTTCAAAACTCACATCCGCTAATTCATCATAAAAAGGCTCACGCTCATCTCTTAATGACTCTAAGCGCCCTTCAAGATCATCTGTTTGCAATAATGGACGTTTGGTATCGCGTTTCGTGCGTTCAAATTGTTGCTGTAGCGAAGTTTTTAAATAGATGACTGTGCCTCTTCCGGCCAAGGCATTTCGGTTCTCCGGAGTGATAATGACGCCGCCACCTGTTGCCAATACAATATTGGTCTTTTGTGTTAGCTCATCAATAACCTTTTGTTCTCTACGGCGAAATCCTTCTTCCCCTTCTATATCAAAAATCCAGGAAATATCAGCACCGGCTCTTTCTTCGATGACTTCATCAGAATCATAGAAATCCAGTTTGAGCTCTTTTGCCAAAGCACGTCCTATAGTACTTTTTCCAGCACCCATTGGCCCAATTAGAAAAATATTTCGTACTTTAACTATGCTCATTTTTTCTTACATACCTCATTTAACTATAGCGTTTTAATAAATCACAATAACCGGAGCAAATCTTTTGAAACATTAAGTATATTGTACCGAGTGTTCAGTGTATTCTACAACGGATTTACTCATAATTCACCTGTCAAGCAAATAATTTACTCTATTGAGGACAATATTGGCGAATATTAGAGCTCTTTTGTAAAACCTTAAACCAGATTTATAGCCCGCCGGCGCGGGCATGGCAGGTTTTTTTATCATGTACAGAGAACTTATTTATAGCCTGCCTGATCTTTTCCTTCGATAGTGGTAATAGATAAAGAATTGGTAATTATTTTAGGTGTAATAAAAATAAGCAACTCTTCATTATTCAAAGTGATCTGCTGATTACCAAATAGAGGCCCCACTACAGGCAAACTTCCTAAAAACGGAATTCGCTTAAAAGATTTGTTTTTATCTTGTTTATAAATTCCGCCCAATACAATAGTCTGACCATTGTTAACTAATACATTGGTTTGTATTTCTTTAGTTAAAATAGCAGGAACGCCATTGTAGCGCTCTGTCGATGGTGTATCCTGATTGATTTGCAATTCCATCAGAATTTTGCTGTCAGGAGTAATTTGAGGCACAACTTTCAAACTCAATACCGCTTTTTTAAAGGCCACGGCAGTAGCACCACTTGACGTGGCTTCTTGATAAGGAATTTCCTGACCGGATTCAATCACTGCGGCTTGCTGATTGGTTGTAATCAGGCGAGGACTGGAAATAAGTTGTGCCTTACCTTCACTTTCTAATGCAGAAAGTTCTAAATCCAATAAGATATTGTTGCCTAATTTAGCCAATGCAATACCCACCGAAGCAGGATTGGCTCCTGATGCAGGCAAAGCGCCTAAATCCAGGTTCAATCTCTCTGCAATAGGGATGGTCGCAGGATTAACATTACCTGGAACAGTTTGTAACTGATTAGCACCAGATAAGGTTCCGCTTAAATGTGTCGGCTTGGAAACCCCCCATTTAATGCCTAAATCCTGAGAAAAATCTTTGGTCACATCAACAATTCGAGCCTCAATCAGAACTTGTTTAACCGGAATATCCAATTGTTTGATAAGCGCTCTGACCTCTTCTATTTTGGTCGCTGTATCTTGTATCCATAAAGTATTAGTGCGAACATCTACACTAATTTTTCCCCTGTCAGACAATAAAGAGTTTTGCTTGTCTTTTACTAAAACCGCAATTTCAGCTGCTTTCGCATAATTAATCTGGATTAAATCCGAGCGCAGAGGCTCCAGTTTTTGAATAATTTGCTGGCTTTTTAACTGTGCTTCTTCAATTTTATCCAAAGACTCTTTGGTATCGACTAAAATCACATTCCCTGTTTTACGTTTATCCAGATTTTGTGTGGTTAAAATAATATCTAGCGCCTGATCCCAGGGGATATCATTAAGTCTTAGTGTAATATTGCCCGTTACGTTATTGCTAACTATGATATTAATCCCGGTAAAATCAGCCAAAAGCTGCAACACGGCTCGAATGTCTATACTTTGAAAATTTAAAGAAATGCGCTTTCCGGTAAATACCTGCTTTTTTAGTTTTTGTTGCTGAATCTCTTCTTCTGATAAAGGAAAAACATCCAAAATAAACTGTTTATTCACCTGGTAAACATAATGACCATAATCGCCACTGGTTGTCACCAGCATTTTTACTTTATCAGCCTCTTGTTGCAAAGTAACGTCCTGTACAGGACTATGAAAATCTGCAACATCAAAATGCTTCATCAGATTGGCTGGAATTTTAGTGTTGAAAAAGTTCACTACCAGTTCTTTGCCATTTTGAATCACATCAACAGGGATGCTGGCAGCTGAGGCATCAATAATAATTCGCCCACCATCTTTTTCTGTGCCACGAAAATCAAAATGTAGCAAACTGTTTTTTGCATTCACTTTTTGCTTGGTAATAAAAATATCTTTGTTTTTTTGATACAGCTCATTACTCTTGCCATTTAAAATTAAACTGTATACTGACCCTGCCGAACTGCCAAAATAAGACACGCTGCGATCTAGGTCTAAAATCACACGAACGCGATTATTCACCGTGACCAAACTGTAAGTATTCAACGAACCCAGATTTATTTTCTGCACACGAGAAGCCGTATCTACATTTAAATTAGTTTGGATAAAGTCCATTACCAATCGCGGTGGTTCCTGTGTAATAAAACTGGCCGGCAGTTGTTTTAAAGGCTCTGTGAATTGAAAATCTATCCGAATTTTATCTTCAGGAAGAGGTATCACTTTAGCTGAAACTAACGAATTGTCCTTGGCAAAAACCAACCCGAGATGAAGACTTAGTAATAAAAAAATAGCAATAATTTGTCGCACTTAGTGCCCCTACTTGCTTGTATTTAATTGGATGATGGTAATTTGCTTTTCCCATGCCCCAGTCTTTTTAATCCGCTCTTCTAACTTTAATTCATTGGCATTAATGGAAACAACTCTTCCGTAATTAAGCCCTATATAGTTCCCTACTCTCACCGGTATTATTTTTTTACCTGGGTCTTGAATCAATGCCCATAATTGATTTCCTTGCTTTAAAATACCCACATACTTTAAGGCATCTAAAGGGAAAGCTTCTAAAGGTTGCTTTGCTCTGTGTTCATCTGGAGTAAAATCATCTGTTTTTTTCACATCAATGGGATTGAATGGACTTCGCCTTGAATCATTTTCTGGAAACTTGAAATGAGGCAAAAATGAAAACCGGGGCAAGGGTTCAATCGGTGCTCCCGGACGACTTTTTACATCGTTAATGTATTTAATCAAATCACTATTATCACCCGTGCAAGCACTCAACGTGAATGAAATAAAAAACAAGATTAGCGTTCTTTTTTTTCTTATCATGACGATTTATACCGATAAATTTTAGCCACAATATTCATTACTAAAACATCTTGGGAAACTGCTTTGCTCTCTTTAGTAGTCAAGCCAGACAAAGAAAATTCATGTAGTGTCACAATACGACTCATTTGAGCAACACGACTTAAAAAGACAGCCAATTGCATGTAAGTACCTACCACGGTAATTTTAATGGGCAACTCAACATAAAAATCATGAGCCACTTCGGGTTGTGGTGCAAAAAGCTCAAATTTCAATCCTGAAGACACGCCTGTTTTGGAAATTTCTTCTAATAATCCTGGCATTTCATTTTTTGCTGGCAGCTGTTTTAACAGTTTACCAAAGCGTTTATTCATCAAGGTTAACTGATTTTTATAAGCTTGCAAATTAACTGCCTGCCGTTGCTTGATTTCGAAGCTGTCTTTTAAGGTTTTCTCCTTAGCCGCCAAAGTACTCAGTTGCTCAAAATCAGGCTTGATAAGAAGCCAGTACCCCAAGCCCACAATTAACAAAATAACGCATAAAATAGCACCCAGTTTCGCCGCAATAGGCCATTGTCCTACATTATCTAACGTTAATTCGTTTATATTTATTGAGGTCATCATTTTAATTATTTTAAAGGTTTGAACGAAAAACTTAATGAAAACTCACTATTAGCAGCTTCCTTACTGTCATCTATTTTTTTTATTTCAGTCAACAAAGGGTTTTGCAACCAAACATCATTTTCAATATTTCTCATCAGAATAGAAATTGCTGTATTCGATTCAGAATAACCCCATAAGGTAATCACATCATTTTTTCTTTCAAGCTTATAAACATAAAGACCATCTGGCGTAATTTTTATTAATTCATCAAACAAATGAACCAATAAAGTTCGTGTTGCCTGAAGATTTTTTATAATTAACATTCTTGAAATCAAGCCCTCTCTTACTTGTTTCAATGCCTTAATTTCAATGATTTGCTTATCCAGGATAGCAATCTCTTTTTGCAACAGGTTATTGCGTTCAGTTTGATTATCAACTAATGAATTGACATACAAATACATAAGAAAAACAATCCCCGCCGCAAGCAACACCCCTCCCCCTAACATGCTCGTAAACCATTTTTTTTCTTGTTCACGTTTTTTTTCGCGCCAGGGTAATAAATTAATTTGCGTCATTTATTGGATATTCCTTAAGGCTAAACCACAAGCGACCATCAGTGAAGGTGCATCTTCCTGTAGCCGATCAACATTGATATCCTTGCCTAAGGACATCGTTGCAAATGGATTAGCTAAAGTAGCAGGAATCTTTAATTGTTCTTGAATTAAAACAGTCAAATCCAATGGGCCTGCCAAGCCACCAGCCAAGACAATATGATCTACAAACTGATGCTGGCTGACAGAATAATAGAATTGCAAGGTTCGTTTGACTTGTAAAATAACCATTTCTTTAAAAGGTTCCAGAATCTCTTTTTCATAATCATCTGGCAGCTGCCTGTTTTTCATTGCAGTAACCGCTTCATTTTGCGATAAATTATAGCGTTCGACGATAGACTCGATTAATTGCATCCCGCCAAATTTTTCTTCCCTTGAGAAAACAAGCTTCATATTATTCAATACATACAAATGAGTATAATGCGAACCTATATCCACAATAGGTATAATCTTTCCCTGGCCTTGAGCAGGAAGCCCTTGTGTTATTAATTGTGCGGCTCTCTCTACCGCATAGGATTCAACATCGACAATACTCGCCTCTAGCCCTGCTTTTGTTACGACATCGGCTCTACTGTTCACATTTTCAGCTCTGGATGCAACGATAAGGACATCAAGCAGCGCAGAGTTTTTTGCACTGTAGCCTTGTACCTCAAAATCCAAATTCACCTCATCTATAGGATATGGAATGTATTTGTCTGCTTCAATGAGAACCAACTCCTCCATTTCAGCATCACTTAACCCATCATTGAGCTGAACGACTTTAGTAATGACAGAAGAGTCCGAAACCGCTAACGCTACGGTCTTCGCTGTAAATTTTGTTTGAGTGAAGGCTTTTTTTATACATTGGGCAACCATTTCACTGTCTTTGATGATGTTGCCTTCTAAGGCATTCGACGGTAAAGGTTCATAAGCATAGCCTTCTACGCATAACTTGTCTTTAGAACCTGATATCTCCAGTACTTTCACGGCAGAAGCGCTTAGATCGATGCCAAGTATTGAATGATGTTTAGAGGTTGGCAACTTTAACACTTGATTTCATGCTCCTTGAATTCCCCAAATAAAAAATCCTTTATCAGTGACAATAACACAAAACTTGTTAAAACTGCCTTTGAATCATCTTGTCTTTACTAAAGATGTTAGCGTATGTTCTGAAGAATTGGAACCATTAAAAATAGCGTGTTTTCCTCGGGATACAAAAAACCTGTCCTGCGCGGGCAGGACAACTTTTTTTGTCCTGTGCGGAACAGGTTTTTATAACACAAAAGATTGAATCACCAAGCAACATTGTCTATAGTGGACTCTTTGATTGTATGTTTTTTAACTAACTACGTCTTTAAAAGGAATTTCTCATGATACGATTGGCTGACCTACTTTATTCCCTGACTGCAATTATTATCCGCTATCATGACATGCAGATTCCTGCACAAAAAATTATTACCGAACTAGATAACGCATTAATAACAACCAAGGCCAGAGAATACAGTATTCAACTATTGACTAATCCTGAATTTAAAACACAGTTGGAAATATGGATTCACAATTGCACGAAAAATTATAATGCACGATTACATTTAATGACTTATCTGTTGAACGAGATTGTTTTTTTAAACAGTGTCCTCAATAAAACCAATCCTTGCGATGCGTCTACCATAGAAAGCCATAAAATGCGATTGATTTCTTTACTCCGTAATTGCAAAAACCTGCTCCTGACCACCAAAAATTGTTCTTGTAAAATACAATGCTTTTCTTCTGAAGCTCCCGGCACACCGATAGAAATCACTTTAAATGGCTTAATTGATGAAACCTATTTTGGCAAACAACTATGCAATTCAGGCCTGTTAATTCATGAGTTATTACAAAGAGTTTCTTTGTCTGATAAATCAACTGAGGAAGAGATAGGCATACTGGTAGAATACCTCTTTTCTGAACATCAAAATATATTATTAATTGCACAATTAAGACAGGAAATCCAAGCCAAAGATACAATAATTGCCCAGCTGACTGCGCAAGTCAATGCGCATCAGGATACTCCGGTTATTGTTGAAGAAACCCCTTTTATTGCAACAAGTGAAACTATCAGAGAAATTGATGAGGACACAGTAGAAGATTGCTCCAGCAAAACACAGAAAGAACATAAAACAATCCCCTTAAGCATAGGGTTTTCGTATGCACTATTTTTTAATCCAATGCTTGCAGGTTTGGCCGAGAAGCAATTAACTGCCACCAAAAAAATGGAATTAAGCAGCGCTGATTTGACTCTGTGATTCACTGCATTGCGCAACTGGTTGAATTTCAGCCATGTTAAAATAGTCGGTGTAGCTCGACTTTGCTTTTTTGATGGCTTTACGTTTACAGCCTGTTTTGCTTTGAGCAAATTAAAAAACCAGCAGCACTGCAACCCAGCCGCTATTTGCAGAAAATGAGCCTTGTTTTTGATAAAAAAGGGTATCTATTCACCATATTTTGTATGCTTTAGGGGAAAAGTCAGATGGGAGTGATGATGGAGCAGTCTGCTTGCAAAAAAGCGCCGCATGCATAGGCATTTGAGCATTTTTTACGAACAAATCGCTCAAAATACGCAGAATATGGCTTTTCGATGCACGTGTTAACTCGTTACAAAAAATGAAGTTTCGTCCAAAAACACTACTTTTTATCTATAAAACTCGCTATATCTGATAAAATAACGGTATAATATGGCACTATTCACATTTAACCTATCTACCCTATGAAAAAAATGGCATATTTTTGGCGTAAAGGTCTTTGGGCGCTGATGAGCCTGTTTTTTCTTTTATTAATCGCCGCCAGCTTATTGTACCTATACCTGGATAGCCAACTTCCTAACGTAGATTCATTAAAAACAGTACAATTACAAGTACCTTTGCAAGTTTTTAGCAAAGAAGGTTTATTGATTCAAGAGTATGGCGAGAAAAAACGTATTCCTGTCACTTATGATGAAATTCCCAAGCACTTAATTCAAGCTCTGGTTGCCACAGAAGATCAACGCTTTTTTGAACACCCCGGTGTTGATGTAATGGGATTAGGCAGAGCAACCGTACGCATGCTAAAAACCGGCACCAAATCGCAAGGGGGCAGTACCATTACCATGCAAGTGGCTCGTAATTTTTTCTTGAGCCGCAAAAAAACCTTCTTGCGTAAATTTAATGAAATCATGCTGGCTATCAAAATTGATAGAGAATTAAGTAAAGAAAAAATTCTCGAACTGTATTTAAATCGAGTATATCTGGGTAATCGTGCTTATGGTGTCGGTGCTGCAGCCATGGTCTACTATGGAAAACCCTTAAAAGAGCTGACATTGGCTGAATTAGCCATGCTAGCAGGTCTTCCACAAGCACCTTCAACACAAAATCCCATCGCCAATCCTGCTGCGGCGCTCAAAAGACGGAACCATGTTCTGGAGCGTTTATTGGAAGAGCATTACATTACTGAAGAACAATATCAAAGTGCAATCAAAGAACCCATTACGGCCCGATATCATGGAACAGACATCAAAGTACATGCCCCTTATGTTGCAGAAATGATTCGTCAGTCCCTGTATGATAATTTTGGCCCGGAAGCCTATACCAGAGGATTCAAGGTCTACACCACGGTAGATGGTCACTTGCAAAATACCGCTAATCAAGTGGTTGCGAAAGCACTTATTGCTTATGATCATCGTCATGGTTACCGAGGCCCTGTTGCCCACTTGGATGAGAAAACTCAAAAGCCTGCCGCCGATCTAAGCCAATACCCCGAAATGAGCGGCCTTATCCCTGCCCTCATCACCGACGTACAAGCTCGCAAGGCCTCCGCTGTATTACTTCATGGCGAGCAGATTAATCTTCCTTGGGAAGGATTGTCATGGGCCAGACCAGCACTGAAAAAAGGTTGGGTTGGAGCAGCCCCCAGGAGTGCTGAGCAAATACTTAAAAAAGGCGATGTGGTTTATGTTCATCAAACAGAACATCATTGGGAACTGGCACAAATTCCAGAGGCTGAATCAGCCTTGATTGCTCTTAATCCTGCTGATGGTGCCATCAAAACATTAGTAGGTGGTTTTAACTTCCAAAAAAGTAAATTTAATCGCGCCACCCAATCGAGCAGACAACCAGGATCCAGCTTCAAACCTTTTGTCTATGCTGCTGCACTGAATAATGGGTATAATTTGGCAACACTGATTAATGATGCTCCCATTGCAGTAGCTGATCCCAGCCAACCCAAACTATGGCGTCCTCATAACGTCAATTTAAAATTTAATGGTCCAACCCGTTTAAGAGAAGCTTTGGTTCAATCTAAAAATCTGGTCTCTATACGTATTCTTGATGATATCGGCATCGATTATACTGTTGATTTTCTATCACGATTTGGCTTTAATCCCAAAGCACTGCCCAAAGGATTGTCTTTAGCTTTAGGCAGCCTTTCTATTAGCCCCATGGATTTAACGGCGGCTTATGCTGTTTTTGCGAATGGAGGCTATAAAATAGAGCCTTACCTTATAGACCATATTACAGATAAAGACGGTAAAATAATATTACAAGCCAAGCCAAGCATTGTTTGTACTGAATGTGATACTCAGGCAATCCATAACGCATCGATAGCTCCAAGAGTACTGCCAGAAGACATACATTATCTTATGGATTCTGCGATGAAAGATGTTATTCAAAGAGGGACTGCACGTGCGGCTCGCTCATTAAACAGATCAGACATCGCAGGAAAAACAGGCACTACCAATGACAATGTGGATGCCTGGTTTGCAGGTTATCAGCATGATTTGGTTGCAACCGTATGGGTGGGTTTTGACAACCCTAAATCTTTACATGAATATGCAGCCGGACTTGCTTTGCCTTTATGGATAGATTTCATGAAAGAAGCACTCAAAGGAAAACCGCTATACAATACCAAACAGCCTCAAAATGTGGTTACAGCACGAATTGATCCAGTCAATGGCTTACTTGCTCAGCCTAACCAGGTTAACGGTATCACGGAATATTTTCGCCAAAACGAAGTGCCTGACAGCGTAGAAGAAAACTCTAATTTGATTTTACAGGCAGAAAATGCAGAAATATCCCAACAGCCCGAAGCCAATCCTTTACCGCTCCCTGAAGCAGAACAAAATGTAATTGGCAATACGGCTGAAGAGCAAGAACTTCCGCCTGTAGAGGAATTCTCTTTCTAACTAGAATACATCAAATAGACAACGCTTTGGCGGCAATCACATTATACGGCATGCTGTCTTAGCGTCCTCTTCATTGTTCTCCTCCGCAAGCATTAATAAAGCTGATTTTTTGCTCTTAGGTTGCGTCTGTATAGTCAATCCGGGCATGCTAAAGATCGAGAAATTACTTTCACGCCTAATTTGAGCAGGCGATATTGCTTTTTCTGTCACACTATCTTCGTTTTCTTTTCTATTCTTTGCCAACGCTTCTTCAACAGCGGCAGGAAAAATATTAAAGTGAATATATGAATCGCATATTGCTGTTTTTTGAGAAATTAAAATAACTCTTACGTCATTATAATAAACATGATAGATGATTTTATCGAAGTCTGGCAGCTGCTTGTCACAACGCAAATGAGGCAAATCAGGAGTACTAATAAAATAGTAACGCCCCAATTTCTCCATGTTTTCAAACCGAAAACCTAATTTTAATAACAGCTCCCGCTCTTCTTTGCCAGGCTCTTGTGGTCCAAAAGGTAATCTCATTACACCCTCCTTGAGTATAAATCATGCTGTTATCTTATCCCTTGACTGTCACTCTAAAGCCCTCAAAATCTGGCAGTACTTAATGACAACACTAGGCGTGTTAACCATTGGTCCCCAGCGGCTTGTCCGAGGCATCCAGAAGATGGCTAAATTAAAACCCATACTTCAATAAATCTCTAACACATTGATTGATAAAAGCAAACTCATATTATAACGGTTCTGACACCAAGTACAAAAACAAGTTTGCAATGCCCGGGGCAGACGCATCTAAATTTTGAGCATTAAATGCTCTTTTTATGGTTACGTACCGTGCTTTATGCACGGTTTACATACAATATCGAATGCGAGTTGGCTGCCCTTGGCGAGACCTACCAACAAAATTTGGATGCTGGAACTCCATCTACCAACAGTTCAATCGATGGTCATTAAAGGATAAATTGATGCAAATTTTTAATGACCTTATTCAAGAGCCTGATCTAGAGTGCGAATTTATTGATGGCAGTATTGTTAAAGCCCATCAGCATAGTGCAGGAGCAGCTAGTAGAGAAGTGTAAACTATTGGTAAATCACATAAGTACCAGAGACAAGATAAACTGTAATTGTTTTTCCAATATAGGGTTGCCACCCATTAAATGGGTCATCAACAGAGTTGAAAGGCTGCCAAAGTTCTTTGGCTTTATATCTTAGATGATGTGAGAGGTGGCTCAATTAGAGGAACACTCTCCTTTTGTTTGTTTTCAGTACTCTTATGGCCATTAGCCCATAAACCATGTTGAACTAAGCTTGAGGATAATTTTTGTTCCTCAAGACCGTTTTGTGCTGATTGAGATAAGAATGCTTTATAGCCAGGGCTTGCTTCTAATCTTGAATAAAGCGCAGTTAAATCAGGCTCATTGCTGTCATGTCCATGTTCAATCATTGCTCTAAATCTTGAGTTTTCTGGCTTATTGGCATACGCCTCCTTAAACTCATCCCAAAGCG
>PEQM01000001.1 GCA_002786205.1 Legionella sp. | reverse complement strand
CTATAGACCAAAAATCACAAGCATTTTTCACCACAAAACCCAGACGACGGTATAAATCCAATGCCCTTTGGTTATGAGTCTCTACATCCAGATAGAAAGCTTTAGCACCTAAAGACAAGCCTTCGTTGATACAATAAGCAATTAAAACACTACCTAAACCTCTACCTTGTAATTCGGGTGTAATCGCAATATCGGACAACATGACCGCACCCTCTTGCCAACGTAGGTGTGCTTTGCCTATAGGCTTTTTTGCTTGCAGTCCCAAGATAATTTGATACTCACTGTCATCAAAAAGGTCAGTAAGTTGGGCGGAATAAGCACCCTCTTTGTCTGGAAAACATTGATCATCTAATAATTGAATGGCCGGCCAATCGCCTGCTGTCGCTTGCCGAAAAGAAAGCGGTGATTCTTGCGCCAGTACAATAGGTGCAGCATCTTTTCTGACCATGGCATATTCACTGTGTAAATAGGTGGCTTTTTTTGCTGCCAGCCATTCTGGATAGCATCCGCCAGGCACAGAAAAAATAATATGCTTCGGAGCCTGTTGCGTCATGAGTGGCATTATCGTTTGCAACAACTGCTGACCTATTTTTTGTCGCCGATGTGCTGGATGAACAAACAAGCTCAGTTCCACTGCCTGTTCATAAAAAAAATACAGACTCAAAAATCCCACCAAGTGCTCTTCATGATAATAAAGCAAGGTGGCAGGAAACCTGCGGTATTGTTTTAAAATATGGGGATACCAATCAGGCGCATTACCGTCTTGTTCTTTACAACACTCAGCCAATGCCATGACGTCTTGCAATTGCTTGGTAGAGAGCTGATGGGTAGAATAAATCATACTCATTCAATCAATACGATGCCGTTTACAAACTGTCTTTTTTGAAGCTTTGCATTACAGCACCAATGGCGATAAAAAATACTGACGTCCATGGTCAGTTAGAAATGAAAATTCAGCACGGCAATGATAATCTCGAGCGTAATCAAAACAATAATAACTATTTCCAGGTTATGACTGTGTCGACTTTCAAGATAGCCATGAAACATATCAAAAATTTCATTCAATGTATCCAGTCGGTGGTTAATTGCATTAACTCGCCGCTGAATATGCAAATAACGCTCTAACATAATAAAGTGCTGTTCCAGGATAGGATGTTGCCAAAAGTATTTAGGATGATACAAAAAGTTACTAATTAAGTTCATTTCACTTTTCGCACCCAGAATTTCGCCTATTACTTGCTGGATTTGTTTGCGTTTAATTGGCATTTCCCCGGTATGGGACAATGATTGTATCATGGGATTGTATTTGTCTATGAGTGCCTCAATAATGGTTTCAAAATACTGTAATTTAACCGACTGAGAAAAGCCATAAGACAAGGCGAGCTTGAATTCGTCCGTGTCTTCTTCTAATGACAAACAATCCACATCAAAAAATACATGGGGTTCCATGGTGGTTTTTGTACCCAACTGGTAATGAAACTCATCATGTACTAACAAGGTAATCGGCTTATCAGCCAATAATTTGATGGTCTTTAAATAATCTCTTATTTCGTAACGTTTCACGCCCCAGGATACAACCGTGCCATTTTTAAAAATAAAAATAGTTTGATTCGGTTTATCACATGGAACAAGCTTTAAGACATCACGAGTCTTGGCCAAAAGATATGCTTTATCCACGGTTTTAAAATAATTATCGACGCGCGTCAAGTCTATGGTTTTAGCAATACAAAAACTTAAACATTCCATGATATCTACTCAAATGAGGTGTGGCCATACAAGATGGCGTTTACTATGAAAAAAAGACAGCAAAGCGATAGAAACAACTCTGTTCGATTAAAGAAATTATTGCCAAGCTATCAGTGGACGACTGCTTTTGCTGCTCGCTATGCCAAACAACAAAAGCATGATGTATTACAGTATACAATAATTTATGGCGTTATACACTATCGGCTGTTTCTTGTTCGGCGTAGGCTTTCTTTCTGTCCGTTGCACCGCTTAACCAACGAGGACATACTTCCAAAATACGACTAATCTTATCCAATTGCTCTGCATTAGGCAAAGCATGACCAAAAATTAAAGAATTTGCCAAATGACGTGTGATGCCAAAAACCTTCGCTACCGCTTTTGTTTTTTCCATTAACTCTTCTGGAAAACCAAGTGAGGTTAGCTCACGATTAAAGCGCTGAGAAAATACTTTACTGTTCATTTTCACTCCATTGAAAAGGATCCCTTAGGGGTATCTCAAGATACTAAGTCTCCACGTTAGTTCTATAGAAAATAGACCTCTAATCTTAGAACGCTCTTTGTCTTACCTGCCAATCCTTGACCCAGGTCTCTTTGTTATAACTTATTTTTTTTCTATAGCAAAGATTTTTTATAAAAAATAGTTACTTTTCATTAAGTTATTAGCCTTTTTTTCTTACCAGCCACTTTCTCTTTTTATTTAAAACTGGTCTATCCTTAAAGTAAAGAGGCTGACAAAACCATCTCAACCGCAGTCAGCCAAGGCAAATGCTCTATCCATTCTGTTGTATTGTCGTATTGTTTTACCACCATAGCCCTTATCGATTGAACTCATTCACCGTAATGAAATAAGGGAAATAGAGCCATCTAGCAGGAGTGATGAATAATATGAACAATACATGGTTTTATAAATTTGGGGAAATCGTTTATTCCTTGCGATGGGTCATTTTTCTTTTTTGGTTGTGCTTATTACTGGTTTGCATACCGCTACTACCCAAAATATTAACCCCCTTTAAAACAACAGGATTTATCGCCGAGCAATCACCCAGTGCGCTAGCGGAGCAACAATTAAACGAAAGTCTTCATTATGATCACCGCAACCAATTGCTGGTCATCTATTTTAGTAAAACATTAACAGCCAACCGCCGGGCATTTAACGAAAAAATAACGGAATCTCTCAGCCATTTAGCTGATTTTTCATTACCCTATGAAGTTCTTCTACCGAAAGACAATCCGCAGCAAATTTCAAAAGACAAGCATTCGGCTTATGCCGTTATCGTAGTGAAGACTAATGATCCTTTGCATGGCGTAAAGTTAGCCGAACTTAGACAGCTGATTAAAACACCCAAAGACATGTCCATACAAATCGGTGGGGAACCTGTTTTCATCGAAGACGTGAATCAACAAACTCAATTGGACTTATACAAAGCCGATATGGTCGCAACTCCCATCGCCATACTCACCTTGCTCTTTGTTTTTGGTTCTTTCACTGCCGCTTTATTACCCATTTTGTTAGGTGGCGGCTGTGCCTTGATTATTTTGAGCCTGCTCTACCTGATAGGCCATTATGCAACCTTATCCATCTTTACTATCAATATTGCCCTGCTTCTTGGCTTGTGCTTGGGGTTGGATTATGCTTTATTTGTCATCAGCCGTTTTAGAGATGAGTTAGCCAAAAAAACATCGGTCAAAAAAGCGATTGCCAGAACCCAGGCAACAGCAGGTAAAGCCATTTTTTTTAGTGGCCTTGCCGTTTTCGTAAGCCTCAGTGCACTTTTTTTCTTTCCGATAAACATCTTATTTTCTGTGGCAGTCGGCGGCATGATTGCGGTATTTGTTGCGGTATTGTCTGCTCTTTTCTTTTTGCCTGCGGTTTTGTCTTTGCTCAACAAACGCATTAATTTTTTGTCTATCTCCTTTCCACCCGTATTTAAATCCTTAAACCTCTGGCGTAAAGTGGCTGAAAAAGTCATCCAACGTCCTGTCAGTATTTTTATTTCTGTTTTTATTTTCCTCCTCTTTCTGGGGTACCCGTTTTTGTCAGTGCAATTGGGACTGTCTGATTATAAAATTTTCCCTGAACACGCCAAAAGCCGCGCCTTTTACGATCAGTATGAAAAACAATTTAATGGCTTGGCATTAAATCCTATCTTGTTATTGGTTAAAACCGACCCGCTGCCTCTTTTAAGCAAGACCTCGCTTTATACTCTTTATGATACCGTGGCTACATTGAAAAAAAATCCACTCATTAAACAGGTAAACAGTATTGTTGACAGCTCTTCTTCCATGACACCTTATCAATACTACCAGCTCTATAAAATGACGCAGGAAAAAATGCCTGAACAAGTGAAGGCGCTGCTGGCTATAACCAGTAGCAAAAAAGCGACGGTGGTCACGTTGGTCAGTGCATCTCTGCCTCAATCCAAGCCAACCAAAGCATTAATACAGCAGTTGCGAGATACGCCGCCGCCTGATGGATTGCATTTTTTCCTTACTGGAGCACCAGTAATTAATGCCGATATTTTTCAAACCATTTGGCATTATCTTCCCTATGCATTGCTATGGATCATGTGCTCAACCTATCTCATTTTATTATTGCTGTTACGCTCATTGATTCTTCCTCTTAAAGCCATTTTAATGAATTTGCTCAGCCTATGTGCCTGTTATGGCGCTTTGGTATTCATATTTCAAGAAGGGCATCTGGCGCATTGGCTTAATTTTCAACCACAAGGAATGCTCGACATCAGTATTCTGGTAATTATTTTCTGTGCCTTATTTGGTTTTTCGATGGACTACGAAGTATTTCTCCTCTCTCGGATTAAAGAATACCATGACAAAACACACAGCAATACCCGCAGTGTCATGTATGGCATTGAAAAAACAAGTAAAATTATTACCAGTGCTGCATTAATTGTTATTTTCCTTTGTGGCTCTTTCATGATCGCAGATGTATTAATGGTCAAAGCTTTTGGCCTTGGCATCGCAGTGGCTATCTTTGTTGATGCGTTTTTAATCCGCACCTTATTAGTACCCTCTACGATGGTCTTATTGGCACGTTGGAATTGGTATTTACCTGCCTGGCTGGAAAGAGCACTGCCTAAGATTTAGGCAGTGCCCATGGATTAAACCATGTCATGCGCTAATAAACGTCGGTTAGAACGAAAATAACTGTAAGGGGATAAACTTAATAAATCAGATAACTTTTCCATATAAATACAAGCAAAACGTTCTACCTGATAAGCAAAATAACTTTCTTCTGCTCCGGATCTAAAAATACGATCCCATTTTTTATTATAAAAAATACTTTGCTCTTTCAGTAAAGCGGCTATTTGCATATCCAGAGAAGTAATTTGTGCTTGCATCTGAGCCAGTATTTCATGGTACTGTTTTCCACCTTCATCGATACTTTGAGTATACAATTGGACATACTGCTGCTCTAACTTCTTTTTAACCGTCATTGCATCACTAATACTTTGCTCTACGGGCGATGCACTGATTTGTGCCGCAATTTCCTGTCCTAATTCTTCGACTACCAAGGCGGTACGCCAATTGCAATCCTTTTTTAAACGTAAAATATCACCATAAATATGATCACCTATGTATAAAATTTCATCTTCTCTTAATCCTAAAGAGGCGGTGAATTTTTTTGCATTGCCACCTTGATAAATACCGGGCTCTAAAAGGCCCTCTTTATTTTTCATCAATCCTGTTGCCGGATCTATCGATAGAAAACGCAGGTTATCGTAAAAAAATCGCGGCTTGTTGGCCAGGGTAATCACATATTCAAACAGATCATACCAAGACTCACCCGGGGCTAAAAAAGGAGTCAGGGCATAATCTAGCAAGATTTTAGTATAGACATAATCGGAATTCGTCAGGATAAATATTCTTTTCCCATGCTTGATATAATGCTTTAATCCTTCCGCAACCGCTTGCTCTTTGATCACATAGCGCTCTAAATTAGCCGTGATAATCTGCTTTAAACTGCCATCAGAATGCACTTTATCGACACAAAATTGCACATCTGCTGCAATGCTTTGATAACCAGGCATTGCACCGCCCAGCGAATCTTTTAAATCAACCAATTGACTGTATAGCACACAAAAAGCAATAGAAAAGGAAGTATCTATAGGCATGTAGTTGGGATCATTTAAATCAACATAGGTGCTACGATAAATTTGCTGTTGTTCACTAAATGGAATCGATTGCGTGCCGTGATAACTCTGTCTTATCGCACCAAAACGGCTTAATTTTAAAATATTGCCATTTTTAGTATCAATGACCAAGCCTCTGATGGCCTCTTGATAACGAAAAACAAAATGGTTAATCTCTTGAGGGTAAGCCTTTAATTCCACTAATTGCTTTGTTACCAGTTGGTATACCAAGGATTCAAACGCTTCTGAATGATAGCGAATTAACGTGTGATCCATATCCAAACCAATGAGTTTTATTTTTTTCATATTGAGGATACGATTTACAAAAACTTTTTGCTCGCTCATAACCAACCTTAGTGTTAAATCCTTTTAAGCCCTTGTCTCACCCCAATAAGAGCGCCAAGAGACACCGCTATAGACGTAAATGACGGACTTCTGTGGCAGTAGCAATCAAAAGCTCATCGGCTTTACGCTGCACAAACAAGCCATTTTCAACCACGCCAGGAATGCTATTAATCTCTTTTTCCAAGTCCAGCAAGGAATCCATAGGCAAATTATAAACATCTAAAATAACATTGCCGTTGTCGGTAATAAACCCTTCCCTGTATTCAGGATCGCCCCCTAAACCAACGATGCGACGTGCAGCCAAACTTCGCGCTATAGGCAAGACTTCCACCGCCACAGGAAAAACACCCAAATGCGAGACCAGCTTAGACTCATCCACAATACAGACAAATCGTTGTGCGGCATAAGCGATAATTTTTTCACGAGTTAGCGCCCCTCCGCCTCCTTTGATCAAGAAACCCTGTTCTGATGCTTCATCGGCGCCATCAACATACAACGCCAGTTCTCCCACACTGTTTAAATCAATCACCGGAATTTGCGCAGCACGTAATAATTGCTCTGTCGCTTTGGAACTGGCAACGCAAGCATCAATGCGGTGCTTGATGAGAGCCAATTCTTTAATGAAATAATTCACGGTTGAGCCTGTGCCAACGCCGATAATACTGTTGTCTTCTATCCAAGAAATGGCAGCTTTTGCGACCTTTGCTTTTAATTCACTCATCACATCACCTGCTGCCTTTGTCGTAACACTTCGTATAAAGAGACTCCCGTTGCTACGGAAACATTTAAACTATCCACCGAGCCAAGCATAGGCAAGGCAAAGAGGCCATCACAATGCTCACGAGTCAAACGCCGCAAGCCATCACCTTCCGCCCCCATCACCAAAGCCATAGAGCCGGAGCAATCCATTTGGTATAAGTTACAAGAGGCCTCACCTGCAGCACCATAAATCCATACCCCTTGCTCTTTCAACCATTCCATAGCACGCACCAAATTAGTAACACGTACCAAAGGAATAGCTTCTGCTGCACCACAAGCCACTTTACTGACTACTGGCGTTATGGTGGCATTTTTATCTTTCGGTATTAAAACAAAATCAACCCCGGTGGCATCGGCACTGCGTAAACAAGCCCCTAAATTATGCGGGTCTGTCACTCCATCTAAAATAAGGATTAAAACGGGTTGTTTGCTGGCCTCCAGTAAGGCTGGCAGATGAGACTCCGTATAATCAGGTAATTTGGATGCTTGAGCAACCAGACCTTGATGAATCATGTCAGGAAACATTTGATTCATCTTTTGCGCACTCAAACGCTCAACAGGAATGCCTTTGTCTACCGCATGCGCCATAATCCCTTGCATTTTTTTATCGTCTCGCTCCTGGCTTACCAGCAACTTATACGTCGTTCGGTGTGGATTTTTTAATAAGGCGGTTACCGCATGTACCCCATACACAAGATGTTCTTTCATAACTGCGTATTTTCCTCTACTGGTTCAAAATCAATCTTTCTTTCATCCAAATCGACTCGCGCGACCAATACAGTCATCTTATCCCCTAAATGATACACGCTACCACTACGCGTCCCTGTCATCCGATGCTTTATTCCGTCAAATTGGTAATAATCGCTTTTAAGTGACGTGACATGCACCAGACCTTCCACAAAAACGTCATCCAGCACCACAAACAAACCAAAGCTGGTCACTGCTGAAATGTATCCGGTAAAGACCTGGCCTAACTTGTCTTGCATGTATTCACATTTTAACCAGGACACCACTTCACGGGTGGCTTCATCAGCCCGACGTTCAGTCATGGAAGTATGCTTGCCTAAGCGATTCATCTCTTCATGAGAGTAGTAAAACTCATGCGCTGGATTATTGTCGAGTAAATGGCCTATTGCTCTATGAATTAATAAATCCGGATAACGACGAATAGGTGAGGTGAAGTGAGTATAAGCAGAATAAGCCAAACCAAAATGCCCATCATTGACCTCAACATACTGTGCCTGTTTTAAAGAACGCAGCATCACTGTTTCAATCAAAAATTTATCAGGCCTATCACCTATGCTGCTCATGGTTCGTTGAAAATCTTTTGGCCCAGGCTTTTTTCCGCCCCCCAACTGTAAACCCAACTCGCCTAAAAATTGACGTAAAGCCGTTATTTTATCTTCCTCTGGTGCAGCATGCACTCTATATAGAGTAGGTATTTCTGCTTTTTCCAAAAAACGAGCTGTTGCCACATTGGCCGCTAGCATGCACTCTTCAATCAATCGATGTGCTTCATTGCGTATCACCGGCTTAATTTGTTGTATTTTTTTATGTGCATCAAATTCAATGTAAGTCTCTGTGGTATCAAAATCCATCGCTCCTCGCGCTTTTCGCGTGATTAGCAACTGTTGATACAAAGCATACAAGGCGGTCAAAGCAGGCCATAATTCCTGATGGGCATCATCTGTTTTACCTTCTTCAAACCAGGCATGTGCTGTGGTATAAGTCAATCGTGCATGTGAATGAATCACCGCCCGGTAAAAGCGCGATCGCGTGACTTTTCCTTCCTTCGTTAATGCCATTTCTGCCACCATACACAGGCGGTCAACGTGGGGATTTAAAGAACAAACGCCATTCGATAAAGCCTCGGGCAACATAGGGACTACTTTGCCAGGGAAATAGACCGAATTACCTCGGCGTGCAGCTTCTTTATCCAATGCGGATCCAGGTGCTACATAATGAGAGACATCAGCAATTGCGACATACAATTGAAACCCGCCTTTGGGTTTCGCATAACAATATACAGCATCATCAAAGTCACGTGCATCTTCCCCATCAATAGTAACAAAAGGCAGATGACGTAAGTCCGTGCGATTTTTTAGCTGGTCGTCGGTGACCTGTTGCGGTATTTTATTCACTTCGGTTAACACGTCATCAGGCCATTCGAAAGGAATACCGTGGGCATGGATAGCCACTTGTATTTCCATTCCTGGAGCCATATGCTCACCCAGAATATGAATGATTTTACCAATCGCCTGCGTGCGTTTATTCGGAAAAGTAACCAACTCAACCAGTACTATCTGGCCGTGTTTGGCTCCATTAAACCATTCCGTCGGAATAGAGATGTCTTGCGTCAGACGTTTGTTATCAGGCATGACAAAACCCATGCCTTGCTCTGTGAAAAAACGACCTACTACACTGGCATTGGCATGCTCTAACACCTCATGTATTTTTCCTTCTGGCCTGCCTCGACGATCAACGCCAGCCTGATAAGCCAATACTTTATCACCGTGCATTACGGTGCGCATTTCCTTGGCGGACAACATCATGTCATCGCCCCCATCATCAGGAATAAAAAAACCATACCCGTCAGGATGTCCTTGTACCATGCCTCGACATAAATTAATTTTTTGTACCAAACAGAATCGACCCCGCCTGTCTTGCATTAATTGCCCATCGCGCAACATGGCCTTCAGACGAAAGCCTAAGGATTCTTTCTGACTTTCCTTTTTGATTTCCAAAGAATCAAATAATTGGTGTCGAGACATAGGCCTGCCATATTCATTCAGGGTCTCCATAATAAATTCACGACTCGGAACAGGATCTTCGTATTTTTCTTGTTCTCTTTTATGATATGGGTCTTTTATTTTTTTACTCACCGGTCACCCTGTGTTGTGTTATTCCCTAGGAATTTTGTTTGTTTTGGCTTTATTTTTTGCCAAAAACAAACCCGCGTTGAACTACAGCAGCATTCAATTCATCAAGCAACAAATCTTCTGCCGCCCAAAAAGTACCTTTTGTTGGAGACATTTTTACTGTCTGCCACTGACAGGCCATAATCAATCCTTCACAAGGCACTTCCTGTTCATGCCCTGGTCTTGACTCTATGCAAGTCAAGGCAAAAGGGCCTTTCGCTACTTTCAGTGCCGACCAATGCCCGGCCTGCAAACGACTAGTCCAGCCCGCACTAAGGCCAGGCTCTTTATCCGGATGAGTCAACCACAAATCGGCATCGGAATGATTATAAATATATACTAATTGCGCGTGCACTGCTTCTACTATTAGTGCATCGCCCTTTATTGCCACTGCATGACAACCCTGGGGCAATGAAACAGCAACGCCATTCATCGAATACAAAAAAATACTGATTAAAAATAAAAATCGCATGTCTGCTCCACGTCAAGCTATTTCTAAATCCTACATAATAACTCAATAGAATTAAAGGAAAAATGCAACCAGACCTCTTCGGCGCGTTGTGAAAGAGGTCTATTAAAAATCAGGTTGGAATCAAGACAGATAGAAACAAGAATGGCTTTCTCTCTTTTAGAGGAAGATTATACATGGGGAGAGTCTGGCTGACCAGCCACATCCAAAACATCATCGTGGGACAAGGTGGCGATTGGATTAAAAAATACCGTTGTCGAGGTGTTAAAATGCCTGCCTTGCTTCGCGGTACTCCGAATCACTTGATCAAGCAAAGACAGCCAACCTGTAACAACAGGCCTGTCGTTTATAAGGGAAGACAAGCTAAGACCTTTCACCCTTGATGGCGCCCATTGAGCTATCCTGTCGCTTGCGTTTTCATCGTATAATACTACCCACTGCGACAGATTATTTCGCCACAGCAAACCATAATGCCAATGGCGAGTACACCATGTCATTATGGCATGAAATAAGGATGCTTTTTTCGGATAATGCTGTAACTGTAATTCTGTTTTGGCTTCCACTATGATTTGACTAAGCTTTCTTTGCATGAGGTCACCCTCAACAACAAACTTTAGTAATTCAGCTGCTCGGTAAACTAACTGATACTGTTTCGCATGCCCCCAGTATCGTAATAGGGCTAATGCCATTTCGTCTTGCTGCGGTGCGATCAGGGTATGCGCTACAGTAGTTCTTTTGTATCTGAAATGAGCCATAGCATGCAATAAAAAACCATCCAGCAAAGACGGGTCATCTATAATCAGCTGTTGAAAACCATCAAAAATAACTGCAGCGATATCCGATTGAGGAAACAGCATTAACCATTGCGCTAAAGGACGAGTATAGCAAATTTTTTTAGCATAGGTTGCCATATACAAGTCTAGCAATTGAACCACTCTTGTTTTATCGCCGGTATAGTACAGTAAATAAAGACACAATAAAGGCGTATTGCCTCCTCGTGCTGAAGCACTGGCATAGATAACATCCCACTCCTTAGTCATTGCAAGCTTTAGATGAGTCTGTATTTTGTTAAGAAAGGCCGTGCTGGCGCAATATTTGCTAATCACACCTAATGATGCGTCTTCGTTAAAAAAGAAAGAGGTTAAACCAGACTGGGCGCAATAAAATAATAAGGCACTCAATAATCTAGATCCTGCTTGCTGTCCCTTATCCCAATAACTAGCCTCGCTCAGGTGTCTTTGGATAAAAAAAGCCCATAATTTTAGCTCATTCCTGGTCCATGGATCTTTCTGTACAAGCAAAGGATCAAACCATTGAGACTGGTGTTCATCCACTAAATATAAAAACAATCGATATTGCCAGGAGTTACGCCAGCAGGCTTTTTTTGTCACTGCTGCTAATAACAAAACGATGGATGCTTTATTAAAATGACTTAATAAGTGTTTGATGGCCTTGGTTTTGGCTTCTTGTATGGGCTTTAACCTGTTGTCAGCACAAAAATCCTGTAGCATTAGTGCAGCAGATTCTTCTGTACTCACCCAATAATTTTTAATGGCACTCCAGCGTGTGGAAGACAAATGACCCTGAGCCTCTCTTTCTTCCAGTAAACTGAAAGACTTTGCCAACCAATCATGGCGCATCCATTTTTTTGTCTTTTTTGCAAGACAATCCAACCCGGCCTGATAGTCTACGTCCGTATCATAACACGCCAGATAATTCGTTAAGGCAGTAACACCTCGGTGCTGTAAAAAAAACAACTGACTTGAGGAAAGTTCGGCTTCAAAAAAAACCTGGCGCAACGGCGGATGAGTCATTATACATTGGAAACAAGACAAGCTGTTTTCTTTATTTTTGATTCTAGGTAAGACAGAAGGCAAGACATGGCTTGGCAAAAAAGAAGCCAGTCGTTCAAAAAACAGATACGGCAATGCCTCTTGCGCATGCGTTAAAAAATACACACTCCACTGTACCATGCTCTGTTGGCTCATCTTGTCAGCATGATACGCATCGGGCAATTGCGCATATACTTTTCCCAAAACATGATGCCACAGTGATTGTGAATACAACAGTGCCAATCCAGACTCTGTATTTAAATGCCCCCTTTTTGGCAAGTTATCGAATAAAATCAAGATCAATTGCCATACAGGATTCTTATGATATTGAAAGTGCCCGGAGGAAGACAAACAACCTATTGGCTCCCCTTTATGATTAAAATAATGCTGTGGCGCAAAGCCTGGCGCAGCCAGCACCATGCCTGCTGGTGACCAATGCCACACCTTATTGAACTCGTCAATAAATGCTTTACATTGACCCGCCTCATCATACAAAAAAGCATAAGCTACTTCACCGGATAAACAATCCGCCAATTGATTTTCTCTAACCCACTGAAATAAAGTACATTCAATCCCAAGCCCAGTTAAACTCAAATAATCAGTAATACCATACCGGTGCTTTATAGCGCCAAAAAAAATATCCAGCCGCAACATCTGCTGAGGTGCATCATAAAAAGCGTAGATGGTTTCCAGTGCACGATAGGCAAGCGGATCTTCCATTTTTCTAAAGCGTGTAATCGCTTCGCGCAATAAACCATGTATTATTCTGTCAATGCACCAAAGTTTAAATGGATATTCGTTTTTATCCGTTTGCATCATCATCTTAAACGGCAACTGCTTGCTATAAGAAATTAGCCCTTCGGTTGTAGACAACAAGGCTATGAATTCTTCAGCCGTTAATGTCAATAGCATACAACGATAACGCCTGATTAATTGCTTTAGAAAACTTAACCCGCCAAAAGCCAAGCCATGCGGCTGCAAAAAATAAGTTTCTATGTCTATGCCTTTAACGTCCTGAGGCAAGATCAAGGTACTGGTGGTAGACAAGCCATTGACTTGCTTATCCAAAGTATATAGCGCCTTGCGTAAAGGGATTAAAGCATCGGGCGAATAAGCCTTGGAGACCAGATGAAATAAATTCTGGATAGCGTCTGATTGCTCGACAAACACCATATCATTTAGTGTGTACTCTAAAAACCGCCACCCGGTCGATAAAGGCAAGTGTTGAAGCACCGCCATTTGTTCTTTCTGGGGCTGTCTGTTTAGCATTTGGAATAAAAAAGAACATAAAAAGGATTCTTGTGATTTGGTCGAAACTGCAACCAAATACGGTAAAAAACGCAGATCTGCACCAAAAGGAAAATCCTGATAATACTTTGTTATGCTTTGCCAACAAAAAAGAGGTCCCTGCTGAATTAAGGCTTCTTGATGTAAAAAAAGAGCGCGATAACTACGGGCTTCTTCTTGTAACAAACGCAAGGCTTCCACGCATTGCTGAGCCCATAAGGGATTTTTAAAGTAATCAATAGCCTGGTTTTTTTCCTCTGTAGACCATATAAACTCCGCGTCAGAGAATGAAGCCGCCAAGCGAGCCCATAGGCTGCCTTTCGTCAAAATTTTAAATGCCTCGACGGCAGAAGGCTTTGCTTGCTGCACCAAGTGAATTATCTCATACGGATTTTGTTGTATGGCCTGAATTAAGTCCCAGGCTTTCGCGTAAATACTTAGGCGCTGCCGACAAGAACTAACATAAGGCAGCGCATGATAACTATGTTGTGATACATCCCAATCAGACAATACTTCATCCAACTCCTGACAGACAGACCAAGGGGCATAGGCATAAACAAAATTTAGTATTGGGTAAGCAGTGAGTCTTTTTTTTTCCGTACAATTGACGAATGAATTTTCAAGATGACAACCAAAAACCTCTTCTAAACAAGTCGCCTGACTATTGAGATGCTGCTGTAATAAGTCTCTTAAAGCGCCTTTATTCATCTGATGAAAATATTGCTGTAGATGCTCGACCCAATGCTTCATACTAACCTGCGATTGTTTTTTCAAAGAATACTATACAAAGACTGTTTAGAATGAAATCACTTTTATTCTTTTTTCTCTGTACATAACAAAAAAAACAAGCTGGCTCAATCGCGCTCATCCCGTTCAAATCGTAAGACCATTACTGGCTATAGAAAATGGCATCGTAATTCAGTACACTAAAGCTCTTCTTGTCTCATTGATAACATGCCATGCCCTTTAATATTACCGCTTTACTTTCTTTACATAAAAAATGCCTTGAACACTGGCAAAGTCATACCTCAGCCCCTCAGCAAGAAGGCCTTTTTTTGTTAGCTAAAGAAAATCACCACTTTAATTATCAGTTATGGAACGCCGAGGACAGAGCAAGACGAGATGACCAAGGATATGAATTCGTCTATCGTGCCAAAAGAGAAATAGATCATTGTAATCAGCAAAGAAACAATCGAATGGAAGCCATGGATGAATGGTTTTTTCATACGCTACAACCGGCGGCAGCAAACCAATGTCCTGTGCATTCAGAAACGCCAGGCATGATGATAGACCGACTGTCCATTTTATCCTTAAAGTCTTATCACATGGCCATTCAAACCAAACGAGAAGATGTCGATGCAGCGCATCGCCAACAGTGCACTCATAAATTAGAGGTGATTAACCAACAATTGGAGCAATTGGCTTTGTGCCTTGATTTGTTAATAAAGGAAGTGCAAGCAAAAACGAGAACTTTTCGCGTTTATCATCAGTTCAAAATGTACAATGACCCCCGCTTAAATCCCCAATTGTATGGCGGCAATGATTAAGGCGTCATATCCATAGAAATACCGGCTTCATCATTTGACAAAGCACTTTCACTGAAAGTGCGGAATAAACCAAGCGATGCCAAAGATTGGCTTGCGGATTGAGCGTCTTCTTGAGGAACGATCGTATCAAGAGAAGAGGCTGAATTAAAACTTCGATGAGAGGGGATGCTGTGGCGTGCATCCACCTTATGAACATCCCTGCTCTCAATCTTGGGCTGCTTGCCAAAACCTCGTGCGACCGCTCTTAACGACAACACCAGACTAAATAACAAACCACTGAGTGCACTTAAGACAAACATTACTGGTGTATCATGATAATGTCCATCGGTTGCACGCTCTTGCCATCCATTAAAAGAAAAATCAATGAACTTTTGTCCTTTGCTTAGACCGGAGAAAACACAGCGAATCACTTCAAATCCATTTTGAAAATCAACCTCAGGCTCAGAAGTTAAAGAGCCTGCCTGTTCTAATGCCTCATTCACACCATCTTCATCCAGCAGTTGAACCTGCAAATCAAGTAAATTGTCTTTCAAGTCAAGCAAGTTTTGGTATGCACCCAGCTCATTCTTTTTTTGTTGCGTATACTGATAATGGGATGCCATGGCCATGCCAATAAAAGCCATCATGAACGCAAGTCCTGAACAAACCACGGAGACAACCAATAAAGGAGGCAAAACCACTCCCCCCAAGGCAGCCAAGTTACTAACCAAAAACAAAATACTGGACAAGGCGCTATAGGCAAATAAACTGTTTTTGATGCCCAATAACAGGGCACTACTGTAATCTGTTTTACAATGTTGCTGTAAGGCCTTAAAATGCTCGTCAAATTGACCAATCAGATCACCAAGCTGAGCCCGTTTCGTTTTGATGTTATCGATGGTTTGAGCTGTAGGCTCTGCCTCTTGCTCTAGCTTCAGCAAGCTTCGATGTAAGGTCTGAATTTGATTTTCACGAATACTTAGCCAGCATTTATGATAAGAAATCAATAACTTTTGCTGGTATTTGTATTCTTCATCCACACGCGTCAGTATACAGGCCATGGTGTATATCGCACAGATGACCGTTGAAACCACTAACAAATGTGGCGCCAAGGTAGTTAAAGTCAAGGCACCGGCATACAGATAAAGTGCATCAACAAACCCACCAAAAGACGAATAAACAATGCCTAGATAGCGCTCCGAAACTTCTTGCTGGCGAGGAGGCCCGGCCAGTTTATCAAAAATGATCTTTAGCTCTTCTTGATCTGACCCTAAAAATGGCTGCTTTTTTATATTGTTCCTCAAAATTTCATTATAATCGCCCATCGCTTTACGGCCATCACGAATTTGACGAATCAAACAGCGATTAATTGCCCCCAAAACGCCCAAGCTGATGCCTAAAGGCAAAATCAACACATTGAGCTGAGCAACATGCAATAAATTAACTGTCGCCACCACGCTGCGCCAACCCTTGTACGCATTTTTTAATCCTTTCATCACATCACGTACATAAGGCCCTGCATCACGAATATTTTTTTGATAGGGGTCAAGTCCTTCTTTTTTTTCACCTGAAAGCTCCATTTTTTTATGTTTTAGCTTGTTTTTATTATCGTAATGACAAGCTAAAACGGAAAAGCTAACCAAGCAAAAAGACTCTATGACGATACCGGCGATGCCTTGTGGCGTCAGCATAAAATCATGCATGTCATCGGAACCGCCACCGATGCAGACATCATAAAAATACTTAAACATACTGTAGGAGGAGCTTAAGGCATCTAAAGCCGCATAGGCATAATAAATTTGACGTTGTTCATCGAGTTGGGTGGCGATATTTTTGAATGTTGAAGACTGATTGTTACCATTCTTATCCGACATGAGGTAAGGACCATCAACTTTATATGTGCTATATTGTATTGACTATCAAACTGAATGTCAATTATTCTTTCATCTTGAATTAAAAGAGAGCAAAAAGAACGCCCAATTTTTAAGTATATCATACTCTTTTTTAAATAATTATGTTTATTTTGTAAAATAATCTCCTGATCTGCAGGAATAGACTGGGACTTAAAGAGCAAACCTGCTACGATATGATTCTCAAACAAACACAGATAGGGCAATAAGAAATAGAATGAGAATCTGGACTATCTTTTTTATAATGATCAGCGTGGTAAAACCAATAATGGCTAAAGATGAAGTACAACTCTATGGTTATGTTGAAAAAGTGACTTTGGTAGAAAAACAGCTCCCCCTGTCGGCAAAATTAGACACCGGAGCAAAATCAGCCTCGCTTAATGCCAGTCAAATCACTGAGTTCCAAAAAGATGGCAAACCTTATTTACGTTTTATTGTCTCGACGAAAGACAATAAAGAATATTTATTTGAAGCACCTTATGTTGGCAAAGTAAAGATAAAAGTGCGCGCTCAAGAAGGCGGCTCATGCAGCCAGACAGCGCCGATAAAACGCCCGGTCGTCTTAATGTCCGTGCAACTAGGCCAGCAAGTGAAATCCATCAAAGTGAATCTAACCAATAGAAAACGATTTAACTACCCATTCCTGTTAGGTCGCGATGCCATTATTGCATTTAATGGTGCCGTAAATCCTGCTTTAAAATTCACTATGTCCAAGAGTTCAACGAATCATGAAAAGTAACACCCGGCACATTTATGGTCTTATTGTTACACTGTTTATCTTGGGGATAAGTATCTTTATCTACCGGCATATGGTATTGGATGTACCTCTAACCGATACAGAAACCATTAACAGCTGGATGGTTGAATCCAACTTGAAATTTGTTGCTGAAGACAACAAACCGATAAAAGCAAGCTTTAACATTCCTTATTTGCCCCCGCATATGGCCATTTTAGACGAATATTTTGTCTCTCATGGTTATGGTGTAACAACCAATTTAAGTGGCTATAATAGAGAAACAGTCTGGTCCTTAAGACGGGGACATGGTTTACAGTCACTCTACTATAGGGCTATTTTTCGTCAAACCGACAACAATGAATCCGCGCTACCTAAACCTTCCGCGGTGAAAACCCTTCCCTTGACTGAAAATCAAAAATCGGCAGTAGAAACCATTATTACTCAGGTTCGTTTTTCTTCTGCTGACATACAAACTTTTGCACAAAGCACGATTAAAGAACTGAACAAAAAAGATGGTAATGCAAAACTACTGGTGGGCAACCAATTTAATGATGAATCATTGATTAATGCTGCTATTTTAATTTTAAATCACTCAAAAATTGCGGCACTTCCAGTCAAGGGCATTTATCTAGGACAGCAAAATAAAGCCGAATTTAAATCTTTTCTTGCTGTATTTAATGACACACACTGGATTTATATTAATGCACAAACAGGTAGTGCAGGATTACCTAAAGAATTTCTGGTCTGGCAATATGGTAACGAACCTTTATTCAATGTATCTGGCGGCAATAAAGCGCAATTCAGTTTAACGGTTTCGCCAACACCCATTAACGCCTTGAGTGTTGCCAAATCCCGCGGCTTAGAAGCTGACTCACAGTTACTGCGTTTTTCTTTACTGCAACTGCCGGTGAATGTCCAAGCCACTTATAAAATTTTATTAACCGTACCTATAGGCGCCTTCATTATTTTATTGCTGCGTAATTTTGTCGGCATTAAAACTTTTGGCACCTTCATGCCTGTACTTATCGCCTTGGCCTTTCGAGAAACTCACGTCATCTGGGGCATTAGCCTATTCGTTATTATTGTTTCATTCGGTTTACTGGCGCGCTTTTATTTAGATCAATTACGGCTACTTTTGGTTCCTCGTCTTGCCGCCATCTTAACCGTCGTCATCTTACTCATGATTTTTATAAGCGTCGTCAGTCAAAATTTGAATCTGGACTCTGGTTTATCGGTTGCATTGTTCCCTATGGTTATTTTAACCATGACCATAGAACGTATGTGTATTACCTGGGATGAGCGCGGCGCTGCAGAAGCGATTAAATCTGGCGCAGGCAGTCTGTTTGCCGCGGTTATTTCTTACTGGGCCATGAGCTTTGAAGAATTACAATACTTAGTCTTCGCCTTCCCTGAGCTGCTCTTGATTTTATTGGCCATTATTTTATGGTTTGGTCAATACAGAGGCTATCGACTTTTTGAATTGAAACGCTTTAAAGCATTCGCGAGCGCTTAAATGATTAACCTGTTCAAACAGCTAAAAAACAAAGGCATTTTGAGCATCAATCAGCGTAATACTGATTTTGTTCTCCGTTATAATCCTCGTAAATTATTCCCTCTTGTTGATGACAAACTAAGAACTAAAAAACTGGCCTTGCATGCCGGAATTGCCGTGCCGCCTTTATACGACATCATCGAGACAGAACAGCAGATTAAAACCTTGACTGACCGTCTCGAACCCTATGATGATTTTGTAATCAAACCGGCTCGCGGTTCTGGTGGTGATGGTATCTTGGTTTTTAAAGACAAAGTTTATGGCCGCTATCGACAGATCAATGGCAAACTGACAACCCACCAGGAACTGAGCTACCATCTGTCTTGTTTGCTATCTGGCGCTTACAGCCTCGGCGGTTCGTCTGATTATGCCATTATTGAGAAACGAGTAGTGGTTGACCCTGTTTTTGCTGAGGTGAGCTATGAAGGAATTCCTGATATCCGCATTATCACCTTACTAGGTTACCCGGCGATGGCGATGGTCAGATTGCCCACACGTCAATCAGGTGGAAAAGCCAATTTACATCAAGGGGCAATTGGCGTCGGCGTCGACATGGCCTCCGGCAAAACACTGGGAGGCGTCTTTCAAAATGATACCATTGATTATCATCCGGATACACTCAATTCCATCGTAGGTATTGAAGTACCTTATTGGCAAAACATTTTAGAAATCGCATCACGCTGCTATGACCTGACTGGATTGGGCTATCTGGGTGTTGATATTGTTTTGGATAAAGAACATGGTCCTTTAATGCTGGAATTGAACGCAAGACCCGGGCTGAACATTCAAATAGCCAATCGCGAAGGAGGCTTAGCCCGCTACCGCACCATAGAAGAACGATTTAAAACGCATGGTGAAGAATCCACAGCAGAAAAAGTACGGTTCAGCCGCCAACAATTTACTCGCCTCTCGCCATAACACATTAGGCTTCGTTGCAAGACGGCAGTGAAGAGACCAGGTCGTAAGAAAAAATGCCGGTTAGACAAGAAGTCTATTCAGTTTGTCCTGCGGCATGAAGAATAAACAGCCGCTTCAATGGCACTAACTGATTACAAAGTCTTAAACCCAAACTACGTGCCAAGGCAACAGGCACAGCGGAAGAGGAAAACAGACGATTCAATCCTTCCATCAAGGCAATCATTTGCCAAACGGCTGCTTTTCTTTCACGCTGATATGCCCCTAAAGCTTTAGCGGGATTGGCTAGCGTGTGTTGACCTTTGATTTGCTTAATCCAACAAGCCACATCGGCCAAACCCAAATTTAAACCAAGTCCTGCCAGAGGATGGATAGTATGCGCTGCATCGCCCAACAGCAACCATCGTTTACCCGTGTATTGCTGCACATGACGCATAGAAAGAGGAAAATGGTACTTTGCCCCCTCTACCATCACCGCTCCCAATCGATGCTGAAATGCTGAGGTCAATGCCTGATTAAAGGCCTCTTCATCAAGAGTTAATAACTGCTGCGCTTTATCGCTCTTTGTTGACCAAACGATAGAGCATTGATTCTCCTGTGCCAAGGGTAAAAAGGCCAATGGTCCGGTGGGATGAAAAACTTGATAGGCTGTATGCCCATGTTTTTTTTCTGTTGTTACTGTTGCCACGATGGCTTCTTGCTGGTAAGACCATTGCGACAAAGGTACCTTTAACTGCTTTCTAGTGGGAGAATGAGCACCTTCGGCAATCAGTAACATCTTCCCAGTCCAAACCAAATCTTTACTTTTTACTTCCACCTGACCATCACTTTCTTGTACTTCAGCTATGGCTTGCGCCGGAAATAAATGGATCAGCGTCTGTGCGTTTATCTTGGCTAACAATGCAGCCTTCAATACACTTTCTTCTATAATGGTACCCAAATAAGACTGCGCCATACTGCGTGCATCAAAATCAAGGCATTCTTTAGTCAAGCCGTCCCAAACTTGCATATACTGATAGGGAGACAGTCTGTTTTTATTCAGTAAAGGCCAAACATCCAGGCTTTCCAATAACTGCTGTGAAGCCCTGTTGATGGCATACACACGAGCGTCTATGGTCTTTAACGATACCGTGAGGGAACCGGAGTCAATCAAAGCCACTGTTAATTTTTTTTGCGCCATGGCCAGGGCCGCAGTCAATCCTACAACACCCGCCCCCACCACCAATACATCAAAATCGGGATTCATTATCTTCCTTTTTTTCCAAAGCAATGCCACAAATCAAATCGGGAATGATGCCACTGTAGCCTTGTGCATAGCGAGAGAAACAACGCTTTAAAAAAGTACTGTTGTCTAATAGGATCAGTCCCAGATCTCGCGCCACACCCATGCCGGGAATTTTACTGGTAAAAAGACGAATCAAGCCATTAGTAAAGCGAATGATATTATGCTGATCCTGCACACGCAAGGATACATAATGTGTCAGCATTTCTTTTCTTAACCCATATTGGCTAATTGCTTGCGCCAACGCCGCCACATCTCGTAAGCCTAAATTAAAGCCCTGACCGGCAACCGGATGCAAGGTATGAGCCGCATTACCTAAAAAAACCAAAGGCCATTGGGCTTGTATGGGCATGATGGCCTGCTGCAAAGGAAACCTGACACGCTTGCCCACCTTAATCAAACGGCCTAAACGATAACCAAAAGCTTGCTGCAATTCTTTTAAAAAGGAAGACTCATCAAGCGTCATGAATTGCTGCGCTCTATGCGGCGCCATCGCCCATACCAGCGACATTTTATTGCCTTGCATAGGCAGCAAGGCCAAAGGACCTTCTGCCGTAAAACGCTCATAAGCTCGACCCTGATGCGGTGTGGCTAAGCCGATATTACTCACTATGGCATCTTGATTAAATGTACTGATCTCAACCGGCAAATGACTTAACTGACGAACACTCGAGGCAACCCCGTCTGCCGCGACAATCAGTGTTGCCTTAATCCGGCGTACACCTTGGGCTGTTTGCACAATAGCCAGGCTGTCTTTGACAGCGAGCTCGGTTAATGTGGCTGGGGCTATTATCTTATCCTTATCTAAAGCCTGCTGTAATACCTGGTTAATCACTTGCAGTTCCACTACATAGCCTAAAGGATCTTGCACTGAGCCATGTAACCTTGCGGTCCCAAAACGATATTGGTCAGAAATATGAATAGAATGTATAGGGCTGGCCGCAGTAGCCATCGAATCCCATAAACCCAGCATCGTCAAGATACGTTGACTTGCCGGAGACAAAGCCAGGGAACGAACATCGAACTCCGCAATACGGGCGACCGATAAGGGCTGACGGTCTATCAGCAAGGCATCATAACCTATTGCCTTTAGTGCGCACATTAAAGCAGCACCTGTTAGACCGCCGCCCACGATTAGGATGTCTGTTTGCTGCTCAATCACGCATTAAAGCCTCAATTTCTGTCACCGTAACGGGTAATTGGGCTGTTAACACCTCACAACCCGTAGGTGTCACAAGCACATCATCTTCTATGCGTACCCCTATACCCCACCATCGTGAATCCAGACCAGGAATGTCTTTGCTTAAGTATAAGCCCGGCTCCACAGTCAACACCATGCCCGCAGCCAAAGGCCGCCATTGCTTGTTTATTTTATATAATCCTGCATCGTGCACATCCAAACCCAACCAATGTCCAGAGTTATGCATATAAAAAGGTTTATAGGCTTCTTGCGCTATCAATTGCTCTACATCACCGTGCAAAATACCCAGCTCACATAATCCTTCTGTTAAAATAGCGACGATGACGTTTTGTATCTGGTTCCATGGCACACCAGGCTTAATGATGGCAATTCCCGCTTGCTGTGCTTTTAATACCAACTCATAAATCAAGCGTTGTTCTAAAGAAAACTGGCCACTCACAGGAAAAGTACGAGTAATGTCTGCTGCATAATTTTCATACTCACCTCCTGCATCGATTAATACCAAATCACCTTGCTTCAATGGTTTATTGTTTTCGGTATAATGCAAAATACAGGCATTTTCACCACTACCGACGATGGGGTCATAGGCAACGCCACGGCAACCTTGCCGAGAAAACTCATACAGTAACTCAGCCTCCAGTTCATACTCATACTCCGCTCGACGACAAGCTTGCATGGCACGTTTGTGTGCCGCCACAGAAATGTCTGCCGCACGGCGCAGTAAAGTCAACTCTGCTTCACTTTTAAACAATCGCAACTCACTAAGAATGGGTTCTAAATCACCATATTGGCATGGCGCTTGCATTCCTTTTCTCAACTGGCTTTTCAAATGATGTACCGCATTCCGTAACCTGTCCTCCATGGCATCGTTTTTACCAAAAGAAAAGTAAAGCGCATCACGTCCTGCAAGCCATTGAGGCAACAGCATCTCAAAAGAATCAATGGGATAAGAATCATCGATTAATAAATGACTCAGCGCGCCCTCTTGTCCTAAACGTTTTCCAGTCCATTGCTCCTCGAAGGCATTCCTTGGACGATTGAATAAAATACTTTGTGAGTCTATACCCGAAGTAATTAACAGCACGGCATTGGGTTCATTAAATCCGGTTAAATAATAAAAATCACTTTGCTGACGAAAACGATAGTGCGAATCGCCATTACGCAATGTCTCTTGAGCGGCCGTAATCACCGCGATACTCGATGAGGGTAAGCTTTGCGCTAATCGCTGCCTTCTTTCCTTATATTCTTGAGCAATAATCATTAATTCAATCCTTTCAATGCGTTTTTTCGTGCTGTTGATTTTGCATTAAATCACCATGCAAGCGAATGACTGCCATACGGGCATATTCTGTTACTTCCATTAAAGCGCGCTCATCTTCTTCATTGTCTGTATCTAAAGACTCACAATCCATTTCTGCAAATTCCGTCAAATGTTGTAGTGCATCTTGAGCATCTTCTTCTTGCAAATGATCCATTTCTATACCAGCAGCAACCAAACCATGAATAAATCCATCACACCACTCGCTAAAAGCCCTTGCTCTGTCCGGTAAAGGCTCTTCATCATTGGGTAATAACAAAGCAAAAGACAGATCAAGCTGATTCATCTGCTGCTGACTGATAGAGTATAATGAAAATAAAGCCAGCAAAGCCTCTTTGCTGGTTTCTTTTTTAGAAACCAGAGCACGAATATAAGTTCCACCCTGCTCTGTTGCTCCGGCGCATAAGTAACCACAAAGCAAACCATGCAGTTCACTGACTGAACCAGGCAAAAATAAAGAAGCCAGCGATTCAACAACATCAGAATAAGAAGGCAAACGTAATGAATGATCTGTGGAAGACATAAGACACCCGATTCTTTAATAAAGATCATTATAATAACTGACTCGCTCGGTATCGCACAGCATTTTTTAACCCAGAGAGAAATTAAACATTAAGAAAATTTTTTAATCATTTGCCGTCACCTCACAAAATTGATACTATTTTTAAATACGCTTGCAAAGACGAAAGGCTAAAACTGATGAATATGAAAACTTGCACTATAAAATTATTAAACAAAACCTATCAGATCAAATGTCCAGAGCAAGAGGAGGGCAATCTTTTGCTTGCGGTTGAAACCCTAAACGAAAAAATGACAGAAAATAAAACAAAATTCAAACTACTGGATAATTTTCATTCTCTATTACTTGCCGCGGTGGACATCAGTCATCAGTATGTGATATGTAAAAAAGAACAGGAACAACAACGCCATCAAGTAAGCCAGTTTATTTCATCACTTGAAAGTAACCTTAATAAAAAGGCAGAAGAGCTGCATGCAATACCCGAAACAGACTAAATAGCATCAAAGCTGCTTAACACATAATGTATTAAAAAAACAGGGAGTTTTTTAATGAGGCGTCAATTATATCTGGGATTTGGAATCTGCATACTCGTCATGTTAGCCCTATTTATCATGCTACATGACCTGCGTTGGTTTATTGCCTTTTTAATCCCTTTGCTTCTTTTATGGATTCATGATCGCTTTTATAGCAGCCATACTATTTTAAGAAATTTTCCTGTTTTAGGGCATATTCGTTATCTTCTAGAATTTCTTCGCCCTGAAATACAACAGTATTTCATTGCAACGGATGAGAGCGAATTGCCTTTTAATCGAGAAAGTCGCTCATTGGTTTATCAAAGAGCCAAAAATATACGCGACACCATTCCTTATGGTACTGAGCGCGATATTCACAGTGTCGGCTACACTTGGGCTGTACATTCTCTAGTGCCCAAGCCCGCTATCGAAGTAGAAAGCCGAATATGGATTGGTGGTCCTCAATGTACGAAGCCCTATCATGCCTCCTTACTCAATATTTCTGGTATGAGCTTTGGCGCGCTGTCGGCCAAAGCCATTATGGCCATGAACTTGGGAGCTAAATTAGGTGGATTCGCTCAAAATACCGGAGAAGGTGGACTTAGCCCCTACCATCTACAAGGAGGCGATATTATTTTTCAAATAGGTACGGCCTATTTTGGTTGTCGAGATGACAAGGGATTATTTGATCCGGAAGAATTTAAAAAAGAAGCGCTGCGTGATGAAGTAAAAATGATAGAACTTAAATTATCACAAGGCGCAAAGCCTTCTCATGGTGGTATTTTACCTGCAGCGAAATTAACGGCAGAAATTGCACAGACGAGAAAAGTTGCCATGGGTCACGATGTCTTCTCTCCCATTGCTCATTCGGCATTCAACACACCAATAGGATTATTAGAGTTTATCCAACAATTACGTGAGCTGTCAGGAGGAAAACCGGTTGGATTTAAGCTTTGCGTAGGACGGCGTGATGAGTTTTTATCAATTTGTAAGGCCATGCTTAAAACAGGTATTCTGCCTGACTTTATTACCGTAGATGGCGCTGAAGGCGGGACGGGAGCCGCGCCGGTGGAATACAGTAACTTTATAGGCACCCCCCTGGAATCAGGGCTAATTTTTGTACATAATGCGCTGGTAGGAATTAATGTCCGTGATAAAATTCGCATCATCTGTAGCGGCAAAATAATCAATGGCTTTGATATGCTAAAGAACATTGCTATTGGTGCGGATTTGTGTAACTCAGCTCGAGGCATGATGCTGGCAACCGGATGCATTCAAAGCAAACAATGCAATGCCAATACCTGCCCCACCGGAATCACCACACAAAACAAACGTCTGCAATATGGATTGGTTGTAGATAACAAAAAGCACCATGTTGCTAATTTTCACAATAATACCATCAAAAGCTTTCAGGAAATGGTAGGAGCACTGGGGCTCAATTCTCATGCGGAGCTAAAACCCTTTCACATCATGCGACGCATTGCACCTGATGATGTACGCAGTTTTAATCATATTTATGAGTATTTAACGCCAGGACAATTGCTAACCGATATCATACCTGAAAGCTATCAATATGATTGGCACCATGCTAATGCAGAGGCATTCCCAGCCTAGCGCCTTTTTTGATCAAACAAAAGGCATCATCTGCTGCGATGATGCCTGGATAAGACCAAAAGCGACTTTTTAGAATATAACTATTTTCTCCTTAAAAAAATGCTATAATAAAATCATAGCCCGATAGCGATGCGATTTTCGAACCAATACGCACAATCAGGGAGACACCCTGTAATTGGCGTTGTGCAAGCCTGCCTGACAGGAAGCCTGAACCAATTCATTCGTCTCCCACCTGAACCTCAGGGTTCAAAATCCAGAGCTATTGGGTTATATTTTAAGTAACTGCTCCTTGATGTGCAGAAATTGATCTCTTACCTTCGCCGCCAACTCAAACTCCATATTTTGCGCATGCTGATGCATTTGCTTTTCCAGGATCTTCATTTGTTTGGTGAGCTCTTGTGCTGATAAGTAATGATAAGCAGGGGCTTTTTCTGCCACTTGACTGCTCTGTTTCATTACAGAGGCTTCCATAATATCAGTAACTGACTTGGTAATGCCTTTGGGTATAATGCCATGTGCGGCATTATGCGCCTGTTGTTTTTCTCTTCGTCTATTCGTCTCTTCTAATGCTTTTTGCATAGAGCCGGTTATTTTATCGGCATATAAAATAGCCCGCCCCTTGACGTGACGAGCGGCTCTGCCTATGGTTTGTATTAAAGAACGCTCCGAACGTAAAAAGCCCTCTTTATCGGCATCTAAAATAGCCACTAAAGACACCTCGGGCATGTCTAGTCCTTCACGTAATAAGTTAATCCCGATTAAAACGTCAAATACGCCTAAACGTAAATCGCGAATTATTTCCATACGCTCTACGGTGTCAACATCCGAATGCAGATACCTTACTTTTACCCCCTGTTCGGTCAAATAATCGGTTAAATCTTCTGCCATGCGTTTGGTTAACGTAGTGACTAAAATACGCCCTTGCTCTTTAATGACCTGATGAATTTCTGATAGCAAATCATCGACTTGTGTTCTTACGGGTCTGATTTCCACTTCCGGATCAATCAAACCGGTAGGCCGCACTACTTGCTCCGCAATCTGATCAGCATGAGCTATTTCATAAGGGCCTGGGGTGGCAGAAATATAAATAGTCTGCGGAGAACGTGCCTCAAACTCTTCAAATCGCAAAGGCCGATTATCCAAAGCAGAGGGTAAACGAAAACCATAGTTTACCAAAGTTTCTTTGCGCGCCCGGTCGCCACGATACATGCCACCAATCTGTGGCACGGTCACATGCGATTCATCAATAATTAATAAAGCTTCAGGCGGTAAGTAATCAAATAAAGTAGGTGGTGGCTCGCCAGGCTCTCGTTTTGCCAAGTAACGAGAATAGTTCTCTATTCCTGAACAATAACCCAGCTCCTGCATCATTTCCAAATCAAAACAGGTGCGCTGTTCCAGGCGTTGTGCTTCCAAGAGCTTATTATGCGTTGAAAACTCAGCCAACCGCTGTTGCAGCTCTTCTTTAACCCCATCAATGGTTTCCAAAATTCGCTCTCTGGGTGTGACATAATGCGTTTTTGGAAAGACCGTCACTCGGGGGAGGCGTTGCAATATCTCTCCTGTCAGCGGATCAAAACGAGCCAGACTATCTATTTCATCATCAAATAATTCAATACGAATGGCTTCCTTGTCTGAATCAGCAGGAAAGATATCAATCACATCACCATGCACCCTAAATTGTCCACGCTCTAATGCCAAATGAGAGCGTGTATACTGCATCTCCGCAAGACGGGCTAAAATTTTCCGTTGTGCTGTGTGTTCTCCGCGTGAAAGATGTAATACCATACGCAAGTAAGAGTTCGGATCACCCAATCCATAAATGGCTGATACAGTTGCAACAATGATGGCATCTTTGCGCTCGATAAGGGCTTTCGTCGCAGACAAGCGCATTTGTTCGATATGCTCATTAATGGACGAATCTTTTTCAATAAAGGTATCCGAGGCGGGAACATAGGCTTCTGGCTGATAATAGTCATAATAAGAAACAAAATATTCCACAGCATTATCAGGGAAAAATGCTCTAAACTCCCCATAAAGCTGAGCGGCAAGCGTTTTATTAGGCGCCATGATTAAAGTCGGCCTTTTCATTTCTTGAATGACATGAGCAATAGTGAAAGTTTTACCCGATCCAGTAACACCTAATAAAATCTGTTTGGCCAGACCTGCTTGCAAACCTGCCAATAAAGACGCAATCGCCGTAGGTTGATCCCCGGCAGGAGTAAAATTAGAATGAATTTTAAATGTATTTTTCATGGTTATCGTATAAGTTAAATCACAGGAGTTACCCTATGAACATCACGTTAGCAAAGCGTGTGCAACAAATAAAGCCATCCCCCACTTTGGCGGTAGCAGCAAAAGCCACCCAAATGCGCGCCCAAGGATTGGATATTATCAATCTAGGTACAGGTGAACCTGATTTTGATACACCTCAGCACATTAAACTGGCTGCAATTCAAGCCATAGAAAGTGGTTATACCAAGTATACCGCAGTAGACGGCATTCCCGAACTCAAAGAAGCCATTAAAAACAAATTTCAACGTGACAACGGCTTAACTTATACATTAAACCAAATTATTGTGTCCGTTGGAGGCAAACAAAGCTGTTATAATTTATGCCAAGCCTTCCTCAACCCTGGCGATGAAGTGCTTATTCCTGCTCCTTATTGGGTTTCTTATCCCGATATGGTTCTTTTAGCCGAAGCAACGCCGGTGATCATCTCAACCACACCCGCGCAGCGCTATAAAATTACAGCAGAGCAACTAGAGCAAGCCATTACCCCAAAAACTAGAATGATTTTTCTCAATAGCCCCTCCAACCCATCTGGAGTCGCCTACACGCTAGAAGAATTAAAAGCTTTAGGTGCCGTATTAAAAAAACATCCTCAAATCCTCATTGCTACCGACGACATGTATGAACACATTCTGTGGAGTCAGCCTTTTTGTAATATCCTGAATGCCTGCCCTGAATTATACGAGCAAACTATTGTCTTAAATGGCGTATCCAAAGCCTATGCCATGACCGGCTGGCGCATCGGTTATGCCGCAGGCCCTGCTCCGCTCATCAATGCCATCAAAACCATTCAGTCCCAATCGACATCCAATCCCTGTTCGATTGCGCAAAGAGCAGCTGTTGCGGCTTTAAACGGCAGTCATGACAGCGTCGAAGAAATGGTTGCTGCATTCCATCAGCGCCATGACTACGTCGTCGAACGACTATTAAACATTCCGGGCATAGAAGTAATTCCAGCCGATGGCACCTTCTACATCTTCCCCAGCGTTCAAGCATTTATCGAAGAAAAAGGCTTTGCAAATGACATTGAATTTTCCGAACGTCTCTTGCAAGACACCGGTTTGGCACTGGTTCCAGGCTCCGCCTTCGGCAATGAAGGCTGCATCCGCCTCTCCTTTGCCACAGGGGTTGATACTTTAAAAGACGCTTTAAATCGATTACAACGTTTTTGTAGTTAATCAACACAGCTTGACCTAAAAAACCAGAATACCTTTTAGGTCAAGAAAAAAATGTTAATTCTTAGAAATTATGCTTGACCAAAAAACAAAATCAATTTAAGATTCAACCTTATTCCCCGGTAGCTCAGTCGGTAGAGCGGATGACTGTTAATCATTAGGTCGGCGGTTCGAGTCCGTCCCGGGGAGCCACACCACGTAAGGGTTGTGGCTAATCACACCAAAGTTCTGAAATCCTCATGTAGAAGCAATGTAGAAGATTCAATGAATACAATCCTATAATTTAGGCGTATCTTTGTCATCATCAGATGGGCTGGAATCAGAGTCTTGACGTTGATTTTGAGAAAACATTCGATATGATTTCATAGTCGAGCTGCAATATTCTCGATATCCTTCTGATTCGGATACTTCTTTTTGAAAAGATGGCAATTTCCCTAATTCAACATATTGGCCTGCATCAATGAAGGCTACAAAACGAGGATCATCTTGATTAGCGTAAAGCGAGCCAAACTCATCAAACATACGCGCAGCCACGTTGTCCTTTATAGCCTCCCAAATTACTTCCACGCCTTCTTCTTCAATTTGTTTTATTTGATGAGTAAACTGAGCAAACTCACTAAACGTGGCGGGGTTTGCTCTAGCTGCTAAATAATTTTTAACTTCTTCTTTAACAACAATAGGAAGTTTCAATGCGGCTAACTTTGGAGTAATCACCTCAATAACCACATCAGGGTGCACACCATTTAGTTTCTCAAGCAATTTATTGAAAGTACCACCAGAGCATATAAAAACGTCAGCGCCCTGCAAGTCGGTACCAGTTTCAGATAGATTATACCCACGTTGAATTTCATAGAGTCCTTCAATGACTTGACGTGTTGCATCCTCTAAACTACCTGTACGCATAGTATCGTCATTAATAGCTAACCAGCTTAGTGCCAGTAACTCACGTGTATTGACGCCTGAGGTAAGATCAGTGTACGCGTATTCTGGTGCCGCTAATCTTGCGACACAACGTTTTGCTGCTTCATTTTGCGGGTTACCATTTGGTAACGCATTGATCGATTCTGTAATTGTAGTAATTAGATCATCTAACACCGTAGGATTCATTATTGTGGCATATCGATTAAGAAGCCTGGTTGCAGATTCTGATACAGTTCGATGCACGCTGGCAGTATGTGTACTTTGCGAATCATTAATATTAACAGGTGCAGGTATACCCTGGCCGCCGTGAGGTATTTGACCACCCATAATATTTTGAATTGTTAATTCACCATTTCTAAGTCTTTGCCGAGTATGTTCATCGTTTAATGCCGTACGCCCCTCATAGTTCAACCCCATAGCCTGTTCAAGGGTGAGTGTGCCATCGGCAATTAAGCCACGGATACCTTCAGATTCAAGGTTTGTACGCCGGTCGTAATTCAATCCCATGGCCTGTTCAAGGGTGAGTAAATGTTGATCCACATAGGCCTGTATTTTAGCAGACAATGGCATGATAGAATCCTCAGATTAACTTAATTTAGTTATTTAGAATTATAGCATGGTTTTGAAGTTGTGAATCTTAATAGGCCTGTATGCTCAATAAGATTGCAAAATAAATTTGCTAATAAAACTACTCTTTCTGTCAAACCATGTTGATAGCACGTGGATTATATTTTTAAATCAAACACCAATTGCTCTATCAGAGAGGGAGTTGTCTCATTAGCATTTTTTTGCTGGACACCATAAATTTTGGGAACCAGCTTAGAAGCCAACCATTTTCTTGTATCAATCCGAAGCCGTGATCGAGCAATAAACTCACTATTGCAGACTATATGTCCCTGATTATTTGCTATTTCGTCCTGTGATGAATCATCAGCAATATCCAATATTTCGTCAATAAAAACCTCTATCTGGCAACGCTTTGCTTGCGCGTATTGCTCGGAAAACTCAGGATAAATTTTTAACCACGTAAAAAGCGTGTCCTGGCATGGCCAATGCTTGTTTTCTTTACAAAGTTTTTTAGTTCCTTTGCTTGTGGACGCAATACGGTCACAAATTTCTTTGGCCAACCCAAGTGTGTATACAGTCGGTCTTCCTATTTTATTTTTTATTTCAACCATTTGATACTCCACGCTTTTTATATGATTTTAACCTATTTTACCGATCCAGAGATAATACAGATTATTCTCCAGAAGAGGCTCTACGATACTCAGCAGCGGTACTGACAGTTTTTTCAGTTGATTCAGCAGAAACCGATAAAACCGTCGAAACCGATTCCACACGCCATTTTGCGGCAGCCCCATTGCCTTCACAGTGGACAAGACGTAACCCATCTGCAATTTGTCCTGCATGCCGCTTGAGCCACCATCCTAATTTTCGACGATTAATCACACCTCGTTCATCTGCAATATCGTGTAGAACCTCCCCCAACTCATCTTGTTCTCCAAAATGTGATTCATAGCGTTTCATAGCATCACGTAACATCGCAGCCGATTTTCCAAACATTGATTGCCAAACATTAAGAAAACGAGCAAGTAGTTCTCTCTCTGGATCTTCTGATAAAGATTCGAAGATTGGGGCGGCAGGATCACTGCAACCAAGCCATAACAATGGTTGACGACACAAGTCAGACCAATCACCATAACTGGCTAAGGATTTACAATTTGTTTTTGGTTTTCCCGCGGCAATCCATGCACGTACCACTGTCAATGCGGCCGAAATATAACGCGCTCGATCTTGGAGTATCTCGCGTATTAAATCAGGTCGTTTATAGGTACGTGTTGCGGGAATTTCTACCATTGGATCAAGATAAATGGTTATACAACGACGCGTCATATCTTGAATTGGTCCAACATTGTTGCCACTAGATAAAAGAAGTGTGCGTGTACTTACTATAGCGGTTTTGGATTCTCCTAATATGCGACCCCGTATAAACTCGGAAGTTAAAACAGTACAGAGGCTTTTGTGTGCCCACAAATCGCAAGTTAAGTTGTCAAATTCGATGACTGGTGGTGCGCGTAATAGTTCGGCTAATAGCAATTTTTGACATTCTTCATCATTAGCAGGGAAAGATGCTGGGGTACCTCGCTGAGCAAGCGTAGCCCGGTTAGCGCTCGCGATAACCGGGACCGATCTACCCAAAACATCAACCTCCCACTACAATACCTCTAGCAAAATCCAACCAAGGGAAATGATGGTTTATTATCGACGCGCCAGGACGTCAGGTGGCTCTTATTTTTTTACATTAGCATTGCAAGATAGGACATCGTCCCTGCTTATTAAGCATATTCATAGCGTAACAACGG
>PEQM01000026.1 GCA_002786205.1 Legionella sp. | reverse complement strand
ACAGTTATTTAAACACTACCCCTTTTTGGGGATTCTTCCGCAGAACCCCTAAAAGAGGTGACACACTGCCATTGAATACTAAAATACTAAGATCTCAAAGAATAGTTATATGCTGTGTAAACAGCACCAGCGCAGGCAACGCCAAATGATGCAATTAGACCAAATCTTAATAAACTTTCTGTGGTGTTTGCTTGTTTTTTTTGAGTTTCCTGCTTATATATTTTTTCAGGAAGATTATCCGAAGCTGAATAATGCGCCGTAAAGCAATCGTGATATGCGGTAGATCTATTCTTGCATAGTCTTTCAAAACTCATGCTGTACACTTTTCTTTGCTCATTAGGAAAGCTAGTGTCTATAGGATCCATAAATAGTACCCGCGATCGATTAGGGTTTTCGGCATTATATTTAATTCCTATAATGGTAACCACGTGTTCTATGGTAGGATCAATATGGTGTGCTGGTTTTACTTCCGTTGGACTCCAGCCCATTAGTTGTCTTGTGCCTAAAGTTTGACAATCACCATTTGGGTCTTTTAATAGATGTGCTGAGGCTGTATAAAATGATTCGCCATAATAACCACGTATAACAACAGGGCCATGTGTTTTCAACTGATCTCTTAATTCCTCTGATGTTCTAAATGTTGTGCTTTGCATGTTAAATAAATTTAACATTTCTCTAGTAATTTTTTGGTTAAATTCTATTAGAGCAACTCGTCTTCGCTCTTGTTTTTGTGCTACGCTGAGTTCTACCCGACTAGCCTCAAAATTACTCGTTGCCTCTGGGCCTGCACCTAAAATGATTACTGAATGCTTTTGTTTTGCGAACAGCTCGGTTGAGAACGGCTCTATTGAAGCTGTACTTGTGGTATGAACTATTAGTTTTCTTGGCTCTCGAGACCAATGTTGAGAGGCGCCTGAAAATTCAGTGCTACTTAGCCTACTTAATCCATCTGCGGTGGCGCAAGCACATTCCAGGAGTTGACTCTGATAAGGATTACGTCCTCGTAACCAGCGGACAATAGCTTGAATAGTTTCGTTATCATTAGTAACTGGTTTAGTATTATAAGTTCTGTAGCGGCTTACTAGTTCTTGAATAAGTTGTGCATCGCTTCTTAAATCTTTAAGTTGTCTAGACAGTACAGCTCTTCCTGGCTCAATATAGGCCATAATGGTTTGTGCTATTTTTGGACTATATTTGAATGCGTTGATTAAGCCTCTTTGAGTGCATAACGCGGTTATCGCTGTAGAATAAATTTCATCTGTCGAGCAATTTTTTGCCAATAGAGTTGCAGCTAATAACACCGCTGAATCTAGTCTGCTTTGCGTTTTTCTAAAATTTGATATTAATTTATATTTTTCTTGTGCCGCAGGATCTTCGAGCTGAAAACCAGTTGCATTGGCTAATCTCTTTGTTGCATAAAACCAACAGGTGTCACCCTCTTGCATGAATTGTATTTCTTGTTGGCCTGTTTCAGTTACTTTACCTGATGGGATGTAACATAATACGTCAGTATCAGTATTTACTTCAAAAAATCTAGGCATAATTAACCCTAAGTCATAAAGTTATGACCAATAATTATACTTTATTTAGATTAAGTTTGCCTTAAATAAGTATTAGATATCTGGTGTAATAAAAATTACTCATTTTTACCTTCATTGAAAATATAGTTTGTTAAATCTATTTCCATTGCAGCCTACTTCATTTAAAATGCCATTTTTTTATACAATGACTCATGCCGTGATGCCGTTTTTATTAACCTTATGCGCTGCAATTTTTTGGGGTGCTAACTTTAATGCTGGTAAAATATTAGTAAATTATTTTGATCCATTACATTTAGTTGCTATTCGATTTTTATGTTCTTTACTGTGCATCTTACCCGTTATATTGCTTACAAAAGCACGATCAATTTTCATTCCAACGTTTAAACAAAACTTTGGCGTATACGTTTTGCTTAGCTTCATTGGTATCATCGGCTACAATGGCTTTGTATTTGAAGGAGTGAAATATACTTCATCGGTTAATGCGGCCTTAATTATGGCGACCAATCCACCTCTAACTATGTTTTTTGCGGCATTGATACTGCAAGAAAAAATGAATAGCTCACAAAAATTAGGTGCAATGATTAGCTTATTAAGTGTTGCTGTTGTCATCACGCAAGGTTCAATTCAGGCATTACTGCAATTACAATTTTCATTCGGTGACTTGATTGTTATGCTCGCTAATATTTGCTGGGCATTTTACAACGTCGTATCCAAGCGTTATTTAAAAGACAGCATGCCACTGATTACGACCACCAGTACAATGCTTATTAGTACAATACTTTTATTGATAATAGGTGGAGCAGGGCAGATGGAGGCATTTCATAACTTATTTAAACAAACATCTGCTGTTTATTACCCATTGATCTATATGGTTGTTTTGGGAACCGTTGCTGCTTATTTATTCTGGAATTATGGCATTAGCCGATTAGGTGCAGGTAAAGCTGCTATTTTTTTTAATCTGATTCCAATTGTGGCTACTGTAATTTCCTTTTTCCAGGGGCAAACGGTTTCTGCAATTCAAATTATCGGAGGACTAAGTGTCATTTTTGGTGTGTTATTATCCACAAAAGTAATTTCATTTCGGAAAAAGCAAATAGCCTTTGCGCAACCTGCATGAAATTCATAAGTAGAAGACTCAATGACTAATGAGGCATGGACCTAAATTTTGCTCGCGAAGTGAAATTAGTTAAAACGTATTGCTGATCAAAATTATCGTCATCTCCCATGTTTTTTATGTTCATTTTTATGATGCTCGATGTATTCGATATAAAAATCACCTACATCTTTTGCGGTTATATGAGTATTATTTTCAACAAAATACACGTCATGCTCCGATATACTGTGAGGATCTTTGGGATGGCCCTCCGCTGGTATAAATACAGATCGATGATTATAAAATGCAATATTTTTAAAATAATGAGCGTTCGCATTAGAGCACTTTTTTTGTTTCAAATTTTCCGAGCGCACTTCAGGATGCTCCATTAATGAAGCGGATTTCGGAATCACAGTATCACCGTCAACTCGATACGCGTATTTGTTTGTTTCTGGGATTTCCAAATAATGTTTTACTGGTGTGAAATCAAAATCTGTAACCATCAATAATAATTTGAAAAATGGATAGGATATCTCTGGACAAGAAACCCGACTTGCTAAGAGTAAGGCAAAACTACTGTATGTTCGAGCAAAAAGACCATAAACATTTTGATATCCAACTCGATGACACTCAGCAACAGCAAAACTTGCTATAGCGGCCCCCATAGAAATAGCTTTTACATAAACAATATCGTAATGCTTAGCTAAACGTTTCAGAAATTCAACTGCGTCGTCAGTAATGTCATTTGAGGAAAAATTAGTTACCCTACCTTCGCCTGCACCTGGATAATGTCGCATATAAATTTCATAATCACCATGCTCCACGGCTAAACGACAAGCATTTTCTATTTTATGCTCATCGATCAATGAATTAGTTCCCTGAAATAAAGCAATGGCTTTAGTTGTTATTGCTCTGTTATTTCGACAAACCTTTAGTTCTTTAACAATTCGTCCATTATTTGTTGTTTTTGGCTCTAATAATATATGTACGCCGTATGTCTTTTCAAAAAATTTAAGGCGTTCAACTTTTATGGGCTGTTGAACTCTACATTGAGCTTGAAAGAATGCAGCAGAAACCTTTTCTTTTAAATAACGTCGAAACAATTTATTCTCCAATACCCTATATGCCAAAATCAGTCGATCTTCTCGTCAAGAATGCGCCTCATGGTAGTTTTACCGATGCCGAGTTGTTTGGCAATTGCAAATTTGCTCCATCCTGATGCATATAGTTCCTTTATTTTTCTTCATGCTGTTCACTGTTATTGGTCGTCCATGATTTTTTTCTTTTTGTCTTGCATGAGCAATACCAGCTTTCCCCTCTCTCCTAATGCTTCTCGCTTAAACTCAGCAAATATTGCTAGTAATCCTGTCATTAGAAATCCAACACCTAATCCATTCAGTTCATTAAGAGTATGAAACAAATCATTGACAGAACAACCCCAGCGATCAAGCGTCCAAATAACGATGACATCTATTGGACTACATTTTGCTTGATTGATTAACTCTTCGCGCTTAGATCTTGTATCTTTGGCACTGGATTCAATTTCTGCAATTTCAGGTTCAATTTGCATGTGATTCATTTTGGTCAGCTGGCTGCAAATGCTGTTATTCTACCTGTTGTTGCTAATATGACAAACTTGATCGATGAATGCAGAAGGCATAGCAGATGCTGTTATTCGTGACAATGCGATCTAATTCAGAGCGTAAACTTCAATTGACGCCAAGCTTCAAAAAGGATGATCGCAACAGCATTGGATAAATTGAGGCTGCGACTATTTTCTACCATTGGAATTCGTATTGTATCATGAGCATCTCGAATTTCTTGTGGAAGACCGCGTGTTTCTGGCCCAAATAAGAGGATGTCATCGGATTGATAATTGACATCAGAATGATTTCTATTGGTTTTTGTCGTGCAACAGAAAATTCTTCGTGCTGTGTGAGCTGCAATAAAATCGTCCCAATGCTTATAATGCAAGACAGAAGCCCATTCATGATAATCAAGCCCTGCACGGCGCATACGTTTATCGTCTAATGAAAATCCCAATGGGTGTATGAGATGCAATTGTGCTCCACTATTAGCGCATAACCGAATAATATTTCCTGTATTAGGCGGAATTTCGGGTTGGTATAAAGCGACATGAAGCATTATTATTCTCCTAAGGCATTCAATAGGTGATGAATGGATATAAAAATCATTAAGTAATATTAGCTGCCTTAGGATGACTTTTGGGAGAAAGCCATCCTTTTGCATGAATGGATCTTGTCATTCATAAGGCATAGTCTGGCTAAAATAATCCACCATGGCCATGATGATTGGAGGTGCTGTTACCAAAGATTCCGCCGTGGCCATGGTGATTGGAGGTGTTGTTGCTAAAGAATCCACCGTGACCACCGTGACCATGGTGATTGGAGGTATTGTTACCAAAGATTCGGCCGTGACCATGGTGATTGGAGGTATTGTTGCCAAAGATTCCGCCGTGGCTATGATGATTGACGGTGTTGTTATCTAAGAATCTGCTGTGAGTATGATGTCTTGCATATGAATCTAAAAAAAATAGACCATTCCAAAAACTTTCAAAAGGAGGACGAGTGGTTACTCTGATGTCGTGAGTTGGTAATGGCTCTTTGATCGTGAGATTTAATATAAATGAGGATAAGGCAAGCCCCAAAAAGAAAAGTCCTGCTTGTGGAAATAAAAATACACATAGAACAGATACACAGGATAGACAGTCGAGAAGAAATTTCATTTATCACCTTTGTTGAAATGAGAGTACTTAATATATATCCGTAAGATAAGTTGACCCTGTTTACAGTATGTGAAGTTCTAAACGCGATTAGTCTAACACAGTGGATGGTTTATGCAAGACTGATATTATTATTGAACAGTTACTTTGATTGAGATAAGCATGTCAAAAAAACTGGCTCTACAAAGAGCCAGCTGTATACGAGCTTATGAAACCAGATCGGACGGGAGACTTCCGAGCTGTAGGGGATTCTTCTTTTTAGCTAATCATCCCAGCTTAAAGTGCCGCCTGCTTGATATTCGATAACCCGAGTCTCAAAGAAATTTTTCTCTTTCTTCAAATCCATCATTTCACTCATCCATGGGAATGGATTTTCTGCGCCCGGATATTCATCATTCAATCCGATTTGATTTAACCGTCTGTTGGCTATGAAATGAAGGTATTCCTCGAACATCTCTGCATTCATTCCTAAAATACCGTGAGGCATGGTGTCTTTGGCATATTGATATTCCAGATCAACACCTTCTCTTACCAAGCGCACAATTTCTGCTTTAAATTCAGGTGTCCATAGATGAGGATTTTCTATTTTTATCTGATTAATAACATCGATACCAAAATTCATGTGCATGGATTCATCGCGTAAAATGTATTGGAATTGCTCTGAAGTTCCAACCATTTTATTACGTCGCCCCATAGATAAAATCTGAGTGAATCCAACATAGAAAAAGATTCCTTCAAAAATAACATAGAAAGCGATTAAATCACGTAGTAAACGTTGATCATTTTCTACTGTACCCGTAAAGAAATCCGGGTCGCCTAAACTTTCAGTAAAAGGTAGAGCCCATGAAGCCTTGGTTGCGACAGATGGTATTTCTCGATACATATTAAATACTTCAGCTTCATCTAACCCCAAGCTTTCAATAACGTATTGATAAGCATGAGTATGAAGGGCTTCTTCAAATGCTTGGCGAAGTAAATATTGTCTACATTCAGGATTGGTGATATGTCTATAAACAGCCAAAACCAGGTTATTGGCTACCAATGAATCCGCAGTAGAGAAAAAGCCAAGGTTTCGTTTAATTATAAGACGCTCGTCTTCAGTCAAGCCATTGGGATCTTTCCATAAGGCCACATCTGCACTCATATTAATTTCATTGGGCATCCAATGATTGGCGCAGGCAGTAAGATATTTATCCCAAGCCCATCTGTATTTGAATGGCACCAGTTGATTCAAATCGGCACGACAATTAATAATTTGCTTGTCATCCACGTGAATCCGCCTGGCTCCCATTTCAGGAAGCTCTAATCCGGTAACCCCTACTGACGCAGGGGTTGTTTCATTGTATTCTGTTTGGTAGTTAGTAGTCATTGATTTTCCTGTTAAATTACTGGCATGCTTCGCAATCGGGATCCATTATGGAGCATACCTTGGGTTCATTACTTGTAATTTTTACAGCGTTTAAAGCACCGTCTGTTACAGTTGATTTTTCTGCATTACTTGCTCCTACGCTCCTTAAATAATAAGTGGTTTTTAATCCACTCATCCAGGCTTGCATATAAACATCATGTAGTTTTTTACCTGATGGTTGAGCCATATAAATATTCAGCGACTGTGCTTGGTCTATCCATTTTTGACGACGAGATGCGGCTTCAATCAACCATAAGCAGTCTATTTCAAAAGAAGTAGCATAGCGTCTTTTTAATTCATCAGGAATACGACTAATGGGCTGCACGCTGCCATTAAAGTATTTCAGATCATTGACCATTACTTCATCCCAAAGATTCAATGCTTTAAGATCACGCACCAGATATTGGTTTACTACAGTAAACTCCCCTGACAGATTCGATTTAACATACAAGTTCTGGTAGGTTGGTTCTATAGATTGTGCAACACCACAAATATTAGAAATAGTTGCTGTTGGTGCGATGGCCATCACATTGGAATTACGCATACCTTGCGTTCGCACTTTAACGCGCAAAGACTCCCAGTCCAAACGTTGAGATCGGTCTTGCTCCAGATACTGATTCCTGCTTTGCTGTAATAGATTAATAGAGTCTATAGGAAGAATTCCTTTGCTCCACAGCGAGCCTTCATAGGAAGAGTAGCTTCCTCTTTCTTTAGCTAATTCACAAGAAGCTTCGATGGCATAGTAGCTAATTAACTCCATAGACGCATCAGCAAATTCTACGGCTTCTTTAGATGCATAGTCTATTTTCAGCTCATAGAGTGCATCTTGGAATCCCATAAGGCCTAAGCCTATAGGACGATGTTTTAAATTGGAATTACGTGCTTGTGGTACAGAATAATAATTAATATCAATCACATTATCTAGCATACGTATTGCGGTGAAGACAGTCTGTTTTAACTTGGCTTCATCTAATCTGCCATTGTTAATGTGAGCTGGCAAATTGATGCTTCCTAAATTACATACAGCAATTTCATCAGCAGACGTATTTAATGTAATTTCTGTACATAGATTAGAGCTGTGGACAACACCAGCATGTTGCTGGGGGGAACGCAGGTTACAGGGGTCTTTAAAGGTCATCCATGGATGGCCTGTTTCAAATAGCATAGAAAGCATTTTACGCCATAGTTTTACCGCTGAAACAGTTTTGCTGTTTTTAATAATACCTTGGCGATTTTTTGCCTCGTAATTAGCATATAATTCTTCAAAAGCTTTACCGTACTGATCGTGCAAGCCAGGTACTTCATCGGGAGAGAATAAAGTCCATTCACCATCTTCTTTTACTCTTTTCATAAACAGATCAGGAATCCACAGCGCTGTATTCATATCATGCGTACGGCGTCTGTCGTCACCTGTATTTTTACGTAGCTCAAGGAATTCTTCAACGTCTTTATGCCAACATTCCAAATAGGCACAAACAGCGCCTTTTCGTTTACCACCCTGATTTACTGCAACGGCAGTCGCATCAGCTACATTTAAAAAGGGTACTACGCCTTGTGATTTACCATTCGTCCCTTTGATATGAGCGCCCATACCACGAACAGAAGTCCAATCGTTACCCAAACCACCAGCAAATTTAGACAAAAGCGCATTGTCCTTAATAGCGGCATAAATACCATCCAAATCATCAGGTACTGTTGTTAGATAGCAGCTTGATAATTGAGGTCTTACTGTACCAGAATTAAATAGTGTAGGTGTTGATGTCATGTAATCAAAAGAAGACAGTAACCGATAAAATTCTATGGCTTTTTCGTTTTTATTGGTTTCACGGATAGCCAATCCCATAGCAACGCGCATAAAGAATGCCTGGGGTAATTCATATCGCACACCATTTTCATGAATGAAGTAGCGGTCGTATAAGGTTTGTAAACTTAAATAAGTAAATTGCATGTCGCGTTCGGGTAATAACGCTTGACCTAATTGCTGCAAATCGAACTCAGCCATTTTGGGATCAAGTAATCCCTGCGTGATGCCTTGTGAAATGTATGCTTTAAAATAAGTGGGGTAGAGTGTGCACATCTCATCAAAAGTGGCAGTGTCTTTAATTTGTAGCTTGGCTAAAGCCTCCATTCTTAAGCTATCTAACAGCAGGCGAGCACTGACATAAGCATAGTTGGGTTCTTTCTCTACGAGAGTGCGGGCAGCCATGATTAATGCTTTGTGTACGTCTTCAAATTGAGCCTGGTTATACAGATTACGTAATGCATCTTTGATCACCGGTTCTGCCGTGACATGTTCCAAATGACGACAGGATTCATGAACAATCGTATGCAGTCTGTCCATGTCTAAAGGCTCCAGGTCACCATTAGGCATAGTAATCATTAATGTTTTGCTGTCTATGGATTGCTGTTTTAGTTCTTTTTGTCGTGCTTTTCGATGTTCTTCTCGGTATAACACATAGGCGCGAGCTACTTTATAATGTCCAGTACGCATGAGTGCCAGTTCCACTTGATCTTGTATGTCTTCAATGTGAATAGCACCACCACTAGGTAATCGTCGTTTAAAAACTTGAGTAATTTGGCGAGTCAGCTCTTCTATTTGCTGATGTATTCTATCAGAACTAGGGGCTGCGCCACCCTCATCAGCGATGAAAGCTTTAGTAACAGCAATTTTTATTTTGGTATCATCATAGTTGACTACCTTACCATTACGTTTAATTGTTTTAAGTAAACCCGGAGCATTAGCATTCAACTCTAATGGACTTGTTTGCGTCATGTTCATTGGCTCAAGAATTTCAGACATGTTCTCCCCACTATGCTGTTTGTGTAATAGTGTCTCAAAATGAGCGTCTATTACTAATATTATAGTTTATTATCTACTACTAACCCCAATATATAGTTATTTTTTATCAAAAGCAAACAACATAATGTGTTTAATATGGGAGTATTCTGTGGATAACTTGTGAGTAATAAAGAATATATAAAAATGTCTTTGATTAAGTCATTATTTATAGTTAAGTTATTTATGCTTCGCGTGAAAGTTAACCAATGGTTTGTTTTTTTTGTCACAAAATGCAAATATAATGCTTGCATTAAGTTAACAGATAGCATAAATGAGCTATTTTTTCTTAACGACAATGGCATCACTTACATTAGAAAAGCCTCGCACATTTAGTTGGAATGATTTGATTCGCGCATACAATTGGCTTGAACTACCACCATCGAGATTAATAGCATTAATACAATATAGAGGAGGGGATTTAAGCAAGTGAGCCAACTCATCTGTTGTCATGGCTGCATTGGTAGAAACCAAAATAATGACTTTATTGTCAGCAGTAATGCCCAATGCACTGCGATCTGCAATGCCTTGTTTTAAAGAGGGCGCTTTTCCTTCTACCAATAATCTTGGCCCACTTTGTATAGCAAAATCAATGGACTTATTGAAAGAAAAACGTTTAAGACTGACAATGTAAGGTTTGTTATTTTTTATATAAAAAACACCCCACCAGCTTATGGGTTTTATAGAATTAAGCAGAGCTCCTTCGCTAATTCGTAATCCTAAAGGATTAAAATCTTGATCAAAAAATCCGCCATTGATACTAATAAGCGCGTTGCTGTATTGGGCAAATTGATCAACGGAAGCATTTTTTGCTTCTAATTTTTTTGCAGGGACAATAGCCAGCTGATTGTAATTTAAATCAATTTTAAAAGCATGGATGTGTGACCAAGGTGTTAGTATACCCCCTTCAAGATCTTGATATTCGATGCCTGGAGCTATAGTTTGCCATCGTTGTGCACCCAATGTGGTGTAAGGTAACAAACCAAGACATAAAGCAAAAAATAATTTAAAAATATCCATCAGGTAAGGCGGATTAACATTGGTTTGAAAAGACATGTTATTGTATCCTTATGTATCTCATCCAATACCACGGAATCTATATGGCAATAAGAACGCAACATAGCAACAGTGAAGTACATAAGTCAACCATTGAGTTAAAGCAACTCATGCATCAAGTTTTAGAGCTGGCTCAAAAAGAGGGTGCCACGGATGCTGCTGTAGCCATTAATAATGACCGCGGATTTTCTGTTGATGTGCGTATGAATCAAGTAGAAACCATTACTTTTAATGAAGATAAAGGCATTGGCGTTACCGTGTACATAGGACAGCGTAAAGGTTCTGCAAGTAGCACAGATATTTCTTCTCAAGCACTTGTGGCTATGGTGAGAGCTGCTTGTGATATTGCAAAAGTGAGCGCAGAAGATCCTTGTTTTGGTTTGGCCGATAAAGAATTAATTGCAAGAGATACTTTAGATTTGGATTTATTTCATCCCTGGGATATAAACCCTCAAGCAGCCATTGATCTGGCTTTAAGCTGTGAGCAACAAGGATTGTCTTTCGACCAGCGCATCGTTAATTCAGATGGTGTTAATGTCTCATCGTACCAGTCTCATCATGGCTATGCAAACACCAATGGTGCTTTGGGGGTTGTGGATAGTACTCGCCACAGCATGAGCTGCTCTTTAATTGCAGCTCAAGGTGATGAAATGCAAAGAGACTATGAATATTCAACGGTGAGAAATGCGATTGATTTGATGGCTCCAGAATGGATTGCACAGCAAGCAGCGAAACGCGCATTAAGTCGATTGGGAGCGAAGCAAATTCCTACACAAAAAACGCCAGTTGTTTTTTCATCACGGCTGTCTGCTGGCTTGTTTTCCAGTTTTATTAGTGCAATAAGTGGGCATAATTTGTATAAGAAAAATTCTTTCCTTGTCGATTCAATAGGACATCAATTGTTTCCGGAGTTTATTCGCATTTACGAGCAGCCTCATTTGCCTGGTGGATTAGGAAGTGCTCCTTTTGATGGCGAGGGGGTACTTACTCGCCCTAATCTTATAGTTGAAGAAGGCAGAGTATTACAGTATGTCATGGGCAGTTACTCAGCAAGAAAAATGGGCTTGGTCACTACTGCAAACAGCGATGGAGTTCATAATTTGACTATAGACTCTAATGCACAAGCTTTAGATGATGTATTAAAGACAATGGGTACTGGACTATTGGTTACTGAGTTAATGGGGCAAGGTGTTAATATTTTAACCGGAAATTATTCCAGGGGTGCAAGTGGTTATTGGGTTGAAGATGGTGAAATTCAGTATCCTGTTGATCAAATTACCATAGCAGGTAATTTAAAAGAGATGTTTCGTCAAATTATCGCAGTAGGTAATGATCTCAATCCAAACAGTGCAACACGTTGCGGTTCGGTTTTGATTGAAAGCATGATGATCGCTGGTGTTTAAATAAAAGTGAACTATCTAAAAAAAGAAAGACGGAAGCAATGCTTCCGTCTTTCAACGAGTAAATAGATTACTTCACGTCCCGAGTTTGTTCACCGGTGTACAATTGACGCGGTCTACCTATACGTGATTTATTGGCTACCATTTCCATCCAGTGACTCATCCAGCCTACTGTACGAGCCAGAGCAAAGATTACAGTAAACATATTGGTTGGAATGCCAATGGCACTTAAAGTCAAGCCAGAATAAAAATCAACATTAGGATATAATTTTTTCTCGACAAAATAATCATCTTCTAACGCAATACGCTCTAACTCCATAGCCAGCTTAAATAAAGGCTCGTCTTTTCTGCCGACCGCTTCTAAAACATCATGACAGGTTTTACGCATAACCTTAGCTCGAGGGTCATAACTTTTATAAACGCGATGTCCAAAGCCCATTAAACGGAAATTATCATTTTTGTCTTTGGCGCGCGCTATGAAATGTTGGATGCGGCTTACATCGCCAATTTCCTTAAGCATATTGAGACATGCTTCATTAGCACCACCATGAGCAGGTCCCCATAAAGCACCAATACCAGCAGAAATACAGGCAAAAGGATTGGCACCTGTCGATCCGGCAAGCCTTACAGTAGATGTAGATGCGTTTTGTTCATGATCTGCATGCAGTGTAAAAATGGTATCCATGGCTTTAACTAAAACAGGATCAGGTGTTGTTTCTTCGGAAGGAACCCCAAACATCATATGCAAGAAGTTTTCAGCGTAGCTCATCTTATTTTGTGGGTACATATAAGGCATGCCGATTGAATACTTGTAGCTCATTGCAGCCAATGTTGGCATTTTGGCAACCAGACGGATGGCAGAAATAAAACGGTCATTTGCGTTATTTAAGTCCATGGTGTCATGATAAAAAGCAGACAATGCACCTACTATACCTACCATGATTGCCATGGGGTGCGCATCTCTTCTAAAGCCGTTGAGGAATTGATACATTTGTTGATGAACCATCGTATGGTTATTAATCAAATTTACAAAAGTATCTTTTTCTTCTTTATTGGGTAGCTCTCCATTCAGTAATAGGTAACTTACATCAAGAAAATCTTTTTTTTCTGCCAGCTGTTCAATAGGATAACCTCGATAAAGAAGAATACCGTTATCACCATCGATATAAGTTATCTTGGATTCGCAAGAGGCTGTAGAAACAAAACCCTGATCAAATGTAAATATACCGTTTGATCCTAATTGAGTGATATCAATTACGTCATTGCCTAGCGTGGGAGAGTAAATAGGAAGATCTAGCGTATTATGCCCCTCGATGCTAAGTTTTGCGGTTTTCTGTGTCATAGCGTCTCCTGATTTAGCAATGCTTAACAGCATTTATAATGTATAAGCGGGAACTATATAAAAACGATGCCATATAGTCAATTTAAACTATTCCCTAGCTAATAAATCTTAGCAGTATTATGGCAAAACAGGAAAGGAAAGGATAAAAATGATTAGGTGTAGTGCATTCTATTGTAGGATGCTATGTGATATTCTTGGTACCTTAAATTTCTCATAATCTCTTTGCAATAAGGATATGTCCAAACCATGGTCTATTTAGCTAAAGAAGTTTTGCCCGTTAATATTGAAGATGAGTTAAAGCAATCTTATCTTGATTACGCCATGAGCGTTATTGTAGGAAGAGCGCTTCCGGATGTACGTGATGGTTTAAAGCCCGTCCACAGGCGTGTTCTTTATGCTATGAGTGAACTAGGGAACGATTGGAATAAACCTTATAAGAAGTCAGCGCGTGTTGTCGGGGATGTTATCGGTAAATACCATCCTCATGGTGATACTGCGGTATACGATACTATTGTCCGTATGGCACAACCTTTTTCTATGCGGTATATGCTAGTGGATGGCCAAGGTAACTTTGGTTCGGTTGATGGTGATGCGCCTGCTGCCATGCGATACACCGAAGTGAGAATGTCCAAGGTGGCGCATGCTTTGCTTGCCGATTTGGAAAAAGAGACAGTTGATTTTAGTCCAAACTATGATGAAACAGAGTTTGCTCCGGTTGTGCTGCCTTCGCGAATACCTAATTTATTAGTAAATGGTTCATCAGGTATTGCCGTTGGTATGGCAACTAATATTCCACCACATAATTTAACTGAAGTAATTAATGCATGCCTGGCTTTAGTCGACAATCCTGATTTAGGTATTGATGATCTGATGGAAATTATTCCAGGCCCGGATTTTCCAACTGCTGCATTAATTAATGGTCGAGCAGGTATTATTCAAGGCTATCGTACTGGAAAAGGCAGGGTAGTTATTCGTGCCCGTACCGATGTAGAAACAGACAGTAATGGTCGGCAGGCTATTATTATTCATGAGTTGCCTTATCAGGTAAATAAAGCACGCCTTGTTGAACGTATTGCAGAGTTGGTCAGAGATAAAAAAATAGAAGGTATTTCTGGTTTGCGCGACGAATCTGACAAGCAAGGAATGCGAGTTGTTATCGAGTTAAAACGAAATGAAGTGGCTGAAGTAGTCATTAATAACTTGTATGCTCATACTCAGATGCAAAATGTTTTTGGTATTAATATGGTGGCCTTGGTTGATGGACAGCCACGCACATTAAATCTTAAAGAAATTCTGAGTTATTTTATCAAGCACAGACGTGAAGTCGTAACGCGACGCACATTATTCGAGTTAAAAAAGGCGCGTAACAGGGCGCACTTGTTAGAAGGCTTGGGCATTGCTTTAGCTAATATTGATGAAATGATTGAGATAATTAAACGTTCCCCCACGCCACAGGATGCAAAGGAAGCTTTATTAGAAAAAACCTGGCAGCCCGGTATGGTGAAAGCCATGCTTGAAAAAGCAGGAAGTGATGCCACTCGTCTTGATGACTTAACTGTCGAGTTTGGATTAACAGAGCATGGTTATGTTCTTTCTCCGGCTCAGGCACAAGCCATATTAGAATTAAGACTTCATCGTTTAACCGCTTTGGAACAAGATAAAATTTTAAATGAATTTGAAGAGTTACTGGCTCTAATTAAAGAGCTCTTGGCAATTCTCGCTTCACCTGAGCGTTTAATGCAAGTAATTCGAGATGAATTAAATGAAATAAAAACACAATTTGGTGATCCGCGCCGAACAGAGATTATGGCATCGCAAGAAGATTTAACTATCGAAGATCTGATCACTGAAGAACAGGTTGTCGTGACCTTGTCTCATCAAGGATATGTGAAATATCAACCGCTAAGTGCTTATCAAGCTCAGCGCCGTGGCGGAAAAGGAAAATCAGCTACGAATGTAAAAGATGAAGATTTTGTAGCGCGGTTAGTTATTGCAAGTACACATGATACCTTATTGTGTTTCTCTAATCTTGGAAAGCTTTATTGGCTTAAAGCGTATCAACTTCCTTTAGCCAGTCGAATTTCACGAGGTAAGCCTATTATCAATATCTTACCGTTAGCGGAAAATGAAGAAATTAATGCCATGTTGCCTGTACGTGAATACAAAGAAGAAAATTATGTATTTATGGCGACTAAAAAAGGGACTGTTAAAAAAGTATCTTTGGAGGCATTTAGCAGACCACGTTCTAATGGAATTATTGCTGTTGATTTGGATGAGGATGATAGCCTGGTCGGTGTGGATATTACTGATGGAACACGCGATATCATGTTGTTCACGGATGCGGGCAAAGTCATTCGCTTTCCTGAAAGTGCTGTACGGCCAATGGGTAGAACAGCGCGTGGGGTACGAGGTATTCGCATAGAGGAAGGCCAGTCAGTTATATCTTTGGTAGTTGCCAATACCAATGGAACCATTTTGACTGCGACAGAAAATGGATATGGTAAACGTACCGATATCAATGAGTACCGCATTTCTGGCCGTGGAGGCCAAGGTGTTATTTCTATTCAAGTCACAGAACGCAATGGCAAAGTAGTTCGTTCATCACAAGTGAATGACAATGATGAGGCCATGCTAATTACAGATAAAGGCACATTGGTGCGGTTTAAAGTGAGTGAATTATCTATTATTGGGCGTAATACACAAGGTGTGCGTTTGATTAATGTCACTTCGGGTGAACAAGTTGTTGGTATGCAAAAAATTGAAGACTTAGGTGATGACTTGATTGAGCCGTTGGATGAAGACTTGTCGGATTCTAATACACTTATTGTTGAAGATGATGCAGGTAATGAGTAATACAGGTCGAGTTTATAATTTTGGTGCAGGGCCTGCGATGCTTCCTGAGTCGGTTTTAGCTCATGCTCAGGACGCATTGATTAATTGGAATAATACTGGTATTTCTATCCTTGAAATAGGACATAGAACAGAGGAGGTTGCTTGTTTATTGCATCAGGCAGAAACAACGCTTCGTTATTTACTGGGAATCCCTTCTAATTATCATGTCCTATTTTTAGGCGGCGCAGCTCGCACTCATTTTGCAATGATCCCTATGAACTTCATAGGGAAAAATCAAGAAGCAGGTTATGTCATAAGTGGAATATGGTCGAGAATGGCCTATCAAGAAGCAAGCAAGCTTCGCCCAGCCTATTGTATTGCCTCTTCAGAAGCACAACAATTTGTCAGCGTTCCTGAACAAAGTGAGTTTATTTTAAATAACAATACAGCTTACCTTTATTACACCCCAAATGAAACAATTAATGGTTTGCGCTTGAGCCTTCCTAAGATAAAAACAATTCCTTTAGTCGCTGATATGACCTCATGTCTTTTAAGTGAACCTATCAATATTAAAGATTATGATCTTATTTTTGCTGGAGCTCAAAAAAACATTGCTAATGCAGGCTTGACACTGGTGATAGTGAAGCAAGACTTTCTTGATACAGTCGATTCGTCATTAATACCCAGTATGCTCGATTATCGATTACAAGCCAAGTACCATTCTCTTTATGCAACACCTCCTGTATTTAATTGTTATATTGCAGCTCAGATGTTTGACTGGATAAAAAATCAAGGTGGCGTCGATGTATTATATGAGCGCAATTGCCGTAAAGCAGCTGCGCTATATCAGTATATTGATTCAACAGAATTTTATAGTACCTCAGTTGATCCTGCGGCACGCTCTATTATGAATGTATGTTTTCATTTGAAACATGCTCATTTAGAGGATAATTTTTTGCAGCAAGCCAAAGACCATGGCTTGGTTGCATTGAAAGGACACCGGTTGGTTGGTGGGTTGAGAGCCAGTCTATACAATGCCATGCCTATGAGTGGTGTGGAAGCACTAATTCATTTTATGAAAAAATTTGCCAAGGAACATGAGAAGTGAGTGGGCTTTATATAAAAAGCAGCCCTGCCACTTCTATCCATGGAGTTGTTTCCATTCCAGGCGATAAATCCATATCTCATCGCGCTGTTATTTTAGGGGCTATTTCGCAAGGAATAACCCGAGTTGACAATTTTTTAGCATCCGATGACTGTTTGGCTACTATAAATGCCTTTCAATCTATGGGTGTGGTGATTGAGCGTCTTGAAAACAAGCAAGTTGTCATCCATGGTGTAGGTAAATATGGATTAAAAAAACCTGATGCGGTGATTGATTGTGGTAACTCCGGTACAACGATGCGCTTATTAGCAGGATTATTAGCAGCGCAATCTTTTGATAGTGAATTAACAGGCGATGCCAGTTTATTAAAAAGGCCCATGGTGCGTATTAGTGAGCCTTTAGAGTCTATGGGTGCTCACATAAAAACCAGAGAGGGTAAAGCGCCTATTATTATCAAAGGAAATAGAGCATTAAAAGCCATTCATTTCACGATGCCAATAGCCAGTGCTCAAGTAAAATCCTGTTTGTTACTCGCTGGTTTGTATGCACAAGGTAAGACCGTGATTACTGAGTTTCAGCCAAGCCGTAATCACACTGAATTAATGCTAAAAAATTTTGGTTTCCCAATTACTCAAGCAGGCCATTCGATTGAAATTTTGTCATCAGGAGAAGGGCAGGCCATGCCTTTGTCTATACCAGGAGATTTATCTTCAGCTGCTTTTTTTATAGTAGCTGCAAGCCTTATCCCGGGTTCAGATATTTTAATAACTCAAGTCGGATTAAATCCTACGCGTACGGGCATGTTAAAAATTTTAAGCCTTATGGGTGCCGATATTGCTGTGCTCAATCAGAGCAACACAGGAGAGGAACCTGTTGCTGATTTGAGAGTACGGTATGCACCATTGCAAGGCATCACTATTCCTGTTGATTTGGTATCGCTGGCAATAGATGAGTTTCCTATTTTGTTTGTCGCTGCCGCTTGTGCAAAGGGGAAGACTTTTTTATCTGGCGCGACAGAATTACGTTATAAAGAAAGTGATCGTATTAGCGCTATGGTTAAGGGGTTAAATCAACTAGGTATAGACGCTCAGGGCTTAGATGATAGTGTAAATATTCAAGGGGGACTATTACAGGGCGGGCAAGTAGACAGTTTTGGTGATCATCGTATTGCCATGTCGTTTGCTATTGCAGGCGCTGTCGCATCAAATCCTGTGGTTATTAAAAATTGTGCTTCTATTATGACCTCTTTCCCTGATTTTATTGCGGTTGCAAACAAACTTCATTTGCATATTGAGGAGATGATTGAAAATGCAGTATAAACCTGTCCCCATTATTACATTGGATGGGCCAAGTGGCACTGGTAAAGGGACGATATGTCATTTATTAGCTAAACATTTAAATTGGAATATGCTCGATAGCGGTACTATCTACCGTGTATTGGCTTTTGCTGCAAATGAGAAAGGCTGTCTGAATGATATTACTTTATTAGTACAGTTGGCTTTAACTTTAAAATTACGCTTTACTTCTTCGGATAAGAACGAATCGCAAGTCTACTTAGATGACAAAGACATTACTTTAGCTGTGCGTAGCGAATTGTGCGGACAGAATGCTTCAAAGATTGCAGCGATTCCTGAAGTAAGAGCTGCATTATTAGAAAGACAGCGTGACTTTGCCAAAGAGCCAGGTTTAGTTACAGATGGACGTGATATGGGAACGGTTGTCTTTCCCAATGCTTTTTTGAAAATATTTTTATACGCCAGCGAAGAGGAAAGGGCGAATAGGCGTTATTTACAGTTGAAAAAGAAACAAATTAATGTTAGCCTCGCGCAGGTTGTAGAAGAATTGGCAATGCGCGATTTAAGGGATACAAATCGTACTCATGCACCGTTAAAGCCAGCAGCCGATGCAGTAATGGTAGATACAACCAAACTATCAGTTGCACAAGTGTTTGACAGTGTACTAAGATTAGTTAATGAACGATTAAACAGTTCATTAGTTAAGGGGGAAAGGTGAGCGGACTCATTCTTTCATTAATTTACTAAAGAGTTTATATAACATGTCTGAAAGTTTCAAAGAACTATTTGAGCAAAGTATTGTCGGCGCTCAATTTTATCCTGGTGCCATTATTAATGCCAAAGTTATTGGTATTGATGATGATTACGTCACTTTAAATGCTGGCTTAAAGTCAGAAGGTATTGTGGCTGTCGAAGAGTTTTATGACAAAGATGGCGCTTTGGAAGTGAGCATAGGCGATACTGTCGAAGTGGCTTTAGATTCAGTTGAAGATGGCCACGGCGAAACGCTACTTTCAAGAGAAAAAGCAAAACGTCAAGAAGCTTGGCGTAAACTATCCAAGTCTCATGAAAATAATGAAACAGTTACCGGTCTTATTTCTGGAAAAGTTAAAGGTGGGTTTACTGTTGAGATAGGCACTATTCGTGCATTCTTACCTGGTTCATTAGTTGATGTAAGACCTGTACGCGATCCATCTTACCTTGAAGGTAAAGAGCTTGAGTTTAAAGTTATCAAGATGGATTTAAAGCGAAACAATATCGTTGTTTCTCGTCGTGCAGTTGTTGAAGAAGAAAGCAGTGCAGACAGACAAGCACTACTTGAGTCCTTACATGATGGACAAGAGCTACAAGGTATTGTTAAAAACCTTACTGATTATGGTGCGTTTATTGACTTGGGCGGCATCGATGGTTTACTACACATTACTGATATTTCCTGGAAGCGTGTTAAACATCCAAGTGAATTATTGTCTGTAGGTCAAGATGTGAAAGTCAAAGTATTGAGCTTTGACAGTGAAAGAAACCGTGTATCATTAGGCATGAAACAATTAGGCAATGATCCATGGGTTGATTTGGTTGAGCGTTATCCTGTAAGCAAGCGTTTACAAGGTAAAGTAACCAACATTACTGATTACGGTTGCTTTGTTGAAATAGAAGAAGGCGTAGAAGGCTTGGTTCACATGTCTGAAATGGACTGGACTAATAAAAATGTCCACCCAAGCAAAGTGGTTTCTATGGGCGATTTAGTTGACGTTATGGTTCTTGAAATTGATGAAGACAGACGTCGTATTTCCTTAGGTATGAAGCAATGCGTGGGTAACCCATGGCAACAATTTGCAAGCAGCCACAATAAAAATCAGAAAGTAACAGGCAAAATCCGATCAATTACTGATTTTGGAATCTTTATTGGTCTTGATGGCGATATAGATGGCTTGGTTCACTTGTCTGATATTTCCTGGACTATACCTGGCGAAGAAGCAGTAAAACACTTTAAGAAAGGTCAGGAATTAGAAGCGGTTATTTTAGCAATAGACCCAGAGCGTGAACGCATTTCTTTAGGTTTGAAACAATTAGAAGGCGATAGTTTCACCGCTTTCGTTGAAGAGAACAGTAAAGGTGCTATTGTTAAAGGGATAGTAACTGCAGTAGATGCTAAATCCGTAACTGTTGCTTTGGCAGATGATATCGTTGGTACCATTCGTGCAAACGAATTGTCTGATGAGCGTGTTGATGATGCGACAAATGTTGTTAAAGAAGGCGAAGAGATTGAAGCCAAAATTATCAACGTAGATCGCAAAAATCGTACTATTGCTTTATCTGTTAAAGCAAAGGACGCTCATGATGAAGCAGAAGCCATTAAAAAATATTCAAGAACTGAAAGTATATCTACAACGACTCTTGGAGATTTGTTAAAAGAAAAAATGGCAAGTAAAGAAGGCGAGTAAATACGCCCTTTAAAAAAGCGCGGTTGATACCGCGCTTTTTTTTTACCTACGATAGATTAACCATTACTCTTCGATATATTTTTTGTTAACTACAATACAGACTTCTATAAAAAAATCATGTTATGATGAATCATTTGTTTCAACATAAGAAGAAGGATCGCTTTATGCGTTTGCTGATGCTTGTTTTTTATCTTATCTTAATTATTGCAGGCGTAAGTTTTGCTGCTCTCAATGCAGTTTCTGTTCCTGTGAATATTTATTTTAAAACGGTTTTAGTTCCCGTTTCTGTTTTAATGACATTCATGTTAGGCGTAGGGCTTATTTTGGGTTTTTTATTGTTTATGAAGCGTTATTGGTGTTTAAAAATAGAATATCGCAAGCTTGGTAATCAATTAAAGCTCACAGAAAAAGAAATTAAAAACTTGCGTTCTATTCCTTTACAGGATCAGCATTAATTGATTTAAAGATCCCATGATGTTGCGGAGGAAATGAAGGAATGATTAATTTATGGCCATTATTATTGCCTGCTGCTGCGTGGTCTGGATGGTGGATTGCTAATAGAAACAATTCGCATAAAAATGCCCTGGTTACTAATCGATTATCACGCGAGTACGTTGTAGGATTAAATTACCTTCTCAATGAACAGCCAGATAAGGCCGTTGATATTTTTATTAAATTATTGGAAGTAGACAGCGATACAGTGGAAACTCATCTTGCTTTAGGGAGTCTATTTAGAAGGCGAGGAGAGGTGGATAGAGCCATTCGCATACATCAAAATTTAATAGCCAGACCTCAGTTAAGCCTTTTGCAAAGAAAAGAAGCCTTAATGGCATTAGGGCAAGATTATATGAGTGCTGGTGTATTTGATAGAGCTGAACGTATTTTTTTAGAAGTGGTTGATTTAGGCGGTACCAAAGAAACCAGTAGTCTTTTAGGATTACTGGCTATTTATCAGCAAGAGAAAGCCTGGGAAAAAGCATTAGACATCATAAAAAAACTCGAACTGTCTACAGGCAGCAGCTACCATCAGCAAGCGGCGCATTATTACTGTGAAATGGCTGCTCATGCTTTAAAAACTAATGCCTTGGATAAAGCCAATTACTGCATTAAACAGGCAATGAGTGTGGACTCGGAATCTGTTCGTGCCAGTTTAATGAATGCGCATTTGGAAATGAAAGAAGGGCGATACAAGCAGGCCATTCGTTCATTAAAAAGAGTTCCTCAACAAGATGCAGAGTTTTTAACCGAGATTATTGAACCTTTGGTTTTTTGTCATCAGGAACTGGATTTAATGCCAGACTGCATCCAGTATTTAGAACAAACATTAAAAGAACATCCCAGGGCTTCCGTTATTTTTGTTATTGCTGAGTACATACGTCAAACTAAAGGCGTTAATGCAGCAATTGATTTTGTTGCTGATAATTTAAGTCAACACCCTTCCATTCGAGGCTTAAACAGATTGATTTATTGGCATTTGGAGTCAGCGCAAGGAAAAGTACGCGAAAAATTACACATGCTGCATGATATAACCAGTAAATTTTTAGTGAATAAACCGGTTTATCGATGTGGACAATGTGGTTTTGGTGGAAAACATTTACATTGGCATTGTCCAAGTTGTAAGCAATGGGGTAAAATGAAACCTATCCATGGCCTGGAAGGTGATTAATGCATTTTTCAGAGTTCATATGACAGTAACCTATACAAATAATTTATCGAGACCTATATGCAATTTATTGATTTAAAAACCCAATATTCCTTAATTGAACAAGACATACTAGACAGCATCAAAAAAGTCCTGGATCATGGGCAATACATTATGGGGCCTGAAATTACAGCCCTTGAGCAATGTCTGGCTGATTTTGTTGGCGTAAAACATGCGATCGTTAATTCTAGTGGCACCGATGCACTGTTGATGGCATTGATGGCTTTAGACATTAAACCAGGTGATGAAGTAATTACCAGTCCATTTAGCTTTTTTGCTACAGCGGAGGTTATTGCCTTATGTCATGCAGTCCCTGTTTTTGTTGATATTGATCCTCTGACGTATAATCTGGATGTAAACCAATTAAAAGCAGCCATTACAAGCAAAACAAAGGCCATTATGCCTGTTAGCCTGTATGGTCAATGCGCTGATTTTGATGAAATCAATGCCTTGGCAGCAGAATATGGTTTACCTGTAATTGAGGATGCTGCGCAAAGTTTTGGTGCCACTTATAAAGGACGTCTTTCTTGCGGCTTGTCTACTATTGGTTGTACCAGCTTTTTTCCCTCAAAACCCTTAGGTGGATATGGTGATTCAGGTGCTTGTTTCACTAATGATGATCTATTGGCTCAAAAAATGCAGGAGATCAGAATTCATGGACAAAATGCACGTTATTGTCATAGTCGAGTAGGAATTAATGGGCGAATGGATACCATACAAGCGGCCATTTTATTAGAGAAATTAAAATTATTTCCAGAAGAAATTATTTTAAGAGAACGAGTGGCAAAAAGATACAATAGCTTATTGTCATCTATCGTAAGAATACCGCACATTAAGGCACACAATACCAGTGTTTTTGCTCAATACACCATTGAAGTAGACAATAGAGAAGAGTTTCAAGCACAGCTGCAAGCAGCAGGAATTCCCACAGCAATACATTATCCTGTTGCAATGCACCAACAGCAAGCGCTAGGTTATTTGAATTACAGCAAAGGAGACTTCCCTCACTCAGAGAGTGCCAGTCAAAGGGTAATCAGCTTGCCTATGCATCCTTACCTTAGCGAAGAAGATCAGAAAGCCATTGCTTTGGCGGTTGAACAAGCCTTGTCACTTCAAGAAGCATAAATTAGCATGAATCCACGTTTAATTATTGCACTGGATTACGAGAGCAAACAAGAGGCGATGGCATTAGTTGATAGTCTTGATCCTTCTGTTTGCGCTTTAAAAGTAGGCAATGAACTTTTTACTCGCTGGGGTACAGAGTTGGTCTCTTGGCTTATACGACGAGATTTCAATGTTTTTTTAGATCTGAAATTTCATGATATTCCCAATACTGTTGCTAATGCATGTAAAGCAGCTGCAGATTTAGGTGTGTGGATGCTCAATGTGCATGCATCAGGCGGTTTTGAAATGATGACGGCAGCAGTTTTGGCGCTAGAAGAGTATAAACAAGAAAAACCTTTATTAATTGGAGTAAGTGTCTTAACCAGTTTTGATAGCCCTCAATTAGAGCGCATAGGTGTTTTAAAGCCTTTAGCAACTCAGGTCATGGATTTGGCGCAATTAGCCAAATCAGCAGGCTTAGATGGTATCGTTTGTTCTGCACGCGAAGTGCGTGCGATAAAAAATTTATGCGGTGTTAATTTTATTGCAGTAACGCCTGGTATTCGATCTGAAACCAATGCCATTGATGATCAGGTTCGTGTGATGACTCCTAAAAATGCCTTACAGGAGGGGAGTGATTACCTTGTGGTAGGCAGACCTATTACTCGTGCATCAGATCCAGTTATGGCACTTCATTTAATTCTTCAAGAGATGATTTTTTAGTCTTTCCTCATTATTTTTGCTCCCATTGGATTTTATTTGATCGATGTTCTATGCTTTACAGAGAGAGAAATCCTAACAAGCGAGGAAAATCATGGCTAGGGGCGAAAAAAATAAAGGGGATAACAAAATTAATGGGCAGCTTAAGTCGGTGCTTCAAAAGCGTCTTGATGAAATATCTAACTTAAGCAGTCTGGATCTGAATGGTTTGTATTCTTTAAGCCAAGAATATCTGTCCGATGTTAAAATTCAGTTAGGACCCAATAGTCCTGTGAGAAGTTTTTCATTGAGCACTATTAAAAGCGATTATCCCCATGCTTTTCCCCAAAGACGTGGATATAATGCTTTTATAGAGAAAGCTCATAATATTACTCAATTAATAAAACAAGCGGAACAATTAAAAGAACGCTTACATAAGGTAGAGTCTCTTCTTCGTCAAAAATCATTGTTTTCAATAACAAAACAACAATTATTAGATGCAATTGCTTTATTAAAAGAGCCTATTAATGTAAACGAGTCGACTGTGATTGCTATTGAAGAGTGTCGATTTAAACCGGCTGGTTATGATGAAATGCGTTTAGAATTGGATAAGAAGTTGTTTGCCATGGAAGAAGAGCTTTTGATTGATGAGATAAAAGAGATGTTAGCTGAAAGAATGGAGCATTTCGAACAGCCTTCTGTGGACAAAAATTTAAATTCATTAATAGCAGTGGGCGCCCCTCTTGTGATCAGAGGTAAAGAGTACACTATAGAAGAAGCCGTTGAAAAAATAGGACTTACAGCTTGGGAAAAAAGACGACAAATTCTTAAAAAACAAATAGATAGTGTAAAGGAAAAAGAAATAAAAGCGATTATGGAAACTCGTTTAAAATCTTTGAATAATGAAGGAAATGAAGGATTGTTTGATCTTGAGCAAAGAAGAAAGATACTGTCTCAGTCTATTATGCTATCTAATGGCGAAAAAGTGTCTTTCGTTGAAGCGAATTTTTTTGATAAAGATCTCCAGAAACGGTATAGAGAAGAACAACACAGGGTAGATATAAAAATAGCGACCCTTGATTCTTTTGATAAGGCTATTGAAACGATACTGAGTTCTTTTGGTGAAAAAATAAGTAGTATAGGCACGCATAGGCCGAAAGCCAAAGAGGATGCCATAATGTTACACAAATCACTTGGTGAGATGAAAACGCAAGTATTAAAGGGTAACTTAACTCCTAAAGACTTTAAAGTACAGTCTCAGAGAAAAATAGAAGAGGCTCTTCCTGAATTCAAAGCCGACGTGGATCTGTTCACTTATTTAAAAAACATAATGAAAAAAATTGCCAGCTTGACGATAGGTGGATTTATTCCAAGTCATTATCAAGGATTTTTTAAGACTAAAGAATCAGAGGCTTATACCGGTGCTAAAAGTCTTAAAGAGGGTATAGTGAGTAATATTGGTGAAAATGAAGTAGATAACAGAAAAGATGATACTCAGATAAAACCTTAGCCAAAAAATGGCGCGCCCGGAAGGATTCGAACCTCCGACCCTTTGGTTCGTAGCCAAATACTCTATCCAACTGAGCTACGGGCGCGTGATTGGCGGAGAGAGAGGGATTCGAACCCTCGATGGGATTTCTCCCATACTCCCTTAGCAGGGGAGCGCCTTCGACCACTCGGCCATCTCTCCAATCAACTGCTGGGAAGTATATCAGGAATTCATTAGCCGTCAATAACCTTTTATAAAAATACTCTGCATCTTTTAGTTTTTTTTTCTGTGCAGTTTTAATTGAATAGACAATTTCATTATTTGCAGAATACTGTTACTCTTTTATTTTGAATAAGTTAGTCATAGGGCAATGCTTGCACAAGGAGGATTAATGAAACGTCAGTCAAATTTATCGGGTCGCGACGTCTATATAGTTGATGGTTGCCGAACGCCTTTTTTAAAAGCGAAAGACATAGGTCCTTTTTCAGGGTCTGATTTGGCGGTGGCAGCGGGTAAGGTATTATTAAACAGGCAGCCATTTACGCCAGATGCTTTGGATGAGGTTATCATAGGCAGTGCTATGCCAGGACCAGATGAAGCCAATATTGCGCGCGTCGTGGCTTTAAGATTAGGCTGTGGCAATCAGGTACCTGCGTTCACAGTGATGAGAAATTGTGCTTCTGGTATGCAAGCATTAGATAATGCAGCCATGCAAATTGCTAATGGACGTAGTGAGTTGGTTTTGGCAGGTGGTACGGATGCGATGAGTCATGCGCCCTTATTATTTAATCAAAAGATGGCAGCCTGGCTTGGTAAATGGTTTAGTGCAAAAACCGCTGGTCAAAGAGTGGCTCTGGTTTCACAATTCAGACCTTCATTTTTAGCGCCTGTTATTGCTTTGTTGCGTGGTTTAACTGACCCTATTGTGGGGCTAAATATGGGGCAAACAGCGGAAGAAGTGGCTTATCGTTTTAATATTACCCGCGAGCAAATGGATGAATTCTCTTATCAAAGTCACATGAAACTTGCCAAGGCATATGCGGAAGGACGCATGCAAGAAGTAGTACCTGTGATTGATTATAAAGGGCGTGCTTATTTGCAAGATACTGGCATGAGAGCGGATTCTACGGTAGAGAAATTGGCCACGTTGAAGCCTTTTTTTGATAAAAAATACGGTATGGTGACGCCAGGGAATAGTTCACAAGTAACTGATGGCGCTTGTCTTTTGTTATTAGCCAGTGCGGATGCGGTAAAAAAATATGGACTTAAAGTGATGGGGCGTATTGTAGATTCACAATGGTCTGCGCTGAATCCTTCTTGCATGGGATTAGGTCCTGTTCATGCTAGTACTCCGATTTTAAAACGGCAGCATTTAAAACCTGATGATTTGGATTGTTGGGAAATAAACGAAGCTTTTGCTGCACAGGTTTTGGGTTGTATGGCAGCTTGGGATGATGAGACTTATTGCAAAGAACAATTGGGTTTAAATGCCGCATTGGGCGCACCAAATATGAATAAATTAAATCGCGATGGTGGAGCGATCGCTGCGGGGCATCCTATAGGCGCTAGTGGCGCAAGAATTGTTCTTCACGTTTTAGAGTCATTAAAAGAGCATAATCAATCACGTGGCATGGCAACTATTTGTATTGGTGGTGGACAAGGTGGCGCAATGTACTTGGAACGAGTGACTGAGGTGAAAGGACATGAATAATTATAAGCATTGGATATTACAGCAAGATACTGATCATATTTTATGGTTGGGGTTTAGTCGACAAGACACCACAGTAAACACCATTAATGTAGAGGCTTTAGATGAGCTAAATGCTATCTTGCAAGAGGTTTCGCAAAATCAATCGGCTATAGGGTTAATTATTTATTCTTTAAAAGATAAAGGGTTTATAGCTGGTGCCGATATAAAAACATTTTCGGCGTTTTCAGGCCCATCACAGGTAGTTGATTTTTTACAAAAAGGACAGTCGGTATTTTCCAAGCTTCAGCATCTGTCTATTCCTTCAGTAGCCATGATTAATGGTTTTTGCTTAGGCGGAGGCTATGAATTGGCACTGGCTTGTACTTATAGAGTGGCAAGTGATGAGAAAGATACCAAAATAGGACTTCCTGAAGTCATGTTGGGCATTCACCCTGGATGGGGTGGTACAGTACGATTGCCTCAACTGATAGGTGGGTTTAACGCCTTGTCGCAAGTGATGTTGACTGGGCGAGGCCTTTCTGCAGGTGCGGCTAAGAAATTAGGAATGGTCGATGATGCCGTCCCACTAAGACAACTAAAAAGAGCAGCCATTTCCTTTATTAAAAAGAAGCCTGCACCTCATCAGCCTTCATGGCTACATAAGCTAAGTAATTTCTCTGTTTGCAGAGCAATGATTGCTCCGATCTTGCGTTATAATGTTGCCCAAAAAGTAAGAAAAGAACATTATCCTGCACCTTATGCCATGATAGAGCTATGGGAAAAAGAGTGTGGCGATGGAGAGCGTTCTTATGCTAAAGAAGTAGATTCTATTGAGCACTTGATTACAGCCAATGAGACCTCAAAAAATTTAATCAGAGCATATCAGTTACGAGAGCGTTTAAAAGGATTTGCTAAAGATTCACAATTTCATGCGCAACGAGTGCATGTAATTGGTGCTGGAATTATGGGGGGAGATATTGCTGCCTGGTGTGCCTTACGCGGATTGCGTGTCACATTACAAGATCAATCCTATGAAAAAATTGCTCCGGCTATCGGTCGTGCGCATACGTTATATAAGAAGAAATTACGTAAACCACGACTAATACAGCAAGCAATGGACAATTTAATTCCTGACCCATCTGGGCAAGGTATCGAGCATGCGGATGTTATCATTGAGGCTGTCTTTGAAAATCTGCTGGTGAAGCAGGAAATTATTAAGCAAGTAGAGGACAAAGCGAAAAAAGAGGCCATTATTGCAACCAATACCTCAAGTATCCCTCTTGATGAAATCAGTAGTGTGATGAAAAAAGCAGAGCGTCTTGTAGGTATTCATTTCTTTAATCCTGTTGCAAAAATGGATTTAGTAGAAGTAGTCAGTAGCGTTGTAACGGCTAAAAAAATACAACATCAAGCCTGCTCCTTTGTAAATCAAATTGGCAAATTACCACTTCCTGTGAAATCAAGTCCTGGCTTTTTAGTGAATAGAGTACTGATGCCTTACCTAATGGAGTGTGTACAATTACTAGAAGAAGGCTATAGTGCTGAAACTATTGATGAAGCCGCTTTACGTTTTGGCATGTTTATGGGGCCTGTTGAATTGGCTGATACGGTAGGCATGGATGTTTGTCTGGCAGTAGCGGAAAATTTAACCAGCCATTTTGGTGGTACAGTGCCACAAAAGCTTCGTGATCTGGTTAATGAAGGTGCGTTAGGGCGAAAGACAGGGAAGGGATTTTATCATTATAAAAATGGAAAACCCGTTAAAAAAGCAGCTCCTGAAACAGTAGACTCATCGATTGCAGATCGTCTTATTTTACGGATGGTTAATGAATCAGCCGCTTGTTTGCGAGAAGGCGTGGTTGCTGATGCTGATTTATTAGATGCAGGAATGATTTTTGCTACAGGTTTTGCTCCCTTTAGAGGTGGCCCAATGAATTATGCCAAAGACTTTGGAAGAGATAAGTTAGAGCATTTGTTCCAAACTTTTGAGTCAAAATTTGGTGCGCGGTTTAAAGCAGATAACAGCATATAATGTTTAGTGCTGCTTTTGACAAGTAGATCAAAAGCAGCATTAAAGTCATCAGGTTTGTTTGCACCATCGCAATAGCATGTATGCAACTAGTGTTAGTACGATGCCTGCAACAATGTCCGTAGGGTAGTGCCATCCCAGAAGCACACAGGCTACAATTAAAAGAATATTGATGGGGAGAACAATAAACCAGACAATAGGCCATTCTTTTAATAGATAAAGACACAATAAAGCCCATACCGTATGAAAAGAAGGCAATGCTATCATGCCCCCCTCCATTGTTTGAGGTTGGATATGTGCTTGAATTTGATTGAATTTTAATCCTGTAGCCAATTGAGCTTCATTAAATAACGGGTTTTGTATCATGCTCGCAGGTGCTGTGGTAGGAAAAAAATAATAAAAAGTAAATCCCAATAAGGCCGTAAAAAGCAAAAGAAAATAGTACTCTCGCAACAGGTGAAATCGTCCGCTTAGGATAAGGAGTAGAGGAATAATACACATTTGGTTACTTAAGCTGTCATAACTTCTACCCAGCAAATTGTAAATCGATGGATGTTGGTGTGTCCAGGTAAGCATATCGCCAACATGGATGTGCCATTCGGCTTCAAAAGCGATAATATAAGCGTCAATAGGATGAAACGGAGTCAACTGTATTGCATTGGTGGCCAGGGCAAGCATACACATCACCCCATATAAATATAAAAGTTCTTTTGCAATGAGTTTGACTCGATTCGTCTCAGTGAAAAGAAGACTGGCACCGAAGTAAAAAAGGAGAAGAGTAAGGCCTATATACAGTGTATTATCTGGAAAATAATTATTTCCTGGATATTGAAAAAAAAAATGATTGATTAGCAAAGAAAAAAAAGACAGCGTTACAATTAAAGCGCTAAAAATCCAAAGAGAACTGTTTATTTTCTTTGAGATGTACACCGTTATTCCTGACTAGATAAAAGCTCTTTTTGTTTGATTGCATGAAATATTTCTTCTCGATGAACGTTAATGCTTCTGGGCGCTTCAACTCCAAATTTAATATTGCCTGGCTCAGGTGTTTTAAAAGCCAAAATTTTAATGGTGGCATTTCCTACGTTAATCAGCAGGGGCTCTTCAAAACTTAAAGAAACAATATCCATAAAACCTCGTGTTATTATTTTTATTAAATGCTTACAAAACAGATACTTAATGATGAAACGTTAGCTAATTTAGTATGATTTGTCACTAAAAATCAGATAAACCATGAAAATAAATTAAAAAACTGGTAAAATAATGTTGTATTTGAGTCCAAGATAACCAAAAAGGGCGCTCTTTATCGTTCATAAAGATTGGCAATCGCGCTTATTGTAGCGCAGAGCTGCGAATCGAATAGAAATCATTCTGAGCATTATTGGCTATTAACCACAGTAAGTTGAAGCCTATAGATTATAAATAGGTATTGCCCGGATAAGAGTGTCTTCATTATCAATAATAATGCAGTTGCTCTGTCATAGGAGACTGATATGAATCCATTAATAAGACAAATATTACTTCTGGTTGAGCTAATAGAACTGCGCTGCGATGCTAAGCTTCACCAGAATGCTGAAATAAATGCGAGAAGACAAGGGCAGGGAGTAGTTCACGCCGCTTCCGAAGCTTTGGCAGCAACCCATGCACTCGGCAGTTCGGGGTTTGATGTGATATCCGAACTGGCTGACATCCTGCAGAGCACGCCATTTCATATGGAGACTTTTGATTTATCGTTATTGAATAACGCTAAAAATAGTTTGCTGGCTTATTTATTCCCTGCTGAAGATTATTATAACCTCAGTGATTTTTCTCACTCAAATCAAATTAAAAGAAGATTAAGTATTTATTATCCATTCCGCCAAATGGACAACCTCTCCTCATATTGTTTTAATTTCTCACTTAAGCCCAAAACATTACTGGAAGAGGAATTAGACTGTCTGATTCAAGGGGTAACAATTTATAACACCAGAGTTTCTTTTTTAATTAGAAATCAAGAAATAGAAAAAGCTCAATTCCAATTGGCATCAAATGCCCCATCAACAAAATCTGAACCTGCCCCTGTCCAGCCAAAGCAAAATACAATAACGCAGAAACAGCTAAAAGTAGAACACTTGCCAGATGCGATGCTTAGACAAATCATGAGTTACTTGCAGCCATGTGAATTAAGCATTCTTTTTTATGATATTGCAATTCATTTTGCATTTAAAACAAGTTTTAATCAGTTGCTTCAAATTACTACTGAAAAAAACATAGACAAAAAGGTCTTTTTTGCTTGCAATCCATTCCTTTTTTACGAATGTGCAGAGTTACAAAAGGCCACAAATCAAGTATTGCAAAAAGGCATTCCAGCGGAGCTATTGGGTTATTTATCGATTAAGCAATTTTCTCTTATTCCCTGGGTGAACTTTGACCAAATAAAAAGCGTAAGTAAATTTAAGGAGTTACATACCGATGTCTTATGCTCGCAAAATTTTATAATTCCATATGTATCAATTTTATCGAGGAATGCTCAGCAGGTGGATGTGTATTATTGGATTAATGATTGTTGGCATTGTGGTACAGGGGAATATTCTCACCAAAATTTGGCAATTAAAATCAGAGAAGCCTTGGCAAGGCCTTTAGCATTGCCTAAGTTACCTGAAGTATCCGGTCCAGGAATCGGATGATTAGAATCTGGCAGAGAACCTTTTCCTTATATTTTGTTTGTAATATGGCATTAAAAAAGATACAATGAGTGGTTTTTTTTAAACCTTGCCTTACTGAAAATACTATAACAGAAGGCTTCTATCCATAAGGAGAACTCATGAGACATTACGAAATTATGTTTCTAGTGCACCCTGATCAAAGCGAACAAGTTCCAGCAATGGTTGAGCGCTATGAAGGGATCATCAAAAAGCATGACGGCTCAATCCATAGAAAAGAAGATTTAGGTCGTCGTCAACTGGCTTATCCAATAAACGATGTGCATAAAGCTCACTACATTTTAATGAATGTTGAATGTAATCTTGAAGCATTAGAAGAAATTAAAAATGCATTTAAATTTAATGATGCTATTTTAAGAAATCTGATTACTGTACAAAAACAAGCAATTACATCTGAATCCGTGTTAATGAAAAAAGAAAAAGAAACACGTTCAGCTTAAGAGGAGAATATGATGTCGATTTATTTCGGTAGAAAAAAAATGTGTCGTTTTAGCTCTGAAAATGGTAACGATATTGATTATAAAGACATTAACTTGTTAAAAAACTATATTTCTGAAACAGGTAAAATAGTTCCTAGCCGTATCACAGGAACACAGACCCGTTTTCAACGTCAACTAGCTAAAGCCATTAAACATGCACGCTTTGTTGGCTTGTTGCCTTATTGCGATAGCCACAGATAAGTAAATGCATTATGCGTACTGGTGAACTGTTATTAAATCAAAGCAAAAAATTACTGGACAATAAGCAGCAAGCTTTTATTGGTGTTGCTATATTGGCAATCTTGCCTTTTGCGTCTTGGTTGTCTGTTGCTTTGGTGGCGTTGGTAACGCTGAGGAAAGGTTTAAAACCCGGCTTTGAGTTACTTTTTCCTGCCATGGTAGTTCACTCAGTACCTTTAATGATGTTGATGCCTGTTGAAAGTGCGCTGGTTAACACGCTAATTACTTACATTCCCTGTTTTTTAGCGGCCTTATGTTTGCGTAAAACAGCAAGCTGGCAGAAAGTATGTGGTTTGTTTTTTTTATTGGCATTAGCTGTATTTTCCTTCATAAACGCAAGCCTCCCTCATTTTGCGGTATTTCAGTTGGCTCAATTTAACAAGATACTCTCCCATTACCAAGAGTATCAATTGTATTTTAAACAGGCCACTGAAGGCGTTAATTCAAAGGATCTGGCACAGCTTTTTATAGGTATTCAAATTTTAAGTGCAGTCCTCTCGGCAATGTTGTCTTTGCTTTTTGCTCGTTTTATACAAGCCAAATTGTTCGTTCCCGGAGGATTGAAAGCTGAATTGTCATTGTTTCGAGCAAGTCGTTTTGCCTTTTTTTTGTTGATGCTTGTAGCTATCGGTTCTTATTATGGTTATGCCATTGCCGTGAACCTGCTGCCTCTTACTTTAAGTTATTTTTTCCTCTCTGGTTTTAATTTGGCTTATTGTATTTCTGCAAAAAAAGCGCGGTTCAGAATGGCTTTCTTGCTACTTATTATCATGATTCAGCCCGCACTGATGTTATTTGCTTATATTTTGTTAGGCTCATTGGATAGTTTATTTAATTTTCGATTATATCTCCCTGAACGTGCGAGAGAATCAATTTAAGAGGTTATTAAGATGGAAGTTATCTTACTAGAAAAAGTACGTAATTTAGGTAATTTAGGTGATAAAGTAACAGTAAAGCCAGGTTATGGCCGTAACTTTCTTATCCCACAAAATAAAGCAGTTTTCGCTACAGAAAAAAGCATTGAATTGTTTGAACAAAAGCGTGCGGATCTTGAAAAGAAAGCACAGCAGTCTTTAGCTGCTGCAGAACAACGTGCTGCTAAATTTAATGACATTACTGTTACTATCAGTGCAATGGCCAGTGATGAAGGCAAATTATACGGCTCTGTCGGTGTTAATGAAATTAAAGATGCATTAACTGAAAAAGGATTTGAAGTAAGCAAGCGTGAAATCGTGATGCCAGAAGGTCCTTTGCATTCTATCGGTAATTATGTAGTAGAAGTTCATGTGCATAGTGATGTGATTGCTCAATTACAAGTTGAAATTGCTGCATCTAAATAAGTCGTTAAAAAACTTTTTCAGGGAACTTCGAGCGTAATATGTACCTCAAAAGTTCCCTGGAAATAAATTAATTTTTTGTAACTTTCCTATTATACCTGTGATCAATAAAGCTTCGATCAATATTCACTCTGTATGTGACCAAAAATCTCTTATGTCTGCGTAGCTCGACAATCATCTATTCCAATAAACCGATGACAAGGTTATTATCAACGGTTAATTTATTTCTCTGAAAAAACACCACAGCCCTTGTATGCTAAGAGATGTAGGCCTGTTTTGAGAGGGAAGCACCCCGTTTGCTTGTATATCCTTTTAGAATAAATTTCATTAATGCTGAATGCATATAAAACACGAGTTTCGCACTTAGC
>PEQM01000036.1 GCA_002786205.1 Legionella sp. | reverse complement strand
TCTTCACCGCTGTCATGCAGTAAATGGGCTTTTTCTTTCTCCTCCGGATTTTGTAAGGTTTGCTCCAGTATTTCGGATAAGCCAATGACTCCTGTTAGTGGCGTTCTGATGTCATGGCTCATGTTTGCGATGAATTCGGTTTTGGCAAGGTTAGCGGCTTCGGCTGCTTCTTTGGCTTTTTTGATTTGCATTTCTAGTATTTTTCTTTCGGTAATGTCTACTGAAATGCCTACTACGCCAAGAACACGATTGTTTTTGTCTATTAAAGGAACCCTGTGCGTTAAAAAATAAATCAATTTTCCATTACTATGATTGATTGGAGGTTCTTCTATTTGAGTTTTAGCTACCCCGGTTTTTATAACATCTAGCGTGTCTTGTTTAAAAGATTGAGTGGTTTTATCGCTCCAGTTTGCAATTTTTGCCATATCTTCAAAGCTTAATCCTTTAAACTGTTCAATAGATGTCAAGCCAAACATATCTAATACATTTTTATTACAACCCACAGCGATCCCATTATTGTCTAACCAATATACATTACCAGGCATGCATAACAACAGCGTTTCATAATAGTTTATAATTTGTTCAATAAAAAGTTGCGTATTGGCCGGAAGACGTAGTTTGCTCTCTAGTAATTTATCCATCTGTATTAAGATGGATTCTGAATTATTAGATTCGTTTTGATTCATACCGCGTTATTCCTGTTGCACGCCATACGTAGATTCTAGTTCATTTTTAGATCTTCATCTTATCATTTCGCGATTATTTAATATGTTTGTACTGTTCTTGTAATTCAGTTAAATCATGGTTGATTTTTTCCGGATGGAAAAACTTTAGCTGAGAAGATGCTCTGCTGACAATTTTTTTTTCAGATACTAAAGTGGAAAGTAAACCTAATGAGTGTGAAAAATAAAATAGTAATCCCTGAGTAGTTGGGGAATAAGTAATTACAGGATCTAATGTTGTAATATTGAATTGAGCGGGATATTTATTGGATTCAACAGAAGCAGAGATCCCCATTCTTTTTTTTCGACACAGTTCGTATTGTACTTGAATCTGCTTTTCAGACAAAGGAAGAATAGAGCAGGTTTGGTAGTGGTCTTGCCCTTGAGATGCTAAAGCAGATAACACTGCATTACCGATTTTAAATAAATCTTCAATAGACTCAGGGGGAGTGGTTTCAATATTGATAAAATCTTGCCAAATTAAGGAAAGATTATTCTCTGTGCTGCTAGTTAATTTATGAATGCAAGAATTGACAAATTCTTTTTCTGAGGAAGTATGAGTAAAGTCAAGTTGAGCTAAAATAGCATCGGTAGTGAAATCTAATTCCTTGCTAAACAGATGCATAAAGGGTGAGCCAAACTGAAGTTCAATATGATGATTGTTTGCAATAGAAGTAAGTCTTTCCTGATATTCGTGTTGATGAGCAATTATTATTTCTATAAAGTCTCTTAATGCAGCCAGAGTCATTTTTTGTTGTAAGGCCAATTTAATGCCAAACAAGATGTAGTCTTCGGTAGGCAAATGGTATAGTAGATGCGTGGTTTCATTTTGAGTGGTTAATGACCTGGCTAAACAACAATTTTTTTCAAACTCATGAAAAATTACTTCTTCATAGGGACTTTTTAACGAACAATCATAGGCAATAGACATAATTTTTTGATGAGGTCTAAGCATTAAATGGTGATTAATTAATTCAATACATTCTTCATCATTGGTTATCCCTTGAAGTTTAGAACCAAACATACATCCTGCTGTAACAAATCGCTTAAATCCGGTAAATTCAAATTTTTTAATGGCTTTGGTTGTCCAAGGATAGATGTATGTTGATTCTTCTGCAATTTGAAGAGGTAAAAAAATTTCTTCACGCCGGTTATGATTAAATAATACCGACTGATCTCTATTATGAATTAGATCTTGAGACGTTTGATGGGCATAAGAAGTGAGCTCTGTGATGAATGCTCTTGCTGTAGTCAGCGAGCTTGCGTGGGGTTTCTGTGAGCAAGTATTGGTAGGAGTATAAAAAGAAAATCGTCTTGCATTTAGAGTAAAGCTAGTATCGCCATCACAAATAGACTCTTCGGGTATGTTGGGTGACAGGACGACTATCCCTCGTTTGAACAAAGCTGAGTTTAAATACAGTGTGCCTATCATTAGCCAAATAGAACTATTTTCAGCTTCAGAAGGCGAATTGGCTGTTTTAATTATTTCATCCATAAGAAATATCCGTAGGCTTTGGATCTTATGTTTTTATTTTAACCCAAAACCATAGAATAATCCATATTATGATCATATTGTCTTTTTTGTATCTTGTTTGTGATGCGGAACATGCAGTTAACCAGCAAGTTCATATTGCTCAATACAATTGAAAGTAGGCGAGGGGATGATAGCGATAGTGTTTTAGAGTTTGTTGATGAACAAAAAAATGAGCGAGGTCGGTTCTTGTTTTACAGGCGCATGATAACAGCGGTTTGTGGCATTGAATAACCGATGCGAAAGGTTAGGTATGAAAGCGTATTTTTTGGGTCGAATGTAAGAAGCTTTTCAGCCTTCTTGTCAGAAGCCAGGAGTACTTTCATCTTGTCAATAGTACCATGAAAAATATACTTTAAAAAAAAGTAAGCTTTCTTTCTGGCATTTTGAATAAGATGTGCTACCATAGCCTTGCGTCTCAATCCAACTCCTTGTGGATAACTTTTTAAATTCCCTCTTTCATTTTATTCATATTTCATTTCTTTTGTTAAATTAGTCAGTTAGTTACTGGGTTTTTTACTTTTTTTTATAAGATCCTTTCATGAATTATCCACAAAATCTGTGGATAAAAGTGTGAATAGCGAGTGGTGAAGCGGTGAATTTTGTGTAGGGTTAGTTTTTGGTTAGGTTGATTAGGCTGGCCATCAATTGCGCTTGTTTTTTTATAAGGAAGAGAGGTTTTCTGGCTTGGTCTAGCCACTATTTTATCGTATCCTATCTAAATGTTGGCAGTTATAGCGCATTTTTTGGATGCCTCAATCAGTCACATCGTCTTTGATTTTATTGGCGATTTGTTTGGATTTGTCTGTCATCTTTGATAAAGCTGATGTAGAGATGTTATTGATAGCGATGTCATTATTTTTTAAAACAGCATCAGATTTAAAGAAAGGAGCATCATACTGTAACTCTGCTGCTGAAGCCTTGGCTGCGCTGGCGAACGTATGAAAGAAAAAGAGGTTTAATCAACCAGGAATATTGGTTAAGGAGAATAAAATGGCGAAAATATTAGTGCTTTATTACAGCATGTACGGGCATGTTGAGCAATTGGCTCAGGCTGTAGCAGAAGGTGCAAAAGCAATACCAGGTTGTCAGGTTGATGTGATGCGAGTGCCAGAGACTATTCCTGAAGAATATGCACGAAATATGGGCGTTAAAATGGATCAGAAAGCCCCTGTTGCCAAGCCCGAAGATTTAGCTCAATACGATGCTATTTTATTTGGTACGCCTACACGTTTTGGCAATATGGCCGGACAAATGCGGACTTTTCTTGATCAAACCGGCAAGTTATGGGTAGATGGTGCTTTGATAGGTAAAATTGCTTCTGTTTTTACCTCAACAGGTACTGGTGGCGGGAATGAATCAACCATTCTTACCTTTTGGCCTACTCTGGCGCATCATGGCATGATTATTATGGGCTTGCCTTATGCTGCTAAAGAATTGACTGATATTTCTGAAGTGCGTGGGGGCTCTCCTTACGGCGCGGCAACCATTGCTGGTGCGGATGGTTCTCGTCTGCCTAGTGATAAAGAGTTGGCGCTGTGCAGATTTCAGGGGCAGCACGTGGCATCCTATGCAAAAAAAATGAAATAATGGCTGCCGTAGCTGTCATGGACGCATCCTATGCGGGTGTAGTGATGTTGTCGATTTGAACTGACGACTAATCCGCACCAGGGATTTTTTCTGAGGGTTACGGTTGAAAAAATATTCCAGCCCTATGGATGTTATATAGGGCAGGGCAAAGAGAATCAGGATGTGGTAAGCGCTTTGTGAAAAAAGTAAGTCTAATCCCAGGCTGTACCAAAAAGCAGTTTGGATGGTTTTGTTTTTACTAAATTCGGTGTGAAAGAGCTGGCGCATGTTATTTCCTTCGACCTTAGGAGTTACAAATCCATTTGTGCTCGGCAATAATGGAGTAGACTTCGTTATCGCCGATCACGATATGATCTAGTAGTCGCGTATCCACTAGGGCCAGAGCATCTTGCAGACGCTCCGTTACCGCCAAATCTTGAGGACTGGCATCGGAGAGGCCCGATGGGTGGTTATGTGCCAGAATGATGGCTGCAGCATTCAATTGTAATACGCGTTCGATGATCGGGCGCGGGTGAATGGTTGCAGTATTGATGGTGCCAAAAAATAGTTCTTCATAAGCAAGAATGCGGTGTTGGTTGTCTAGAAAAAGGGCGGCAAAAGTTTCATTTTTGTAATCACGCAGGCGCTTTTTTAAATAGGTATAGGCCTGTTGGGTATTGGCTATACTCAACTCCCTTTGTAGTTGAATAAAATCACTGCGTTTACAGATTTCCTGCACGGCTTGTAATTGGGTATAGCGAGTTAGCCCTAGTCCTGCAATTTGTACAAAACGTTGATGGGGGGCATTGAGTACGCGCCTTAGGTCGCCTAATTGAGACAACAGCTCGCCAGCCAGTTCCAGGCAGTTTTTGGTGCGAGTTCCCGAACTGATAAAAACTGCTAATAATTCCGTGTCAGACAGGCTTTGAACGCCTTGGGTCAGCAATTTTTCACGCAAGCGCAGCGGCGGTGTTGTATGAACAACCGTCATAGTTTATTCCTTTTAATATTCCTTTATGGCGAAGATTGTGCTTTGATCGGGGTCTATTCTTATCAAAAATGGCATGGCATGCAAGATTTTCTCAATAAAAAAATTTTATTAGGGGTTTGTGGCGGTATTGCTGCTTATAAATCCGCTTTGTTGGTTAGAGAATTGACTCAATTAGGGGCGCAGGTTAAGGTCGTCATGACTGCTTCTGCTCAAGAATTCATTACTCCATTGACCATGCAAGCCTTATCGGGTCATGAAGTTCGAGTGGACTTATTTGACAGGCAAGCAGAGCGCGCCATGGGGCATATTGAATTGGCGCGTTGGGCTGATTATTTGGTCATTGCTCCGGCTTCAGCCCATTGCCTTGCTAAAATGGCACAAGGACTGGCTGATGATTTGCTTTCTACCCTGTATCTGGTTGCAGAAGTTCCTGTTTTTGTTTGTCCTGCAATGAATAGAAGTATGTGGGCTCATGCGGCAACGCAAAGTAATTGTGACGTATTAAAGCAAAGAGGCGTTATCTTTATTGGCCCAGAAAGAGGGGAGCAAGCCTGTGGTGAGGTTGGATTAGGGCGAGTGAGTGAGCCTTTGCAAATTATCAATGCACTAAGACAACATGAAGCATATCAGTTATTACAAGGAAAACAGGTTGTTATTACTGCCGGGCCGACAAGAGAAGCCATTGATCCCGTGCGTTTTTTAAGTAATTACAGTTCAGGAAAAATGGGCTATGCCCTGGCGTCCGCTGCCGTTATGGCGGGTGCAAAGGTGACTTTAATTTCTGGTCCTTGTCATTTGGATGCACCTGATGCAATAACACGCATCGATGTCCAATCTGCACAAGAAATGTATGATGCAGTAATGCAACATTTGCAAAAAGGATGCATTTTTATCAGTGCAGCGGCTGTTGCTGATTATACGATTGAGGTGCCTGCCTTAGAAAAAATGAAGAAGAAAAATCAAACCGAATTGTCGCTCACCTTCACTAAAACCCAAGACATAGTAGCTGCTGTTGCTGAAAGTCAACTGCCTGCATGGGTAGTGGGTTTTGCCGCGGAAACTACCCATGTTTTGGAGTATGCTCGTGACAAGTTAAAGCAGAAAAAGATGGATATGATTGTGGCCAATCAAGTAGGGCCAGGGCTTGGCTTTGATGCAGAAGAGAATCAAGTGGTGGTGATTACAAAAGACAGGCAAATTGCCTTGAGTTTAACCCATAAAATGCGTTTAGCAGGGCAACTTATTGCAATATTGGCCTCAAGTCTGCAAAATGCCTCTTAATAAAAATATTATGGAATCTATTATGCCAGAAGTTATTCAGTTAAAAATTCTTGATTCGCGTTTGGGCAATACTATTCCCCTGCCTGCTTATGCAACAGAAGGATCAGCCGGTCTTGATTTAAGGGTGTGTATTAATGAACCTTTGTCTATTGCGCCACAAGAAACAGTATTATTGCCTACAGGAATTGCAGTGTATATCGGTGACCCTCAATTGGCTGCGGTGATTTTACCACGTTCAGGTTTAGGCCATAAACATGGCATTGTTTTGGGTAACCTGGTTGGTTTAATTGATTCTGATTATCAAGGTGAATTAAAGGTTTCTTGCTGGAATAGAAGTCAGGAGTCTTTTGTTGTGCAACCAGGTGACCGGATTGCACAGCTGGTTTTTGTGCCTGTTGTTCAAGCTGCATTTGAAGTGGTGGATGATTTTGTGCAAACAGACCGAGGCATTGCTGGTTTTGGTAGCTCAGGGAGGCAATAATGCATTATCAGCAAGGCAAGGTCTCTCGATCTGCGTTTAGAGCCTATGATATTAGAGGCATTATTAATAAAGATTTGGATGAGCATTCATTCTATACTATTGGTTTGGGTATTGCTTATTATTTGGGGCAATTGGGTAGAAAAGACATCTTTATTGCTCGAGATGCTCGTTTAACCAGTCAGTATCTGGCGCAAGCTTTAAAACAAGGCTTATTGGATAGTGGTATTCATGTGGTTGATTTGGGTGAAGTGGCAACTCCCGTGATGTATTATGCGACCAATACCCAGGATATAGACAGTGGCTTAATGGTGACTGGCAGCCATAATCCAGCAGACTATAATGGCATTAAAATGGTGCTAGCTGGCAAAACTTTGACAGAAAAAGACATCACTCGCTTGTATGAGTACATCGAACAAAAGCAGCGTCTTTTTGGTGAAGGCCAAGAGGAGCTTCGGTCAATTTTACCTGCTTATAGAGAACGTATAGTCAGTGATGTAGCGCTCAAAAAACCGTTAAAGGTAGTGGTTGATTGTGGTAATGGCGTTGCCGGGCCTGAGGTTCCTCAAGTATTAAGGGCTTTAGGTTGTGATGTTATTCCTTTATATTGTGATATTGATGGACGTTTTCCTAATCATCATCCAGACCCGACAGTAGAAGCCAATTTAAGTGATTTAAAGCAAGCAGTATTAGCACATCAGGCAGATATTGGTTTGGCCTTTGATGGCGATGCAGATCGCTTAGGCGTCATTACCAATCAGGGGGAAATCATTTGGCCTGATCGCTTGATGATGTTTTATGCGCGAGCATTATTACAGCATCATCCTAAAGCAACCATTGTTTTTGATGTGAAATGTTCCAGTCATTTGGCTAAAGTCATTGAAACCTCAGGTGGCATTGCACGCATGTGTCCTACCGGGCATTCGATTGTGAAAGCGGTAATGCGTGAAGAACAGGCGTTATTGGCTGGTGAAATGAGTGGTCATTTGTTTTTTAAAGATCGCTGGTATGGTTTTGATGATGCCTTGTATAGCGCTTGCCGTTTGCTAGAGATTATTGCAGCCTCTCCTTTAAGTGTCGATGAGCAGTTTGCAACGATTCCTAATAGCATCAATACACCAGAAATAAAAATTCCTATCAGTGATGAAGAAAAATTTGTATTTATGCAGCAATTCATCCAATTGGCCCAGTTTCCTGAAGCCCGAATGATTACCATTGATGGGTTACGAGTAGAATTGGCTAATGGATGGGGATTGTTGAGAGCATCGAATACGACGCCTTGTCTGGTTGCTCGTTTTGAAGCAGATGATCAACCTGGATTGAGGCAGATACAGGCTTTATTTAAAGAGCAAATTCAACAAGTAAATAGTAGTTTGACTATCCCTTTTTAGTATGAATAGCCAACCGCTTGTAAAGGAAGCCTTGTTTAAAGGAGAGGAAGAATGAAGTCCCTGCAGCAAAGAGCAGCACCGGATGGGGTTTGTTTTGGTTGTGGTGTGCAAAATAAACAAGGCTTACAAATTCAAAGCTACTGGGATGACAATCAGGAATATGTCATTGCGCACCATACACCGGATGCCTGCTATGTCGGTTGGCCTTCATTGGTCTATGGTGGGCTTATCAGTTGTCTTGTGGATTGTCATTCCAATTGGACCGCGATGGCTTATCATTATCGCGCTGAAAACAGAGAACCCGAAACACTGCCTCGCATTGATTGTGTAACGGGTACTTTAAATATCAAATACATAAAGCCAACACCGATGGGTGTACCCCTTTTGCTTAAAGCACGTGTAGACGGTGAAGTTGGACGAAAAACACGCGTTTTGTGTGAGGTCTACGCGAAAGACACCTTAACGGCATTGGGCGATTCGGTCTTTGTTAAAGTGGATGTGGGGCATTTGGCTCGCACCATATAAACAACGAGATGTAGCCAAGAGCGTTGATTTTTTTGTAATGATTCAGCGAAGAGACGTGAGAAGGGCCTAGTTGTCTATTTTCCAAACAAACCACTGGAAAAAAAATTAATTTTGTATATAATGTGGTCACTTTGGTTTTTTGGTGTATTTTGATGCTATTTAGAACAAATAAAAAGCAAGACGTAAATGATATAAATCCTGATGAGCGAGTAACAGGTGTTGAAAATTATACGGTATTAATGCAAGCGATTATTAATAACGACATACAAACAGTGCACAGATGTTTTCGTGCCAAGCCCAATCTGGAATTGCAAGACCGTGAAGGTAGAACTGCGCTGCATTTGGCAGTAATAGAAAAAAATGAGCAGGCAGTTATTTTGTTGCTGTTTTTGGGTGCTCAAATTAACGGGGTTGATTATGATGATTTTACACCGCTGATGTATGCTGCTCAGGCAGGGGATGCAAGCCTCGTTGATACTTTGCTGGACTTTAAGGCTGATGTTCACTATATGAATTATATGGAACAGAGAACAGCCTTATTCTACGCAGTACAGTCAAACAGTTTGGAGTCCGTATCGCACATATTGGCGGCAGACTCGCAAGATCTGAATCAATTAGATCGATACGGCTCTAGCCCATTAGAGCTGGCCATTGACGAGGAAAATCAGGCGATGGTCTCTCTTTTGATTCGCAATGGTGCTGTAGTCGATGTAACAATATTTCAATATGCAATTGGCTGTGGTGCAGCAGGGGCAGTTGAGCTACTGTTTTCTCATCTCCCATCGCTTAGTGAGGAGGTGATTTTTTCAGCGATAGAAACATTAAAGGCGCGTTTTACAGAATATTTTCAAGCACAACCCCGCGATGATTTTGATTACTACAACGCAGCAGAGCGTATGGAACAGGGTTATTTGGCCATGCTCAATTTCTTTTATGATAAGGGATATCAACTGGATGGGGTAACGACGTCCTCTCCTTCTCTGTAAGCTCAATTTTCAAACAGCACAAGGGGTGTCAATAGCGGTTCTTTTGATACCTCTTGGTATGTTGGTCTGCATGATTTTTATATCCTTTACAATATTTGCCTGCGATGACATTGATTAAAGGATCAGTCATTCCATTTAAGAAAGCATATTGCGTATTGTCAGAGCCATGATGTGCTTTATGATGCGCTTTAGAAAGCAGTATTCCATGTCTTTGCAGCCATAAAATGCATGAATTTTCTTCAGTTGCATTATGGCACCAGTAGTGAGATACCTCTGCTAAAGAAGAAAAGAGAGCAAAGAAAAGGAAGCCGGCGTATAGTGGCGTGTTTAACGGTTTAACTGTTTGTACCAAGGCCAAAAGAACGAGATATCCTAACAACCAAAATTTAGTACCGGATTCATCAAAATAAACGCGGAAGAGGGGTCTTTCCTGGTAGCGGTGTTTGGTGTGATGTAAATGAAATGCAGCAATAAAGGGCCCCGCAAAGGAAGTGTAGTGCGTGTTATTATCCATATACATATGCACTAGCCCATTGATAAAGTCAGCAAACACATAGGCGATGATTAAAGCCAAGGCATTTTGCAGGTTAAAAAGAGGATGAGCCCATAAGAAAGACAATGCCAGCATCAATTGCAATCCGATAATACCGAAAGAAACGGTACGTTCAATCTGTTTGTAGATGCGCTTGTTGATATAGCGTTCAATGGCGAAGGTGTATTCTGTAATTTTTTGCTGCAATAAGGCGTTTGAGGTAATCATAAGTCAGTATTTTTAAATGAAAAATTATTATACACTAACTATTCCTTTTTGCGCGACATATATCATTAAGTTTAGAGGGGTTTGTTGTTGTAACCTGCCGGGGATAGTTTTTTGATCTATGAGTGTGAAAGCGGCATTGCTTAACAGTTCTTGAATGTATTGAGGTGCATGACTAAAGCGAGCACTGGCTTCAAGCTTCCATGCAGACGTTTCATTTATTTCCGTAGTAAAAATAAAATAACCGAAAGCGTCCAGATGCTGATTAACTAAAGCGATCAATTGGGTTAAATCACTAAAATAGGGAAACACATCGGCCGCGATAATCAGGTTATAATGTTGATTTTCTTCTTGTAAAAAGGCACATAATTCTTTATGGACGAGCACATCATAGATGTTTTTTTCTCTTGCATGCGCCAGCATTTTTTCTGCAATGTCTACTCCGACTAAAAGTTGACTGGATTCTCTTAATACCGAGCCTGTTAATCCGGTGCCACAGCCTAAATCTAATGTTTTTGCGAAAGTTAATAGAGGCAGTTGATGAAGTATTTTGCTTATGTGCGCAGGAATAGAGTAATGTAGCGTGCCTTGCATGTGGTGGTCATAAGACAAGGCATAATTATTAAATAGGTTTTGTGCATAGTCTGGAATATGCTCTGTTGTATTTTCTCCTGTTAATGCATGGAGTTGGTGCTGACTTATTTTATCATCAGGAGTTATTGCCAATACTCTTTCGAGATACGTTTGAGCTAATTGTTTGTTTTCCAGTTTGACATGAATTGCGGCCAGGTTACTTAAAGAGGGGGTGTGGTGAGGGGCTTGTGATAGTACTTGTTCAAACAGCAAGGTGGCTTCATTGAGATGACCTAAGGCCATTTGAGCCACGCCCGAGTTGTATAAATATTCTTGATTAGAGGGTTCTTTTTTTAACAATACGTCGTAATGCATAAGCGCATTTTCAAATCGGTCATGGTGCATGAAAGTCGCAGCCAGGTTATTTCGTGCCTCAACATGCTCATTATTGAGCGCCAGGGCTTTAGTGAAGTAATCTACTGCGGTCTGATTTTCGTTCCGTTTTAAAGCAATAACACCTAAATTAACTAAAGATTCAATGTGCTCACTGTCTTGTATTAATACCTCATTAAACCTTTTTTCTGCTTCATCCAGCTCATTGGCTGCCAAAGACAAAACAGCCAAATAAAAGAGTGCTTCTGTTGCCCCAGGATTTAAAGTCAATACATTGTTAAATTGTGCCTTGGCTGCTTCCAGTTGCTGGTTTTTTAACAATAAAAGGCCTAAATTAAAATGGGCCTGGCTAAAATCGGGAGCAGCATGAGTGGCCTTGATATAATGAGTTAATGCTTGCTCATACTGATTTTGTAAGGCATACAAATTCGCCACATTATTATGGGCTTGTGCATATTGTGGTTCTAATGCAATCGCTTTTAAGTAGTGAGTAATTGCCTCATGGACTTGATGATTTTGTTTATAAGCATTGGCTAAATTATTGAAAATTGCAGCTTGTGGTTCTAAAGCGCAAGCACGCTCGAGTGCCTCGATAGCTTTGGCTATTTCTCCTGATTGAGCATAAGCAAGTCCTAAAAAATGCAATGCTTCCTGGTGAGCTGGGTCTTTCTCCAATACGGCCTGATACAAGCTAATCGCTTGAGGAAGCTCATTTTGCGTCAGCAGTTGATGTGCTCTGATGCACAGTTCGGGTAAGGTTTTATTCATCTGCTTGGGATAACATTATTTTTAATTGCTGCAGTGCCTTAGCGCGATGGCTAATGGTATTTTTTATGGTAGCAGGTAATTGTGCTGCGGTGCATTGATATTCTGGTATAAAAAAGATGGGATCATAGCCAAAACCATGCTCTCCGGTCGCTTCTAAGGCAATGACGCCACGTAAAAGTCCGGTTGCGATAAATGGCGTTGGATCGTTAGCATGCCGAACCAGGGCGATGGCACAATAAAAATAAGCAGCACGTTCCGTGGCAGGGATGTCTGTCATTTTTTTAAGCAGCAAATCGATATTGTCTTTATCTTTGGCTTTAGGCCCTGCAAAACGTGCAGAGTAAATACCGGGTTCACCATGCAAGGCAGGAACAACCAGCCCGGAATCATCAGCCAATGCTGGCTTTTGTCCGTGCGTGCTGGCGTGACGCGCTTTAATCAAGGCATTTTCAATAAAACTGTGTCCGGCTTCTTCTGCCTCAGTAATCGCTAATTCGGTTTGAGGAATGCAGGTCATGGGCGCTAATAAAGCACTTAACTCTTTAATTTTACCTTGATTACCAGTTGCTAATATTATTTCATTCATCATTTTCAGTCTAGTTATTGATCATTTTGTTTGGGTAATTGCATATTTTTTTTGTTTAACATGAAATTATCTGCTAAAATAGAGCAGATTAAAAGCCTATTGAAATAATCATGCCTGCTCGCCATCTTTTTGCTATATTACTCGTTATTGTCGTTTGGGGAATTAATTTTCTTTTTGTAAAAGTTGCCCTGGATGAAATAGCGCCTTTGCTGCTCTGTGCTTTGCGCTTTTTATTGGCGAGTATTCCGGCTATTTTATTTATTAAACGTCCGGCAGTTCCCCTAAAAGCCTTGTTTTCTTATGGCTTATTTATGTTTGCCTTGCAATTTTCATTTATTTTTGTTGGCATGCGCGTAGGTATGACGCCTGGTATGGCTTCTTTGCTGATGCAAGTACAAGTCTTTTTTAGTATGTTATTTGCCGCTCTGGTGTTTAAAGAGTCCTTGCAATTTTCGCAAATATTAGGGGCGCTGGTGTCTTTTTTGGGGATAGGGATAGTCGCTTTACACTTCGATAACAGCATGTCTTTGCCTGGATTTTTATGTGTTTTGTGTGGCGCTGCTTCATGGGGATGGGGAAATCTGGTGGCCAAGAAAATGCCGCCAGCCAGTGTGATTGCTCTGTTAGCCTGGAGTAGTTTTATGATTTGTATTCCCATGCTCATATTGTCTTGGTTGGTAGAAGGACCAGAGCAATGGCTATCCGCTTACCAGAAAGTGTCCTGGCATGGCATTGGTGCGTTAATGTATATTGTTTATGGCTCTACCTGGATTGGTTATGGTGTGTGGAATTGGTTATTACGCTTATATCCTGTCAGTGTGATGGTGCCTTTTACTTTACTTGTGCCTGTGGTGGGTATAGTGAGCTCTGTATTGTTTTTGGGTGAGTCCTTTCAGTTATGGAAGCTGATTGCCTGTTTGTTTGTTATCGGTGGCTTGTGTATTAATATTTTTGGTGCCCATTGGCTACGCATGAAAGCGCCAGAGACTGCTTGATGTCAAAAAAAATACTATTATGTGCTGATGACTTTGGTTTAAGTCCAGCTGTCTGTAGCGGCATCATCGAGCTGGCTCAGAAAAAGCGGCTCTCAGCCGTTAGCTGTTTGGTCAATATGCCTTCTTTTCAGGCCTATGCCGATCAATTATTAGTTGCTGCTGATAAAGTCCAATTGGGATTGCATTTGAATTTGACCGAAGGTTTTTTGTTGTCCGAGCAAAGACCTTGTTTTCGGTTTGCTGCGCTCGCATTGAAAGCGCATGCGCGCCTGTTGCCCGTTACCCTTATAAAACAAGAACTCGAAGCTCAGCTTGAGCGCTTTGTTAACATTACAGGACGTTGGCCTGATTTCATTGATGGGCACCAACATATTCATCAATTTCCAGTATTACGTTCTTTACTTATTGCGCTTTATAACGAGTGTTTAAGGGCGCATCAGGTGTCTATTCGCTCTACCTGGCCCTTGATACAGGCTCATCATTACGATATAAAAGCGTTCTTATTAGCACGCAGCGGTGCCAAGGCCTTACAACGTCTTTTAATTCGTCATGCCATCCCTCATAATCACTCTTTCTCCGGCATGTATACCTTTTCTTCCGCCAGTGATTATCGCACTTTGTTTGTTCAGTGGTTAAAAAAAGCATCTTCTAATACCCTGATTATGTGTCATCCTGGTGGCGATCCGAAAGACGATTGCGCTCATGCAGCGCTTCGGTTTAAAGAGTTTAGCTATCTTTCCAGTGATGCATTATTGCAAGATTGTGCAAAGTATCATGTTATTCTTTAAAACTGGCTTCATGGTCAATGAGGTATACTGGGCGCTGCTTGCTCTCTATAAGAATGCGCCCAATGTATTCGCCTATGATCCCCAAGGCAAAAAAATTAAGCCCACCTAATAAGCTGATAAACCAGATGACAATGGCTGTTGTTGAAGTCGCTTTGCTAAAGCCATACAAAATGATACCGCAAAATAAGGTCAAGACCGTCATGCATAAACCACCGACAGCAATCAGACGCAAGGGCAGTATGCTAGAGGAGGTAATGCCAGTCAGAGCCAACTCAAATAAAGACGCATAGTTCCAGCGTGAGTGGCCGATGTGTCTGACCGGCGCTTCAAACGGAATGGCAATGTGCCTGAATCCGACCCAGCCATACAAGCCTTTCATAAAGCGGCTACGTTCAGGTAATTGTCGCAGTGCCTGGACGACTTTACGATCTAATAAACGAAAATCGCCTGCATGAGGCGGTATCTTATTGCCATTTAATTGATAAAATAATTGAGCACAATATCTTTTGATAATGGATTCGTTCTGGCGATTGGTTCTTGTGGCATAGACCATCTCATAGCCTTGCTCCCAGTATTGAAGGAAAGTTGGTATCAATTCAAGCGGATGCTGAAAGTCACTGTCAATTAATATGACTACATCGCCTTGCGCATGATCGAGTCCGGCACTAATAGCCTGTTCTTTGCCAAAGTTACGACTAAAACGCAGATAATGAATAAAGCCATGTCCTTTGAGGTGATGAATTATCTCAGCGGTATGGTCTTGACTGCCATCATCAACAATGACTAACTCATAGGCATATCCGGTTTTAGCAAGCGTTGTTTTTAGTGCATGGATAAAAGATTCAATCAGGGCTTCTTCATTATAAACAGGAATAATACAAGAAATCAGTTTGGGGCGCTTTCGAGAGTCGTTCATAACAAAACAGTCAAATTAAATGGCTATAGTAGCTGAATAATAGCGAATGGGGCAAGTGTGCTCTGTTGATCAACCTGCACCCCAATCTGATTTTTCCCCTAACGCATTCAGTGTCTATAAGAAAGGGATAATTCTAGTCCATCATGACGAGGAATATAGCGGTTTCCTACGCTTTGGCATGACGCCGGTTGCTCTTTTTTTGCTGTGCTACTTGAGGATGTTGCATAAAGTAATCGTAAATAGCGCGACTAGCCAGGGCGATAGAGCGACTGCGGGGGTAGTCACTGGCTGATTGGGATTTCACATAGACTGCTATAGCGACATGTCCTTTGTTATTAGGAAGGGTAATGACCCCTACATCACTAGCAAAGCGATATAAGTTTTTCGCACCCGCATAGCGGATATAACCGGGCTCATCTATAGACCAGGTTCCTGTTTTATGTGCAACCTTTACATAGCTTGGCAACAAGCCTTTAATTCGACTTCTTCCGGTTCGACATTGTTCCATAATACTCATAATTAATTGAGTACTTGATGCAGAAAGTATTTGTTGTTTTTGTAGTTTTACGAGCAATCTGGCCATTTCATCGGGCGTGGTTGTGTCTCGATAGTCTTTTTGAAATTTTTGCCATGAGGCTGCTTTTTGGCTAAGAGGGACACTGTTAAAGATTTTTTGCCAGGAAAAGACAGGTCGGTGTTGTTTTAATAAGGCATGATCCACATGGTTGGTATCTAAAAGCATTTCTAATATAGAACGGCTAATGACCATGTTTTTAAAACCTAGTGCATACATATATTGGGTAACATATTGAGGACCATTGACCGCTTTTAATACCGTATCGCTAGCGCTGTTGTCGCTATGAACCAGCATGTGTTTTAAAATTTGTTGCAAACTCATGTTGAGTGTTTTTTTCTCGAAAACATAGTGTAGGTTACCTGAGCCTGGAACCGAATTTTTGGTATCCATTTTAATCACTCGGTTCAATGCTTCTTTTTTTTGGTCAACACGGTGCAGCAGTGCAATGGCAATGGGTACTTTAATCGTACTGGCCATAAAAAAGCGTTGTGCGCTATTGTGAGCAATTTTTTTATTGTGTTCTATGTGGATGGCTGTGATGCCTAATGTAGTATGATTTTGTTGTTCAATGGCGCGAATTTTTTTGAGTAGGTCTTTTTCAGTAAGTGTGGCAAAAGAAGAAAATGAACAAAAAATACATAGTAGTACAGTCAGGCATTTATTTTTAGTGTTCATGGTGTGTCAAATCCCTTGGTTTATTAGAGTTGTCTACCCTTTTTTTTAGCATGGAATGCCCGCTTCGTTTTAGTGTAACGGATATAGGCAGCTGCTGGCAATTCTCAATGATTAACTTGATGCATTTATTAGGAAAAAAATTATTGCAGCAGTCTTCTTAATCCATTTAATAATCCGTTTGTACTTTTATAATCCGACAAAGAACAGAGAGAGGTTTCTATAGGTGATAGTAAATGGCTCATGACCTTACCCGGCCCTAGATCAATGATTAAATCATAGTGGTATTCCTTGATTAACTGATTCAGTTTTTGCCATGGCAGGGGCGTATAGAGCTCTTTATCTAAAAGTCGTGCTTCTTCTTGTTTGGATGTGATTTTTTTTAGTGACAAAGGATTCCATAGGGGGTAATGCAATCTGTCGGTGCCAACAGCAGCAAGATAAGGGTACAGTTGGTCTTTTTGCGATGAATAAAAAGGGGTATGAGAGGGTAAACCAATAGCTAGAAACTTTGTTTTTAAGTGACAAGGCGTCAGTTCATCTACCAATGCTTGTAAATCAGATAGCTTTCCTCCGACAATCAGATGCTGTTCAGATTGCTCAATGGCAACAAAGCACTGATGTTGATCACATTGCTGTTTTATTTCATTAGGTAAGGGTGTGCCTGTAATAGAGAGTAAATCATAGTATTCGTCTTTTTTTATCATGGACGCCATTAATTGGGTTCGCGCTTGTAATACCTGAAAAGTATCTTGTGTTGTGGCGTGACAACTGACTAAAAAAGCAATCACCTCCCCCAAACTATATCCTGCCAAATCGATGGATTGGCTAGCAAGTAAGGGTGCTATCAAATGAAAAAGACACCATTGATAGGCTCCTATAAACAAAGGCGCTGTATGGTAATCTTTAAGTGCTAGAGGCTGTTGTTGTAAATCAGTGCCTAATAAACTTGACCAGGATGCGATCAATGGATGAGAAGGCTTGTCATCAAACAGAGAAAAAAGAGCAGGGTCTTGATAGCCTTGTCCAGAGAAAAGGCATAAAACTTTCATGAGAAATCCTTGTGAAATAAATGACGAAGAAAATACATAAAACTGATCATGTCAGCTACTCCGCCAGGACTGATATTTTTTTTTGAAAATAAAAGATGGATAGAGATGGCTTCTTCGATTAGCTGTTCTTTTGAGGAGCCCCAGGGTAGTTTTTTTATTTGTTCGCGTGCAAAATGAAGCCCGGTGAGTCCTGTGCGGTATAAGATATTAATATCATCCAAAACAAGCAGTAAACGCTGATAAGTCCACAATCCTAAAAGCACTTTATCCGCTTGCATAAAAGCCAATTCTTCGTATAAGAAAAAAACATGGCGATAGCCTTCAATAGCCCATTGTTTTGCATCGGCTACAGCATATTTTTGCTTGACCCACGCGCCATGGGTATGAGGATTGGAGTGGTGGTTTTGTAAGTAAAATGCCCAGTCTTCCATGATTAAATGATGTAGTTCTTGCAGTGAGAAGCTTCGTTTTTGACTGCTTAATTTACAACAGCTGGCGCACAGGATACCTAGAGCGAAAATAGCGCCTTTATGGGTATTGACGCCTTGCGTGATCTGATACATGGTTTGTTCTGCCTGAATTCCCAGTTGTACCAGCTGAGCTGGTTTATAACCGGATAATGTCCCTAAACCGACTGCCCTAAAATAATGCCTAAGCCCAAATAAGCTACGATGAAATAAAGAGGCATCCATGTCATTATGAGCGCCATTATCAATAAAACTGACCAAGCCTGGTTTAGGGTATAAAGCCAGTTCATCATACAAGGCACGGACCGCTATTTTCGCATAAAAATGAGCTATGGCTTTAGGGTGAGTGAAGGAGTGTTGGAAAGGCATGATAGAGCTCTGTTCTTGAGATCAAGCCAACATGGCTTGATGTTTTTAATAAAATTTGATCATTCGCTTTTTCTGCAATCAATTCTGGCCAGGAACAATCACCCCAATGAGGGAACCGAATTTCTCCATCGATGGTTTTTCCAAGACGATGAGACAATTCCTGATGTAATGTTTTTAAAGAAAATAAAGAGCGGTGATCATACCTGAAGAGCAAATCGAGATCGGAGTCTGCTTGCACGTAGTTTTTTTTGGTTAAATACTGCCAACAATAAGAGCCATAAATACCAATGGATGTCGCATCGTGATGTTTTAATTGAGGAAAAATAATATCTAAAGTAGGTAAGTTTTGGGTGTGTGTTATATGGTGTTGGGACACTAAATAGGCTGTACGGTGTTTGGTTTGGGTTTGGGGATCAAACGACGGAATGGCAAGCTGAACCACATCTAAAGGCAAAGCGGATGGCTGCCTTGGGTAAATAAAGGGCAGTTCTTCGTCAAGCCAATGAGCAAACAAATGCATTGCTTTTGCTGACATGCTGGTGATTGGATAGGCATTGCGGGTTAGATAACATAAGGTGTGTCGAAGGTGATTCATAGCCGCTCTATACTTTGAATGATGTCATAAGCTTTGGTTCGGCCACCATAGTGTTTGCCTAATTTTGCTCTGTCATCTACCTGATACTCAGGTTCTTGTAAGGTGTCCAATAGGGCCTTGGCCACATCCTCTAAAGCGAGGACTTTATGCAAGCCCCCTAGTTTTTTAAAATTATCTACGCCAGGGGCAAAGACTGGCGTGGATTGGCTTAATTGAGCCAGTAACTCCATATCAATTTTAGTGACTTTGGCCATCCCTTCTAGCCACATGACGGCCAGCTTGGCCTGTTTGAGCGCAAAAATATGATCAGCCATCATGCCAAAAGCAATAAAACTACCCCCTATGGCTTGATTGTAAACCAGAGAAATGAGGCGATTTCCATTATAACGAGCCAATTGCAAGCATTTTAATAAATGAGCAAAATAAGCATACATGCCCAACCATTCGTCTCGCATGCTTAATTTCTGTCCTGCAACATCAGTTAACAGAATAATAGGATTTTTATTGTCTTGGTGTACCCAATTTAAAACCTGATGCGCCATTGCCAATGCCTCATTGACGCCAAAACTGGTGTGTTCTGTTGTGCCAAGGATATTGAAAGAAGTTTTTTTTATTTGTCCTGAGCCAAATACGATGTGCTGATTGATATGAGTTTGGTGGGTATCAAAAACAGTGGATAAAACGTCTTGTAAAGCCAATTCATCTTTAGTCATGAGGCGTTCCTTTAGCAACTTGAGAAAGAAAGTGCGCATCGTTACAGTCAAATAAAGCGGTTGCGGCGTAATCTGGCTTGTATTGCGCAAGCCATTCTCCTTCTTCACAACATGCTTGGGCTGTTTTCAATCGCTGTTGTAACTGCAGGTGCTCCTTAAAAACGTCGGTATAATTGAGTGCGGGTTTGTCTTTTAGCGTGTCTAATGCATGGCATAGCGCTTTTTTAATGTCAGACATTCGATTAGAGGTATAGGCCTGTGCTGCGTTTTGCATATAGCGTGTCCTTCCACCATAAACACGCCATATTAAAGCACGATCGCTGCTGTCGAAAACCTCTTTGCCTTTAACGGCTTCAATCACTTCAGCTCCTGAAATACCAATACGTGCACCTTGATTGACAATGAGGTAATCGAGAACCCCACTAAAAATACCCATACCACCATAGGCACCATTCGTACCGCAAATCAGGCCAATGGTTTTGATTCCCGCTTGCTGGGCCTCCAGGACACAACGGATGAGTTCAGAAATTTCAATTTCACCGACATTGGCTTCTTGTAGCCGAACGCCACCACTGTCAATTAGAAAAATTAAAGCATACAGTCGGTGTTTGATGGCATAACGAATAAGGCCAATTAGTTTTGCCCCATGTATTTCTCCTACTGAGCCACCGATAAAGTCTTTTTGTTGCGCTGCAATCGCAATCGGTAGGCCAGCAAGATGGGCTTTGCCGATGACAACACCATCATCTGTTTCGGTTTGGATATGCAGCGCCGGCAGGGTGGGGCTGGGCGTTTCTTCATCAAGAAGAAACTCTTCAAAGCTGCCTTGGTCGACAAGAGAATAGATTCGGTGACGGGCAGACGCTTCGGTATAACCGTTTTTTATGGCATAGCCTTCTTGATACGTTTCTAGCGCTTGGCGTAATCGCAAGGCAACGACAGGGGGTGTTGCGCCGGCATCATAAAGAATGATATGCAGTCCTGCATAGGGGTAGTCTTCAATAAAACGTTGTATGACTTCATCCCAAGTAGGTTTAAATCCTGATAGCGGGGTGTGAATCTCAATAAGCGTATGTTCTTTAGCGGGATGTGGTTTAACAAGAACCTCTACATTACCAGAACCAGCAACGCCTACTTTAATCACCCTTTCTTTTTTGAGCGAGTGCTTTAGCGTAAAAGTATAGCGATAAGTATCCATCATGTTACCAGCTCCTAAATCGATTGGGCGGACAATAAAGTCCCTGGGAGCAAACGACTAAATCGTGAATGGATTGTGCGGCCAATAGATCTCTGTCGGCTTCTTTTAGAGAAATATTTAGATCCTCAGGGCGTTGGATTATTTTTTTACTGCGCAATTCTTCAACTAATTGGCGATCACGTTTTAACCCCACCGGAGTATATCCGGCAACGCCTCGGATGGCATGTTCTCTTTCTTTGAGCGTTTTGCACAATAACAAATTTGCGATGCCTTCCTCAGTGACAATATGAGAAAGATCATCACCATAAATCATTATCGGTGGCAGATCAGCTTTCATTTCTCTTTGTAATTCCCAAGCATCAAGTCTTTCAACAAAAGTCGGCTTCCCGGGACCTTGAAAGGTTTCTATCATTTGAACTACCAGCTTTCTTCCTCTTGGCATGGCATTGGGGGTATTACTGTATTTTTCTTGTCCTGCTTTTAGCCAGGCATAGGAAGAATGTCTTCTGCCTGGCGTATCGCAACCCATATTGGGTGCGCCACCAAATCCGGCTACTCTTCCTTTGGTTGCAGTAGAGCTATTGCCCTGCGTGTCTATTTGTAACGTAGCACCCACAAAGGCATCACAGCCATAATGACCTGCCAGTTGCCCGAATAAACGGTTGGATCGCAAAGAGCCATCACGACCGGTAAAAAACACATCGGGTTTAGATCGGACATATTCATTCATGCCTACTTCTCCACCAACACAAAAAACAGATTCTACAAAACCCGCTTCTATGGCAGGAATTAAGGTAGGCAGGGGATTAACCATCCAATGTTTACAAATTTTACCCTTCAGACCCAAGCTTTGGGCGTAAGTGGGTAATAACAACTCTATGGCACAGGTATTAAATCCTACACCATGATTCAGGCGATTGACTTGATAGGGGGCGTAAATGCCCTTTATAACCATCATGGCCATCAGAATTTTAATTTCATCGATTAAAGCCGGATCGCGAGTAAATAAAGGTTCAATATAGGCAGGAGATGGTGCCTGGACTACAACATTCACCCAATCGCCTGGAATATCAACCCGAGGCAATTGCTCGGTGATGTGATTGACTTGAGCGATAACCAGCCCATTTTTAAACGCCGTTGCTTCAATGATGGCGGCTGTCTCTTCTGTATTTGCTCCAGTATATAAATTGCCATGAATGTCTGCTTGCTCTGCCGTAATCAGTGCCACCTTGGGCGTTAAATCCATGACATAGCGCGCATACAATTCATTGTAAGTATGAATATTACCGATTTTAATTTGCTTTTTTTGGATCATCAGCGCCAGGCGAGCGGCCTGAGGGCCGGCGAAAGAAAAATCAAGTTGTTCTGCAATGCCTAGTTCAAAAAGATCCAAATGTTCTGGCAGCGCTATAGCCGATTGCAGCATATGAAGGGCATGCACTTTATTGACATCGACCTGACACAGACTACGAGCAAGAAAATCAGCTTGTTTTTGGTTATTGCCTTCCAGGCAGACCAGATCATGAGGCTTGATAAGGGCTTCGAGAAGACAGACTATACGGGTAGCACAAACCCTTTTTCCTTCGCTGAAAAAAGGTTGCAGCAGCTTAAGACGCGCTTCATAGTCCTTGCGTTTTTTTTGGTAATCCATATGATTTAAGTTGAAAGGCGTGAGTCTTTTAAATGTAGCACGGAATAGATTAATAGGACAGGAGCGCTGCCAGTCGATGCAGAGCGGTCCCAGTTAAAGGCCTATTATCAAACTCCGGTATCGATGTTCCACGCTTGAAGCGCCAAATCGATTTAGTCTTTTGAGTCAATATGGTCTCAATGCCGTGCCTAAAGCACGACAGGTAGGCAAAAGAATACTTTAGTACTTAATATCAATAGATTAACCGATGATTAATCAAGCGATGATGTTGCTTTAACCATCGAATGGATGCCGCCACGGCACGTAGGCGGCGGGGTAGCTGTCAATACGCTCTAGGCTTAGGCTATTTTTTAATGGTTTTACGCTGGCAGTCTAATTGGATTGGCGCCAATTAAAAGACCAACCGAAATGCAGCTTGATGTGTACTGTCGTCTAGTTTTTTGGAGTCAGTAACAGAGATACTAGTTGGTGTGCATGCTTCAAACCCCAAAGCATTACCAAGTGGAGCACGAGTGGAGGTGTATCCAAAATTTAATAGGGATGCAGCCAAGCGTGTAGCTAAAGAGATAACCGAAAGTACGATATTCGCCAATTCCAATACAGCCGCAGCAGCAAATAGACCCAGATGACTAAGAGCACGATTTTCATTCACTGATTGTCTCAAAGCCAAGGATTCAATGACGCCAAATAAACTTTGGGCAAATCCGTTAAGATTCATAAAGAACTGAAACGCATGACACACAGGATGTCCAACTGCTTTCATATTCGATAATAAATTGTAATAAGGAGTTACCATCACTTGGGTCAAGTTATTAAAATTGTCTACTGCTCTTAGCACGCTATTGCCTGACACGTGATCAAAAAAAGCATTTGCATAACTCATAACATTACTCTCATCGTTGGTTTGGTTCAATTTTTAGACACAATAAATGCACTATTCTTTTTCCAGATACCCACATTCTGCTTGTGGACAAAGAACCTGAGGCCCCGAGCGCTTGCTTTCTTTTATAGTTAATATGGGCCAATTACATTTAGGACAGGCTCTATCAATCGGTTCGTTCCATAAGGCATAGTCGCATTTAGGATAATCGCCACAAGAATAAAAGATTTTTCCTCGCCTTGATTTGCGTTGCAAAATAGTAGCTTTCGTGCACTTTGGGCAGGTAACCTGGGTGTCAGCAGGTTTTTCTATAGGCTCCATGTGTTTGCACTGAGGGTAGTTGCTGCAACCAATAAAACGTCCATAGCGTCCATTTTTTATATGTAACTCACTGTTGCATGCAGGACAGCTTCGCCCTTCGACTATCTCGTCTTTTTTCTCAGGATCTTGACCACTTAGATCTTGAGTATAATCACACTCAGGATAGCCAGTACAGCCAATAAATCGACCTCGTTTACCTAAGCGAATAGACAAGGGTTTACTGCACTTTGGACAGGCATCGGCCAAGACTTCACTGGTGACGTCTTTTCTTTGTACTTGCTCATCAATATCTTGTATCTGATGGACAAAAGGCTTCCAGAAGTCTTCCAAAACGGGTATCCACTCTTTTTCACCGCGTGCTACGGCATCCAACGTATCTTCTAGTTGTGCTGTAAATTGATAATCGACATAGCGTGTAAAATAACTGGTTAAAAAGCGATTAACAATGCGTCCGACATCGGTAGGCAAGAAGCGTTTTTTATCAACCACCACATAATCTCTTTGCTGTAGTGTATGGATAATGGATGCATAAGTAGAAGGGCGGCCGATATCATATTCTTCTAGTGCTTTCACCAAAGTTGCTTCGGAATACCGAGGAGGCGGTTCTGTAAAATGTTGATTGGCTAAAATGTCTTGTAAGGCGACTTGATCCCCTTTATTTAAAGCGGGTAACAGATGCCCTTCCGTGTCTTCTTCTTTGTTCTTGGTGTCGTCTTTGCCTTCTTCATAAACGGCAAGAAAACCTGGAAAGACGACAGTAGAACCTGTCGCTCTGAATAAATGTGCTGAGCCACAACTTAAATCAATGGCAACAGTATCCATAAGGGCATCAGCCATTTGACTGGCAACCGTTCGTTTCCAGATCAGGCTGTAGAGTTTAAATTGTTCATTGGTTAAGGCATTTTGTACCATTTCTGGTGTGCGTTTAATCGAAGTGGTACGGATTGCTTCATGTGCTTCTTGGGCATTTTTTGACTTGGTTTTGTAAACACGGGCTTCTGATGGGCAATTGTCTTTACCGTAGCGCTCTTGGATGAATTGTCGGATTTCTTGTACGGCTTCGACAGAAAGATGAACGGAGTCTGTACGCATGTAAGTGATTAAACCTACAGTGCCGGTGCCTATGTCGATACCCTCATAAAGTTGCTGGGCTATCATCATGGTTTTTCGTGCGGTAAAACCTAATTTCCTGGCCGCCTCTTGCTGCAGGGTTGAGGTAATAAAAGGAGGCGAAGGTTTTCTTTTCTTTTGTTTTTTATCAATGTCTTTAACCGTTAAGACGCCTTGGGCATCATTAAGCAAATGCTGTCTTATATCATGAGCATTGCTCTCGCCTTGAATAGTAAACTGCTGTAATTTTTCATTACGATAATGAGTCAGTCTGGCTTCAAACGATGCATTAAGATGCTGGCATTGCGCTATAATTTTCCAGTATTCTTGTGAAACAAAGCGTTCAATTTCTTCTTCTCGCTCAACGATTAAGCGTAAAGCAGGGCTTTGTACTCGACCTGCAGAAAGGCCGCGGCGAATTTTTTTCCATAGCAACGGGGAAAGGTTAAAGCCCACTAAATAGTCTAATGCTCTTCGGGCTTGTTGAGCATTGACTAAATCCATAGAAATAGTTCTTGGATTATTGATGGCTTCTTGAATCGCTGATTTGGTAATTTCGTTAAAGAAAATACGCTGTACGGTTTTTTCTTTAATTAAATTTTTCTCTTTCATTAACTCATAAATATGCCATGAAATGGCCTCTCCCTCTCTATCAGGGTCGGTGGCTAACAGCAATGAGTCTGCTTTTTTTAGTGTTTTGGCAATGGTATCAATGTGACGCGCATTTTTTTCCAAAGGAGCATAGGTCATGGAAAAATGGTTTTCAGGATCAACAGAGCCTTTGCGAGGAGGTAAATCTCTAACATGACCATAAGAAGCCAATACTTCATAATCGGCGCCTAAATACTTTTGTATGGTTTTTGCTTTAGCGGGTGACTCAACGATCACCAGATGCTTACTCATAGGGAATAAACCTTTTAATAATTGATTTGATAAAAAAACAAGTAGTTAATCTAACTAGTGTACGGTTAATTTATCTTCTGATTGGTATAGTACTAGATCAAGAAAAGTCAATTGATCCTCACTTAAATTATGGGCTAATGTTTGTCTCACTGTCCATTTCATTTCTTGTAAAGTGACTATTCTTGAATCTGAATTGGATAGTTGATTCATTATTTGTTCAAATGAGACGGAGTCAATAACTTCCCACAATCTCATCTTCATTAAAAATTGATAGCTGGCCTTGGTGAGTTTAATTTGCTCATCATAAGTTAATACACGCGTTGCCAACGGAGATGCCGGACGAAGAAATAAAGAGTGCTCATCAGCAAAGGAGTATTCTTCAGCTTCTGAATGAGGGGATTCTGAAGTAGAAGCAAGGTGATTTTTATGAAGTTGGCTAAGACTTTGCTCAAATAAATTTAATAGAAGTTCAAATAAATTATCTTTCATATTAACACCTTATATAGCCACCAGGAACTGCGGTTACAGTTCCTTGCAATTCTAGTTCTGCCAGTTCCTTTGTAATTTGTTCCAAAGAAAATCCACTTCGTACGACCATCTGATCAATACTGGTTGTTTCAAAACCAATGAACTTTACTAGGTTTTCATTCTTGGTTGCAAGGGAAAAAAGAGATTTATTGTCAACCGGTTGCTGTGTTTGTAACTGAAACTCCGATAAGACATCGTTTACAGAGTTTACCAGCTTGGCACCTTGCTGTAATAAATAATGACAGCCTTGTGCTAATGGATTGTGTATGGAGCCTGGTATGGCCAATACATCTCTGTTTTGCTCTAAAGCCATTCGTGCTGTAATCAAAGAACCACTCTTAATTGCTGCCTCAATAACCAATGTGCATGATGATAGACCACTTATTATACGATTTCTGCGTGGAAAATGTCCAGCGATTGGCGGACTTTTTAAAGGAAATTCGCTTATTAATAGTCCATGTTGTTGAATTTGTTCTGCTAACGCATGGTGTCTTCGTGGATAAATGACATCAATTCCTGTACCCATGACCGCAATCGTTTGCCCTTGTGCAGCAAGACATCCTAGATGAGCCTGGGCATCAATGCCTAAGGCTAAGCCACTTACAATGCTAATCCCGTGGGCTGCAATACTTTTGGCAAACTGTTTGGCATTCTCGCTGCCGGCAATGCTTGGATGGCGACTGCCTATGATCGCCAAAGAAGGCTGCGCAAGAGCAGACAGTTGTCCTTTAGCATAAAGAACAATGGGGGGGTCGGCAATTTCTTTCAATAATGCTGGATAATCTGTCGATTCCCAGGTTAATAAGTGATGTGTTTCACTTTGGGCACACCAGGCCAGATCGGCTTCGGCTTCTATCAGGGAGGCTTGAGTGATCCGTTGCGCCAAACGCGTGGGCAGTCCTTCCTCTTGTAATTGCGTACAAGATAAAGAAAACATTTCCTGTAAATCAGGCCAACGCTGGTATAATTTTAAAACAGTGCGTGGACCAACCTCAGCCATGCGGTTTAATGCAAGAAAGTAAAGTAAATTGCTCATGGGTTCGTTACGGTATCAAATAAATAAACGGCTTGAGTAGAGCGGACAATCAAGGCAAAACTGGTGTGCGTAAAAACTCTGAAAACGATGGCTTCACCAATGCGCTCCGGAGGTAGTTTAATCGAGACCAGGTGGTTTTTAGGATCAGTCACTACGCGAGATTTAGCATAAATTCCCAATACATTGCCTGCTTGCAAGCCTTTATCTACCCCGATATTTAAGACGACTACATTACCAACAGCTCCTTGCGTCGTTCCTACCGGCATGTTGTCAGGCATTTCAAGAATAACGCCTTTAACAGGCATGGCTGGTGCAGAAGGCTCCAGATACAAGTCAAATTCAGGGCTGTTATTGATAAGCACTTTGTCTTCTTTTTGCACCCCTTGATTGATGCTGGTTAATAACACGGTGGCGGGTTCTCCTCCAGCAGTTAATTCACCATAGCCTACCAATGTTGCTTTATAGCCTAGTATTTCTTTTGTTGTCGGGTCGATATAATTGATTCCCTGGCGAAAAATAGAGTAGGCAATGGTTTCGCCCTCGGGCAGCACCGGAGAAGGATGCAATCCGCGCACGTAGATTTCGTTACCTTGCCCTCCTAGCATGTGCTCTCCCATCAGAGCGACGACATAAGGCGCTTTGTTTAATACTTCTTCATCGAGTACTAAGGATTCATTGAGAAAGGGTTTTATATCGCCCAAAGGGATAAGGGGAACTGCTTCATCCATGGGTTGGGGTCGAACGTTGGGTGATAATTTAATCGTGCCGTTGGAAAGAACTTTTAAATGAGGTTTGTTTTTATAGTGGCTTAAAATTAAAACGGCACCTGGATATAGGCGGTTGGGATTTTTAATTTGAGGATTAGCCTGCCACAAGGTTTTCCATTCCCATGGTTTTTTTAAATAGAGATTAGCAATGGACCACAAAGTATCCCCTGGTTTGATCACGTATTGATGAGGCGCGTTGGCTTTTAAATCCAGTGCATGGCTTATGTTGGACAGGATAAGACAAAAAATAAAGAGCACATGCTTCATGGATCAATCCTTTGGTATCTTGCAGCAGTGGGTCAGATAGGCGATAATATCATAAAATTGATGTGGAGAACCAGAGCGTAATGACCATCCGTAAAATTCTTTATTTACCCGATCCTCGTTTAAGACTCGTTGCAAAACCGATTACAGAGTTTAATGATGAGTTACAAGGTATAATAGATGACATGTTTGATACCATGTATCATGCACAAGGTGTAGGGCTTGCTGCGCCACAAATTGGCGTTAGTTTACGTCTTTTTGTGATGGACGTTACAGGAGATAAAACTAATCCTCTAGTGCTGATAAATCCTGAAGTTCTTGCTTCTGAAGGGCAAAAAGAATATCAAGAGGGGTGTTTGTCTGTTCCAGGTGCTTACGAAACTGTGGTGCGCGCACAAAAAGTCACAGTAAAAGCATTGGACAGAACGGGTAAGCCTTTTGAGCTGACGGGTGAAGACTTATTGGCTGAATGCATACTGCATGAAATTGATCATCTGGATGGGAAATTATTTGTTGATTTACTGTCTCCCTTGAAAAGGGCATTGGCACGTAAAAAACTCGATAAATTTAAAAGACGCCAAGTTGTGTCCAAATTATGAAAAGTCTTAATATTGTCTTTGCAGGAACTCCAGAGTTTGGCCTGCCTTGTTTGAATGCATTGATGCACTCAGCCCATAATATAAAGGCTGTCTATACTCAACCAGACAGGCCATCGGGTCGAGGGCGAAAGCTGCAGGCCTCGGCGGTGAAAAGCTGGGCTTTAGAACATCATATTCCAATTTACCAGCCACTGCATTTTAAAGCACCAGAAACCCGTGATGAGTTGGCTGCACTTCAACCTGATTTAATGATAGTTATTGCTTATGGCTTAATCTTGCCACAGGCTGTTTTAGACATCCCTCGTTTAGGTTGCGTTAATGTTCATGCCTCTTTATTACCTCAATGGCGAGGTGCATCTCCCATTCAGCATGCTATTTTACATGGCGACATACAAAGTGGTGTGACCATTATGCAAATGGATGTGGGAATGGATACCGGTGCCATGTTAACGAAAGTGTCATGTCCTATTCATCCTACTGATACAGCAGGCAGTTTGCATGATCGTTTAGCCCAGCTGTCAGCTGAGCCTTTGATTCACATAGTCAATGAGCTGGCTTTAGGACAGGCTGTAGCAGAAGAACAGGATCATGCATTAGCTACTTACACGAAAAAAATCAATAAAGAGGACGGCGCCATTGATTGGCATAATCCGGCGGTAGTGATTGACCGGCAAATCAGAGCTTTTAATCCTTGGCCTGTTGCTTATACGACATTGGGGTCAGAAACCATTCGGATTCATCAGGCAAAAGTAGTCTCATTAGCAACAGATAAAGCATCTGGAACTATTCTTTCAATGGATAAAAACGGCATGATGGTTGCGACAGGGGAAGGTGGTTTGTTGATTGAGTTGTTGCAGTTTGCTGGCGGGAAAGTCATTTCTGTAGCGGATTGGTTGAATACCAAGAAAACAACTTTGCAACCAGGCTTGGTATTGCAATGAGTACTAATGAACGTCTTCAGGCCTTAAAAGCCTTGGTTCAGGTGCTGGATAATCGGGCATCGCTTGCTCAATGTCTGCCTGCGTCTGCAGCACCCATGACGAAAGAGCTTTGTTTTGGCGTGTGCAGACATTATGTTCGTTTGAGTTGTATTGCCACGCTGCTGCTAGATAAAAAGCCTAAAGATATAGAGGTGTGGGTGGCTATTGTCTTGGGTTTATACCAGATTCACTATATGCAATTGCCTGATTATGCTGTAGTAAAAGAAACAGTTGGCCTGTTGGAAAAAAGCAAAAAAAAATGGGCTAAAGGATTAGTTAATGCGGTATTGAGAACTTTTTGTCGCCAGCAGCAAACGCTTATTGCCAGCTTGCAAAACGATGATGCTTTTATTCATGGTCATCCGGACTTGTTGCTAAAAACAATACAGCAAGCATGGCCTGATGATTGGCCTGCTATAGTCGCAGCCAATGATGTGCATCCTCCGATGACCTTGAGAGTTAATTTAAGCCGTATTTCCCGGGAAGACTATCTGCTTGCATTGGCGGCTGAAGATCTTGAGGCTGTAGCACATCCCCTCGTTCCTTCGGCACTGACATTAATGATGCCTTGTGATGTACGCACTTTGCCCGGTTTTGCAAAAGGCTGGATTTCAGTACAAGATGCGGCGGCTCAGTGTGCGGCTTCATTATTGCAACTTAGGCCAGGTTTACGAGTACTGGATGCCTGTTGTGCCCCCGGTGGTAAAACAGCACATTTACTAGAAACCGAGCCATCGTTAGCCACCTGCCTTGCATTAGATGTTGATGCCTGGCGTTTGCAACGAGTAGAGGAAAATTTACAGCGTCTGAATTTGCAGGCTACGGTAATACAAGGTGATGCCTTGGTGCCAGACACCTGGTGGGATAAGCAATTATTCGATAGAATTTTATTGGATGCGCCATGCTCGGCAACAGGAGTTATCCGTAGACACGCAGATATTAAATTGCGACGAACCGCTGAAGACATTCAAACTGTTGTGCAGATGCAGCATGCCATGCTGTGTTCACTATGGCCTTTATTGGCATCAGGAGGCTTAATGGTTTATGCTACCTGTTCCATCATGCCTGCAGAAAATGAAGCGCAAATTAGTGCATTTCAAAAAACACATCCGGATTGTTGTATAGAGTCTATTCATGCTGATTGGGGGAGAGCCACAGAGCATGGCCGTCAAATACTACCAGGAGAGGACGGTATGGATGGTTTTTTTTACAGTGTGCTTAGAAAAAAAGAGTCATCTCCTCTTTGATTTTGGTCTGTATTTTTGGGAGCCATTAATATGCAACCTGAATTAAAACAGTTGCCCATGCATTCTTTACGCCCAGGAGCCTACCAACCGCGTTGTGATTTTGATGAAGTGGCTTTACAAGAGCTTGCGCAATCTCTGTTGTCTCAAGGACTAATTGAACCTTTAATTGTGCGAGAAATTGCCCTGCATCAATATGAAATTCTGGCGGGTGAACGTCGCTGGCGTGCGGCTCAGTTAGCAGGATTTACTCATATTTCTTGTTTGGTAGGTCAGTATACTGACCAGCAAGCTTGTGCTTTGGGTTTAATAGAAAATATTCAAAGACAAGATCTTAATTTAATTGAAGAGGCAAGTGGTTATCGTCGTCTTATCGATGAATTTCATTATCAACAAGATGAAATTGCCGCTTTGGTAGGTAAGTCTCGTAGTCATATTGCCAATATTCTTCGCTTACTTAGTCTGACAGAACAGGTCAAACACCGCATTAGCTCACGTCAATTGTCTTTAGGTCATGCTCGGATGCTAGTTGGTTTAGAGCCATCACAGCAAGAATGGTTTGCTCAATGTATCATAGAGGGGCAATGGTCTGTCAGACAGTTAGAGCAAGAAATCAGACAGTATAAAAATAAACCCAATATGACCGATGCTTTTACCAAAGACAAAGACATTATTCGTTTAGAACAATTATTGGCAGAACAAGTGGGGGCGCCAGTAGATATCAGCACAGAAGGTGCTCAAGGGGGATGGTTAAAAATGAAATATTTTAGCAATGATACCTTGGCAGGTCTTTTGGAGCGGCTAGGCTTGCGCTATGATTAGTAAAATGAGCTGTCATAAAGGATCGATCTTGAACAAATTATTCATCAGTCTTGGATTGCTTTATCTGGTGCCGGTATTCGCCTTGGGGTTGCATAATGGTGCAGATCAGGTGGTGCAGAAAATAAATCCCATGGTTAATTTAGGTGCTGTTGTTGTGGATTTAACTTCAGGAGAGACCTTATATCAGCGCAATGCGGATAAGCTTTATATTCCGGCCAGTAATATGAAACTGTTTTCAGAGGCGGCAGCTTTAATGGTCTTGGGGCCAGATTATCGTTTTAGAAACAGGTTAAGTACCGATGCAACACAACTGCAACAGGGTGTATTAAAGGGTAACTTGTATTTGCATTTAAGTGGAGACCCTTCGTTTACGCGTCATGATTTGTCACAATTATTGTCTTCTTTACGAGACTGGGGTGTGCGCGACATTCAAGGTACAGTCTACATAGACAGTAGTTTGGCTTCAGTAACGGCGTACCCTCCGGGGTGGATGGCCTCAGATCTTGCATACAGCTATGCTGCGCCCATAGCGCCTTTAATTTTAGACGCCAATCGCATTAACGTGATGATTAATCCTGGGGTAGAAGCGGGTGCTTTGGCATTGGTAGAGGCTGATGATTGGGGTAGTGGTGCAATAACCATTACCAATCAAGCCACAACGAAAAAAGATGCCAAATCTTGTGGCGTGGGGCTGGTTTTAGATCAAGACAATCATTTGGTGAGCAGTGGTTGTGTGGGGGTAGGGCAGTGGGCTGTTTTGCAACGCCTTGCCATTAAAAATCCCTTGCATTACGCACAAGCGATGGTGCGTCGAGGCCTGGCCAAAGAGCAGATTAGTTTGCATGGTGATGTGGTTTTAGGTAAAGCACCACAGGGTGCTTTGCTTCTTGCCAATCAATATTCTAAACCGTTATCACAGTTGATGGCAGACACCCTAAAACCTTCCGATAACTTATATGCAGACAGTTTGTATTTGCATGCAGCTGCTCAATTAAAAGGGGGGCCTGTGAATTGGAATAGTGCTCAAGCCCTAATTAAAACTTTTTTACAGCAGCAAACAGGAATCGATTTTACTCAAGCCACTTTTACCGATGGGTCAGGACTGTCTCGTTATAATTTAGTGACTCCCCAGCAGACTATCTCTTTGTTAATGTTTTTATATCAACGCTTTCCTTTAGCCTATGAATACATTGCTGCATTACCTGTTTCCGGGCGTGATGGTACTTTGCAAAAACGTTTTAAAACACCAGAACAACAAGGTTTTATTCGGGCAAAAACAGGAACATTAACCGGCATGAACAGTTTGTCAGGCTATATGTATACCACCAATGGACATACTTTGGCATTTGCTTTATTCATTAATCGATTGCCTGGTTCTAATGCCGGTCCAGGACGCCCTTTGCTAGATGCTTTATGTGCTTATTTTTTAAAATTAAATCCAGGAAGTAACCGTTTGGCGCGCGTATTTTCTCCACATAACAGAGTAAAATTTCAATCTTCTCCTACTCAAGATGACATACAGATGAGGCAACAAGCTCAGTGGCGCCGCATGGAATCAGCCCTTCGTCTGGCTTTAAAGGGGCAGGCAGTAGATATAGTATATAGAAGTCATGAGTTGGTGATTAAAGACAACCAATCCGATCCGGCTCAGATCTTAAAAATCCTCAATAATCTGGCAACTAAATTCTCTTTTGCTGTGGCAGTGGCTTCTGCACAACCGATGAATAACATAGGCAAGCCTATGCTGCTTTGGATTTCAACACCAGAAGCACTTAATCAGCGTATTTGGACACTTCGGTGGGCGACTTAACGTGATGAAATATATTCTGTGCCTGTTGTTATTTTTCCTGACGAAGGCTTTCGCTTCGCCTTCGTTTTTATTAATTAGTGACATTCATTACGACACCGAGAAGAAGGAAACCTGGCAAAGTGATAGTGGACCATTGATATGGCAGGCTGCGTTAAAAAAAATCATGCAACTTAGTCATTCGGTAGATTTTATTTTAAATTTAGGTGATCTGCCTGCGCATTTAATTGTTTCAGCTAAGAAAAAAGAGCAAGATGAAAGAATTGTTTTTCAGGGCTTGTTACAAGCGGATAGCAGTCAAAAGCCCATGTTTTATATCCCTGGGAATAATGATTCTTTAGGTGGAAATTATGGACCTTTTATGGTTAAAGGGCGTACCCCATTAGATTTGGCTAAAGACTGGGAGGGGGCTTGTGTTTATTGCAGCTCGCTGATAATAGACAATCAATTGATGCGACAAGAAGGGTATTACTCGTCTTATGTTATTCCTGGCAATAAGGAAGTGATTTTAATTGCCTTAAATACAGCATCCCTAGTAAAAATGCCCTTTTGGCAAAAGGCTTACTGGAACCAGCAACAAGTTGCAGCGCGTCAATTATCCTGGTTAGAAAAGCAATTGAAAACACACAAAGCAAAGCAATTATTAATCGCTATGCATATACCGCCTGGGTTCAATTATAAAGGAGACGCATTATGGCGTCAGTCTGCCTCAGCTGAATTTATTCGTTTATTAAACAAATATGCTTCACGTTTTACAGAGATCACCCTCATTACAGGTCATACTCATATGGACGAATTACGCCAATTGGTATTGCCTTCGGGACGAGTGCTTTATAATTACTCTGTACCGTCTATCAGTCGCGTTCATCACAACAATCCCGGCATGAAAGTGATTGCTTTAAATAATGACATGGCGGTTGGTAATTACACTACCTATTATACTACTTCTTTAACGCAATGGAATGATGAGTTTTATCAGGCTAAGGGGCTAACTCACTCCATTTTCTCTTTTTGTCAGCAAGCGCATTTGGCATCCTGTTTGAATACTCTGTCAACAGAAAAGTTATGCCATGCATTGGAACAGGGTTTGTTTTATGGGGTAAAAAGCAAACAGGTTGATCAAGCTGCTTGCTTGAGGACTTACTCTATTTCTGGCAATCCCCTGCACGGTGAAATGAAATAGGTGCAGCCTGAATAATGGAGTAATGGATATCCAGGCTGCCGCTAATATATGGTATCAAAATTAAGCTCGTTGGGAGTCTACACCACCATCAGCTTGCATGCTACGAATGCGTTGTGCTTCTATGGTCAATACTTTGAAATAATCATAAGACATATAGAAATTACCATGGTCACCAATTTTATCACCCCAAGAATTGCGTAAGGTGAGTAGCCCTTTGTGTTCATGACCTTGTTCATCGGTGGCAATGGCATTGTCATCATAACCGGTGATTATCATTTCATGGCCGCCAAATTGTGGTTTTAAATAGATGTCTCTGGCAATTTCCGGTGTTAAAACCCAGCTGTCATAATGACTGTTGTGCGTTCCTACGGCTCCCATGACCCCTAAATCAAAATCAAGTAATAACACACCAAAGGTAACGCGATCGTTTTCGTTCAATGCTTTTTTTACATTGTCTAGCGTGGCATTGGTGTCGACCCTGTCCATAGCCGTGTAGATATCAAGAATAGGAGACCAGGCAATGACATCATTAATGTTTTCACTTAGCTGATGATAATCTTCAGGATTCATTGTACCTTCGGGAATCGGGGTGTGAGCTGGATAGTGAGTTAAGCCACCACAGCCTATAGTATGTTCTTGCTCTTTGTTAATAATACCAAAAGTTTCAATTTGACTTAATACAGTGCTACCTAAGGAGCCATCCCATCCACTATAAGTATATCCGTTAGTCTGTAAGTAGTTGCCTAGCTGTAAAGAACATAATTGGCTGATGTAATCGCCTTGGCCTAGTGCGGCATCGATGGCGCTAGTTACTGCAAAAGTCACACAAGTACCATAATCGCCTTGATCTTGCACCGGCACATCGTTCATACCTAAATCAATTTTTCTAGGATAGTGAGAAGACTTATTCAACGAGGCTGATTGAGTGGCGATAAGAGAGGCTCTTTTATTTAATGCGGCTTCGGCAGGTTTGCTTAATTCCACCTTTAATAATTTAATTACTCTGGGTGCAGACAGTCTGTGTGTTCGGTGCGTTAATTTCAACGGTTGGGATTGTGGTGTGATCAGTGTTTTGTCCAAAGTTCCTACTATTTTGATATCTTGTGCAAACAGCGGGCTTGATAAAGCCAACGTCAATAGAAACCATTTGGATGAGTGCATAACCTATTCTCCTGAAACATTGATGCAAAAAAAGAGGCCCCATTGTACTTGATGAATTAAAATTAATCAATAATGAATGTGATGAACAGGAAATAAGAAAGAAGCCTATTTAAGAAAGAGGGGATTTAAAAAACAAAGGGCATTATGATGCTATTGATAGCGACCTATGCGGTATCAATAATAATCAAAACCTACCGAAGTCATCATGTCCGCCGGCGCAACGTAGTCGACTAATATGGGTTTTACTATGACTACGCGAGTGGCCTTTGTAGTATAGGCTACGGTTTTTTGTATGGGAGCCACATTAACTTGCTGATAAGGTAGTATGGCATCATTATGGGTATACGTAGAGGAACATCCGCTAGCTAATATCAGCGCACTCAGTGGAACAATCCATTTCATAACTCACCCTTTTTGCTTGCCATTTAGTCAAATTGTAGTTCGGTTTTTATGGTGTTGCCATAAGAAGAATGGATTATTTTCATTTTGCTGTTACTCTTAATAGAATAACAACAAGAGCGATGGAATGACCATGGACGATTTATTATTTCTTGATGGTGAATTAAATAGCGATGAGCGTTTGATTCGTGACAGTGTGGCGCGCTTTATCAGTGATCGTGTTATGCCCGTGATTGCCGATTCTTTTGAAACGGCACAATTTCCTCGTTTTTTTATACAAGAAGCAGCATCTCTTGGTTTATTAGGTCTTACTTTGCCATCTCAATACGGAGGCTCTGAGGCAGGTTATGTCACATATGGCCTGGTTTGTCAGGAATTGGAACGAGGCGATAGCGGCTTACGTAGCTTTGTTTCAGTGCAAAATTCCTTGTGTATGTATCCTCTTTATCGTTTTGGTACAGAAGAGCAAAAAAAACATTATTTGCCATTAATGGCAAAAGGACAATTAATAGGTTGTTTTGGTCTGACTGAGCCCAATTCAGGATCTGATCCTGCCAGCATGCACACTCATGCTAAAAAAGTGGCAGGAGGATGGCGTTTACACGGAGAAAAAACCTGGATTACCAATGCTCCTATTGCTGATGTTGCTATAATATGGGCAAAAACCGAGGAAGGGATCAGAGGTTTTTTAGTGGACACAAAAAGTCAGGGAGTACACTGTCCGGAGATTAAAAATAAAATGTCTCTTCGGACTTCAGTGACTGGAGAAATTAGCCTCGATAATGTGTTTGTTAGTGACGATCACTACCTGCCTGGCACAGAAAAAGGATTAGGGGCTGCGTTAAGCTGTTTAAATCAAGCACGTTATGGTATTGCTTGGGGAGCAACCGGAGCTGCTATGGCCTGTTTTGATTTAACAAAAAACTACTTGTTAGAAAGAAAACAATTCGATAAACCATTAGCCTCCTTTCAATTAATTCAAAAAGATTTGGTAAAAATATACACAGAGCTACTTAAGGCACAATGCATGAATTTACACATAGGCCGCCTTAAAGAGCAAGGAAAAGACAACCCGGTCATGATTTCTTTAGCCAAAGGCAATGCGTGCAAAGAAGCACTCAACAGCGTAAGAATTTGCAGGAATTTATTAGGAGCCAATGGCATCAGCCTGGAGTACCATGTCATCAGGCACTTACTCAATCTAGAGTCTGTTTTTACTTACGAAGGAACTGATAATGTTCATACTTTGGTATTAGGTAAACACATTACCGGAATTAATGCTTTTGGATGAACAAAGGGGATAAAATTTCAACGTCAAAAAGCTTGTCATTTAAAACATACTTGGTTATTATCTCACTTGTTCGGGGCGTAGCGCAGCCTGGTAGCGTACTAGCATGGGGTGCTAGTGGTCGAAGGTTCAAATCCTTCCGTCCCGACCAATCCCAGCAAGGGTTTTGATAAACTCCTCTTTCCCGCAAAGTTCAAATCGATCCAAATTTGTTTTTATACCTCTAATTAAAATCTTGGATAGTGCGTTACGCTCTGTATTCATATTGACGTGGTCTAATGGATGAACACACCGAGTTAAGAGATAATAATCTCTAAATTGGGAGAAATAGCGTGAAAAGAGAATTTTCTAACT
>PEQM01000029.1 GCA_002786205.1 Legionella sp. | reverse complement strand
AAATAAAGCTTCTTAGGTAAGAATACCAAGAAAACATCTTAGGGCGCTGGGGATCAATGGTCAACACGCCCTGAATTTATTAAATTTAATATAGCCATATATTTACCATCAAGCCCCTATAGTGTACAATGTGCCCTTGTTTTGTGTTTGTAATTGATGATGAAATTATATTATTTAAGAGGTGCTTTAGGCGATTCCAGTTTAATTGAAGAGCATGGGCAGGCGATAGGGCGTTTGTTACGCTGTGATTACAATAGCAGTGATTTGGAAAAGCTAACAGGGCATGAATTATATAGTTTTCGTCTTAACAAAGCTGCACGTTTATTGTTCGCTGTAGAGCAAATTAATGGTAATCAAACATTGGTTGTATTGGATTATTTGCCAAAGCATCAATACCATAAAAGTGCATTTCTTCGCTCTGGAATATTGAAAAAATATTTAAAACGGCATGAGTCGGATTATTCTGACCTGGTTAGTAAAGAACTCTCTTTTTCTACTGTTTCAGAAAATGAAAGACCGTCTTTTTTTCATGATTCAGTGAGCAAGATAGAGTATCAAGAATTAGATTATTATCAATCACGCTGGATAGAATTAAATTCAGAGCAGCAAGAGAAGATTCATCTTTGCCTGCCTGCTTTATGCAGTGGCATTGCTGGCAGTGGAAAAAGTTGTGTTGCGCTTACTTTTATAATTTCAAATATACTAAATGCACCCACTTGTTCTTTTAGTAGTGCTGCTGCCGCAGTAGAGGAGAAGGTAATACTTTATGTGACGCATTCGGACTTACTTTTAAACTCTATGCGCAGTTCTTATGAAGAATTGCCGGTTGCTCAACAAACACAAAAAACAGTTCTGTTTAAAACTTATAATCAGTTAGTCGAAGAAGACAGTAACGTCAATAGTGAACACTGGGTTGGTGAAAAAGAATTTCAGGACTGGTATAAACAACGATTGGCATTAACTAAAAAGCGAAAGAAAACTTCTTTATGTATAGAACCATCCAAAGTCTATCAGGAGTTTAGAGTTGTTTCAGGTTACAGTGCTGAGGCTTATGATGCGCTAAGCGATAAAGAGTCATCTTTATCTAAATCATCCGGACATAGACCGCTTTTGTATCAATTATATCTGGATTATTTGCGCTTTTTAGATGGCAAAATAGACCCTTGTTTATATACTTTTAAAAATCAGGACAGTTATGACCTTATTGTCGTTGATGAAGCTCAAGATTGCTCTCATAAACAATTAAAGAACCTTTTTTTGGCCGCTGTAAAAAGACAAGTACTCTTTTTTATGGGCAGTCATCAACGATTAAATGACTATTATTCAGTTCGTCCATATATACTCAACCATTTTGCAGGCATAGACCATGTTTCCTTGCAAATGACTTATCGAACGCCACCTAAAATTGCTGCTGTTGCGAATGAGGTAATTCGCTGTAAGCATCATCTTACCGGTGGCTTGAGCGATAGACATGAATCTTCGCAAATGGCTTGCGCTGCAACAGGTTCCAATTTGGGCTGGGCGGGTATTTTATCCAGGCAAGAATTAGTAAACCATTCCTGGTTAAAAAATCATATAGACAAACCTTATTGCGCTATTGTGACTCTACCTGCCTATCAGGAAGAAGTAAGACAACTCTTTCCTGAAAGCATGTTGGTTCTGACCCCTGAACAAATCAAGGGCTTGGAGTATGATCTGGTAATTACTTATAAATTATACAATGAACACTTGGCTGGCAAGCAAGTATTTCAACAGATAAATACACGTTTATTTGAAGTGGGTACATCCGTAAGTCCTACGATGCACAGACCTAAAAAAAATGCAGGAGATGAACGATTTTCGCCATTTTTTAATGCGCTTTATGTCAGTTACACCCGGAGTAAGCAGATTCTAATTGTGTGCGAACCAGATGCAAGGGATAGTTGGCTATTAGAAAGACTTTCTCGCCTGATGGACAATAAAGAATTATCCGATGCCATTTTACATGAAAATTTTATAGGGCGATGGGAAGATCAAGTTTTGCTACATTATCATGCGGGAAATGAAGCGTTGGCTGAGTTAATTTTCACTAATAAGCTCAATAGATCGTTGCATGAGCTGCGATCTTTTGTAGATGTTAATACCACTGAAGCCCCTGTTGCTGTTTTACCCAAGGAAAGAGGGTTATCTATTGATACCAGCATGTCATCGCTGTCTTCTTTTTCTTTTTCCTCATCCTCCTCCTCTTTCTCTCCTTCGTCCTCATCTTCTTTTTTTAAACGGGATTCTGGTCGTGATAAAAAAAGAGTGGAACGCAAAGAGCAAGCAATAAAAAAAGAGCAAGCAATAAAAAAAGTTACTTCGGTGCAGAATACAGTGTTTACTGTTCAACAGGATAGCGCAGCTAAAAAACGGATGTTGGATGCTATAGAGGCATTGAAAAAGGAATTTAATTCGCATCGATTAGCAACGATCTTCTTGCTTTATCAAGCCTATATTTGGCATGAAAACGTTACAAAGAGGTTAATGGAAGACATTTTTATTTGCAAAGAGAAAACCGCAGTATTACTAACTGCATTAATGAATAATTATGCCTTGTATGCTATTGTACCCCAAGAGTATCTGCACGCACTCACCTTTAGCGTTGCAAATCATGCTATAGATAGCATGAAAGACAAAATAATTGAAAGCCGATTATCTAATGACAATAGGTCTCTCGAAAAAGAAATCAGCGCCATATGTCATGCCATGAAGACAGAGCCAAGTATGAGCACGCTACTTGAATTAACTCAGCAGGTCGATACTCTTCAAGGGATAGACGCACTTGCTTATATGGATGCAGTGGCTCCGATTATGTCACCGCCCAATGACTTCATCCACCATATTATCACGACCAGTAATAAAGAAAAATTGTTGTTATGGGCAAGGTTAGGGGCTGATTTAAATAAAGCCAATTGCCATGGTCATACTCCTGCGCATTATGCGGTTAGCATCTCCTCCGAGGAGATGTTAACTGAACTGAAGAAGTTAGAAGCTGAGTTAAATAAAAAAGATAAAGAGGGAATCACCCCTGCAATGCTTGCAATTCATGACGGCAAAATAAGTATGTTGAGAGTATTGAAAAATGTTGGTGTCAATTTAAATACATTAAATGATGAAGGGAATTCAGCAGCCCATTATGCAATGTTATTAGATAACCCTGTTTCTGTATTGCACTCACTGAGGCGTCTTGAGCTGGATTTGGAAGTATCTAATCAACAAGGAGATAGGCCGGTTAAGTGGGCTCTCGATGCAAAAGGGGCTGCTTTTGTACGAAGTCTTTGTAGAGAGTTTCAGCTGGATTTAAATAAACCAAATCAATTTGGTTTTACATTGCTACATCAGGTGCTTCTCGTTGATAACTTTGATTTATTAATGCTAAAAGACATTGCTGATTTACTAGATTGGAATCAAACAATAAAAATATCTATGGCTTTATGGGAAAAAATGATACCAAGCTCATCAGTGGCCGATAACTTAAACCTGGATAAATCTTGTTCCGTGTCCGAGATAGAGTTAACTCCATATGAGTTGGCACAGGGCATGGGGAAAGCGGATTCTTTTATAGAAGTAGCCGGTGAGAATTTCAATTTGCGGAGTAGGGTTGGCGCTAACTTAAAATAAGCGCTACAATCGGTTATATTTTTTAATCTATTCACTGTATTGATGAGTCTCTCTGTGTCTATAAAAACCACTGTGTTATACAAGCGATTACTTTCTTATGTAAAACCTTTTTGGCCGGTTTTATTGTTAGGTATTGCTGCTAATATTTTATATTCTGCTATTGATGCTGGCTTCACCTACATGATGAGGCCTTTTTTAGATAAGGGATTAATTCATCTCGATTTGGAATTTGTTAAAACCATTCCCTTCATTGTTCTTGTGGGTATCACTTTACGAGGCTTGGTTAGTTCCACGGGTAGTTATTGTATGACTTGGGTTGCTCGGTCCGTTGTCAAGGTGCTACGCCAAAAAGTATTTGCGCACATCATTCATTTGCCTGCTGATTATTATGATGAGGCTACATCAGGACAACTGCTTTCTAAAATTTTATATGATGTAGAGCAGGTTGCTCAGGTTAGTGCGGATGCGCTTACTGATTTTGTTCAAAATATTTGCTTAGTCATTGGCCTTCTAACGGTGATGATGGTTATTTGCTGGCAATTGTCATTGATGTTCTTGCTAACCATTCCTTTTGTTGGATTTATCGTGAACTACACCAATAAACGAGTAAGGCGTATTAGCCACAAAGTTCAAAAAACCATGGGTGAGGTGACTGAGATTGCCAGTGAGGCTATTGACGGCTATAAAGTAGTTCGTATTTTTGGCGGAATGAATTACGAAATTAATAAATTCAATAAAGCCACAGAGCATTCGCGTCATAATGACATGAAAGTTGCGGTGAGCAAAGCACTTAATGTGTCTGGTGTGCAGGCTGTTATAGGAATAGGAATTGCAGCCATCATTATGGCAGCTATTCAACTGTCATCATATATAGTCATTACTGCCGGGTCTTTTTTGGCCATAATTGCAGCGATGCTACAGTTAATTAAACCGATGAAGACATTAACCACGTTAAATGCAACCATTCAAAGAGGCTTGGCAGGTGCTGAAAGTGTTTTTCATTTACTCGATTTGCCACTAGAGCGCGATGAGGGCCTGGTGCTTACTGAAAAAACAAAAGGTCATCTTCAATTTCGCGATGTGTCTTTTGCCTACAGAGATGGCCCCTTGGTGCTGCATTCTATTAATTTCACTATAGAAGCAGGTACTACAGTAGCATTGGTCGGGCATTCTGGTAGTGGAAAAACAAGTATAGCCAATTTATTACCCCGTTTTTATAATCTGACAAAAGGCAGTTTGCTGTTGGATGGTATGCCTTTGGAAACAATCAATCTAGAATGCCTGCGTGAGCAAATGGCTTTAGTTGGACAGCAAGTGACTTTGTTTAATGACACTTTGGCTAATAATATTGCTTATGGTCGTACAGATGTAACACGCGAAGAAATTATCGTTGCTGCAAAACAGGCTTATGCACATGAATTTATTTCTTCATTACCTAATGGGTATGACACCTGTATTGGCGAGAACGGTGTATTGCTTTCAGGAGGCCAAAGGCAACGTATTGCGATAGCTCGCGCTATTTTAAAAAATGCGCCTATATTGATTCTTGATGAGGCCACTTCTGCATTAGACAGTGAATCTGAGTATTATATTCAAGCGGCATTGGAGCGCGTGATGCACAATCGTACTACTTTAGTGATAGCGCATCGTTTATCGACGATTAAAAAAGCACACAAAATTATTGTAATGCATAAAGGGCAAGTAGTAGAGCAAGGTACTCATGAATCACTTTTGGCTCAAAAAGGACATTATGCGCAGTTACACAAAGTACAGCAATTAGGGGTTGTACAAGAAGATGCTGCGGTGATTTGATGTCGGATTGGGCGAATAAAATATGGTATCACTCTACGCTATTAGGTTGGTTTCTCTATCCTTTTTCTTTGATTTATCGAGGAATAAGTGCTATTCGTCGTAAGTATTTATTATCTATCCAGAAGACTTATCCAGTCCCTATTATTGTAGTAGGCAATATTACAGTAGGGGGGGTAGGTAAAACGCCTTTGGTCATTGAATTGGCCACTCAATTAAAAAACAAAGGATTGAGAGTAGGCATTGTGAGTCGAGGTTATGGTGCGCAATGCAAGACATTTCCTTATGAAGTACAACCAGATAATGATGCCTCCTGGGTCGGCGATGAGCCTTTGTTGATAGCACAAAAGACAAAATGTCCTGTAGTGATTTCACCCAAGCGGACTCAGGCTGTAGATTACTTATTGCAGCATCACGGTTGTCAAATTATTCTTAGTGATGATGGATTACAGCATTATAAGATGGGGCGCTCTATTGAAATAGCTGTAATAGATGGCATGCGGCAATTAGGCAATGGTTTTTGTTTACCAGCAGGCCCGTTAAGAGAGCCTATTTCTCGTTTAAAGCAAGTTGACTACGTCATTGTTAATGAAGGTCAATGGGATAATGCTTTTGCTATGAGATGTATTCCTGAAGATTTAATTCAAATGACTACATCAAAGGCAATAGCCCCAGACAAGTTAAAAGGGCGTATTGCAGCGGTGGCCGGAATAGGTAACCCCCAACGTTTTTATTCCACTTTGACGCAATTAGGGATAAAATTCACGTCCCATGTGTATCCAGACCATTATCAGTTCAAGCCTTCTGATCTCAAGCTGGATGCAGACCAATTCATTATGACTGAAAAAGATGCCATAAAATGTCGTTCTTTTGCTAAAGATACCATGTATTTTTTGCCTATAAGAGCTGAGGTAGAGCCTTCATTTTGGCATGCATTGTGGTCACATCAACAATTACAGGAATATTGTTAATATGAAAACCAAGAGAGTTGTTGCTTTTTTAGTACTGAGTTTTTTATTGGTTTGTATAAGAGTCAATGCCAATCAGGTGGAAGATACTCCCATTTCTAATATTGATCCTTTAATAGGAAGTTGGACATTTTCAGGAAAAGTCACTAATGAAAGTGAAGAACAATACGGGTATTTTTTTCAAGTTCATAGACAAGGTAATCTTTTTAAAGTGAAGACTGCATTAATTGATGGACAAACCAATCAGTTAAAATGGTCTTACGAAGACAGTGCTGTTATTGAGAATGCTGCCTTGCAAAATTGGCATATTGGGCATGCAGTAATGCGATTTAATCCAATTAATGACAGCTGGGTTATTGGTGTGAAACTGACTGACAATCAAGGTTTTAATTTTAAAATAGACATGTTACAGCAAGCAGAAGAGAATGGCTTTCAATCTTTACGGCCTGGAGTGCAAGTACAAGCACTGCAAACTAGCCGTTTAAATGGTCATATAAAAACAAGCGCAGATGATAAAGAACAGTTTGTCACGGGAAATAATGCCTGGTTTGGAAAGATATGGTTTGACAAAAAGCAGGAAACACCTCATGACATCAGCATGACTTTTTGCCGTTTAAATAATGAGAATGGATTTTATTCGGCTAATTTAAAAGAAGCAGATGCTACTGGCGCAGCCATAGCTGGATGGCGAGATAATTTAGGCAATAAAGTAAGAATGTCACAATTTGTTTCTATCAAAAAGGAAGCAGATGATCAATGTTTGCTTCATGTAGCCTTACCCAAGCTGCGACTTCATCTGACCAATACATTAAAAGATAAAGAACTTGTTTCTGAAGCTGTTGCAGGTTTTGCAAAAGACACACAAAGTTTTTGCTTTATTTCAGAACAGAAATTTGCTTTGCCAAATCTTGAAATAAATAAAGCATAAGCATTCGATATTGGCTCCAGTGGGGTACTGGGACTCATAGACGGATCAAAGCATGCTGTTTTAATTTTCTGTATAAAACTGAATATCTAGGGTCTGTTGACATTTCACCTGCGGCCTACGAGCCGTGCTTTATGCACGGCATCTAGAGATGCGACTAAGCTAAAAAGGATTTAAAAGAAAACGAATATGAATAAGGCGTTACAAAGAGAGCAACAGAAGGGATGCTGAGTTCTTTGGTCGCATGAATGAAATGAAATGAAATGTAAGTACGCCGAATGATTCAACACTTTCAAGACGAGGCAAAACATTAAAAGAAGAGCAGCGTCGTTTTTGGAAAAAAGAAAATAATTATCCTCGTCGTTCATGAGTAGAAACGATGATGTCACGGATGAAATCTCTATTTGGCGATCAAATGAGCGCTCGGAATTTTGAAAATCAACAAACTGATTTACTCATTCGAGGTCAAATTATCAATCAAATGAATGCAATGAGATTACCAAAAAGTGTCGTTATAGATTAAAGAGATACGCTACGAACACTGGATGCCGTGCATAAAGCACGGCACGTAGGCCGCAGGTAAAATGTCAACAGACTCTAATGTCCTTAAATAAGTGTGTAATCTTGCATCTTGCAAGGCAATGACATTCGCTTGCGATCCAGATTCATTCTGAGCTATTTTCTTCATGCAGAATAGTTTATCCTTTCCGATTGTGCCTGAGGCTCGTCTGTCATAGATGAATCAGAATCGCTTTTTTCCATGGCCTCAAATAGTTTGTCTAGTTGTATAAAAATGTCGCTAAACTTATCGGAAATCTCAGGATCTTGGGCAGCAGTGCGAAACTCTTTTCTTACAGCCTCTATGGTTGTTTTCAAAGTAGAATATGGGGGCTCATTTTTTTTTATTATAGAAAAAAACGGATCTTCATTTATTTCTTTATATAATTTCTCTAGCTCTGTTATTTTAGGACGGATAGCATCGCAGGGGGCTACAGAAAAAAACCAAGAATAGAGCGAGTTTTTATTCTTGAGGCTTTCAGGCAAGTTAAGAATATATTGATTAAAAATCTTGATTTTATTATTTAACTGATCTTTTTTTGTGTCTTTTAGACTCTGAAGTTTTGCTATGGCAATGCTCGCATTAGATGCTTCTGTCATGGTATTCTTTACGTCTTCAGGATAAAAAACATCAAGTGTTTTATCTTCCAGGATATAAAGTGCTTTACGTTCATCCTGCGGCATACCCAATAAAGTTTTAAAAACTTGTATCCTTAAGGCAGGAGGCATGGTGTTTAAAAGAGATCGGGTACTAAGAGGGAGTTGATTGTTTTCTATCCATCTATCCCATTGGCCAGGAGGTATTTTATTCCATAACTCATTAAAAATTTCACCATTTTTGATGGTGTTAGAATCTTCACTAGGGCAAATTTTAGTCACTGAATCACAAAATTCATCGGCAGTGAGTTTGTCTCCACTACTTAATTTTTCAAAAAAATCAATGCGATCATTTAATTCCAGATATTTTAAAGTTGGCAACCACTCTTCTCCGTATTCTAGACAGCCAACCCATTTATCCCACTGCTCTTTGGGTACCTGATTCCAGCATTCTTCTACAAGGGAAGAATTTTCTTTATTAATGTAGAGTAGCAATGTTGAGAAATGGTTTGCCTTAGAGCAATAAGCTTGTAAAAAGCGATTAAAATGCAGAGGGTTAAATGGTTTGGGTAAAGATTTAAGCAGGCTTTCTTGAAAAGATAGAGAATCTTTATTGTCTTCATGAGGCTGGAAAAAAAGCGACAGTGATTGAAAAACGCTTTCTTGACTATTGGTTAATAATTCAAGAACCAAAGCGCTGTTTTCTAAGAAATCAATCTTATGCTCTGCCATCGCATTTTTGAGAAGAGGTAATGCTTTTTTAGCATCTAATGAAGGTGTTTTTACAATCAGCTGATGTAAGCCCACGGTAGTGTGAAAATAAGATAGAGTTTGTGCATCAAATACTTTAAATAAGGCTTCGGTATGATCTTCTGGTATGGAAAGGAGAGTAATCAGTTTAGAAAAACGAAGGGGTTCTTTAATAATTTCATTTCGTTGTTCTAAAGGCAAGTTAGACCAAAATTCACCTATTTGTCCGTTACGATAAGCCTGCAGCGACATTTTATAAACTTTATAATCGGCTACAAAAGGCAGGACACTCATTAACTCACCAGAAATGATAACCGGCTCATTTTGAATCACTTGTGTTAATCGGTCTAAATAAGGGTGAAGTGGCGATTGTTCTATAATATTTAAAAAGCGGAGCAATTTAACAAACCAATTGAAAACAAAAAAATTAAGTTCATATTCTTTATTGACTGAATCCTTGGCAATTTCACTAAGACATTTTTTATAGTCATCGATTGTTTCAGGATTAGAAACATAGAGTTCAATGGCATTTAAAGCTTTAATAATGGCTTCTGCTTCTATAGGCAAAGAGATTAAAACCTGGATTAACTTATCATGTACATGAGCTACTTCTTTGGGAAGCATGTAACGGCGCGTGATTACGTGTTGATTCCTGGAGTAATAACCTAATGAAAAGAGCAATTGATTCCATTCGGCTTCGTGAGGTAAAGGAAAGGTCTTATTAAGATCAATATGCTCGAGTAAATAACGAAACTGTTCTGTCTTATCTAAGTAGTTTAACGTCTTAGGTATTAATGTACTGCGGATAATATTTTCATCCTGTACTAATTTTTTCTTTAATTGGTGATAGTCATCACCTAGTAATTGCTGTATTTGTAAAGGGCGTAACTCATTATCTATAAGATTGAGCCAGAGTTGTGAGCTGGTTTCTGAAATAAATTCTTTGCGTTGTTTCTCTGTTAAATAAGGCCAAAATCCTGATAAGGAATCAAAATTTTTGATGCAAGTCTCTTTTAAGTCAGCATCACTACTTATCCATTTAATGAGTTCCGGGCTACGAGTTAATAATATCAGGCGTGTTGCCGGATCGTCGGTTAAGAGTAACAATGTTTTTAAATCGGATTTGGTTAATTGATAATTAGAATATTCTAGACACAAAAAAGCATTAACCATTTCGTGATTGTTGGTTTTTACTGCAATATACAATCCGGTTTGTTCAATAGGGCTGTGATTGGAAAATTGAAAAGCTATTTTAGGATTTTTCAGATAATTAAGGAATTCTTCTTGGGTTTCAAATGCCAGGCTTGCCTCCATAGGATTAATAAACAGGGGAGCAAATACAAGCCATGCGCAAGTATGCGTTGTGCTTTCTCCTCTTTCAGCATAGCCATAAAAAGGATTGTCTTCTTTTCCTTCCGCTTTCTTATAAGCAGCCAATTCAGACAGCAGTAAATTAAATTGTCGTCGTTCTTCTTCTGATGCATCCAATGTATTCGCGAGCGTTTTTAATCTATTTATAGCAAATTGAATGGCTATTCCAACATCTGCAGAGGATGAGCTTCCTAACAAAGTACCAGGCTCTGTCTGACATGGTTTTCCTGGCTCTAATGCCAGGACTTCAAAGTGCAAAAACTCGTAAAAAAGTTGCTTGGTAATTGACGCGGTAGACAAAAACATAGTTACCTCCTGAATAAATCTGGCTTATTGAGTGGATCAGGCTCAATACTGTCTTTAGATATGATTTTCTCTTTCATGCCAGCGCTATTAAAAAAACCAATAGAGGTACTGGGTTTGATAATGGCATGATTTAGTGAGTCATAGATGTCTTTGGGCGCATAATTCATTCCGAAAAAATTAAAAATACTGTGAAATAAATTATAAAAAATCCGTCTTAGTGTTTTTGAGTTGAACTCCACACGATGATCGCAAGATATTAAAATAGACTTAAATGAAGCTTTTTTCGCCTCACGTTGAATGGCTTCAATACGTTGGTCAAGATCGTTCATACTTTCATCTTGTGCCATTTTCTGAAGTAAAGCCAATAGATTTATTTTATTATCTAATGTTCCCGTCTGTGGGGTTGTATTTTCAAAAAAAGGATATTTTTGTTCCTGAACACAGTAAGCTTGAAAACGCTCTATCTGTTCAAGAATACAGTTAAGATGCAGTACCTTCATGTATTCTGTTTTTTTAAATAACTCTAGTTGTTTATTCAACTCATTAGCAATAACCTGTTCAAGATTTTCTATAGGAATATCATGCGCTTTTTTAATTAGTTCTTCTTTTTTAGACGATAATGTCCTAGACAGTCGAGCAACACATTCAGCACTTAAATAAATAGGTTTGGGTATATTTTTGCATAACTGATTTATTTGTTGATCTATGGTATGACTTATAATGCTCTCGAAAGCTTCTTTTCGCTTTTCTTTTTCAAACACATGTAGCTCATTATTAATAAATTGAGCTTGTGCATTTAAGTACATTAAGCGCATCTCTAGCGTGTTAATATTTCCTTTTTTTGCAGCATGGATATGTTTTGTCAAATACAGCACATCACTTAATGACGTGTAATGATATACTATATTACTCTCATTGGTGTTTAAAACTTGCTGAAAACATTGCTCACAGAAATCATCAAGTGCTTTGGATTTGTCTCGTTGGTTTAATGCCAGTGGGTAATGTCTGTGTTGATACTGTAATGAAAGATACAGTGTTTTATATTGCTGTGTGAATTGTGCTTCCAGTGCGGGGTCGATTTCCTGTTGTGAATCCAGCAGTTTTTTAATGGTTTGCAATTGTCTCAAAAAACCATCCCAGACAGCGAACTGCTGTTTTTCCGCAAGAAGCATTGCAGCGGCCTCTTTGTTTTTTTGAAGATTATTCTGCAAGCGCTCTTCAAAAGAGCTGGTGTCTGCTATCAATTGAGCTGATTCCAGTAAACTTATGCCTAGTGGTTCAATAAATCCGCTAAATAATTGTTCAAGAATCTTTTTAGTAGGAATTGAAACAAGGCCAATTTGTAAACCAAATTTAAATTCCAGGTTGTCGGTTTCTTGCAGTAGGCGATATAGAGTAACCCGAATGTCTTTTAAATGATGACGTATGGTTTCATAAGTGGCTTTACGCAATCGCTTTATTTTGCTTTCTAATTCAGGGAGTAAATGAAAAAGGATGGTCGGACTTTTTAATATTAAACGAAAATAGCGTCCCATTTGATAGGTTTCAGTGATGCTTTCAATTGATTGCGTCAATTCTTTGGCTTTTTCCTGGGCTTGCTGTGCATGATGAGTAGTATAAGGTTTGCCTTGTGCTAGCTGAGTGAGGTGCTCAGGAATAACAAGAGTAGATAAAAAAGCATACCATAAGCCGCTATTGTTTATCGGTTGGGGATTGGCGGTGTTAATGGAATTGGCGTTGGCAAAATACAATGGATGCAAAGCGCTCCATTGCGCCATCAGGTCATTACAACTTTCTTGCAAAGTATCTTTAAATAATTGGCCAAGGGGTTCTTTCATTAATTCCATGAGGGTTTGGTAGGCATTGGTTAGCTCGAGAAAAGGCTTTAGCTGGTTAATGCCATCGATTAAAGAAGATTTTAAGTAATACTGTTTTGAATTGGGATTGAGGTTTTTATCAAGTGATTCAAGATACTTAAAAGTGCTATTGATATAATGTATGACATTGATAAGACGCTTGGCCCACGATACTTGAGAGGGGACTGCAAGCGCTTCTAAATCTTGCTCCATTTCTGGAAAAGGTACTGTATTATCAGCGCGATCGATGGTTTTAGGAAGCTTGAGACTGGAGTCAAATTGATTGAGCAGTTTGACTAGCGTTTTGCTCATTAGCGCTGATACCCTTGATAAATGTTGGTGTCGTATCCATTTACCCTGACGTATAACCAGATCACTCTCAAGCGTTAAGGGTTCATTATTGAGGAGTAGAATTTTTTCTTTTTGATGCTCTAATTCAAAAAAGGCCTGTCCATGTCGTGAATGGATAAACTCTAGCGCTGCTCCCCTTGATAAATGTTGGTGTCGTATCGATTTGTCCTGACGTATACCAAGATCATTCTCAAGCGTTAAGGGGGCATTATGCGGTAGTAGAGTGTTTTCTTTTTGATGAGCAAATTCAAATAGGGTCTGTCTATGTCGTGAACGGAGCAGCTCTTTACTTATTTGTTTTTGAAGAGAGGCCAAATTAGTATTCATTGTGCTTAAAATAACATGGGGTTGTTTAATTTTTTCAGTAGGAGATGCATATAATAAACTGATAAACAATGAATCGATTTTATGTTGCTTTTGTTTAATTGAATCCACTAAGTAAGGTTGAATCACCCGGTAACGGTCTATAATTGCATTGACTTTTTTTGCATTGGATAGCCAGTTAGATTCGTCTATCTGTTGTAAAAAGAGCTTAATCTGCTCTTCAATATAGACTAAAGATAATATTCGTAACGCATAATAGTCATACAAAGCAGCACGCTGTTTCATGGTTAAATTAATTAAATTCTCAATGAATTGATGCTCAGAATGTGCGGTGTCACCTTGAGTTAAAGCGGTGTCAATTTTTAAATACAAAGGTTCATTAATAATTAATATAGAATGTACCTTATGGGGATTGAGAGCATACAAGTTGCTTTTAATCTGTTTTGTCAGATCAACCAGTCGGCTGTCTGCCAGAGTTAAATAACAATTAAAAGTTGCAATGTCTTTATCACATAACTCATTGATGGACTGTTCCATCAGTGTAAGCTCTTGCATAGTAAACTGCCATTCGCCTTCTGTTGCCAATATCTGATCTATAAGTACACTAAGTCTGGGATTATAATCGATGACGTAGGATTTAAACGATTGATAATCCTCATTTAATTTTATTTTTTTCTCAGGAAGTAAGGAGGGAGCGAAATAGGTACAAAATGACTTTAGATTTTTTTTGGCTTTTAGCGTGCTATCTACTTTTTTTTGCCATTCATTTTTTTGTTGCAATATATTTTGCAGTCTTAATGTTAAAAAAGACGTGTTGTCCAGTTGTAGTAAATCTGGATTGCTTTCTTTTAAATTAACCAGGTTATTAATATGTCCAACGGTTTTTTGATAAAGATCATTAAGCTGTAGCATGAGTGGTTTGGTAAGCGCACCAAAGGCGCATCCCATATACAATTCAACCCGATCTGAACCACAAATCAGATTGGCAAGGAAAATGTTTTTTAATAGATACAGTTGATGCTCTGCCATGGCATTAATAGCAGCCTGGTTTTGTATAATTTGTTCATAAGAACCACAACTGAGAGTAGTAAGATTAGAGCGAATAGGCATCAGGATAGAAAGGTATTGTTGCCAAGAGGACAGGTCGTTGAGCTGGCTTAGTTCATAAAATAATTTAATGGACGCATCTTTATATATTTCAGCTTGGTTTTCAGTAAGCGCTACATGTTTTTGAGGTTGATCGCTATAAGAGTAAATTAATTGACTGAGTTGATTTAAGTAACCAGGCAGTAAACTCAATTGAGATGTTAAGTCGCTGTAGTCTGTCTTTTCTTTTTGTGGGTTTAATTGTGCAACAAATGTACCTAATGGTCGTCCTATATCTAAATAATGATTCACGGTTAATGGCATTTCTTTCATGCGTAAACTAATCAAGTTATCAGTGTCACCATCCGTCCATCGCTCCAAATGCTTCAGCAGCATATTCAGAGAATTAATTTCTGGATAAAACAGTTGATATAAAGGCATGTTAATTTCAAGCAAGGACGATTGAATAATTCGTAAAAAACCAATCATGCGCTCAATTTCATCAAGAAAATTTAATTCCTGGGGCGTTAAATCCATTGGAAAACTTAAGTATGCGCCTGAACGAGAATCTTTAAAGACCAGATACCAGATAATTTGCGTGATGAAGGAAACTCTTCTTGTTCCTTTTTGCTCAAGGAGTGCTTCCAGTTTGTATGATGTATCTGGATTAAGCTCAAGAGCATTAATGAAAGAGATGACTTGTTCACCATACGATAAGGCATTTAATATTTTTTTTATTTGAGTCACTAGTGCGGGTTCTGTGATAACCAGAGGATAAAGTCCATCGGCCCCAATTTTTAAATACTTGCGAATTTCACGGTGCAAGGTTGTTTCCAGGCGAGCAGACAGTTGGGTCTTAAGATTATGAACTGACTCAAAAAACTGTTTTTCTTTAATCGATTGGCAAAACTTAGGGATGTCACGCACCAGGAGAAATAGAGGGAGTAGTGTTTTCTTAATAAAAGATTCAGAGAGGTAGGTCTGAAAGTGGACATCATTTAGACTGACTCCGTAACCAGCAATTTCTTTATTGAGTAGTATTTTAATTCGCGGATGAATGGTTTCATAAAGCGCATCGATATTGGTTTGTTCTTTGGATGTGAGTATGACGTAAATAATATCATACAGCTCGGGATAAAGGCTTTCTAGTATATAAAGTGCTTCATTACCTAAGTAAGAACTCAATTGGGAGGATTTGGTAAACCATAATGCTGCAATAGTAGCAAGTTGTTGTGGTTTTTTTATAACAAGAGAACTAAAGAGCATGAGCTGAGCATAATAAGACATGGATGGATCAGAAGCTGATGTTACTTCGTGCTTTTGATGAGTCATATGGATATCCAATTAAAATCAGTGGGCAACAAGCCTTCTATCTCTGTATATAATAATATCATTTATCCAAAAAAACAAACAAAAACGTGATCTATAGGCAGGTAGTTATAATTTTCTATTGCTGCATTACCAGATTCTCAATTAAATTTAGGCCGTGTTGACTATTGCCCTAAATGATTAATAGCTGATGCTCTGGTTTTCTATTCAATAAAGCAGAGCTGAAAAAAATCAATAATTTTTTTCAGGCAGTTGCTGTGATAACAGGCTGGCAACAACCAGGGCGATGGGAATGACAAGAAGCGCATTTTGAAAGCTTTCCAGTGGCGGGACATTGGCTTTGCCAAATAGATCAATAAAATAACCTACTAAAGGTTGAAGTAAGGGTGCAGAAAGCATGGCCAAAGTATTGGTAAAGCCTGTACATGTAGAAAGCGCTTCCGTTGGTCCTAGCTCGTTAGCAATAGTATAGGCCAACATATAAGCACCGCAAAATAGCCCAATCAAAAACAATAAAGAAGCAACAAAAAACAGGTTATAAATAGGGCAATAAAGTAGCATTACAAATAAGATTGCAGTGGATATACAAGAAAAATGGATTAAAGGTTTTCTTCGATTAAAATACATAGACAGCATGCCAAAAACAGGACAACTGAGTCCGGCACCTAATAAAATGAGAGAAGACAAAGCGCTGGCTGTCTCAATACTGCAATTGAGTTTAAGTTGTAAAAAGGGCACTGACCACATCGCTGAAAAAACAGTAATAACTGAAAACTCAAAGCAAACAAACAATCCATTAACCCAGGTAAGCTTATTTTTTAAAATCAAAAAAAGATGGTGTTTGTATGATGTTAAATGCCTTGCTTCAGGTTTGTGATTGGGGATTATATACCAGCAAAAAAAGGAAATCATAAAGCCAAAGAAGCCAGCTGCTCTGATAAAAGTACGCCAACTGCAATGCTCAATAAAAGCGCCCATGCCGATGATGCCAAGCACGGTTAAAATGAAGCCTAAAGTTTCTGATAAACCAATCATGAAGGCATATTTTTTCATCGGGAAATGTTGCCTTAGCAAGTGAGACATTCCGATAAAAGCAAAAGCAGAACCAGAACCAATAATAAGGCGGCCCAGAAATAAGACGGATAAATGATTTCCTGCAGCAAAAACAAAACAGCCAATGGCGCAAATGGATGCATTAATGAACAATAAAGAACGGGTATTGTATCGGTCGAATAAAATACCAACCGGAATTTGTAAGCTGGTATAAACATAATAAAAAGCACTGCTTAACAGACCAGCAGTTAATGCAGAAAAATGTTGTTCATGTGCAATAGCACCAACAACAATACCTGAAGACAATTGCAAAAAGAATTGAAATAGTAAAAAAGAAATGCCAACAAGCCAAATTATTAAACGGTTATAATGGTTATTCTTGCTCAAATTAGTATGCTATTTGTTTAAAAAGAAGCGCAATATATAGCATCACGGCTTCGGTGTAAATTTTTTTCTTAAATAAGAGTCTGTCAATTCTTTAACTATGCAGTCAAAAATTAACAGACAAAAACGTCTTATTCTACGACTATCTTAGGAAATTTATCCGCATAGTTAATGGGTTTATAAGATAGATCTATAGCGCTTTTGAGCGCTGCTTTGAGAAACGGTTTGGCCGCTTCCATATCATCATGAGTGGCAATAGGCACCCCTTTGTCACATTGAGTTCTAATAGATTTATTTAAAGGAAGCTGGCCCAGAAGGGTGCACTCGTGAGTAGCGCATAAATGCTGCGCGCCACCCGAACCAAAAATAGCCTCTTCATGCCCACAAGAGCTGCATTGATGAGTAGACATATTTTCAATAATACCTAACACATCAATTCCTGTTTTTGCAAACATAGCTATCGCTTTTTGTGCATCCAAAGTTGCCACATTCTGTGGTGTGGTGACTACAATTGCAGCAGTCAAAGGAATTTTTTGGACTAAAGTGAGCTGTATGTCACCTGTACCAGGAGGCAAGTCTATAAACAAATAATCTAATTCATCCCAGGACGTGCCATCAAGCATTTGAATTAAGGATTTGGCTAGCATAGGCCCTCGCCAGATCAGGGCATGATTCATATCAGTTAAATAACCGATAGACATGGTATGAAGGCCATGGGCTTCAATAGGTAAATAAAAGTCATCTTTAATGGTTACAGGCCCTTGAGTACCAAGCATTAAAGGAATGCTTGGACCATAAATATCAGCATCCAAAATACCTACACGAGCCCCTGCACGCGCGAGGGCACAAGCGATATTCACGGTGACGGTTGACTTACCTACGCCTCCTTTTCCTGAGGCGACAGCAATCGTATTTTTTATTCCTCTTAATCCTTTGCCTGGAAACTGTGTTTTATGAGCTCTAATGAATTGATTTAGATGTAACTTGATATCTTTTTGGGGGAATTGCTGCCTCAATTTTTGCTCTGCCAGAGGAATGTAATTTTTTTCTAAAACTCCAACAGGAAAACCACAATGAATCACTATCTCAATAGAATGAGAGGTTTCTTTTATGTCGTAACGAAAACCCATTTCCTTGCCATTTAAGTTGAGAAGAGGTTCCTTAATTGCATCCAATAGTGTTGGGATGAGAGATTTGACGTTCATATTTTTACCTTGGAAGTATGGTGCGTTTTTGCATCCACCAGGATGTAAAAAATGAAATCATACCGTATGATGCAAAGCGATGCCAGTTTTACGATAGATTACCTGAAGGCAAATACACTTAAATTTTTGAAGTAGTCCTTAAAGACATTAATCCGCAACTTAAGCAAGTTCTATATTAGCACTTAGTGATTGATTTTTTGGCATCAGGTTGGTACGATCAAAATCAATCCACTTTTTGTATCTTCCAACACATGCTTACTTTATCAGTAAATGACCTTTATTCTTTAGAAGACAATAGAGCACTACAAGAATGCGTGGTTCAAGCGGAGGCGCTAGACTTTAGTATTGATATTCATGACCTCGGTCATATGATAGACGAGTATTTGACTGCTCTGCAAGAGAGTGACGAAGACTCTGAATGGAATGAGAATAATGCAGATGAATGGATGGCAGCTATTTTTTCCCCGAAGTTGGCATTCTTGAGCAATTTATTGTCTCAAAATAACCGACTGAATTCCCTTGAGTTAGATTTTTATTATGGTTGGGTAATGGCCAATTACATTTATGCTCCAGATTACATTATGAAAGGTTTATTTCAAGGATTAGGCTCTATACCTAAGCCAGTAGATAAGCTGAGTTTGAATATAGGTCCTTTTGATTCAGATCCTATTCGAGGAATCAAGGGTATTTTCATTGACAAGGATGGAGTTAAAAAAAGTATAGGTAATATTATAAAAACCCAGCCAGTATTTCAGCAGATTAAACAATTAGAGTTAGAAGAAGCAGCTGATGGATACGGCTCCGGGGTTAGTGAATTATGCGGAAATCTATTTGGTTGGTTTTTTGAGGCCATACCGAATAAAGAACGAATAGAATCTTTATCATTGAAACTTCGTAGTGGTAAGCGGTCGAATGAAATGCTGCTTCAGCAGGTGATTGATAAGTGTAATCAATTAAGCTCACTTTCACTAGACACTAATTACTTAGATGATGATTTATATACTAGAATGGGTAACTTTATTCAATCTCATCCAACGATGCATAGCTTTTTCATCGAGTCAGCGTATGCTATTAGATCGGTTCAGTTTTTGATTAATGCACTTGATAATAAACGTTTAATTGATGTCAGCTTAACCGTTTGTTGTGAACTTGAAGACGAAATTGGCTGTTTAGCCAATAAAATTAAGTGCCTGGCAGGTTTGGTGCGACTGAAATTAATAGCGCTTGTTGATACAGATCATGAGGCGGGATTACCACTTGTTTTATTAAGGTCAATAGCAGATAACCCGACACTTAGCGATTTAACATTTCGGATTAATAACATTGATGTTACTCCTATGGCAAAAGAAGCTTTGGCAAAGAATAAAAAATTAAGATCAATCCAGTTATACAAAAGTTTTTACGGTCAACCCATCCAAAACAGTTTCTTTAGTCAACTTACCCAAAGAAATGGCCAATTAGCTGATACCTATAAACCATTTTTTGCGCTAAACACAGAAGCTAATTTATCAGGTGTAAAGTTGATTGAGATGAATTCAATCTGGCTGTCTATCATGGCATCGTATAGATTAACCCCACCAGAGAATCAGATTTTAGCCAAATTTCAAAATAATTATTTCATGCTGGTTCTAGATCAATTCTTCACTCAAATATCTCATGCTAAATTGCAACGATTACCAACAGATGTTTGTCACGTTATTGCTGAATACACGGATATGTACTCTATTACCAAATTAAATGCAGTGACGGGTGGGTATTTCTTTAGACAAGTTAAGCCCTTGACGACAGACAATGAGGCGTATAGCAATGAGTCATCTTTAAGTTCTGTCTGAATTGTTTATGCCATCTGGATTAACAGATGGCTCATATGCCCAATGAGTCCAGTGGTTATTGGCTAAATAATATAGACCGCATCGGATAGGCAGGGGAGTTAGCATTGAAATATGGCTGGCATAATCGGTTAATTGTTTTTTATACTGCTTCGTTGATGCATCATCCTTTTTGCCTGTCTTAAAATCAATAACCCATAGCTCATTTTCCGCTTCAAAGGTGCGGTCGATGATTCGTGTAACGAGGCGTTGATTGTGGTGGATTATTAATTCGTATTCATTATGTTCTTGATGGTGGGGAGAAATGATCCATAAACCAGTGGGATCTGCAAACAAGCGATTAATTTGTTCTTGAATATGTGAGAAAGCCAGGGCAACATTTTTTTTATCGAAACCCAGTTCTTCTAATTGTTGTGTTACGACAAGCCAAGGCAATTGTTCTGTATTTACAGGATGATTATCACAAATCCATTGTAGCAATCGATGAGTAATAATACCGGTCAGTCGAGATATTCCAGAATCAAGCCGAGGTATTTTATTTTTTATATCATTAGGAAAAGAAGTGATTTTTTTATACAGGTCTGTAGGCAATTGTTGCAAGAGAGTAGGGCATGAGGAAGCAGACTCAGGTTCATTTTCTGATGGTCTGGTAAAAAACTCTTGCTGACTTAGAAGGCTTCTTAATGAGCTTTTAGATGGTTTTGTACTGCCATCAGATAAGTAAAGTTTTTTCTTTGCACGCGTTGCCGCGACATAGAGTAGTCGCTGGATTTCATAGTGTCCTTTTTCCTCATCAAGATCACTTAAGTAATCATACAAAGGGCAGTGTGTTTGATGAGAGCCTTTAATAGGAGATAAGAGGAGAAGTTCATCTTGCTCTGTAGGTAATTTGAGCCAGCGTAATAAAGGGTTGTCTCCTCGAGAAGGAGCGGCTCCCAGATAAGGTAAAAATACCGTATCAAACTCTAGTCCTTTAGATTTGTGAATAGTCATAATCTGCAGTTTTGATGGTGTAGTCTGTTGTGAATAGAGGCGATTAAATTCGTCTATGAATTCTTCTCGTGAACTTAAACGGCCTTGTGCTTCATAGCGATCAAGCAAATTCCAATATTGCTCTAAATCAGCTTTCTGCTGTTCATTTAAAACTAAATTTCCATATAATTTAGTAAGTGTCTGATTTACCCAATCGGACACAGGCATTTGTGCCCGTTCACCTAATGCATGTTGCATGATGTTAATGAAAAAACGCGCACGAAATCGGCCGTCTTCACTCAAATGAGCAATAGTTTCCCATTCCAGTAAATTTTGATAAATGGAGTTTTTATTATGATGCGAGGCTATGGCATGAACATCACTTAAAATCATTCCACAATAAGGGCTTCGTAATAAAGACAACCAAGACAATCGATTGCCTGGCATCAGTAAAGCCTGAGTTAAAGACCACACATCACGCAAATGAGGCAAATGAGCCAATAAATCAATATCGATACCTTGATAAGGGATAGCATGCTGGCGTAAAAGTTTAATAATTTCAGGCAATTGATTTCTTGAGCGCACTAAAATAGCGATGCTTTGCTGAGGATCTTCCGCCCGCTCTTTTTGCAGCGTTTCAACTAGATATTGCGCCTCATCTTGACGTGTTTCACATTCTATTGCATGCACCTTGCTGTCAAAAGAGTCGGCTAGAACTGTGGCAGAAGGATGGAAGGTAACGGCTCCTGACTCAATGTCTTTATGCTTTGGAAAGACAGACGCAAAATGATGGTTAACCCAATGAATAATAGTTGGTGTAGAACGAAAATTACATTGAAGCTCAAGCGGTATTAATTTGACCGGACCAAGGCCGTGATGGACTGCACGGTAAAACAAACCTACTTCTGCTTGTCTAAACCGATAAATGGATTGCATTGGGTCGCCTACAATAAAGAGGGTCTTTCTATCGCCGTCTTGCCATCCTTGTACCAGTCGTGTGAGTAATTCATATTGTAAAATAGAGGTGTCTTGAAATTCATCTATTAGCAAATGATGAATGGCATTATCCAGATATAAAGCCAGATCGGTAGGCTCATCTTCATCGCCTAAAGCGCTCAGGGCTTGTTGGGCGATGGCAGTGAAGTCAATGGCATTTTCCTCACCAAACAACACATGAAGGTGGCTGACCAAAGTGGGTAATAATAAAAATAAGGCCTGGAGTATCTTCCATTGTTCTTTATCGTAATAAGGGTTTGGCAGCCGGCTTACTTTAAGTAAAGCAGTAAGAAAGTCGGGATATTCTCTCAGTTGTTCTAATAGTAATTTACTGTTTTCTTTTATGCTTTGATATTGTGCTTTAGGACAAGAGCTGCTTTTTAACCCAACATGATGATCAAAGCTTTTTCTAATATTGGCATCACTTCCTAAAATTAAAGCGCACAAGGCTTTGGCCATCTCAGGTGTGGTATTTTTAAAGCTTTGCCATTGTTGTAAAAGGTAGCGAGGCGATAGGGGATCATTTTCAATACAAGCCAGCTCTTTTGCCTGTTCTACCAGTTGGTAGGCCAACTCTAAAGGCAAGCTTTTTTGAAAACGAGATAATTCATGTTGCTCTATGAGCAGTAAAGCCTCTTCAAAATGCTCTTTAGTTTGATTTTTTGCTTTAAACAAAGGCGTTAGCCATTGATCGCGCTTGCTGAGTAGTTCTTTAAATAATAACAGCAGTTTGTCATATTGGTTGTCTACATGCAGTAACAAATGGGTTATTGCCTCTTGATAAGATGGATTTTCAAGGGCAAATTGAATACATTGGCGTGCTGCTTCGAGATAATAATGTGATGCCTTGTCTGTAATCTGTGCATAACCAATATGTTGCTCTAATAGAGGAATAGCTTGTGTGATACTTTGACACAAGGAATCGAGCGTAATAATTTTTAAGCGATTGGGGTGTTCTAACAAATGCCACTGATGGCGTGCATCTTGCTCTATTGCTTGTCTGGCAAAGGTTAGGGTCATTTTTTGATGAGCAGAGCTTGCTTCTTGATGAGTTGCTGCTTGCTGTAGCGCCAGCATAATGCGCTCACGCATTTCGCTTGCCGCTTTGCGTGTGAAAGTTAAGGCAACAATCTGTTCAGGTACTGAAACGGTGCTTAATAAACGCAAATAGCGCTGGGTTAGTATTTCTGTTTTGCCTGACCCAGCAGGCGCCTGTACTATAAAAGAAGCCGATGGGTCAGTTGCTTGTTGCCGCTGTTTAACATCAATTAACGTCATGTTAATCCAGAGCTATTTCTTGAGCTGCAGGCCGCAAATTATAATGAGAACTCATGCAATGACCATAAGCGCCCGTGTTGGCAATCAGCAAGATATCGCCTTCTTGGGTGTCAGGCATAAGTCGGTCATAACCAAGCGTGTCACCTGATTCACAAATAGGTCCAACGATATGAGAAAACTGAGTTTTTTCTTCATGTAAACGAGATAAATTAACAATCTCATGATACGCCCCATATAAGGAGGGTCTGATAAGCGAATTCATCCCTGTTTCAATACCAATAAATTTTACTTTGCCTTTTTCTTTACGTTGCGTGACCTTAGCAAGGATAACGCCGCTTTCGGAGACAAAAAAACGTCCAGGTTCAAGCCATATTTTTAGATGAGGATATTGCGTTTTTACGGCAAGCAAAGCCGCATCCAAGGCCGATAAATCTAAAGGCTGTTGTCCTGGTTTTTCGACAACACCCAAGCCGCCACCTAAATTGATAATTTGCACATCAGGAAATTGACTAGACAGTTGTGCTAACATTAAGGCAGTTTCTTGCCATAATTCAATGGTAAGAATACCGCTTCCTGAATGCACATGGAGTCCTGAAATTTTAATATGATGTTGCTGGGTTAGTGTTAATAACTGACTGATGTCATGTTGCGTAATGCCAAATTTGGATTCGTTACCACCAGTAGAAACATATTTGTGATGACCTGCTCCTGTACCTGGATCAAGGCGAACGATCACTTCTTTGTTTTTAAAAAGCGCAGGCCAATGCTCTAATGGGTAAAGACTGTCTATGGTGAGATAGCAGCCGGTTTCCAGAGCCAGCTCATATTCACTTTTCGGGGCGAAATTGGGTGTGAATAAGATTCGTTCTCGATTTATAGAGGGGAATAAATCAAGTACTAATTGTAATTCTTGAACTGACACGCATTCAAAGCCAACCCCTTTTTGCTCTAATGTTTTTAAGATGCTGGGGTGAGGATTGGCTTTTATGGCATAAAATAATTGATCTATTGCTGTTATAGTACGTAATTGATCTGCTTTTTGTGCTTGAGTTTTGTTGTGATAGACGTAACAAGGTGAATGCATGCTGGCAATGGTTAGCAGATTATCACGTTCTGTCTCCCACCAGGGTGTAGGTCTAATGTGAGGGGTACCAAATTCTTCATGCCAACTTTTAGAATAGTAAAATACTTGAGGGTTATTCTCTATAAGTAAATGATGTAGTTTTTGACATAATTTATCAGCTTGAGATTCATCAACGACAAAAGTTAAATTTAAATTATTAGAAGCCAAAGACATCAGATAAACCTGTTTGGAGTCAAAAACATCCAAGGCAGGGCTTAAGTGTGGTAGTACAGTTCTTATATGATGACCTACCAGGCTTACTGCACTACAAGGCTCGATGAGTTGGGCTTTACCAAATTGGTTCAATTCATTAAGTAATTGATTCAGCGCAGTTCTGTCTTTTAGTTTGGCCGTTGTATCTAAAGACATGGTCACATTGAATTCAGAAGAGGCTAATAAATCCACTGAAAACCCATGTTTTTTGAATACGGTAAACACATCGGCAAGAAATCCCACCTGCTGCCACATGTTAAGTGCTTCGATGGAAACCAAAACGATGCTGTGCTTGACTTGAATGGATTTAATCAGCGGCGCTGTTTCATCCACTTCTTGTGTAATCAAGGTACCCGAATGTTCTGGCATTTGAGTGTATTTGACTACCATAGGAATATTGGCTTTTCTTACCGGAGGTATGCAGTTAGGATGTAATACTTTGGCCCCCATAGAAGCAATTTCTTGTGCTTCGTTATAATGAAGCTGCTTTAAGAGACGAGCATGGGGGAGTTGATGTGGATTGGCCGTGTAAATTCCAGGGACATCGGTCCAAATTTCACATAAAGAAGCATGCAATTTCCCTGCAAGAAGGGCTGCTGAGGTGTCTGAGCCACCTCGCCCTAAAAGAACGGTTTCCCCCTGTGGGTTGGCAGCAAAAAAACCTTGCGTGATGATAGCTTCCGCATTATCAGATAGAAAGCGTTCCACCAATTGAGGATCATAATCGCTGTCGCAAACAGCAGACAAATAATTAACCAAATCCCCTCCTAATGAGGGGGTGCTGGTTAATAAATCACGAGCATCCATCCATTGTGTTTTAATTCCATTCTGCTGCAAAAAAGCATGTCCAAGACGCGTCATCATGATCTCGCCCAAGCTTAGAATCTGGGCATGAGTTTTTGCCGGGGCTTGTTTTAATAAGGCAATCCCGGTCAGCCATTGTTTTAGCTGATGTAGCTCTTGCGCGATAAGGCTGAAGCTGACTTCTAATTCTTGAGCCAAACGCAGATGACTGTTTTCAATATCGGCATAAATACTATGATGCTCATCTAATAGCGCAGCATCAATGGCTTTTTCAAGCTTATTGGAAATTTGTGTTAGAGCCGAACAGACAATAACGGGCTGTTTTCTCGCATTGATGTGTCTTTGGGTAATGGCCAGGATGTGCTCCCAAGTAGTCCTGGTTGAGACACTGGTTCCTCCAAATTTGGTGACGATTTGTTCCATAGGTAGTATTAAGTAGGACGTTTTGTACACATTAACATGGACAAAACCTAATACACAAGCTTATTGAAGTGGTTGCTGAAATAGAGGGAATCAGGAGTTATGCATCAATCCATTTAATGAGCTTTATTAAGCCATGATGGGTAATATTTTGTTATGCATTGAATTTATTATGAAAAAAAAGAGCAGGACAATTGAAATCCAGATAAATTCATTTATTATCAATTCATTTTATTTTGATGTACTTTTTAATTAAGGAGTATGGAGTGAGTAACTTGCAAAAGCCTCTGCGCACGATAGTGAGCTCTGCGGTATTAACAATTCTTTCAGCGGGCGCTGTTCAGGCAGGAGGATTTTCTTTATATACTGAAAGCAGTCCTGCTGCGATAGGAAATTATGCGGCAGGTATTGCTGCTGAAGCTGCGGATGCTTCAACGGGATGGTATAATCCAGCGGGTTTGGTTTTATTGTCTGGTCAACAAGTAGTATTTGGTGGGGTGGGCGTTTTTCCTAGTACAAAATTAACTGGTTCCAGTAATTTTTCTGTGTCAGTTTTGCCTGAGCAATTTTCTAATTATATTGAGACCTTTTCAAATATCAATGGCGCTGAAGATGCATTTGTTCCTGCTGTGCATTATGCTCTGCCTCTATCAGACAATGCCACTTTTGGTTTGAGCATTGTCGCCCCATTTGGACTATCTACTAACTGGGGCAATGATTCTCCAGTTCGTTATGAAGCGACCTTAAGTGATTTATTTACCGCGAATGTTTCGCCTGAACTGGGAATGAAATTAACAGACCAGTTTTCTGTTGGTGCGGGTTTGGATTTGCAGTATGCACGAGTTAAATTTAATAGAATGATTGGTGTTCCCAATATTATGGAATTCTTTAATGCGGTATTTGATACCGAATATTCGCCATCTGCTAATGATACGCAAAGTTATAATAAAGGCGACTCTTTTGGGGTAGGGTATCATTTAGGCGTTATGGGTGTTTTTAATGACAAACACACACGTTTGGGGTTAAATTACCAATCCAGAGTGTCCCATAAATTTGATGGATTTAGTCAGTTGTCTGGTCCTTTAGCAAGCGAAGGTGATTTGGCTGCCAGTTTTGTGCTGCCATTCGCAGTCAGACAAAATAATAATTTGACCAGTAACAACATTCAGTTTCCAGACATATTAACTTTAAGCGGTTATCATGATCTGAATGACAAAATTGCATTGTTGGGCTCTCTTGTTTATACCGGATGGAGTTGTTTTGATACCATACAGTTAAACAACGTTGCAGCGCCGCATATAGGAGGTGATCTGAGCGTCACGCAAGTTAGTCTTGATTCTTCAAGTCCACAATATTATAAGGATACCTGGCGGGCTGCAATAGGTGCCAATTATCACTTTAATAAGCAATGGATGCTTCGCGTTGGCGGTGGGTATGATCAGACCCCGACAACCAATCTGTACAGAGATGTGCGTTTACCAGACAGTGATCGTTGGGCTCTCTCTATTGGTGGTCATTATCAGGCAAGAGAAAATATTGGCGTTGATGTAGGGTATACTCACTTATTTGGTATTAATAATTCGGGAGTGAATACAACAGATATACTGTCTGCCACCTCAAGTTATAGTATCAATGCAGCAAGTTCAGCGCAGGCTGATTTGGTAGGAGCGCAAGTGGTTTGGTTAATCGACCAACCCAATAGCAAAACAAAATAGACATTCACCTCACTAAGAAAAGCCAGACTAGGTGCAGATTGAAAGGGTTTAAATAAAATCGGTTAATCTGCACTAAAGTCTGACTTTGTTGTTAAAGCAGCAATGAGATGAATAAGCAATTAAAATAGCGATGTGTTGGGCCAACAGGCTTAACCTGTATTGAGTCTGATATGAATAGTTTGTTAGAAAAAGTAGAGCGCTTGGAACATGAGGCGGCTCATTTTGGTTTTCAATGGGAAAATACCGCCCAAATCATGCAGCAAATACAAAGTGAATGCCTGGAAGTAGAGGCGCATTTGTTATCCGATGACAGCAATAGAGCTCATCTGGAAGAAGAAATAGGTGATTTACTCCATGCAGTCTTTTCTCTTTGTGTTTTTTGTCAATTTTCTCCAACCACTACTTTAAAGAAAAGCCTGGAAAAATTTGAACGTAGACTTCAGTCAGTTAAAAGTATTGCCAAAGAACAAGCGCTGGATAGTGTTCATGGACGGTCTTTTTCCGAGTTAATGTCGCTTTGGGATGAAGCTAAAAAAAGAGTAGGGTAATGAGAGTCGCAATCATTACCTTGCCTGTGTGAGCTTTCGTCATAGAAAAAAGGCAGTTGTAAAGAAACGACTCAGTTGAAAACAGTATTTAAATACCACAAAATGAATTGTTTTCCCCAAAATAAATAAATAATGCCTGACAATCCTAAAAAAGGACCAAAAGGAATGGGGGTTTCTTTATTTCCCTTGCTGATTTTAATCAAGATTAAGCCGGCTATTGCTCCTGTAATGGAAGCTATCAATAGAATAAAAGGGAGGCATTGCCATCCGAACCAGGCACCGAATGCGGCATAGAGCTTAAAATCGCCATTTCCCATGCCAATCTTTCCTGTGATCAGATAAAAAATTCTGATAAAAATCCATAAAAACAAGTAGGCGCCAGCCGCACTGAATACCGCATCCGGTAAAGAGGTGAAAAGATGGTTCGTATTAGCAATAAGTCCGAGCCATAATAAGCTTAAAGTCAAACAATCAGGCAGTATTTGATGATCCCAATCTATAAAAATAAGGACTATTAAAGTCCAAAGTGCAGGCAAAATATAAAGAAGTGAAACAGTCAGACCGCAATGCCAGGCAGCATACAAAGACACCAATACAGTGAGTGATTCAATGAGAGGATAGCGTATGCCAATAGAATGGTGACAATGATAACATTTGCCTTTAAGTATCAGATAGCTTAATAATGGGATATTGCACCAAAAAGCCACGGTTTGTTTGCATTGCGGGCAAAATGAACGGGGAAAAAAAAGATTTATTTTTTCTTTCCTGTTGACCGGTGCGCACTGTAGCAGTTCACAGCATTGTGCTTTCCAATCTGCTTCCAACATGAGAGGAAGTCTGTAAATGATGACATTAAGCAAGCTTCCTACGCATAAAGACAGGAGGGCTATAGACAGATAAATAAACCAGGTATGATAATGAATCAGTTCAGAAATCATGAAGTCCCTTGTTTGAGGTGATAGCTTATATTAAATCGCAGATCCCAATTTGAAAATAGGCAGATACATCGCAATAACCAATCCGCCAACCAAAGTCCCTAAAACGCACATGATGATAGGTTCTAATAAACTACTTAAAGAATCAACAGCATTGTCTACTTCAGCCTCATAAAAATCAGCAACTTTACCTAGCATTTTTTCTAAAGCACCAGATTCTTCACCAATAGAAATCATTTGAATGACCATATTAGGAAAGAGCTGAGTGTGTTCCATAGCCAGACTCATGGTTTGTCCTGTAGATACTTCTTCTTTAATTTTATCTGTTGCCTTTGCATAAATAATATTACCTGTAGCTCCGGCCACTGATTGTAGCGCATCGACCAGGGGTAATCCCGCAGCAAAAGTAATAGAGAGGGTTCTTGTGAAACGGGCAATAGCTGCTTTTTCTAAAATAGGGCCAATGACTGGTATTTTAAGCAAAGACCTATCAATATTTTGTGCAAATTGAGGAGAGTTATTTTTAGCGTAAATGAAAGCATACACTACAGCCCCAATAATGCCAAACACATAATACCAGTAGGCTTGCATAAATTCAGACATATTCACAACCGCTTGAGTCATGGCCGGTAAGTCTGCACCAAATCCTTTAAATAGCGATTGAAATTGCGGAACTACAAAAATAAGTAGTCCCGTTGTGACAATCATTGCAACAACCAACACAGCAATAGGATAGGTCATTGCTTTTTTTATTTTTTTCTTGATGGTTTCTATTTTTTCTTTATAAGTGGCTACTTTATCGAGCATCACATCCAGTGTGCCCGATTTTTCACCGGCATCGATAAGATTACAAAACAAGTCATTAAAATACTGAGGGTGTTTGATTAATGCTTCAGATAAGGTTAGTCCGGTTTCAATATCACTTTTTATTCCATCAATCAGATCCTTCATTTTTTTATTATTTTGTCCTTTTGCAACAATATCAAAAGACTGTACTAAGGGAATACCTGATTGAATCATAGTAGCGAGCTGACGACTAAAAACAGTGATATCAGCAGAGGTGATTTTTTTATTTTTTTTATCAAAAAGAGGTTTTCTTTTTTGCGCTATTTTATGAGTAATAATGCCTTGCTTGCGTAAATCAGCCTTTGCCAAGGCAATGCTTTTGGCTTCTATATCACCCATTAATTTTTGTCCTGCTTTATTGACGCCAACATAATGAAAAACAGTAAGTGCAGGAAGTTTTTTTTCCATAGTTTAATCAACAGTAACTCTGTTGACCTCCTCAATAGTTGTGATGCCTTGTTTTATTTTCTCCAGACCAGATTGATAAATGGTTAGCATTCCTTGCGCTTGCGCCTCTTTAAGTAATTCCATCGAGTTGGCGCCATTCATAATCATTTGTCCTAAAGTTTTAGTCATAGGCAAAACCTCATAAAGACCAACACGCCCTCTGTACCCGGAAGTGCACTGATCGCAACCAACTGCTTTATATATAATAATTTTTTCTACATCAGCTGGAGAAAAGCCTAATTCAATCAAGCTTTGCGGTGTAAAATCATCACGTGCCAATTTACACTTTTCGCATAATTTTCGTGCTAATCTTTGAGCAATAATAATAGTAACAGAGCTGGCTATATTAAAAGTAGGAATGCCCATATTAACCAAGCGATTCAAGGTTTCAGCTGCACTATTGGTATGGAGAGTGGATAAAACCAAATGTCCTGTTTGTGCGGCTTTTACTGCAATTTCAGCAGTTTCCAGATCTCTTATCTCACCCACCATGATAATATCAGGATCTTGACGTAAAAAGGAGCGAAGTGCACCAGAAAAAGTCAGTCCTGCTTTAATATTAATGTTGACCTGATTGATACCGGCTACTTTTATTTCAACAGGGTCTTCTGCGGTAGAAATATTAACTTCTTTGGTGTTTAAAATATTTAATGCTGTATACAAACTTACGGTTTTACCACTACCTGTTGGGCCTGTGACCAAGATCATCCCCTGGGGTCTCTCAATGGCTTTGAGGAATAAATCTTTTTGTAGAGGACTAAATCCTAGTGCTTCAATGCCTAATTTTGCTGCGCTGGGATCTAAAACCCGCATGACTACTTTTTCCCCATTGGTAGTGGGGCATGTGCTGACACGAAAATCTATAGAGTGAGTACGTGATAATTTCATTTTGAACCCTCCATCTTGCGGAACTCGCCTTTCAGAAATATCCAGATTGGACATGACTTTAATTCGTGCAGTAATACGTGTTGAAAGGCTGACCGGCGGTGTTGCAATTTCATGCAAAATACCATCTTGTCTAAAACGGATTCGATACTCTTTTTCATAGGGTTCAAAATGAATGTCAGAGGCGCCTTTTTTTATGGCATCAAGCAGTACTTTATTAACAAATTTTACGACAGGTGCATCATCAGTGACAGAGCTGGTGACTTCATTTTCCATTTCTTCATCTGCACTAATTTCCAAACCATCCAATTCACTTCCATCGTCAACGTAATCGGCAAGACCTTGGCTTTCTTTTGCATTTAGTAATTGATCAATAAACAAAGTAAGCTTGTCTGTTTCAACTACGATAACCTGAGGATTTAAACCAGTGTGAAATTGTATTTCTTTTAAAGCAGCATGTTTACTTGGATCATCAGTAGCCAAATACAAATTGCTTCCTCTATGTAGTAAGGGAACCACTAAATGTCTACGAATCAGCTTTTCGTTAACCAGGTTGATGGGGATGGTGTCGGTCTCAATGCAATTAAGATCAAGCATGGGAACACCAAAATTTTGCGCAACAACGAATGCAACTGTCTCAGCAGAAAGGATTCGATTTTTTACAATGCATTGCGTTAAAGTGATTTTTTCTGCAGCAGCTTGTTTGTATAACAAAAGGGCTTTTTCTTTATCTAAAAGTTTTTCGAGGACAAGCAGTTGCCCTATACCATGTAATTTAATGTCCTCTGTAATGGGTGTCATACGAGTTTATCTTGCTGTTTTATTAAGTAAAAGTATAGCATAGTCATCTGAAGTATTTACTTTCTGATAATAAGGTCTTGCAAAAAAGGATTGAGAATTTAACTTGTATGTACTTGGCTTTGAGGCCTCATTGACTGGGCATGGTGATCCATTACATTTCATTTGATTCGGGTTTATTCGTTTTGAATGGCGACGTTTTTTTTTATAAGCCAGAAGACCATTGTATTTTAATGCTTTTTTAATTTTTTTTCGTTTACGTTGTGCAAAATACTGATTGTTATTTTCTATAATTATTTTTCTGTAATAAAAGCAAGAGGGGGCTATTAGAGGGGTAGTTTTTTTTACCAAACGATTAATGGAGGCGGGTATCAATGTCCGAACTGGTTTTGCTTTAACTTTTGTTTCAAAGGTTATAATGCAGCCTCCCTCATTGAAATCATTATATTGACTTATCAAAGCGTCAAGATCATCTTGCACTTTGTGGTTGGCAGCAGGCGCATTTTTTTTTGTTTTTTTGGTATTATTAAAAGCACTTGGATTAGTCATTAAGGACAGCATAGTATGAAAAGAACTATGACATCGCATGTGTTTTTCATTTTTCATGAAGCGCATATCCTCTCCTTGGATGATAGTACTACGCAAGAGATGCCACCATTGAGTTCATTACGGTGACTTTTAAAAGACATCCTGTTCCTTTTTAGTATAGAAGATGTTTTTAATTATTGTTCTGAAGTTTTACCAGGTTGATTTTGATGAGAGTGATAGCTAGAAATGGAGGATGATGACGTAGGTCTAGGAAATAAGGCAATAGGTCTTATTTAAACCAACTGAGTCTTCATCACATTGAATTTCTTCAACTGGAGGCAATGCGTCTATAGTGGTGAGATTTTTTATTTGTTTTAAAACGGGTTTAAAAAATCGGTGTGGCTCTTGCTTTATTTGAGTGTCTTGAGGTTTATTTTCTAAGGAAGTAAGAAGCAGTTCAAATTGCGCAGACAAAGACAAAGCAAATGGAATGAAGGTAACCTTATTATTTAACTCATCTATAATACTTTGATAACGCTCAATAAGAATTCTTTTTTGCTCAGAAAGGGCGTATGACCATTTAAAAAAAGCCAGTATCATTGGAGTTTTTTGATGCGAATAAGCGGCTTCTAGCAGTATTTTTTTGATAATCCAGTACTCTTCAAAAAGTTTTTGCACAGCATAAGAGGTTGTTAAGTAAAGTGCGTGCTCTTCTTCGTTAAGTAATGAAAAAATATTTATATTCAAACGTATTAATAAGCGACATGCGCTGGCATTGCCATGGAATGCAGCCCAGTGCAATGCAGTAAATCCGTTGTTATCTATGGCTGCGAGTTGCTGCTTGATAACAGAATGGGGGAGCGTGCTTATTTGTTGTAATAATGAAAACAACACCTTCTTTTGACCTTTTTGTGCTGCCTCAAGCAAGGCAGTATTTCTCTTGAGAAAAGAGGTAAAAATAAGACCGTGGTTTGCTATAATTTGAGAGGCCCAGTGGGTTTTACTTTTTAGAATGGCCAAATAAAGAGGCGTAGTTAACCTGTTATCTAAAAAAATATTGGTGATTTGAAACAGCCCAAGAGGAGAGTTATCACCTTGCAGAAAAGCCTCTTTTAATGCGCTTCTTTGCTTGATATTCGATTGAAGCTGCTGGATTGGAATATTGAAGCACTCACTGCTGTCTTGAAGAAAGGTTGCTGAATTGTGTGTTAAAAAATAATAATTAATCAGTACATCAATAAAAGATATGGAAAGCAAAGCCAGTTGATCTTTACTCATCCAATAGGAAGAAGGATTTTTATAGTTAATTTCCTGAGTTAATAAAAATTCAAATAGTCGAATAAACAAAGGCCATTCGGGCAGTAGAACTAGCGCTTTTATTTCCTTTTGAGCCTGAATAAGATGAGAATAGATGAAATTATAGATGGGTCTATGGATCAATGAGACGCAAAGCGATAAAAGTTTCTTAGTCCATATCAAAAAAAACAAATTGTCTATTAGAAGTTGCTTATTTGCTTGAATCAAATAATTAGCCAAGCTCAAATAGATAATTTGTTCCGTGACAGATATTTTATCTGTGTTAAGAGATTTGTTGAGTAAAAAAACAGTTAAATCTTCTTGGTTGGTGCTATCTAAATAGACATGTAGATAGATTTTGGTTATTTCTAACCAGGAATCGAGTCGATCTGATGCATTGGCGCTGATGCGTGATCCGGTTATAGTTGTATCGAAATGGCCAAAGCTGTGTCTGATGGGTAGAATTTCTTGTAACTTGTTTTTTTTATCATAGCCAGCAAGACAAAAATAGAGCTCTTCTTTATTGTACAAACTGTCTTGACTTACCGCTGTAGTTTTTTGTGATAAGTTAAACTGCTCCATAAAGTCGTTTAATGAAGCGCCTTGATTAAAATGCTGCTGTTTTATTTGTTCTAAAATGGCCTCACATCGAGAGCGTATATAAACGTTAATGCGCAAATCAATGTGATGATAGTAGTCAATGATAATTTTAGATTTGAAATGATTAATGTTTTTTGCATAAAATGTTTTTGTTGAATACAACGCCATCATTCTTCCACATTGTGCTTGATCTGAATGTAGCAGTCCAAATTTTTGATTGCTTTCAAAAAAGATAAGCGCTAATTGTCCACTTTTAAACAGTTTCATAGATTCCCTGTTCAAACGTAGATTTTTATACAAAGTAGTAGTGATGTCGATTAATAAAACAACAGGTTGTTTTTTATGTTCATCGATAATATGATTTTTTATAAACAAGTTAATGTCAACTCCAGGCCAAACTTTTTCAAAACAAATAGGGCCTGTTGTTAAAAAAAAGATATTGGCATTATTTTTTTTTGAGTAAGGATGAAATTGACTGAATTCAAAATAATTTTTATCACTATCAAAATAAATGGGTGAGTAGACAAATGGGACTAAGCTGTGGGCCAATGTTAATGCCTGCATGTGTGCGTGACTGCCTGATAATGCAGGAGCACAAATAAAATGGTGATTTGGTAATTCTCTTTCTTGTAAGCCCAAAGCAAAGAGCAGTGTTTTCTGGGATTTATTTTGAAATATTTCAAATTGCTTTGCTAAAAAAACTTTATCTATATCCACTAATGAAAGGCTAATTTCATGGATAATATAGTACATGTGTTGCGCAAAAAGACTGTAGTCATAAGAATAAAACAACGTCATTATGTTGATAATTATATCTATTCTATCCATGGCCTGAGAGGACAAAGAAGACAAGTCAGTTAAAAGATGGATTAGAGCATTTGCAAGTAAATGGGTTGGCGCATGATCATTATTAGCTAGTAAACGCAATTTTTTTAGCGCATCCGATTTGATTTTATTCCTCTTTAAAAACCTTAGGGGGTGAGTTGATTTACAAGTTGAGCGGCTAATTTCCCATGGTGATGCGATAATCCCAGACGATCTAATGATTAGTTCAATACAATCATCCATATCTTTATCAGTTAATGCATTGCTATTCAGATGAGCGAATACAAGAGGGTTATCAATAGACTTGGTTAATTGTACCAGTGAAGTTTTAGGCGGCAATATGCTGGCTAAAAGCTTAAGTATAGGGGTTGTTTGGCAAGAGACAAGAGGAAGAAAAAACGCGCTTGGCATGGTGTAGCTAGAAGCAATAATTTGCTCGGTTTCTTGTTTGGTAATGCTTGTACGATGATAATGGGTGATGCTTTTAAATGGATTACGAATCAGGTTATTTTCAGTTAAAACATCAGACTGCCTTTGTCCTAGCATTTTAAGCGATAAAGCGCGAAGCGGATCATTGATGGCAACAAGACGAACGTAAGCATGATAAGGGTCTTGTGCCAATTGTCTCCTTAATTGTGCTAACCGCCAGAATTTTTGTATAAAACGTGCAGCATCCTCAGCTGATGAAAAAAAAATACGTTCTTCTTTATTTAAAGTTAAAGAAACTGTTGGGATGTATTTACTAGTATTTAAATAATTAGTAAGTAGGGTAATGACACCTGAAAGCACGAAAATAAATCAGTAGGTTAAAATATAATAATAACACTTTGTGTAAAAAAAAGAAAAGCACTTCTCAAATAATAACCAGCAACAGAGCTGGGCTTTTGGACGACTCGCTGAAAGAGTCGCGGAGCGCCTGCGCCACAGCAATTCACTAGATCGTGTTGACAATTAGTCCTAATACTTTACAAATAAACATCGTGCCTCTATCAGCTATCCAAGATAATATTTTATTACCCCCCCAAGAGCCTTTATTTTTTTTGCCTGAAATATTGTTCTTCTTTGGGCAAATTGGTCATGTCATCTAACAAGCTGTCTACTGAAGGTTTAAAGAAGCCAATACCATAGCCTTTGATATTTTCTGTTTTGGCAAAGCCCAAGGCACTTTTAAACCAGTTAACGATTCCTCTTTTTTGTTTCACTTCTGGCATTTTTCTGGTGTTTTGAATGGCTTCAAACCATTGTTTTTGGCGCAGAGGATGGCCTTCGATAGAGTCCATGGCGGCCAATGTGGTATGCAGTTGTTGCAGTTTTTGTTTCGCGGGGTCGTTATTTTTCATGGATAAGACAATGCGCTCCAGCTCTAACACATATAAAGCCTGTTTGCCCATAACAGAATAATTGCCCCGTTGATTGACGTAGGCTCGTGGTTCTATCAGGGTGTATTGTTTGTTGGTGACAAACGACAATATCTGCTGTCTTTTGTCATCAGGCAGGTTTTTAATGCTGAGCATTACATCATATAAGGCGGGATGCCTTTTACTAAACATTAAAGTCAGAATGTTGTGTGCGCCATCTTGATATTCGAGATGCTGGGGATAGTTTTCCGCCAGAAGGTCTTCTACCTCCGCTGTGTTGTTGTTTTTTTGGAGGGCTAAAAACAAGGCTTTCTCTCCTTTGGCAGAACTCATAGCCATTGGCCTGGCCGCAGCAGGTGCTGAGGCGTGAACTACCGGGGTTTCTTGAGGTATCTGGGGCTTAAATTGTGGATGCTGTTGAATTTTCAGTAATTCATCTAACACATTGGCCGGCTTATTGATTGCGCTCCAGAATCCATTGGCAAATCGGGTAGGCAATGCGCCTTCTTTTTCTACGCTCATGCGACATCGCTCAATAAAATCTTGCCAGAGCTGGTTGATTTGTAGTCGTTTCTCAGGTGCACTGGTGCGCTCTTCTATGTCAATGAGTGTTTTTAACTGATTGTATAAATAATCTCTGGCATTTGCGCTTTTGGTTGGTGCTGTCCCTAATTGTACTAATAAGAAATAACGCTGACTGATGGGGTCAGCTTGGAAAACACTCATCAATTGACGCAGACTAGCCGGCTTTTTCTCCAGGTAGGTCAAGACTGCCTGTTGTTTTTCATGGGGTAATGCTATCAATTCCCTTATCGTTGCTTGCGGTGCTAGACGAAGTTGAGTTTCCCACTCTTGAGGCAACATATTGTCTTCTGCTAAAGCCTCTTCTAGCGATTGGTCATATGCCATCGCATCTACAACATGAACCGTTTCATTCACCAAAGTGGCATCAGTCAATACCGGCTTGTCAGTCTCTGCTGTTTTTATCACTTGTGCTATTGGTACTGGTTCTTCTGCTAATGCCCATACTTTTATGGGCGGTGCGCTAGGGATTGGCTCATTTTTTTCATCACGCAATGCATCCATTTGACGGGCAATGATTTCTTCGTCAAAGGTTTCCAGCCATTCTTGTAATTGATTTTGTTCCCCTGGGGATAAGACGGCCATACTGCTGTTTAGTATTTCACGCACCTGCTTTTGGCTAAATGTTTTAATTAATGCATAGACCATGGCTACTTTTTCTTTGGCCTCATGCTCTGATAGTGTTTGTTTGGACAGTGAAACCCCCACCTTTAAAAAACATTCGGCCAAGGGCGGTTTTTCAGCCTTGGTAACTGGATTTAAATAGAGATATTGCTCATCCATCGACAAAGTTTTTGGTTCAAGATTAAAATAGGAAGCAAATTCTTTATATTGCCGCTTATTGCGGGTGAGGCGCTGATGCTGCGTCAGTTCTTTATCAAGCGCTTCGATTAATTGCAGCATCTCTGCGTTGTATTTAAACGCTGTTCTTGCCTCGTCTCGCAACGCTGGCCATTGTGGCCAGGCACGCTCATCCTTGAATAGCAATTCAACCCCTTCATACAGACGCTCTGCAGCATAAGCCGAACGTGTACTATACGCATCTCGACCAGCTAGTGTTTGCATTTGTAAAAAACGTACGTGTAAATGTGCACGAAAAGTCGATGCTGCGCGCCGTAATAAATCCCAATCTCCACCCAACATTTCGTTTTGCTCCGCTGGGGTGAATTGTTTTATATGTTCTACCAAAGGCGCAACGGCTTTAGGCTGACACGCTGCAGCCAGCGTTAAGGCATTCCAGCCAATTGAAGTTTTTTGTATTAAAATTTCTTGCTGTTCCTTAGGAGGTAACTTTTCGATATGTTCCAGTAAAGGGACAATGGCTTCAGGCTGATGACGTGCAGCTAGCATTAAGGCATCCCAGCCATTTGAAGTTTTTTGTATTAAAATTTTTATTAAAGTTGCTTGTTTTTCCTCCAGAGGTAACTTTTCGATATGTTTCAGTAAAGGGACAATGGCTTCAGGCTGATAACGTGCAGCTT
>PEQM01000018.1 GCA_002786205.1 Legionella sp. | reverse complement strand
GGTATGATGTTCTAAGAGTTTTCCCAGCGCTGTGTATTGCAAGAAAAACCTAAACCAGCTTTGCTAATACCTTTTTTTAAGATTGCTATAAATCTGCTCAAACATGTGTCTCTCAAAAATTCAGAATAATTAAAATGCTCGTGTTACCTTATCGATAATGCTTGAGCCTCACCTAGACCATCAAGGTTTTAAAGGGATGGTCTGATTATAGCATTATGTCTATTTTTTATAATATGTTGAGTTATATAAGGCTAATCTTGTCAAGAAGAATGTTACTAAAAACAGGAAAAAACGGATTCTTTGTCTCATAAACAATGTTATCGAAGCTGAAAGGACTATTGATTATAAGGAAGCTGTTGATGGCGCTTTAGCTAGAACAAATCATAAAGGTGTTGCTCATTAAAATCATAAAAGACTACTAGCGTTGAAAACAGCGCATCTTATGTCATTCAAGTCGCTTTTTAAGTTCAGGCACATAATGCTGGAGCCAACAATAAAGAGTGGGGATCACGTTCACCCATCATTTCTTCCAAATCTCTATAGCCGATGCCGCATTTACAATACTAACATACACATTAAACGATCGAGCATTCATTAGGAGCTTTTCAAATAATCCTTGACCCATCAGAGCACCTCCTTTATCTTTTACTTAAATTTGCTATTGACCAATTTGTAATGAAAGCTGCCTTTTTTAATCGAAATTTAATTGATATTTCTCTACAAAACACACTAAAAAATTTCATTCTTGTTTTTTGTATTGGATTAATAGGCACTCTAGGATTTGCTCCTTTTCATCAACCAGGCCTGACCTTACTGAGTATTGCCGGATTTTATGGCCTTATTAGCCATTCACCCTCAATAAAAAACACTTTTTATCTCGGATTGTTTTATGGTTTGGGCTACTTTGGCTCAGGTGTTTCATGGGTTCTTATCAGTATTCATGATTATGGCAATTTAAATTATTTTTTATCAATCATTATTACCTTTGTCTTTCTTCTATACCTTTCGGCTTATAGTGTATTAATTGCATGTGGCTATCAATGGCTTGCTCGCTCAAAATATACTTTGATGAATGGGCTATTATTTGCCGCATTGTGGTGCCTTGCTGATTATTTAAGATCCACCTTACTAACTGGCTTTCCCTGGCTTTTGGTAGGTACCACGCAAATTAATAGCCCGTTAAAATGGTTAATGCCAGTTATAGGCCTTTATGGGACGACTTTTGTTACTGTATTTTTATCCAGTTTACTGATATTTATCCTAAAAGAGCGCAGCCCATTGCGCTATGCCGGTCTTATTCTTTTTGTACTACTGCTGCTATCGCCACTGTCTTTACAGCAAGTTCAATGGACTCAACCCAAATCCAAACCTGTTTCAGTAGGTATTATCCAAGCCAATTTGGCCATGCGTGACAAATGGGATGATGCTTTATTTTGGAATTTATTAACCTTTTACAAGAAAAATATTAATGCCCTTTTAGGAAAAGATTTAATCGTATTACCTGAATCCGCTATTCCTTTGCCCGCCAGTTATTTGAATGACTATCTTTCAGAACTTCATTATCAGGTTAAAGAAGCAAATAGTGCTTTAATTTTAGGCATATTGCAGCCCAAAGACGAAACTGAAACACAATTTTATAACGCGATAATAAGCTTGGGACGTGCCAAAGGGACCTATCAAAAAGAACATTTAGTGCCTTTTGGTGAATACATTCCTCATTTATTGAAGACCATTACAAACTGGCTCGCACTAGATATGCCAGGCATTGTAAAGGGGAAGCCTTATCAAAAACTAATCCAAATTAAAAAACATCCTGTTGCAAGCTTGATTTGCTATGAAATGGCTTATCCTTCCCTATTACGCAAGCAAATGCCATTAGCAGAATGGATTGTATCAATTAGTGATGATGGGTGGTTTGGCCATTCTTTGGCTAGTTATCAACAACAGCAAATGGGACAAGTACTGTCTTTATTGACCGGTCGCTATCAAATTATGGCCAATAATGACGGATTATCCTCCATTATCAGCCCCCAAGGAGAGGTACTCGAAGCACTTCCTGCTTTTAGCGCAGGAATTTTAGCAAGCACGGTATATCCTGTCACTGGTAATACGCCATGGATTGAATGGGGTGACTATCCCATCTTGTTATTTTGTTTTATTTTAATTCTCTTCGCATTTTTTTCACAAATAAAATCACTAAGAATGTAAGTAGCTATTGATGACAACCAAAAGAGGGGTTATCCTTAGCCGTTCAAGTCATTTAATAAATTCGTCTATGGACACTATTTATAATCCCCAAGAAGTAGAAGAAGCAGCGCAGCAATATTGGCAAAAAAAACAGTCGTTTAATGTAACTGAAGACTTAAACAAAGAAAAATTCTATTGTCTGTCTATGTTTCCTTATCCCAGCGGCACGCTTCATATGGGGCATGTACGAAATTACACACTCGGCGATGTTATTTCACGCCATCAACGCGCATTAGGAAAGAACGTCTTACAACCTATAGGTTGGGATGCATTCGGTCTTCCAGCAGAAAATGCAGCGATAAAAAATGGCATCCCTCCAGCAGAGTGGACTCATAAAAATATCGCCGCCATGAAAGAACAGTTTTTACGCTTAGGTAATGCTTATGACTGGCGACGAGAAATAACCACATGCGACCCTGCTTACTACCGCTGGGAGCAATGGTTTTTTATTCGCCTGTTTGAAAAAGGCCTTGTTTATAAAAAAAATGCCGTAGTTAACTGGGATCCCGTAGATCAAACTGTTTTAGCCAATGAACAGGTAATTGATGGCAGAGGATGGCGTTCCGGCGCCTTGGTTGAGCGCAAAGAAATCTCACAATGGTTTATCAAAATCACAGCCTATGCTGACGAACTATTAAGCTCACTGGATCAATTAGACGAGTGGCCTGCACAAGTAAAACAAATGCAACGCAACTGGATTGGTCGCTCTGTTGGAACAGAAATTTATTTTACTGTCCCTCACTACGCTAAAAAATTAAAAATCTATACGACAAGACCCGATACATTAATGGGCGTAACCTATCTGGCAGTAGCAGTTGATCATCCGCTAGCCAAGGAAGCAGCCGCTCACAATCAAGAAGTCAAAACATTCATCGAAAGCTGTCAGGGCCAAAAAATGGCTGAAGCGGAACTGGCAACTATGGAAAAGCGCGGTATTGCTACCGGCATGCATGCCATACATCCTATTACAGGAAAGGAAATCCCTGTTTGGGTGGCAAACTTCGTATTGATGCAATATGGCGCAGGGGCGGTAATGTCCGTGCCGGCACATGATCAAAGAGATTGGGAGTTTGCTCAAAAATATAAATTACCCCTAATAGAAGTTATCAAGCCAGACTCTGATCAATTGGTAGATTTAGCTCAATCAGCTTATACCGAAGAAGGATCTCTTATCAATTCATTACAGTTTAATGGATTGTCTTCAACTGAAGCGGCAAAAGCCATTACCGAATTTCTTGAGGCTAATGAGGCAGGGAAAGCAACAATTAACTACCGTCTAAGAGACTGGGGCGTCTCGCGTCAACGTTATTGGGGAACTCCTATCCCGATGATTTTATGCGAACAATGCGGAATGGTTCCTGTACCAGATAATGAATTACCAGTCACGTTGCCTGACAATGTAGAATTTACAGGAAATGGTTCTCCTTTGGCTCACTGTCATGAGTTTGTTAATGTGACTTGCCCTAAATGCGGCCAAGATGCAAGCAGAGAAACAGACACCTTTGACACCTTTATCGAGTCTTCGTGGTATTACGCACGTTTTGCGTGTAAAGGTCAGGAAAATGCCATGCTTGATGACCGCGCCAAATATTGGACACCTGTAGATCAATACATTGGCGGTATTGAACATGCCGTCATGCATTTATTATATGCCCGCTTTTTCCATAAATTAATGAGAGATGAAGGCTTAGTAAATTCTGATGAGCCATTTAAAGCGCTATTAACGCAAGGAATGGTCTTAAAAGACGGGCAAAAAATGTCCAAATCTGTCGGTAATGTAGTTGACCCCAATCATTTAATCAGTACTTATGGCGCAGATACAGCCAGACTTTTTGTGATGTTTGCTGCACCGCCTGAGCAATCATTAGAATGGTCTGATGCCGCGGTTGAAGGCGCACATCGTTTTCTCAAACGACTGTGGAATTTCGCTCATCAGCATACTGCTTTATTTTTAGAAATCAATGACCTCATTGCCTCAGGCAATGGCCAGGTGAATTGGCAAGACACTGAAAATCGATTGAAAAAATCAAGACATACAGTACATCAAATTCTTGCTCAAGCCACCCATGACTATGAAAGAAATCAGTTTAATACGGTAGTATCAGGCTGCATGAAGTTACTAAATGAGCTTTCAGGTTATGAATTGCAAACAGAAGAAGACAAATACCATTTATTTCATGGTATTAGTATCCTTCTTCGTCTTTTAGCTCCTGTTACACCTCATATTTGTCATCACTTATGGTTTCATCTTGGCTTTGAAAAACCAATCATTGACGCACCTTGGCCTAAAGTAGATAAAAATGCATTAAAAACAGATGAAGTTGATTATGTGGTTCAAGTTAATGGAAAGTTGCGAGCACAATTCACAGCAGCAACCGACTCCAGTGAAGAAAACTTGATTGAACAAGCCAAAACGCATGTTCAGGATTTTATTGGAGGAAAAGCCTTAATCAAAGCCATTGTAGTCGCGCATCGACAATTAATTAATCTCGTGGTCAGCTCCTGATGAAAAAATCAATCATTCCTTATATTGTATCTCTACTGTTATGCTCATGTGGATTTCATCTAAGAGGAATGATTGATATCCCTACCTGGCTAAGTCCTGTGGCCGTTGTTTCTCATGCAAACAGCAAAGAATTAGAAGACTTACTTAAATCGCAATTAAAAGCTTATAAGATAACACTCAGCGAAGAACCATCGAAAGCGCAGTATTGGCTAATCATTAATTACTCTACACTAACACAAAAGCTAGTGAGTATTGGCTCTAGCACTAACTCACGGCAATACCAACTGATCTTGACTACTGAATATCAACTTAACAAATCCAATGGACAAGTAATTAAATCACCACGCACTATACAAGTATCACGCCAGTTTACATTAAATAACGACCGAATATTGGGCTCAAACCAGGAAGAATCATTGTTTATTGGCGAAATGCGCCAGGAAACAGCGGTTCAAATGATTAATCGCTTAAGTAAACAGTAATACAGAGCGGTGTAAAAACATTTGAAATTTAACGTGAACAGTCATTATTATGCAAATCAGACAAAATCAGCTAAAACAGCAAATCATTAAAAAAGATTTTTCTATCTATTGGTTTGCAGGTCAAGACAACTATTTGCTCAATGACAGCATCAATACAGTGAAAGACTACATCAAAAAAAAGCATGAATGCGATGAAAAACCATTACATATCCAATCGGCCGAAGATTGGCAATTATTTTATGAAGAAACGTCCTCTTATTCTTTATTTTCAGACTCCACGCTAATCAATGTAAGTTATGATAAAAAAACGTTGGATGCTTCAGGAAAAAAAATCATTACTGAATATTTAAAAAATCAAAACTCTCGTTGTTTTATTTTGATGCGTACGCCCAATATTCCTATGAAGCAATTACAGTGGCTAACCCCTCTTCCAGAGGTCTTATTGATCTCCCATTACAGCTTAAGTAATGAAGCAACTGTTGCATGGATTAAAGAGCAGCTTCGCTCCCAATCTTTAACTTTTGAGCCAGGTGTTCCTGAATTAATCCAGCAGTACACTCAAGGCAACCTCTTAGCCTGTGCTCAGTTAGTAGAAAAAATTGGGCTTACATACTTGCATGAGCAATCTGTAAGCCTGGCACAGGCTCAGGAACAAGTTTACGATCAGTGTGACTTTTCTTTATATGAACTCATTGATGCATGCTTATTAGGACATGCTGCAAAATGTGTTCATATTTTAAGGCATGCGGCTCATAATAAAACCGAACCGACGCTAATAGTATGGATGCTAGCTCAAGAAATACGTTTGTTACTTCAACTGTCTTACTTAATAAAAACATCTGATATAAAATCTGCCTGTGCTCAATTGAAAATTTGGCCACAACGTATGTCTTTATATCACGCGGCAATAAAACGAATAGACCCCCAACTCCTCGAACGAGCACATCAGTGGATTACCTTAATTGATCAACAAATTAAATCTAACCTGAATGTCTACACCTGGAATCATCTGGAACGCCTTGTGGTTGTATTAAGTTTAAATTTAGCAAGTGATGAATTATGCATAGTATAGCTGTTTATGGCGGTACTTTTGATCCCATACATTATGGTCACATTCAAACAAGCCGAACTATTCAAGGCCTGTTTCAATTTGATACGTACCTTTTTTTACCTTGTAAGCTGCCCACATTAAAAGCACCAGCAAAAGCCTCTAATCAACAACGCATCACCATGCTACAGCTGGCCTTAAAAAAAGACCCTCAATTTAGCATTGATCTTCGTGAAGTAAAGCGTAGCACCCCTTCTTATATGGTAGAAACATTGCAAAGCTTTAGAGAAGAATTTAAAAACTCAGCCATCACACTGATTTTAGGACGCGATGCATTTTATTCTTTACCTTGCTGGCACCAATGGGAAAAAATCATAACCCTGGCTCATTTGCTGGTGATAGAACGCAATACGCCTAATATCAAACCAAGCAGAGAAATAAAAAATTTATTAAAACATTATGAAGTGAACGAGCATGGCATATTAACTAAAAAACCATTTGGAGCCATTTTTCAAATAAAAGCAGGGGATTATCCTGTTTCTTCCACTCAAATCAGAGAATTGATAAAACAAGAAAACGCGCCAGATGGCATAAATAAAAACCACCTGCACACGCTTACAACACAGCAATTACCGGAAGAAGTGTATCATTACATCATGCAACAGGGGCTGTATCAATAATATTATCTGTATTGTCTACTGTTTTGACCTGTTTTACAAAACCGGGCAAATAGCCATAAATCACTGTAACAACAGGATCAAATTTTGCGTATAATTTAGAATCTTTTTCATATTGCTGATAAGGTAACGACGTTAATTTTATGGCTGCCATTAACAATGCCACAATGAATACCCCTCGAATGAAACCAAAGCCCATACCCAAAACTCTATCTGTGCCTCCCAAGCCGGATCGTTTTAAAATAAAGCTTAGCAAGGCATTAATCACGCCACCAACCAATAAGACCGCAAAAAGAATAATAATAAATCCTATAGCAGTGCGAACCGATGCGTCTTGGATATAAGCGGCAAGCCATGGGCTTAGCAAAGAGGAGTACTTAAATCCCAAGCCTATTGCAGCAACCCATGCGCACAAAGCAATGAGCTCCTTAACAAAGCCACGAAACAAGCCTGTAATTACCGATAAGGCAATGACAAAAATAATTGCTAAATCAATCCAATGCCATGGCATCATTAACTCACTCCAGTAGTCACAATAAAGCCATTCAATTGCATTGCGCTGGCTAATTGGGTTTTAATACGAAGAACTTCTGTCTTTTGAATAGAATGTCCAGCAAATACTTTATAACTGACCCCTTGTCTTCCGGAAACTTTCACATAATTAGCTCTATAGCCCTTACTATGTAATTTGTTAACCAAAGCCTGGGCATTGCCTAAACGACTAAAAGAAGCCAATTGAATAGCATACATCCCTTGCTTACTACTTTTTGATAGGGATGGTTTTACTTGCGGACGAACAGCGGCAACTTTTACCGTCTTTTTATTCGTATTATCAAAAGAGCGTGTTGCTCTGGCAACAGCAATGGCTTTTTTCTGTTCTTTCACTGCATAAGAGGCTTGTTTAACCGTACTTTTGGTTGCTTTTTTGATAGCAACCTGGACAGATTGAGTTTGGGTTTCAATATGCGGTTTTACTAAAGATGCGGCTTCATGAGTCATCTCATGAGCGTGAAGTCTTGATGCGCTTGCCAGTTGAGGAAGCTGACTTTCTTCATTCACTTGTGGTAAATTGATTTGTGCAATTTTAATAGTCTTAAATACTTCTTTCTCATCAGACACAGCAACATTGGGTGTTACAGGTTTAGGCGGAAGCTTGACTCGGACACTGTAATTATTCTCTGCACTTTGATTGGATTTTTTCACCATAGCCGGAGCAAAAATAGCTCCTAATGAAATAATCACAGCAATGCCGATTAAACGGTGTTTTAATTGTTCATTAATAACCAACTTCATAAAATCTCCTTTCTTTAAGGAATCTGTTTTTGTGCACTCATTACATCACTTACAGTAAAAAAAGATCCAAAGACAACAATTAAATCGTCAGTGCTGGCTTGCATCAATGCGTTATTGAAAGCAATCGAGGGCTTAGTATAACAAATTTTTACTGCAATGCCTGCCTTTTTACCCATAGCCAATAAATTATCCGCAGAGGCGGCACGAGGATAATCCAATAATGTCAGATACCAATAATCCACACTGTTTTTTAGTGCCTGAAAAATAGCAAAAATGTCTTTGTCTTTCATAGCAGAAAATACAGCATGTACTTTATTTTTTTTGGTAGCTTGGATTTTTTTTGCCAATAAATTAGCGGCTTGTACATTATGAGAAACATCATATAACACCTGTACTTGCTGCACAGGCCAATATTCCAATTGCAAGCGACCGGGAACAAAAATAGTCCGCATGGCTTGCTCGATGGCACCTGTTGATACAGGCAAAACAGAAGTTAAAAGATGACATGCCATTAATGCACTTGCAGCGGATCGTAATAAGACAGGCGGTTTCACTAGCGCATGTAATGAGTAATCCTGATAACAAAAACCCCAATCGAAGTCATTTTCAGTAAAATGAAAATCACGCCCATACAAATACATGGGCACATTTAAATTTTGAGCTATTTGCAATATCGATTGCGGCGGTGCCAAGTCTGCATAGATAAATGGTTTTTTTTCGCGAAGAATTCCTGCTTTTTCACGTCCTATATCATCTAAGGTATGACCTAAGAACTCTTGATGGTCATAATGAATCGTGGTGATAATCGCTACATCGGCATCCAGCACATTAGTGGCATCAAGACGTCCACCTAATCCCACCTCCAGAATAACTATATCAGGTTGTTGTTGTTTAAAATAAACCAGCGCGGCTAAGGTGGCCATTTCAAAATAACTTAACTCGGTCTCTTGCTTATGCGATTCTATTTCATAAAACGCAGCGCTCAATGAGCTATCAGAAATTGGTTCCAAATTCAGTTTAATACGTTCATTAAAGGTTAATAAATGAGGCGAGGTGTAGGAGCCGACCTTATAGCCGGCAGTATGATAGATTGTTTCAAGTGAATTAACTGTGGAGCCTTTTCCATTCGTTCCAGCGACAGTAATCACTTTATAACTGGGATTTAAAAGGCCTAGGCGTTCTGCCATTTGTGTAATGCGTGCCAATCCCAGTTTGATTTTTTGCTGTGGACTTCTTTGTTCAATGTAAGCCAGCCATTGGCCTACAGTCCACTCAGCCTGCTGTTTTAGATACTGAGCCATGAGCAGCTCCATGATGCATTAATTTTGCAACCAACTCAGCCACCGTGGCGCGTAAATTTTTCCGCTCTACTATCATGTCAATATGACCATGCTCTAGTAAGAATTCACTACGCTGAAATCCTTCAGGCAATGTTTGTCTCACGGTTTGCTCTATCACACGAGGCCCTGCAAAGCCAATCAAAGCGTTGGGTTCTGCAATAATTACATCCCCCAGACTTGCAAAGCTTGCAGAAACACCACCCATAGTCGGATCTGTCAAAACGACAATAAACGGTAATCCTGTTGCTGCAAATTTGGCCAGCGCTGCAGAAGTTTTTGCCATTTGCATCAAAGAAAACAAGCCCTCTTGCATACGCGCGCCACCACTGGCAGTAAAGCATACATACGCTCTTTTTTCTTTTGTTGCTGTTTGTACTGCTCTAACAAATTTCTCGCCTACTGTCGCGCCCATGGAGCCACCCATAAAGCCAAACTCAAAAGCACTGACTACAACAGGATGCTGCTGAAGAAATCCCTTAACCACGATTAATGCCTCTTTTTCACCAGTAGACTTTTGGGCCTGATGAATTCGGTCTTTGTATTTTTTTGAGTCTCTAAATTTTAATCGATCAATTGGCTCTAACGAAGCAGCAATCTCTTCTTGTCCTGCTTCATCCAGAAATTGCGCTATACGCTCACGCGCAGAAATACGATGATGAAAATTGCATGAGGAACAAACCATCAGATTCTTGGTCAGCTCATTACTGTAAAGTATTTCATTACATCCTGTACATTTAACCCATAATCCCTCAGGAACCCCTTTCTTTTGAGATGTCTCTGTCCTGATTTTTGATGGCAATAATTTTTTAAACCAACTCATAGTAAGAAAGTCCTAAAATAAATCAGATTATTATACACACAAAAATAAATAATCCCACCCATGCAGACAAACACTCATGAACTTGCTCAACCTATCGAGTTTTTTTCATCTATACTATAAATAATCCGATACAGCTTATTTAATGAAAAACGCCTTATTTTTAATAATAATCAACATATTGCAGTAGCCTGTAAATTAAAAAATCGTACTTTTGCTTAAAAAACCTGTTACAAACAGCACATTTTAACGCCATACCAACAAATGACTACTGGAGTCATCATGAAAAAAATTATAAAACTTACGGTTTTATCAGTTTTTTTATTACATGCACAAAGTGCTTTAACCAAAACAACTTATGCACAAACCCTTTGTAATACCTCTGATTATTTTTGTATGCATATCAAAGAAAAAGACAGCTGGGAAAATTTATTTCCTAGCGAAGAAGAACGGGATATGGTCAGGCGCATCAATAGAATGAATATCAGCTTAAAACCCGGCATGACCATTGCCGTACCTAAAAATATAGAACGTTTAACTATTTATGATGTATCCCCCTTCCCCCGCTACATAGAACCACCTGGTGAAAAAACTATTTATGTTAGCCAAAAAAAATTAGCATGGGGCGCCTATGATGGAGAGGGTGAGTTACTTTGGTGGGGTCCTATTTCTTCAGGCATAGGGAAATGCAATGTTGCAGAGGGATGCGCCACACCAAGTGGCTCATTTCGTATTATTCGTAAACAAGACATAGAGTGTGTTTCTACAGTATTTCCAAGAAGAGCAAATGGAGAAAGTGGCGGTGCTTTGATGCCTTACTGCATGCACTTTTATCGTGGCTTTGCCTTGCATGGCAGCTATGATGTCCCAGGATACAGAGCAAGCCATGGATGTGTGCGAATGTTCATTGAAGATGCACGCTGGCTTAATGAAGAATTTATCGATTTGCCTGGTGGCGATATGAAAGGCACTCGAGTAGTTATTGATACAACAGATGATCCCTATGAAAGGTAAGTGTAACTATTCACCTGACGCATTCAAAATATGGTGAATAGTTACGGATAAATTAGACAGAGTATCACCCCAGGGCAACCGCGCCTAAATGCTTATTACCAACCTAAATCGGCTGCTTTCTGCGCGGAATCTAATGTATCACTCGATTCAAGATGGTATGGATACCGTGCATAAAGTACGGTAAGCAGCCAGAAAAGAGCATTTAGTGCTCAAAATTTAGATGCGTTTGCCCTGAGCATCAACCCACCCAATATAGACAATAAATAATCAAAATGTTAATATTTAACATCTAAATTTAATATTTTGCGTTTACTGATTTATATGTTACCGTATGAATCTTTTTGTAATCAGAAAATAACATAATTAACATCAGCATATCAGATTTTTATTGTATTCAAATGAATTGAGATATACAGGCAAGCTGGAGAATGATTTTATAATGGCTCATTATACACCCCTTAAAGCAAATACAACCTCAACCATGATGCCTTGGATAGTATGGGGATTGGGTTGTTTATTTTATTTCTATGAATGTTTATTACAAGTATCTCCCTCTGTAATGAGCAATGAATTGATGCATGATTTTGTAGTAACCAGCCAGACTTTAGGTATTTTATCAGGCATCTATTTTTATTCTTACGCGGCCATGCAATTGCCTGGAGGGCTGCTACTTGATTATTTTGGCCCCCATCGTCTACTGACTATAGCCACACTGATTTGTGCAGTAAGCACTATTGCTTTTGGATTGACTGATAATTTCTTGATGGCCTGTATTGCGCGACTAATGATTGGCTGTGGGTCTGCTTTTGCTGCAATTGGCACTATGAAGCTGGCTGCCAATTGGTTTCCTGCTTATAAGTTCGCTCTACTAACAGGACTTATGGTGACCTTAGGCATGCTAGGTGCAATTGGTGGCGAAGCGCCTTTGGCTTTACTGATAGACCATTTGGGCTGGAGACACAGCATGGTGGTCATGGGAATGATTGGTCTTTTATTGACGATTTTAATCCTTTTGATCGCTCGCGATACCCCAAAAAACTACCGCACACAAGAACACGGTGAGCCACAAAAAGAGAACTTATTAAAAAGTCTTACTGAGTTGATTAAAAACAAACAATTGTGGCTTGTTGCTTTATATGGTGGCCTCATGTATTTAGCTACTCCCGTATTCTGTGGCCTTTGGGGCGTTCCTTTTCTGATGGGTAAAATGCATATCGCCAAAGCAACTGCTGCAAATTACGTGTCTTTGGTTTTTGTTGGGTGGGCTATTGCCAGTCCTTTATGGGGTATTTACTCTAATCGAATTGGTTTACGGAAACCGCCTCTTTACATTGGGTGTGTGGGGGCTTTAATCTGTTCTACTTTATTTATTTTTGCACCTGTTCATACTACATTTTTAATGCAGTTTTTATTGTTTGCTTTTGGTATTTTTTCTGCAGGTTTCTTGCCCGCTTTTTCAGTAGCAAAAGAGCTATGCAATAAAAATTATGTTGCAACAGGATTAAGCTTTATGAATATGATGAACATGATTGGTATTGCTTTGGCACAGCCCTTTATCGGTTACATCCTTGACAAAATGTGGGATGGACAAATGAATGGCAAGATCAGAGCTTACCCTGTAGATGCTTATCACACTGCCTTGGCTTTATTACCTTTATGCATGTTTATTGCCTTGCTTCTTTTACCCAAGATAAAAGAAACATATTGCCAAAATGTATAGTAATGAAATAATACCCGTTTTTTATAAGTAGACAGAATGATGACTAAAAAATTATATATAAAGACAAACGGTTGCCAGATGAATGAATATGATTCATCAAAAATGGCTGAAGTCCTGTTTGAATCTCATGGCCTGATTAAAACAGACGAGGTCAATGAAGCAGACGTTATTTTACTAAATACCTGCTCTATTAGAGAGAAAGCTCAGGAAAAAGTATTTTCACAATTAGGCCAATGGCGTGACTATAAGGCACAAAACCCGCATGTGATCATAGGCGTTGGCGGTTGTGTTGCCAGTCAAGAAGGTGCCGACATAGTCAAAAGAGCTCCTTTCGTTGATGTTGTATTTGGCCCACAAACATTGCACAGACTTCCTGCATTAATCAATGAACGTATGGAAAAGAAAAAACCGGTAGTCGATATCAGTTTTCCAGAAATTGAAAAATTTGATCATTTGCCTGCGCCTAGAGCTGAAGGCCCTACTGCTTTTGTTTCTATTATGGAAGGATGTAGTAAATACTGTAGCTTTTGCGTCGTGCCCTATACTCGCGGAGAAGAAATAAGCAGACCCTTTGATGATGTTTTGGCTGAATGCTACCAACTAGCCCTGCAAGGTGTGCGTGAAATCAATTTATTAGGCCAAAATGTTAATGATTACAGAGGCCAAATGGAAAATGGCGATATTGCTGATTTGGCTTTATTAATTCATTACATTGCAGCCATCGATGGCATCGGTCGAATTCGTTTTACTACGTCACATCCTTTAGCTTTTTCCGATAACTTAATCAATGCTTATGCTGAAGTTCCTGAGTTGGCAAACCACTTGCATTTACCAGTACAAAGTGGCTCAGATCGCATTTTAGGATTAATGAAGCGTGGATACACTGCATTGGAATTCAAATCTAAAATCAGAAAATTACGCAAGGTACGCCCAGATATCCGTCTGTCTACTGATATCATCGTTGGCTTTCCAGGTGAAACTGATAAAGATTTCCAAGCCACTATGGATTTAGTACATGAAATAGGGTTTGATACTTCATTTAGCTTTATCTATAGCCCTCGCCCAGGCACACCAGCAGCCAATTTAGCTGATGACACCCCACTGGAAACTAAAAAGCAACGATTACAAATTTTACAAAATCGCTTGCTATTACAAGCCTCACGTTACAGTGAGTCCATGGTAGGCAGTACTCAAAGAATTTTAGTTACAGGCTTGTCTAAAAAAGACAAACAACAACTATCTGGCCGAACAGAATGCAACCGTGTTGTCAATTTCGATGGCCCTGCCAACCTCATTGGTCAATTTGTAACCGTAACCATCAATGAAGCCCTACCGAACTCACTTCGAGGTCGGATGACAGAACAATCCACACTGCCAGCCTAATGATAAAACATTTAAAAGAAGAAATGATTGTTCCTCGCGAGTATCACTATCAACGCATTGATAGTGTTCTCGCTCAATTATTACCAGATTACTCCCGCTCTCAAATCAGTGAATGGATAAAATCCAACGCTGTTTTGCGTAATCAAAAATCATGCAAGCCCAAGGACAAGGTGCTAGAAGGCGATGTCCTGAACATCCACGTTGATTTTCTTACGACCATGGATGCAGACTTTAATCAAAGCGCCCCAGAGGATATCCCTTTATCTATAATCTATGAAGATGAACACGTGATAGTGATCAATAAGCCCGCTGGACTGGTCGTGCATCCAGGAGCCGGCAATAGAGAGCATACTCTGGTCAATGCCCTCTTGCATCATGATGCAAACTTATCCTTTTTGCCTCGAGCAGGCATTGTACATAGATTAGATAAAGACACGACAGGACTCTTGATTGTTGCGAAAACTTTAGTCGCACATACTTCTTTGATACGCCAAATGCAAGCACGTGAAATAGAGCGTCACTATTTGGCTTTAGTCCAGGGACAGGTAATCTCAGGAGGAACCATAGACACAGGTTTTGGACGCCATACCAGAAACAGATTAAAAATGGCGGTACTAGACCATGGAAAACAAGCCATCACCCATTATATGGTGCAAAAGCGTTATCGTGATTTCTCCCTGTTGAACGTGCATCTCATGACAGGAAGAACACATCAAATCAGAGTACATATGGCACATATTAATCACTGCATTATAGGTGACCCCTTATACGGCGGACGCATGCGCATTGCAGCCCAACCACACCCTGAATTAAATCATTTATTGCAAAATTTTAAACGGCAAGCACTGCATGCCAAAACACTGTCTTTTTATCATCCAGAGACAGCAGAACAACTGACACTGGCAGCACCTTTGCCACATGATTTTGAACAATTAATGCAAGCACTGGATCAATATGACGGACTTTAAATATGCGACATGGAAGGCGCCTCAGCGAGTAACCGCTCTCAGCACAACAAGAAAACAAGGCTACAGCCATTCCCCCTATGACAGCAATAATCTGGCCTTGCATGTAGGTGATAACGAAAAGCATGTATTACAAAACCGTCATCAATTAGCAAATGAATTAAAATTATCGCAGCCTATTGTTTGGCTAGAACAAACTCATAGCACAATATGCATTATTCCTGAAAAAGAAACATCTCGAACAGGTGATGCCTTGGTCACACGATCCAATCAATATCCTTTAGCCATTATGACTGCCGATTGTTTGCCTATCACCTTATGCAATCAGCAAGGCAATGAGATCGCAGCCATTCATGCAGGCTGGAGGGGCCTATTTAATGGCATTATAGAAAATACCGTGCATCGCATGTTAAGCCCTGCATCGAGTCTATTGGCCTGGATTGGTCCTGCGATATCACAGCCCTATTATGAGATAGGTGAAGAAGTTTACGAGTCTTTTCTAAAAAAAAATCCACAAAACATTGACGCTTTCCATAAAATAAAAGAAAAAAAATGGTTAGCCAATTTGCCTTTACTTGCTGAGTATACCCTGAATTCCCTGGGAATTGAGGCCGTTACTCAATCAAATTTATGTACTTTTGAAAAAAAAGATGAATTTTATTCCTATCGGAGAACGCCACAAACAGGTAGAATAGCTACACTGATTTGGTTAAATGAACATCCAGGAGACTGAATATTATGAACGCTCGTGTCTTACCCTTTCTTTTTTCGTTATTTTTTTTGTTTAGTCAAAGTGCCCTTGCTGTTTCGCATCAACCGCTCCCAAGTCTTGCACCTGTTTTAAAAGACATCATGCCCGCTATCGTCAATGTCGCTGTACAAGGCTATTTACCTGACACTAATCCTGGAGCAGCCTCTGAAGAAGAAGACAATGACAAACCGCCTCGCATACCCCAAAAAGGTCGAAAATTTGAGAGCATTGGTTCTGGCGTTATTATCGATCCAGGTAATGGGGTTATTGTTACCAATGATCATGTTATTCGTAATGCCAATTTAATTACTGTTACACTGCAAGATGGCAGACGATTAAAAGCACGCTTAATCGGTGGCGACAGTGAAACCGATTTAGCTGTCCTAAAAATAGACGCTAAAAACCTGAAGTCTTTAATCATTGGGGATTCGGACAAGCTTGAGGTCGGTGATTTTGTTGTTGCCATAGGCAACCCTTTTGGTTTAAACAGTTTTGGCAATAGCCAATCAGCAACTTTTGGTATCGTCAGCGCATTAAAACGAAGTGACCTCAATATCGAAGGCGTTGAAAATTTTATTCAAACTGACGCAGCGATTAATCCGGGAAATTCTGGCGGGGCGCTGGTAAATACCAAAGGAGAGCTTATCGGTATTAATACAGCCATTCTTTCTCCTTACGGTGGTAATGTCGGTATAGGATTTGCTATTCCTATTAATATGGTGAAAGATGTTGCTCAACAAATATTAAAATTTGGCTCTATCCATAGAGGCTTGATGGGCATATTTGTTCAACACCTGACACCTGAGTTGGCGCAATCCATGGGGTATAATGAAAATTTCCAAGGTGCATTGGTTTCCCAGGTCAATCCTAATTCGCCAGCTGAATTTGCAGGTCTAAAAGCTGGGGATATCATTACTCAAATTAATGACACCAAAATAACTCAAGCTACTCAGGTTAAAACAACCATTAGCTTATTGAGAGTAGGAACCAATGTAAAAATTACATTGCAACGCGATAATAAGCCACTCACTTTAAACGCAGTAGTGACTGATGCCAAAACACATGAACAAAAACTACAATCTAATAATCCCTTTTTGTATGGTTTGGCACTACGCTCTTTTGAACAAGAATCGCCACCCCATGGTAATGTAACAGGCGTTCAGGTAGTTGGCGCATCTGAAAACAGCGCAGGCTGGAGGGCTGGACTAAGACCTGGTGATATTATTATTTCTGCTAACAAATCCCCGGTCAAGGATGTCAAATCACTTCAACTTATTGCCCAGCAGAAAAAGCAACAGCTGTTAGTGCAAGTATTACGTGGTGCTGGAGCCTTGTACATTCTTATCATTTAATTCATTGCCTGGGTGTGCTGACCATAATCAATACACCCAGGTAATAAATTTAGGCAGCAAAGTAACTCAAGATACTTTTTTCTGGCAAGAAAATAATAGACCGCAGTGAATTGATTTTGATTTCAACTCCCATCACAAATGAAATACAGCCCTAGGCAAAATTTATCCACTAAGTTACTTGTCCTCATTCCAATGAAAACAATCATTTTTTTTATCATATATGGCATTTTATACTTGACATTAAAATGATTTAAGCACAAAATAACGCATCTTTTGGCTATGTAGCTCAGCCGGTTAGAGCGCGGCACTCATAATGCTGAGGTCGGTGGTTCGAGTCCACCCATAGCCACCAGTTCTCATTGCATCAATTAATTCTTTTTTTAAAATTTATTGCAAAGAATAAATCCTCTTTTTCAATTATTTAATCATAAATCCCCCTTATAACTTGTTGAATGTTAAAAAATTTAAAGTAAATCACTAAAAAGCTATTGTAAGCGAATAAATTTAGTTATGATGGTATTCTTCATGACTTTATGGTTTTTAAATTGCGCTCGATAGCTCTTTTACTTTTAACCTTAGTTGGGTCTTTGGCAGCCTACGCTAATGATATTAATATATCTACAGTCAATCAAAATGGCACAACCGTTTTTTTTCTTCAGGCAGGGGCTTATAATCTGGAGAAAGATGCTCAATCAAGACAAAAAGAACTCTCTTTGCAAACCAACCAAACTATAGAAATCAAAAAGCTGGCAGACAAGCATCTCTATCTTGTTCAAATTGGTCCTATCAATGAATATCAAACTGCACGCGACCTAAAAAAACAATTATCTAAAAATGAATCCCAATCTTTTATTGCCTCTCCCAAAAGCTCAACATTTCAGGCACTCCCCTCTCCTGAGCCTGAAAATATCGCACCGGACCTAAATGAAAGTACACAAAGCAAGTTATGGAATTTACGCAATGCGGACATAAGAGCAGTTATTGCAGAAGTATCTCGCGTAACAGGAAAAAACTTTATCATTGACCCGCGAGTGCAAGGCAAAATATCTATCATCTCGACCTCTCCTATAACCAATAAAGAGCTTTATCAGGTCTTTTTATCTGTTTTGCAAGTCTCTGGCTATGCTGCCATTCCAAACGGCAAAGTCATCAAAATCATTCCCAATATGGATGCAAAAACACAATCTCCTGATTTACTCAATGAGATGAAACACCCACCGCAAGGTGATGATATGATGGTTGCAGTTGTACCAGTCCATTATGTGCCAGCAGAACAACTGGTTCCTGTTTTAAGACCTCTTATGCCTCAATGGAGCAGCATTTCATCCTATGCCCCATCCAATATGCTGATATTATCAGGCCGAGCAAACAATATTAAAAGTTTAGCCCATATCATCAAGCAAGTTGACACCTCTTCTTCTTCCGATATTGATATGGTGCCCTTAAAAAATGCACTGGCTATGGATGTAGCAACCACCCTGAAAGACCTGGTTAAAACACAGGTCAATACAGGAAGAACACCGATTAATATCACTTCTGATGATCGCAGCAATGCCATTTTAGTTAGCGGTACCAAAACCGATCGTATACGAATAGGCATGCTCATTTTAAAACTCGATCAAAAGAACTCTCAAGGCTTAAATGCCAATACCCAGGTTGTTTATTTACATTTTTTAAGAGCAGAAGACCTGGTTCCTATCCTGGCGGGTATTGCTCAAGCCAATTTTAGCGGTAATGTAGGCACTACCATTGGTAAAATTACGCGTCCTGCACTAGACAGCACCAATCCCGCATCCAATATCGTTGGCATCGCTGATGAAAGCAATAATCCCAATGCAGACACAGGCAGTCAAGCCGGAGTAGTAAGCTCTGACGCAACAGAAAATACATCAGCAACCAGCACTCAAAATGAAGGCTCAACAAAACCAACTATCCAGATTATTGCAGAACCCAATACCAACTCCATTATTCTTAATGCACCAGCTTCTATCAACAGAATATTGCGCGATGTCATTCAAAAACTGGACATCCGCCCTGCACAATTATTGATTGAAGCCATTGTTGCTGAAGTCAATGAAGACGTTGCCAATAACCTGGGCATAGAATGGGGAACAAACCAACAAACAGGCAAGGTATCCAGTTTCAGACCTGGTTTTGCTATTTTAAACAGCCATACCAGTACTGGAGATTTTCAAGCACAACTGTATGCACTGGCCAGACAACATAAAGCCAATATTTTGTCAACACCTTCGGTAGTAGTGCTGGATAACAGACAAGCTAAAATCCTAGTGGGTAAACAAGTCTCCGTCGCCTCTACGTCTTACCCTAATAATGCTGGCGGCACCACCACAGCAAGCCCCTATACCACATTCAGCCGAGTGAATGTGGCACTTCATTTGTATGTCCGGCCACAAATTACGCTCGGCAAAGGAATTCAAATGCAAATTGATCAAGGCAATGATACTATTGATCCGACTAGCGTTGTAGACTCGTCCACTAATCCCACCTTTAAAATCAGCAGCATTGTTACATCTGTCCATGTTGAAAGCGGCGATATTATTGTTTTAGGTGGCTTGACACAAAATGGAATAGGTAATGACGACAACCGTCTACCTATTTTAGGAGACATTCCAGGAATAGGCAGATTGTTTCAACGTAATTTACGCACAAGAGAAAAACGCGTACTTATGGTATTTATTAAACCCATTATCCTGCACAATGAACAAGAGAACCTACAGGTTTCTGGCGAAAAATATAATGATTTAAGGCAATACCAACTCGATTGGGTACGCTCTCAAGAGGCCTTTGTTCAAACAGACAAACAAACTGTAGTAGACCCTTTAACACAAGCCAGTCTCCCAAGGCCGTTTATTGCACCGCCAGCGGAATTAATGACCAAATAACTATGGAAAATGACGATAAAAAAAAGCTATTGCCTTACAGCTTTGCCAAACAAAATGGAGTGGTCATAGGAGAGTTTCTTGAGGATAAAGCCTTAATTTACCACCTACCTAACATCCCTTTCGATGTTTTCTCTGAAGTTGAACGGGTGTTGCAATGTGAATTAGTGCCAGAAGAAGTCTCTCCTGAGCTATTTCAATCTCATCTGGCCAACATCTATCAATCTCGCGCATCTATCTTAGATGCAGCCGAGGGAATGGAAGAAGACATCGACTTGTCTTTACTAGCCAATCAATTGCCAATAACAGAAGATTTGCTAGAGAATCAAGATGATGCACCCATTATTAGGCTATTAAATGCCCTATTTACTCAAGCAATCAAATACAAAGCTTCAGACATCCACATTGAAACCTATGAAAACAGAGTACTAGTGCGCAACCGAATTGATGGTGTACTCCAGGAAGTACTTGAAATACAACGAGCGATTGCCCCATTAGTAATTTCTCGAGTTAAAGTCATGGCCAAATTGGATATTGCTGAAAAAAGAATCCCTCAGGATGGTCGTATTTCATTGCGTATTGGTGGACATAATATTGATGTCAGGGTTTCTACACTACCGTCTAATCATGGTGAGCGTGTAGTTTTAAGAATTTTGGATAAACAGGCTGCGCAACTTGATCTGAATTTATTAGGTATGCGCCCTAACACAGCTGAAAGCATAAGAACAATGATTGAGGAGCCTCATGGCATTATTCTGGTAACAGGACCCACCGGATCGGGTAAGACCACCTCTTTATATGCCATGCTTACAGAGCTTAATCAGGTCACGCGTAACATACTCACTATAGAAGACCCTATTGAATACGACTTGGCTGGTATTGGACAAACACAAGTCAATACTAAAGTACAAATGACTTTTGCCAAGGGATTACGGGCTATTTTACGTCAAGATCCGGATGTGGTAATGATTGGGGAAATTCGCGATCTTGAAACCGCTGAAATTGCTGTACAAGCAAGCTTAACCGGTCACCTGGTTTTATCTACTTTGCATACCAATAGCGCATTGGGAGCATTGAACCGATTACGCGATATGGGAGTAGAATCCTTTCTTATGTCCTCAAGTATCATTGGCCTGATTGCACAACGCCTGGTTAGAAAATTATGCCCCTATTGTAAAATACCGCATGAATTGCGCGAAGATGAAAAAACTTTAATGAATCTCGAACCTGAACATGATATTTCTAATATTTTTGAACCTAAAGGCTGTGATCAATGCAATCATTTAGGGTACAGAGGACGAATGGGCATTTATGAAATTATCCCTATAGACGAGGAATTACGCGGAATGATTCATCGCAATGACAACATTCAACTCCTGGAAAATTATATTAGACCTAAAGTCCCTGGAATCCGAGAGGATGGGTTTAAACGCGTCTTATCTGGTGATACCTCTTTGGCTGAAATTTTAAGAGTTACGAGTCATCATTAATCATGCAAACGTCTTTCTTCAACGCATCGTTGCAATACTCTTGTTAAAACCCTCTCTGTACATGACGAAAAACCTGTCATGCGGCAACCATCCATCAACGAGGCTATGACTGATGGCGCCTACGATAGCGTTAAACTCACCAACGCCATTTTGAATAAACAGCCTGACGCAAGCATTGTTATTCCTCCCCCATCAGACGCAGTTATTAGTCCAGAGGGTGATACCCAGCGTGATGAACACATCTGTTTACTCGAAGAGGTTGGCCACATAGCATGGAAAAAAGAAAATGATTATGGGCTACGAAGCCAAGTCGAATTGTGTATGTTGCGATATAAGAAAATCATCGGGCCTAGTATGAAAGCCAGGAAAATTCCGCAACAAAAAACCGAAGGAGGGATAGGTGTGCGCGTATTAAATCGGATGACATCACTTGGAATGCCAGAGTCAGTTAAAGTGTCTTGAATAAAGACTGATAGACCTGATTTCATCTATTTCTTATTTATGCAACAACGCCCATTCTTAACCCAAAATATGTATTAATATCCGATATGATCCCCCCCTTTTTTAATTTTTGATCAATAATCACCCATTTAGTCTTTAAATTAATTAACTTTTATAGTAAAATAGCTAACATACATTTTATTTTGATTTTTACGGAGATAGTATGACTACAAATACTAAACGTGACATAAAACAACAATATGAAAGAGATCTTTAATTGATACAACAGCTGCCTGATAATGAACAAGTTAAGCGATATCAGGGTAAAGTCGAGCAGTTGGAGATGCTCATTGATGGATTATCACGTGATCTAGCAATCGCCGAGAAGCATAAAAAAAATGCGCACAATGTGCTAATGACCCACCAAAGACCATTCTGTCTTGATACGCCACTTTATAGGATGACTAAAGATGAATTAAATAAACAATACGATGCAGCCGTATATAAGGCTGCTTTAGATACAGTCAGCATGATACAACAAACACAATCTGAGCTTAAAAAAATGCTCAAAATGCTGCAAGAGTTGAATGTGAAAGAATGTCCTGTGTCACAAAAATATGTCATTGCAGATTGGACTTTTCGTTTGTTCAACAACGAACTACCTCGAGACGAATATTTAGAATTATCCAAACACATTCATGGTAGTCCTAACTTACACATGCAGGCATTAAATATTGCACTAATCACCCTCGTTGCTCTGCTATTTTTTGCTACCATGATTACCTGCTTGGCACTGTTCCCTCCAGTTGGCCTCCCTTTCGTAGTTATGGGCGCAAGTGAGATTTTCGGAGTACTTACCGTTCTATTTGGTGTGTTATATTCTGCTGATGCGTTTGAAAATCATGGTATGGCAAAAGAAATAGAAAAAATTGACTGTCAATTTCGCTTATTTAAACCTAAGTATGTTCAATGCAACACCTCTTCAACTATTTCGACTCCTGCGCAGATATGGCCTGAAACTGGCATACAGATGCTCTAGGTTGCGTGAACTAATTTCTTTAATTACTTGAAAAGCAGGCAGTTTTTATAGTGCAGTTCGATTTGCCGTCGGAAAACCACTAATGGAACTGTCTGTATGCACAATAATATACCACAACGAGTCTGGGATACAATGTATTCTTTTCTGCGTGGAGTAAAGGGATTGCACGTCAAAAGTGAAAATAACACAAGACGTTTTTGGGAAGGCGTTTGGAAAGACCGATAGACCTGATTTCATCTATTTTTTATTTATGCAACAACAGCCCGTTGGCTGTCCTGAACGCCAAAGAAACATCAAATGCGCTCTCACTCCATTGCTTTATGGGTTAATTGCCTGCCAAGCTTGTCAAAATCAACTAACGAAATGTAATAGAGTTTAGTTGCGAAAGGGTTAAGGAGGTATGTTTTAGCAAAAATTGCACAATCGTCCAGTACGGAGCCGTTTTTTCAGTAAATTTACCGAATGTTTCGACATAGGTGGGAATCCACATCAGCATGTCTTGAATCACTTCTTTTCTATTGCGCGTCTGAATGTAGGTTGCTAGTGTGGCTGTCTGATGGTGTACAAATTGGGCATGTGGCAAATCATTGCATAAAGCCAGATATTCGCGTGTTTGTAAAATATATTCATGCCAAATCTGATCAATTTCATCAGTGACTGGAATAAAACCACCATCTTTGAGAGACTGTAAATAAATAAAACGAAGAAACTCTTGTATTCGAACAGAAAGCGCATCTTCATCCAGAGTACAGAAAACGGATTGAAGATGCGCGAGCATAAAAGGCGAAGGGTGATGCTTAAAAAGATTCGCCATCATGTTGTTATTCATTAACCAAATTCACTCGGATCAAAACAAGCTTGCCCTATTTCTTCAACAAGCATTCCAAATAAATCATCTTTTGCAAGCAATTCTACTAAGGTATCGATCATCTTAGAATCTCCATTATTTGATTTATAATTTTACATTATATCATAAAATAGCGGCGTTGTTGCATAAATAAAATTTTAGTTCAACAATACTTTAGTCAGCACAGATGGTGCGATTTCATCAAACAACAAGCCTGTCATTACCTATCAATACACTCTAAAAGCCTAAAATTTTTGTACACCGTTTTCTAACCGATAGAATGCATTAAACAGCAAGAGCCTAAGCTAAACATCAGTGACATTTTAAAGCGCAGTATAGATGTCGTATCTTATTGTTTTTCCTGGTATACAAGAGTGGGTTTTTAATAGAGCAGGTATTTTTTGCGGCCACTTGACAACTACTTTTTGTTTCGCCTTGGTTAAAGCCAAATGAAGAAGCGCAAGCGCATCTTCATCAGGCCCTATTAATTCCTGCAATACGTACAAATCTTTTTTTACCAATGCCGATTTGGTACGTTGAGGATGCATCGGATCTATATAAATAATATCTGGATAATCCACTTTTTCTAATAGTTGCAAATAAGACAGCGCATCTTGATGTACTAAAGACAAAGACATAGCCTGCATGTCATCCTCATTTTGGCGCAACAATGCATCTTCTAATAAAGCAGCCATTACAGGATGTCGTTCTAACATTAACACATTAGCCCCTAACGAGGCTAATATGGCAGCATCACGACCCCATCCTGCTGTTGCATCAAGAATAGTTAATCCTTTACGTGGCTTACAAGCCCTAACCAAGGCCTGGTTTTTCCCTTCGGCTTTTCTTCTATCCCAGGTTTGAATGCTAAAATCCGCATACAATAAATTAAAAGATGGAATTTTTAGCGTAAGTCTCTCCATAGTAAAATACAAACATAAAGCGGCCTCTTTATCCAAACGCAGCTGTAACTTTTCAGCCAAACAGGCTGCTTTGGATTTTAACTCATCAGACTCAAACCCAACACAGTCAATAGCTCTTAGAGTACTTGATACATGCTTTATTGTCGTTGATAGCATTGATTACTGCCATTGCAATAATGAGATATCTGCAACTCCTTGTAATAATTGCTGCAATTGCTTTAACAAAGCCAAGCGATTTTGTCTTATTACCAGGTCATCAACTAAAACCATAACCGTATCAAAAAAGCAATCTACTGCACTTTTTAATCCTGCCAATGCTTTCAGTAATGCACAATAATCTGCATTTTGATACCAGGTATCTACTGATCCCGATAAATCCATCATCTGCTCATAAAGTGCTTTCTCAGCCTCTTCTTGAAATTTGCTTACATCAACATGAACATTGTCACTTTCATGCTGCGCATTATCTAATAAATTATTAACACGCTTACATGCAGCACTTAATGATGCAGCCTCTGGTAGAGCAATAAAAAGATTCAATGCATTCAATCGGTTATCAGCATCGTACAGACATTCACTTTGCCGAGCGCGAACGGCATGAATCAAGTCTATTCGCATAGATTGACTTTGATAATAAGAGTTAAAACGTTCCCAAATGAAAGATTTCAGCTCAGCAAGCGCTGCCAATTGCTCTGGCGCTTGAAAAGAATAGCTTGCAATCGAGTGCGCAATCAACTCACTGATAGCAAGAGGTGTCTCTATGGAAATTAAAATACGAACCACAGCCAAAGCATGTCGTCTTAATTTAAAAGGATCTTTCACTCCAGAAGGTTTTTGTCCTACTGCAAAAATTCCAACTAAAGTATCGATTCTGTCAGCTAATGAAAGTGCTTTTCCTAACAAGGACTGAGGTAATTCATCTGCAGCAAAACGAGGCATATATTGCTCATTTAGCGCACAAGCCACTGCAGGCGACTCACCATCGTGCAAAGCATAATAAGACCCCATCAAACCTTGTAGCTCAGGAAACTCCCCTACCATACCACTAAGCAAATCACATTTACTCAGCTCCGCAGCCCGTTCAGCTTCAGAAGAAACCAAACCCAATACATTCCCCAGATAAACCATCAACTGCTTCATGCGTTGTGTTTTTTGATACAAACTTCCCAGTTTTTCCTGAAAAATAACCTGCTGTGTGCCCAAAATATTATGACTTAAAGGCTTTTTTCGATCTTGCTTATAAAAAAAGGCTGCATCACTCAAACGCGCTCGCATGACTTTTTCATTCCCAGCTATCACTTGCGAGGGATTAGCACTTTGAATATTAGCCACGGTAATAAAATAAGGCAACAAGGCACCCTGATGGTCTTTTAACGCAAAACATTTTTGATGCGATTGCATAGAGGCAATCAAAGCTTCTGAAGGAACATCTAAAAACTCTTTTTCAAAATGAGCCAATAAAGCTTGTGGCCATTCGACAATGGATGTGACTTCATCTAACAAAGACTCAGGCATCACCGCTATTGCATGATGCTCAGAAGCCAATTGCTCTACCTGCTTCTCAATCCATGCTTTCCTGGTAGAAAAATCAGCAATGACAAAAGCGTCTTTCAATTGTTGTTCATAACTTTCTGCAGAATTGATCAGAATTTTTTCAGGGTGATGAAATCGATGACCATAGGTATGTCTTCCTGTAGAGATACCCAAGATCGTCTCTTCAATAAGACTGTCGCCATATAGCATAACAACCCAATGCACTGGACGTATAAACTCATCCGCGCTATCCCCCCAGCGCATGGGCTTAGGTATGGGTAATTGAGCGACCGCTTCTTTAACTAATTGAGGAAGTAAAATTTTTGTGTCAGTGCCTGGTTGCTCTGCCTCATAAACCATCCACTCACCCTTATCGGTTTTGATTCGGGAAAGCTGAGAGACATCGACCTGACAGGATTTGGCAAAGCCAAGCAAAGCCGGTGTTGGAATCCCTTCACTATCAAAAGCAGCAACGGCAGCAGGGCCTCGACGTGTTATCATCTGTGCTGCTTGCTTATCTTGTAACGCCGATATTTTTACAGCCAAACGTCTTGGAGTAGCGTAGTAGTTTATATCACTAAAATGAAGCTGCGCCTTGTTTAATCCGGTTATTAACGCATTTGCCAACTCTTTAGCTAAAGGCTGTACAGCACCAGAAGGAAGCTCTTCGCACCCCAATTCAAAAATAAAATCATTCATTCCGCTACACCTTTTAGCATGGGGAAACCTAAAACTTCACGAGCAGTATAGTAAGCTTGAGCCACTGCTCTTGATAATTGTCTTACCCTTAAAATAAAACGCTGACGCTCGGTCACTGAAATGGCTTTTCTTGCATCCAGCAAATTAAAGGAATGGGAGGCTTTCATTACCATTTCATAAGCAGGAAGAGGTAATTGTAATTGAATCAATTTTTGTGCCTCTTGCTCATAATAATCAAATTGCCTAAACAATTCCTCAACATTGGCATGCTCAAAATTATAAGCAGACATTTCCACTTCATTTTGATGAAATACATCACCATAGGTGACTACTCCATTTGGCGTTCTACACCAAGGTAAATCAAAAAGGTTATCTACACCTAAAACAAACATGGCAATGCGCTCAAGACCATAAGTCAGCTCACCTGTCACAGGCTTACACACCAAACCACCGACCTGCTGAAAATAGGTAAACTGAGATACTTCCATGCCATTTTGCCATACTTCCCAGCCTAATCCCCAAGCACCTAATGTCGGTGACTCCCAATTGTCTTCCACAAAACGAATGTCATCAATCAGAGGATCTACGCCTAAAGCACGTAAGGAATCAAGGTATTTGTCCTGAATGTCCAGGGGCGAAGGTTTGAGTACCACCTGAAACTGATAATAATGCTGCACTCTATTAGGATTTTCACCATAACGTCCATCTGTAGGCCGTCGAGAAGGCTGCACATAAGCAGCAGACCAAGGCTCAGGGCCTATGGCTCTTAAAAAAGTAGCGGGATGAAAAGTACCTGCGCCAACCTCCATATCCAAAGGTTGTAAAATAACACAGCCTTGCTGTGACCAATATGTTTGCAGGGTTAAGATAATATCTTGGAATGTGGTGGGTTTTGTCATAAACATCTCAGAATAACAATTGCAATAACTGTAAAAAAATAACATCTATCAACATAAAAGCTCCTTCGCTCAAAAATCAAGCGAGGAGCCCATCGTTAGCAACTACTATATTAAGTTTCTATCTAATAAGAATCTCAATATTTTTTAATTTCCTGCTGCTTTTTTTATCATTTCCTGTAAGGATTCTTCAGAAGCTGCACCTGGAACAAAAGAGGGCTCACTTCCTTTTTTAAATTTAGCGTCAGGAGTAGCAGCCACAATAAATGCAGGTGTTCCCATTAAGTGAAGCGCTTCTGCTAATTTGCGATTAGCCTCTAAAATATCGCTTACTTCTTTGCTGTTCATGTCTTTTTGTAATTTTTTCATATTCAGGCCAGTTGCTTTAGCAATATCCATTACAACTTTATCATCCAAACGCAAAGATGTATTCAATAAAGCTTCATGCATTGCTTTGTATTTGCCTTGCATGGCTGCGGCTAATGCAGCGCGTGAAGCGGTTTCAGAACCTTTTCCAAAGATAGGAAACTCTTTATAGATAACACGCAGCCCACTGTCTTTTTTAACTAAGCTGTCCATGATGGGGGCCATTTTTTTACAATGGATGCATTGATAATCAAAAAATTCAACTACAGTAACCTGTCCTTTAGGATTACCAAAGGTTGTTAACTTGCCTTGGAATAAATCATCAGCATGTTCTTGAATAGCTGATTGTGCTTGTTGTTGCATGTTTTGTTGTTGTTTTTGTTGAAGCGCTTGCGAAGCCTCTAATAGCACTTCTGGATTATTAAGTAAGTAATCATGCACTACTTTTTCTATTTCTTTTTTTTGAACATCATTCATGGATGTAACAGAAGCTTCTTCTGCCATCACGGCTTGCGATACTAAAGTCGTTGCTAATACGCCTACTGTCAATAAACTTTTCAATTTCACATCAATCCCCTTTTATTGTAATGTACCATTCATGTAATTTTAATTTAAAAGTTTCAATTACGATTAGTTGTCTCTCGCACCCTAGCATTCACCCAAAAAAAATTCAATAGCCTCAGACCTATGATTATTAAGTTTTTAATTATTATAGCACCCTTTGCTTGCATTCTGCCTCCAGTTTTTTTGAGCTCTATTTAGCATATTCAGCTAAGCCCCCTGACGATGTATATAACGTCATAAAAGTGATTTCATAATGATCTGCTTGATACATTGCCTTGTTATGCCATGCTTTCTTTGCTTTTTTATGCGATAATGCACAGCTAATAAGCATTTACACACTTTATCGTATGAAAGAAAAAGTTATTATTGGTATGTCAGGCGGAGTCGATTCCTCTGTTGCTGCTTGGTTATTAAAAGAACAAGGGTACCAAGTAGAAGGCTTGTTCATGAAAAATTGGGAACAAGATGATACAGACACTTTTTGTCCCGCAGCACAAGATTTGGCTGATGCACAAACTGTTTGCAATCAGTTAAACATTCCATTGCATAGTGTCAATTTTTCAGAAGAATACTGGAATAAAGTATTTACTCATTTTCTTAATGAATATGAACAAGGGCGAACCCCCAATCCTGATGTGCTTTGCAACAAAGAGATTAAGTTTAGTGCCTTCCTCGATCATGCCTTGTGTTTAGGAGCCGATTTTATTGCTACAGGCCATTATGCAAAGAATAAAATAGAAAATGGCATTGGTTCTTTGTATAAAGCAAAGGACAGAGACAAAGATCAAACTTATTTTCTTCATGCGGTCAATCCTGCGGCTTTAGGTAAGACACTGTTTCCTATTGGAGATTATACCAAACCTCAGATTAGAACTTTTGCTAAAGACTTGGGATTGGCAACACAAGCCAAAAAAGACTCTACAGGAATTTGCTTTATTGGAGAAAAGCGATTTAAGAATTTTTTAAATGAATTCATTCTAGCCAAACCTGGAGAAATAAAAAGCACCGAAGGTCTGGTTTTAGGTCAGCACGATGGATTGATGTTTTACACTCTAGGCCAACGTCAAGGTCTAGGCATAGGTGGTTCTCGCCATGGAGGCGATGAGCCTTGGTATGTAGTGGACAAAGAAATTCATACCAATACGCTCTACGTAGCGCAGGGAAGTCAACATCCCATGCTGTACTCGCAAGGCCTTATCTGTAGCCCTATCCACTGGCTGATAGACAATCCTCTTGAGAGACTGCCTCTAACTTGTTATGCAAAAACCAGATACCGACAAGTTGAGCAAGCTTGCATGATATCACCATTAGATGGTAATCAACATTATGTTCTTTTTTCAACACCACAGCGCGCTGTAACACCTGGGCAATATGTTGTTTTTTATGACAAAAATCAATGCTTAGGTGGCGCAACCATAGAACAAATCATCAGATAATGCGTATAATAAAGTATTAACCCGTGGAGTATCCAAATGACTGCTATAGATGTTTCCCCTACTGAAAATAATGATCTACGTTTTTCTGTGAGTGCTGCTGATAAGGTTGCAGAATTAATCAAAGAAGAAAATAACCCTTCTTTAAATCTTCGTGTATCCATTACGGGCGGGGGCTGCTCTGGTTTTCAGTATAGTTTCAGTTTTGATGAAGAAATTAATGACGATGACACCATAGTAGAACAGCAATGCTCTAACCAAGTGGACTCTGTCAAATTACTGGTGGACTCGATGAGCTATCAGTACTTGCATGATGCAGAAATTGACTATATCCAAGGCATTCAGGGAGAGCAATTTATCATTCGAAATCCCAATGCAAAAACTACCTGTGGATGTGGATCTTCTTTTAGCATGGATGATGATGAGTAGTCGGTCATTACACGCAGGAATATGCCTTGAATTCATTGATCCTTATCAGGGCATGTAATGCCATTGCGGCAGCATTTCTGCAGTCGCATGCATTATCAGCGCCAAGAGAACTGAATACGAAAATTTCCGGTCTGGCTTCGATATTTGAGTTGCATCTGCAGATAACCCATTCACAACAAGCAAGTTGCCACCAATCAGTTATTCACCAAGAGCGTTGTTTATCTCTTATGCCAATTTATAAATAATCTTGCAAATTCCAAGACCAAGATAACATAGCGACAGCTGTCTTCATTAAAATAGCCATCACTCAAAGACACGCTCCTAATAAGGCAAAATAATTACTTTTGTTCCTATTCGGATGAAGTTCCGATTAAGCCAGCGTGCATCATTTGGTTTTACACGTACACAGCCATGACTTGCATTATAATGGGGTACGTCATATGAGCCGTGAATGGCATAATATCTACTGAAAAACATGCAATAAGGCATTGCTGCGCCGCCCTTTCCAACTGGATAACGGCTGGACCTGCACGATGCAGAGCCCTTACTAATAATGCTGTAGGTTCCTGATGGCGTTCTACATGAACGACGAATATCAGGACAATAACTTCGCCCTCCAGAACCCTTGCCTGCACGCACAATTTTTCCTTGCTCATTTACAGCCTTCCATGTAAGTGTTTTAGGGTTGAAAATAAAAGTGTTCGCTAAAGCAAACTCCGAGTAAAAGCCGGTCAAAATGAATATAGCAGCGAGCCACTTGATTAAAACTAGCTTCATTTACGCCCCTAATTTAGGTTTAATTAAATACATTTTAGACTATATTTTATCATCTTGTTTCATTGGTAGAATAAACTTAGACTTCCTTTTTTTATGCTCAAGGAAAAATTTCGATTTATATCCTACTATTAAATATAAGATAACCAATAAGGATATAATAATGTCTAAATCATGGATTCTCACTGCAAGCCTTGCTCTCAATAGCTTATTTCTCCCTTACGCCGTTTTTGCAGTAGATACCTCAAGTACAATAAATTCCAGTGCCACAGCGCCCATAGACATGCCCAAAGACACCTGGATTAATGCCATGGAACCCATGCTTCCTGGAATGATTTGTAAAGGCTTTTTAAATGATGAAGAACTAAGAAAACGCTTTGAAGATTTAAAAATAAGTTACGAACAGTGCGAAGCAATGATTCCTGAAAGTATGAAGCTATGCAAAGACAAAATTTACCCTAGTATACCTGATAAAGTGAACAGTGAAACAGCTGGAATATGGGGGAAAAACCTGGGGGAATGCATAGGTAAAGATTTTGCAGAAAAACATCTTTTATCTCAAAATTAAGCAACATTTTTGATGCTATTCTTGTAAATACGCTCATAACGGTCTCTTTCTTTGATAGAGGTGATGACAGTCAAAAGCGTGTTTACAAGATCAAATATTAACCTTCACTCCAATAAGTTGTACCTGATTTCTTCTCCAGGAAAGCAATGAACTCATCATGAGCGGTCAGCTCTTCTTCACTTGCTTTGATGAGCAGTGCATTAGTCAACTGAAGATTTTTTTCGTTTTTTACTACCGATTGCACTGCGGTTACCATGGACTCTGTTTCTTCAAACAAACTGGTTTGTCCACCCGTCATGGCAAGATATACATGCGCAAGAATTTCGGCATCCAATAAGGCGCCATGTAATTGGCGATTTGAGTTGTCTATATCATAACGTTTGCATAAGGCATCCAAACTGTTTCTTTGTCCGGGATGTTTATTACGCGCAAGAACCAGCGTATCGAGAATATTGCAATAATCTTGCAGCTTTTTTTTCCATTTTGCATGCTGGAGTTCTGCATTTAAAAATCCTACGTCAAATGCTGCATTATGAATAATCAGCTCTGCACCACCAATGAATTGTAACATCTCAGAAAGAATGTCAGCAAAAAGTGGCTTGTCTTTTAAAAACTCAGTGCTTATTCCATGAACCTTAAAAGCACCTTCGTCGACTTCGCGCTGAGGATTTAAGTAAACATGAAAATGCTTGCCCGTTAATTTTCTATTTACTAACTCCACACAGCCTATCTCGATAATTTTGTGCCCATTTTCATGGCCTATACCTGTCGTCTCTGTATCTAGTACTATCTGTCGCATACGTCTCTCTTTTTATATTGACTCATCGCCTATTGGATACTTGTTCATGTGGCTTGTAATTCCTCTATTCCCTGGTTGGCTAAAGCATCTACCAAATCATTTTCCACGTGCCCTGAATGCCCCTTCACCCAATGCCAAGTAATCTGATGCTTTATAGCCAGTTCATCTAACTGCTGCCATAAATCAGCATTTTTAACCGCTTCCTTTTTAGAGTTACGCCAACCGTTTCGTTTCCAGTTTTTTAACCATTCCATCATTCCTTTTCTTAGATACTGTGAATCAGTATAAAGATCAACTTGGCAGGATCTGGTTAGTGCCTGTAGTCCCTGGATGGCAGCCATTAACTCCATACGATTATTAGTTGTCTGCTTTTCTCCACCATGTAATTTTTTTTCTACTTTATTGTAGCGCAATAAAACGCCCCAACCACCAGGGCCTGGATTCCCTTTGCATGCACCATCAGTGTAAATTTCAACACTCATCATTAAATAACCTTGCTTAATCAGCGTCACCCATTGGATTTTAGTGATTTTAATTTGTTTTCATTAAAATTACCAAAATCAAGAAGACAAGCATATCAATAACTGCTCACAAATTCACCACTCAAAACACTTTGCTTCATCACTTCAATATCTGGCGCAAAGAACCGATCACTATCGTATGGCGGTACCAATGCTCTTATTTTATTATAAAAGAACTCCAATTGAACAGAGGTCTTTAATGGCTTATGAAACTCAAGTCCTTGCGAGGCAGCCAAAAGCTCTATAGCCAATATGGTTGCCGTGTTATCAACCATGTTATGTAATCGACGTGCTGCATTGGTTGCCATGGATACATGGTCTTCTTGATTCGCCGAGGTAGGCAAACTGTCGACCGAGTGCGGATGTGCTAATGCTTTGTTATCACTTGCGCAAGCCGCTGCTGTAACGTGAGGAATCATAAATCCTGAGTTAATGCCTCCATTCTCAATTAAAAAAGCAGGCAAACTGCTAAAGTGATTATCTATCAATAATGCAATACGCCGTTCTGCATTCGCACCAATTTCTGCAATAGCCAATGCAAGATTGTCAGCGGCCATGGCAATCATTTCTCCATGAAAATTACCGCCTGAAAGCACTTCATCTTCTGAAAAAATTAAAGGATTGTCTGAAACAGCATTAGCCTCTACTTGCAATGTATCACTGACAAACCTGATTTGATGTAATGCTGCCCCCATAATTTGTGGCTGACAGCGTAAGGAATAGGGATCTTGAACACGAGAACAATCTTTATGTGATGCTCGAATTGGGCTTCCAGCCAGCAAAGTACGGTATAATGCAGCCACATCGCATTGCGCTTCATGGCCACGAGCCAAATGGATTTTTTCATCAAAGGGAACATCACTGCCTAAAGCGGCATCTACAGCCAAACTGCCTGCAACAATTGCTGTTTCAAATAGTAGTTCTGTTTTAAATAATGCGCTAATAGCAATGGCTGCGGATACCTGCAAGCCATTTAATAAAGCCAACCCCTCTTTGGCTTCTAATGCTAAAGGCTTTAAACCTGCTTTGCCCAAGCCTTCTACTGCTGACACAATTTGCCCTTTATAACGCACCTGCCCTACACCAAGCAAAGGGAGCGCCATATGAGCTAATGGAACCAAATCGCCTGATGCCCCTACTGATCCTTTTTCAGGAATACACGGATAAACTTGATGGTTATAAAGAGCTATTAATGCTTCAACTAGCTCCAACCTCACCCCTGAATACCCTCTGGCTAAGCTGTTTATCTTTAACAATAATATCAGCGCAACTGTCTCATCAGAAAGCAATTCACCCGTACCACAAGCATGAGACAAGACGATATTACGCTGTAACTGACACAAATCATCCTGCGAAATGGATTGCTTGGCCAGCAATCCAAAACCTGTATTAATTCCGTATACTATTTTTTTATCAGCTACTATTTTAGCTACCGTGTTATAAGACTGATGTATGGCATCTATGGCTTCCGGTACTAACGCACAGGGTTGATGCTTTTTCATGGTATTTTTAATGTCGGCCAAAGTTAATTGACCAGGATTAATCTTAAACAGCGACATCCGTTTCTCCTATAACAACAAATTATTGCGATTGCATGGGTAACCAAAGCTTATTTTCAATGGCAGCTTTTTGAGCTATCTCATAGCCTGCGTCAGCATGACGCATAACCCCTGTTGCTGGATCATTATGTAAAACACGGGCAATCCTTTGAGCTGCTTTTTCTGTACCATCTGCAACGATAACAACTCCTGCATGCTGAGAAAAGCCCATCCCTACGCCACCTCCATGGTGAATACTGACCCATGTCGCACCACTGGCGCAATTTAATAATGCATTCAATAAAGGCCAATCTGAAACCGCATCACTACCATCTAGCATGGCTTCTGTTTCACGATTTGGACTTGCCACTGAACCAGAATCCAGGTGATCTCGCCCTATGACAATCGGTGCTTTTACTTTCTTATTTTTAACCAATTCGTTAAATGCCAAAGCCAAGCGAGCCCTGTCTTTTAGACCAACCCAACAAATACGGGCAGGCAAGCCTTGAAATGCAATTTTCTCTCTGGCCATATCCAGCCAGTGATGCAAATGAGTATCTTGTGGCATCAGCTCCTTCACCAACGCATCGGTTGTATAAATATCTTCGGGATCACCCGACAACGCTACCCAACGAAATGGCCCAATACCCTCACAAAATAAAGGTCTAATATAGGCAGGAACAAAACCTTCAAAAGAAAAAGCATTCGCTTCACCTGCTTCATAAGCCATTTGACGAATGTTATTACCATAATCAAAAACAGCTATGCCTTGTTTTTGAAACTCAAGCATGGCTCTGACTTGAATAGCCATAGATTTTTTCGCTTCTGCGACAACTAATTCAGGCTGATTTTTTCTCATTTCAAAAGCGTGTTCTAATGACCATCCAGCTGGCAAATAGCCATTTAATGGATCATGAGCACTGGTTTGATCGGTGACTAATGACGGCTTGGCGCCTAACGCCAGTAATTGCGGAAATAATTCTGCTGCATTACCCAAGACAGCAACAGATAAGGGCTCTTTTTTTTGACAAGACTCATTAATCCAATGCAACGCTTCATTGATGTCTTTGGTATATCTGTCCAGATAACGTGTTTGCAATCGTTTTTTAATGCGTTGCTCATCGCACTCAATGGCCAAAACGCTAGCACCTGCCATAGTGCCTGCTAATGGTTGCGCACCACCCATACCTCCGAGCCCGGCCGTTAATATCCATCGTCCAGACAAGCTCCCTTGATAATGCTTTTTAGCTGCCGCGATAAATGTTTCGTAAGTACCCTGAACGATACCCTGGGAGCCGATATAAATCCAGCTGCCCGCAGTCATCTGGCCATACATCATCAGTCCTTTTTTATCCAGGTCATTAAAGTGTTCCCAAGTAGCCCAGCGAGGAACCAGATTAGAGTTGGCCAATAAGACACGAGGAGCATCTTCATGTGTTTTAAAAACACCAACTGGTTTTCCTGATTGAATTAACAAAGTTTCATCTGAGTTTAATTTGGACAGTACTTCAATGATTTTATCAAAACAAGCCCAGTTTCTTGCCGCCTTACCCAAACCGCCATAGACGATTAACTCTTCGGGATTTTCTGCAACCTCAGGATCCAAATTATTGCATAACATGCGGATTGCAGCTTCAGTAAGCCATGTCTTCGCCTGCAATGTATCTCCTCGACTGGCTTTTATGATCGGTTTGTATTCACCCTGGCTCATCATATTCTCCTTAAAATGACAGATCTACTTGCTCTTGCATAAGGCCTTGCAGGCATCATACACCAGTACTTTCAATACTTAAAATGTTATATTGGAAAGCACTCTCTTGCTTATGCTATACTGGTCTGACCGTTTAAAAAACACACAAAAGACCTCATGAATAATATAGAAAAACATCCCAAATCCTTACGTGTTTTTTTTGCTTCTGAAATGTGGGAGCGCTACGGTTTCTATGTGGTTCAAACACTTCTTACTCTTTATTTGGCTCTTTATTACAAGTGGCCAGATAAGGAAATTTATGCTTTGGTTGGCTCTTTTACAGCACTTACTTATTTGTCACCTGTAGTAGGCGGATGGATAGCGGACAAACTGATAGGACAAAAAAAAGCAATCCTTTTAGGGGCATTAGTCTTATTAGTCAATTACGGCTTCCTTTCTTTTTTAAGTGGAACAGTAGCACTTACTGCGGCACTATCAGGTATTGCTGTCGGAACTGGATTATTAAAACCCAACATCTCTTCTTTACTAGGCAATGAATATCCTAAGTCCTCGACCCGAAGAGAAAGTGGCTTTACCATTTTTTATATGGGTATAACCTGTGGAATTATTTTGGGTACCTTATTACCTAGCCCACTGAGTAAATATTTTGGTTGGTCTGCCGCTTTTTTTAGTGCCGCTATAGGGATGATTATCTCTTTTTCTGTTTTTGCTTTCGGAATTAAACTCTATAAAGTGACCGATTATAATGAGCACTCTTTAACGGTTAAAAACAGCCTCATCACACTGCTGTTATTAACCTTGCTGGGGGCTTTAGCCTTTTATATTTTAAACTCGCCACAATTTGCCAACCTCATTTTTGCAAGCGTGGTCCTCTTTTCATCAATCTATATTTTTTATTCTGTCAGTCAAGAAAGTGCCAATCAAGCACGTCAAACTTTGGTTATTGGTTTGTTATGCATTATCTCTATCTTATTTTGGGCCTTTTATTTTCAAATGTTTATGTCCTGGACATTATTTATTTCCAGAATGGTTAAACCTAGCTTATGGGGCATCGAGTTCCCTCCTCCTTATTACATTACCATCCAAAGCATAGGCATGCTAATTATTGGGTATGTTCTAGCCAAACAACACCCACAGCTTACTTTAATGGAGCGAGCCTTAAGTACAGGCAGAAAATTTATTTATTCTATGATTTTTATGAGTATCGCTTATGGCTTACTTGTTTTGGCCAGTACGCTAAATATCAATACCTTACTCTCCCCCTTATTAATCATACCTGCTTTCTTGAGTATTTCTGCTGCAGAACTTTTTCTTTCACCTACAGGACTGGCAGCAATTACCCTTCTGGCCGACAAAAATAAAGTCAGTACCATGGTTGGTATTTTCTTTGTCTCTTTAGGTATTGGTGGATTTTTATCTGGCAAACTAGCGGCATTTACAGCCATTCCAGAAGGCGTAACTCGTTTAGAAGTCATGCGAGAATTTTACATTGCCGGCTTTAGTCAACAATTAGGAATTTTATTTCTAACCACTTTAGGCTGCTTTATTATTTATGCAGTTATCAAATTTTTACTGACGCGAGTTAAAATGATCGAATAACATCTTTTTATATCATCAAATTACGGGTATAATCGTTTCTTTTTTACACTACGTTGTTATTAAATTTTATGGCTGATTCAAAGCACTTGTTACCCAACCTATTAAAATCACTCGAAGACATGCAGGCAGCAGATATTAAAGTGCTTGATGTACACAAACAAACGACTGTTACAGACTACATGATTATCGCATCAGGTCGCTCTTCTCGTCATGTTCGTTCTGTTGCCCAAAAAGTAGTTGAGGATATGAAAGCTCTCGGGCTTCCTCCTTTGCATACTACTGGTATGGAGCAGGGAGAATGGGCCTTAATCGACCTCGGCGATTTTGTCGTACACGTCATGCAACCTGAGTCCAGACAATTTTATAATTTAGAAGCGCTATGGGAAGAGAAAGCCCACTGATATGTTAAAAATTACTGTCGTTGCCGTAGGCAATAAAATGCCATCTTGGGTCAATGAAGGAACTCAAGATTATGCCAAACGGTTTAACGATGCTATTAGCCTAAATTTTAAGGAAATTCCCTTAACCAAACGAAGCAAGTCTTCTGATTTGATGCGAATTAAAGAAAAAGAGGCTGCATTAATCCGACAAGCAATCCCTGAGGGTTGTCACATCATTGCGTTGGATGTCTTGGGAAAAACCTTCAGCAGCGAAGGACTTGCAGCAAGAATTACACAGCTACAACAACATTCCAGTCATCTTTGTGTGCTCATAGGAGGACCGGAAGGGTTTGCCCCGGAAACATTGGCCTTATGTCATGAAAAATGGTCCTTGTCTCAATTGACTCTTCCTCACCCCTTAGTGCGCATTTTTTTACTGGAAACTCTTTATAGAGCCTGGTCTATCATTAATAACCATCCCTATCATAAGTAATAAAAACATACAACTATTGACCATCCGCACCGAAAAGCCATATTTGGCACGTCTTGAACGTTCTGCACTTAAATCTGACTTTCCGCCTGAAGCATGCAAAATGTGGTGAATAGATACAAAAATATTTTCTTTACGTTGGTAAAAAGTTTGTTTTAAGGTACCATGTATCCTAGTTATATTTGTACCCAATATCCGTGATGCGTTTTAAACAATCTTTTAATTCTTACCAATCAGAATCACAAAACCAACGATTCAGACTACAATTGTTGATTGCCACGCTTATTGTTCTGTCACTTATTCTCGTTTTACGTCTTGCTTTTTTACAAATAGCACAGTTTGAACGATATAAAACATTGTCCTTAAAAAATCAAATGACCCTTATTCCTATCGCGCCACCTCGCGGTGTTATTTTAGATAGAAATGGTGTTTTATTAGCAGAAAATATTCCTGTCTATGTTCTTGAGATAATTCCTGAACATGTTAAAGATTTAAAAAAAACCATTGAACGATTACGTATTTTATTGCCTTCTATTACTGATGATGAAGTTTCCAGTTTTTATAAAAGCAAATCACAAAATAGATCTTTCGTGCCTATCCCCATTAAATTGAAATTAAGTCAAAATGATGTCGCTGTATTTGCCAGCAATCAATACCACTTTCCAGGGGTAAGCATAAAAGCCCGCTCTTTACGCCATTATCCCTTAGGAGAAGTCACTGCTCATGCTCTAGGGTATGTAGGTCGGATTAATATTCAGGAGCTTAAGCAAGTCGATGCCACCAATTACCGAGCCACTAACTTTATTGGTAAGGCAGGTATTGAAAAATACTATGAAGATATCCTACACGGCACTGTAGGCTACCAAATGGTAGAAACTAACGTCAGTGGACGCACACTAAGAACGATAAATAAAGTACCTCCTCAATCGGGGGCAAAGTTGTATTTAAGTATTGATGTTCGATTACAACAAGCCGCTTATGAGGCATTGAAAGACAAACGTGGTGCAGCAGTAGTTATTGATTCACATAATGGAGAGATTTTGGCGATGGTAAGCTCTCCAAGTTTTGATCCCAATCTGTTTGTGAATGGCGTCAGTACCAAAGATTATAAAATTCTTTCTAATGCACTACAAAGACCTCTTTTCAATCGTGCAGTGCGTGGTGTATATCCTCCTGCATCAACAATTAAACCTTTTGTAGGCTTAGCCGGGCTGGATAAAGGATTTGTGACGCCTACTTCTGAAATTTATGACCATGGAAAATACAAACTACCTACCGCCAGTCATATTTATCGCGACTGGAAAAAAACAGGACATGGAGCGATTAATTTCAAACGGGCAATCACGGTATCTTGCGATACCTATTTCTATAATTTAGGCAATAAAATGGGCATCACTCATATTGCTGAAATGCTGAAAAAATTTGGACTTGGCAGTCTGACACATGTAGATCTCTATGAAGAAGCTAATGGCATCGTGCCTAGTATTGAATGGAAAAGACAAGTCAAAGGAGTAACCTGGTATCCTGGCGATACGATTATTTCGTCTATTGGTCAAGGCTTTATGCTGGCTACCCCCTTGCAAATGGCTAATGCTACTGCCACATTGAGTCAAAAAGGCATGCGATTTAAACCGCATCTACTCATAAAAACAATCAATAGCGACAATGAAGAACAAACACCTTATCAGACGGTTATGGAAGAACACATTCAGCTAAATGACCCACAAAACTGGTCCATTGTTGCACAGGCCATGCATAATGTATTGATTAGCAATGAAGGTACTGGATATCGTTTTGGCAGAAACCCTCCTTATCCAATGGCGGGCAAAACGGGAACAGCTCAAGTACATAGCGGACGACAATATGAAAAAACACGATATGAAGACATCCCTGAGGCGCTCAGAGACAATTCTTTATTTATAGGCTTTACTCCCGTTGAAAACCCCGATATTGCTATAGCCGTTGTAGTAGAAAATGATTTTGCCGCCTCTTTTGTTGCACGTAAAATTATTGACACTTATTATTCTATCCACCCATTAAACAAAGAACCATGAAGCGATTACATACCCGACCAGTTTATCGATTTACAAGCAAAGCACTGCACATTGATGCACCGCTGATGACCTTGTTATTTATATTAATTAGTTTTGGCTTACTGATTTTATATAGCGCCTCTAATACCAATATGGCAATGATCATGCGTCAGACCATGCGTCTTGTTATCGCCTCAGTAATCATGCTGATTTTAGCCTTCATTCCACCACATAAGTATAAAATTTGGACCCCATGGATTTATGGAGCTGGACTCAGCTTACTACTGGCAGTCATGATTATGGGAAAAATTGGTAAAGGAGCACAGCGTTGGCTTGAGCTGGGTTTATTTCGTTTTCAACCCTCTGAAATTATGAAACTTGCCGTTCCCATGATGGCTGCCTGGTTTTTTGATCGCCAAACCCATTCTGGGCATCTTAAATCCATTGTCATTGCAGGGCTTATTATTTTTATACCCGCCCTTCTCATAGCCAAACAGCCTGATCTAGGCACTGCCATCATGGTTGCCAGCGCAGGATTATGCGTTATCTTTATTGCAGGAATACGATTTAAAATTATTTTAACCATTGCACTACTCATCGGCGCTGCTGCGCCTTTAGTATGGCATGTCATGCATGATTACCAAAAACAACGCATCTATACCTTACTTGATCCAGAACAGGATCCTTTAGGTACTGGTTATCATATCATTCAATCCAAAATTGCTATTGGTTCAGGAGGACTAATGGGCAAAGGCTGGTTGGAAGGAAGTCAGTCTCATCTCAACTTTCTCCCTGAACACGCCACAGATTTTATATTTGCTGTTAATGGAGAAGAATTTGGTTTTATTGGGGGGCTGATAGTCATTATTCTCATTGTGCTCATTTCCCTTAGAAGCTTAAATATAGCCAATCACGCCCAAACAACGTATACCCGACTACTGGCGGCCAGTTTGGCAATGAGTTTTTTCTTTTCCGGTTTTGTCAATATTGGTATGGTGATGGGCATTCTTCCTGTTGTTGGCATCCCCTTACCTTTAGTGAGCTATGGCGGTACAGCCATGGTAACTTTTTTGGCTGGATTTGGCATATTAATGTCCATTAGTACACACCGGATCTTGTTTAATAGCTGTCGCTAAATAAAGGGGTTAAGCATCGCAAAATTATTTAATCAATGTGGCAACTGGAGCATAACTCCTGCGATGAATGGGTGAGGGACCAAGTGCTATTAATGCCTTTCTATGTACCGAGGTTGGGTAACCTTTATGAGAAGCGAATCCATATCCAGGATAAATGCTATCCATTTGTTCCATTTCCTCATCTCTTAATACCTTGGCAAGAATGGATGCCGCACTAATTTCAGGAATGAGACTGTCTCCTTGCACTATAGCCTGACAAGATATGCCCAGTGCAGGAGGAAGATGAATGCCATCTATTAAAACTTGCGTGGGTCTAATCGGTAAGGCATCAACGGCTCTTTGCATGGCCAATAACGTAGCATGATGAATATTTAATCTGTCAATTTCATCTACTTCGGCTCGCCCATATGCATAGGCGTAGGCATGAGCCTTAATCTGTATTGAGAGTTTTTTACGAGAAGCTGGGGTTAATTTTTTAGAATCTGCCAATCCAGCAATAGGCTCTTTTAAAATAACCGCTGCCGTGACCACGGGGCCAGCCAAGGGTCCTCTTCCTACTTCATCAACACCAGCTATTAGTACCATATTTTTTTATATCATCGAGATTTAAAAAATATGGTACTCCTAAAAACTGAAACACTCAAGCCTAGAAATGACTTTATTTTTGATAACAAGTTGAATTTTAGAGCATAAAAAATTATACTAGCTGTCCTTTATTTTAATTTGTACTCACCTTACGCAGCCATTATTGATTAATTTCTAAAACCCCGTATCTTTTGTCCGTTGTTTTATA
>PEQM01000035.1 GCA_002786205.1 Legionella sp. | reverse complement strand
CGAAACGGGTGCAGAGCAGGAAATGACACTTAATTTCTAAGCTGCCTATTCGGCAGATAACACGAAAGAAGAGCTTCTGGGGCTTCTGTATATTTTCTAAGCTGCCTATTCGGCAGATAACTTGGTAGTTTTGCTGAAATGTCACGTTCGCTTTTTCTAAGCTGCCTATTCGGCAGATAACTATTCATCCATTTGCTTCAGCACCCTTTTCATTTTCTAAGCTGCCTATTCGGCAGATAACATTAAAAGAGAGATTGAAATGAATCTTGATAATTTCTAAGCTGCCTATTCGGCAGATAACTCGCATGTATGTTATGGATTCATTGATAGCTATTTCTAAGCTGCCTATTCGGCAGATAACTGGAGCAAATGATTAAGCAAGCAATATCACTGTTTCTAAGCTGCCTATTCGGCAGATAACAAGGGCTTTTTTGGTGATATAAGAGACTTCTTTTTCTAAGCTGCCTATTCGGCAGATAACAAGACCCTAGCCTAAGTGCCTCAGTATCCTTTTTTCTAAGCTGCCTATTCGGCAGATAACGTTGATGGAGCGTGTTAGCGATGAATTGAGAGTTTCTAAGCTGCCTATTCGGCAGATAACCACATGGCAAAATAGTGATTGCTGCAATTAATTTTCTAAACTGCCTATTCGGCAGATAACTTAGGGTTTAATGAACCCTTAATCTTTTCATATTTCTAAGCTGCCTATTCGGCAGATAACTCGTATAGTCTATAGCTTTAATAACTATGTGATTTCTAAGCTGCCTATTCGGCAGATAACAAAGACCATCATGCGGCTTGTATTTTGTTTTTTTTCTAAGCTGCCTATTCGGCAGATAACAATTTAAGAACATTTCTTTGCGCAATGCAGAATTTCTAAGCTGCCTATTCGGCAGATAACCAAAACATCAAACATGCGCGAACCCTTCACTATTTCTAAGCTGCCTATTCGGCAGATAACCTCTCATTCAGGCAGACGCACCTTTATCACAATTTCTAAGCTGCCTATTCGGCAGATAACCTTCTCTTCGAGCATTGTGCATTTCCTTTAGTTTTCTAAGCTGCCTATTCGGCAGATAACGTAATGTATCTATATGGCGTAAGAATTTTAAGTTTCTAAGCTGCCTATTCGGCAGATAACTATGCGCTAGAGGAATTAAACAATGATTGAAATTTCTAAGCTGCCTATTCGGCAGATAACGCAAAAGTTGCTCCACTTGAGTCAACATTAATTTTCTAAGCTGCCTATTCGGCAGATAACTATGAGTTAAAGACAGCAAAGGCTGTTGCTATTTTCTAAGCTGCCTATTCGGCAGATAACCTTAGAGAAGGTGATACGTTGCATGTTCATGCTTTCTAAGCTGCCTATTCGGCAGATAACGAAGCTGAAAAACTTAAGGCACATAGTAAGAATTTCTAAGCTGCCTATTCGGCAGATAACGCGTCTGTTACTTCCGCTTTATTGACGAAATTTTTCTAAGCTGCCTATTCGGCAGATAACTTGTAGATTATTACTATTATCATGCCTATTAATTTCTAAGCTGCCTATTCGGCAGATAACATGAAAAATGCTAGCAAGGTAATGTATCTATATTTTCTAAGCTGCCTATTCGGCAGATAACACAAAGGCATTGGCGTGATGGCCACATTAATTGTTTCTAAGCTGCCTATTCGGCAGATAACTAACATTATGCATATCCTTAATTGGGTCTGTGTTTCTAAGCTGCCTATTCGGCAGATAACTACTTCATGGCTCATTATGAGAAAACATTTAATTTCTAAGCTGCCTATTCGGCAGATAACGCTCGGAATTGCAAGCAATGCTTATCAGTACTTTTCTAAGCTGCCTATTCGGCAGATAACAATCATTGTTTAATTCCTCTAACGCATATTTAGTTTCTAAGCTGCCTATTCGGCAGATAACATCCCTGTCGAGTACAATAAGGGTGTCCTCTTTTTCTAAGCTGCCTATTCGGCAGATAACTTGCAAATCAGATCGCGTATTTATTATATAATTTTCTAAGCTGCCTATTCGGCAGATAACCCAAAATGATTTTGTAAAAGCACATTTAAAACATTAGATTAGATAAAAAATAAGATTTTCACCAATATTTTTATACTTAGCCTAACTACTTAATTATACTTATATTTTTTTAATGAACAAAATTATAGGTGTTTTTACCTAATTAGGTAAAAACACCCGATAGTTTAGTCAAACCATGGAATGGTTGCTGTTTTGGATAAGCCAAATTGGTCAAATTCTCCGGTCATGGGCGTGCTACGCAATTCACCTAGTTTTATATGGCGCTTATATTTATGGCCATTTGAACTGCTGGTAGTCTCAACATAGGGCGTTTTGATAGATATATTGGTGATGGCCACTAGATAGTCTTGAGCGTCTTTTTCTGTAATAGATCCCCGCCTTAGCAGGCGGTTAAGTTTTGAGAGTTTTATGTTTGCCTGGCTACGGCAGATATTACGAAATTGAATGTCTTTAGGAACAGGGATTATTTTGCTTACTTGACAATAGTCATTTAAGCTGCCAAGCCAAGGCAGATATTGTAAGTTACTTAAACTTTCTAGTGAGCCATGAATACGCAGTTTATCACCGAGTGTTATTTTATATTTGGGAAAACTAACGCCAATATTGGTCGTGTGGAGATCGCAAAGGCGTTTATGTAATTTGCTATAGATAGCATTTAACAATACGGGTATTGCGAATTCCTGATTAGATGGAATGATAATGTCTATGTAATGATCCATAACAACTCCTACTTGTCGCTTTCGCCAAAAATACCGCCACGCACTAAGACGGCCATAACATAGTGCTCATCTTCTGCTCTGCCTAAGGAACCACCGCGCGCCCATACATCAAATAGGCTGTAAAAATCTTGCTTTTCTTTCGGAGTTCGGTAGGCGTGACCTAAGTTAGTGACGGCACCATAGGGTTCAATAGCTATAGGGCCTGTATCTTGTTCAGGATGATATTCAGGGTACCATGTATCAATGGTGCGTAGAGCGTTGCCTAATTTTTGAGAATGCAAAGCGGCAACGTCATTAACAGCGTATAAAATTTTACTTTTGTCATTTTTACCTTTATCAAGTACTAATTCTTCGCTTGGGTACACTTCTTGAGCTTTACCCACTTTTGCATAGCAGGTAATGTCGAGCAAAATAAAATCATCTACGCTACGTAAGATTGCTGCAATTACAGATGCAAGTTCATCAATGTTTTTATCTTGATGATTAAAATGTCGAATGCTAAATTGATTACTGTTAAATGTCCATTGTTGCTGATAGTCATTATTTCGTGCTGAAACATGCACTTCAATTTGTTCGGCGCCTAAGCGATTTCGCCAAAGGAAACGAGCATTTGCAATGTTAATTGCATAGCGCTTGGCTAGTTCAGTAAATTGATAAGTGTTAAGGTAACACTGTACTGCTTCACGGTAACTTTGTTGAAATGATGCACTATTGCAAGCAGAAGGCTGCATGATTCCTCCTAGTACTTTTACGGTAAAATGCAATTTTAAAGTGTCTTGATGAGGTTCTAGAGAGCAAGCATCTATGCGTTGTAAATTGGCTTTTTCTATTTCTGCATTTAATTTTAGAGGATCATTTTTGATGGTTGCTTTCAAACGGTTGGAAATGGTTCCTCTAACAGATTTTTCCTGCAACTTAAGCGCAGAACAGTGCTCTTTATTTTGCCATGTGGTGCCATACATATAACCATCACTTGGAACTAGTTTTTTTTCAAATGCAAGCACAGATGGAATTTTGTTTTCTTTAGCCATGTTGTTTTCCTTATGTCAAATTTTAAATAAAGTCGTCTTGCTGAATATTGGTGGTATGAGTTTGTATGCATTGGTAGAGTTGATTTTCAGCATCAAATTGATAATGCCAGAGCATTTGTGTCAGGTTAGAGAATCGATGTGGCATTTTAAATTCACCAAGCGTTACCAAGCTTTCAACAAAACGGTGAGGTGTGGATGGATCTCGCTGATTTAAAGCAAGTCCTATATCGGTTAACCCATGAAAACCTGTGGCGATAGGCACAATCCAGCCTGCGGGCTTGTTATTTTGTTTTTTGCGTTGGCGTGTCCAAATCACATCATTGCTATCATTCAAGTTGCAGTAATGGTGAATGGCCAAATAATCGATGATAGCATCTATTGGGTCTTGGCCTTTATCCATTGCTGCAATCATTAAATCGCGCCTTTCTATTAATACATAACCAGGCATTAATTTGCGCTTGAATGCACGAAGTTCAGCAGCATTATGTTCATCAATAACTATGATTGTAGGTGGAGAAAAAGTACGAATATCCCCTCCTGCTATTTTCAGTTTAGCATGTAAAATGTCACTGATAGTTTGTTCTAATATGTGATGTTGCTCTTGAATGACGCCTTCTATTTCTATGAGAAGGGACACATTCAAATGGCAGCGAGGTTCTTCAATGAAAGAAGGACGCTTGCCAAATTGATCTAACGGATTTGCTGTACCGATGATGGATGAAACAAAAGCATTTTTACCACGATATGTTTGTAAATCAAATTGATGACTGACAACCCCTGTGGCCTTACAATGAATTTGAACTCCTTTCTCCTTTAGTTTTCTCTGCAATGCATGAGTTGCACCTAACCATGCTGTCATGGCAGGAAATCCAATTGTAAAAGGACTGGAAAGTGCATTAGCATTATGGATGTTAATGTGCGGTAATAATAAAATTTTCTTAATGCTCATCGTAATGCCTCCTGTTGATTACAGACAAGCTGATAGATATGATTAAATTCTGTATCAGAAAACATAAAAGCATGCTGGCCTAAGATGTTCTCATAGCCATTAACAATAAATTGACTGAGTTGGTATGTAATTTCACCTAGCCAGTCATCTTCGGTATCGCGAGTGGCTTGATATTCGTCACATAACCAAATTTTTTGACAAGAGTTTAGTTGACTGGATTGAGGGTTGAATTGTTCACTGGCTATTTCTCGTATCAGCCACATACGTTCAATGATTCGATCAATAATGGCTAGATAATATTCGTCGCGCTCTTGTCTTATATGCCAATTATTTTTGTGCTGAATAAATAACTCATGTAAAGCATGAAATAGATCACTGCATTGATAGTAGTTAATACTTTGATTAAAAAAGTCCAGAGTAGGGAAGCGAATATTGTGTGATACCAGGTGTGGTGGTTCACTGACAAGTAAATATGCTTTGCCCTTATTTTTAAAATTGAGTACGCTAATATTTTGTTTTTGGGTACCCCCATAACTAATGGTAGTCAGGTTGGACAATTGCTTATAACCAGTTGGATGCCATCGATTTTCTTTTTTGCAAGCGATTGCCTCTATAGTTGATTCAGAAAAATGTATTGTATCTATTCGTTTTTTTAGATCATATATTGCGCCTGAAGATGTTAATGTAGAGAGTAGGTGATAGTCATTATCGACAGGAAAATAGACTTGTTTAATTTTAGAGCTAGTAATTGTTTTATTATTATCTTGGGTTATGGCTAAGAAGCCTGAGCGTAAAGATTCATAGGTTTCAGATTTGATGGCCAATAACGAACGTGCTTGATCACTATTTTCTTTAATATGCTGTAAAAGTGTTTTTCCATCTTGCAGTATGAGCATCAGAAATTTATGAACATCAAGCGCTGCAGCGTTACCCAAGATATCATATTCAACCAATAAATTCCCACTGCGTAGATAACCATCGTTGTTCTGTTGTGATTTTGCGATTACAGGTGAGACATAGCCATTTTTATTTTTCCTGCTACTGGGGTGACTAAAAGTACATGGATGGGTTGATATAGACAGCTGTCCTGCGCGTCTTGCAGCATCGGGTAGCCAGTTTTCAAAACAAAAAAGTTCTTCACAAGCTTGATTTTTCTCAGCAATATCAACATCAGTCATTGATGTCGAGATTGCTTTATTAAGCCAGGTTGCTTTTTTATCATTAAAAAAATTTATTATTGCGGGATCTATCACTATACCTCCTGTATTTATTATTCCTGTTCGTTGAGTCTTACTAATCCCAATTGGTCACTGTATCCATATTTTGCATTGTTGATATGAGGAAAACTTAATTCGCCAAATCGGGTTGATGTTTGTTTTAAACTCATATCGTATTGTTCAGCGATTTTTTTTACTTCAGTTTCAAAATTTCTTACTAACCAGAGTCGTTCAAGTGTCTTAGGACTCAACTCTATCCGTTGGATGCCTAGAAATCGTTCACGATTAATTAAAATGCCTTGGTCGTTTTTTTCTGCAAATAGGTATTGATTGCTTTCTTCATCATAAATGAGAAATATTTTTATGCTTTCTAAGCCGTTGCGAAATGGCATCAGTGTTTGTGGATAAGCCGTTAAAAACCATGCGGAAGTTAAATAACCTTGCAAAGTATATGGCGTTAAACAAGGCACAGGTCTGGTGGCTAATAAATTGCGGATTGAAAAATGTTCTAAATCAGCTAATTGCTCCGTTGGTTTTAACTGTATAGGTTTTTGAATTCGAGGAATTGCATCAATGCGCTTGGCAAGCGCTTTTGTATCAACCAGAGTATTCATATCATGAGAATTGAGTAAAATAATATCCTCATAGCCTGGTCGGTTAAATACAGCGTGGTTTTCTTTATGGAAATATTTAATCCCCTTCCAGTTGTATTGCATGAGATAGATATTGGGTGTTGTAATTTCTTTTTGGCGATGCCGAAGAACTCTACCAGCTAATTGAATAATAGAACGATAGGATGAAGGTTCGACTACAGCCCAGTCAAAATCATGATCGCGTCCAATTTCTTCGACTGGTGTTGCTACTAAAATAAACAAAACATTTTTTACATGGGGTTCTGTATCGCGGATATGTTGTAAGTGTTTTTTGATAATGGGGTTACTAAAGGCTTGTGGTTGTTCGCTAAGTTGTTCTTTGCGTTTTAATACGTTATCTAAATGCTGTTCTTGAACATGGCGTAATAACAACACTTGTTGGCTGTGGTATGGCATTACTCTTATTTGAATATCGTTAGGGTAAGCAACTTGGAGTAGGTATTGAGTGAAAGCTATGCACGGTTGGATATTGGCAAGACGAATGATCCCGAAAGATACTTTGAGTTGAGTTTCTCGGTCTATCGTTTGATGATGTTGATGCAGTTGAAAGGCGCTTTCTGTCATTAATGAGAAATAGTGCTGTTGTTTACTTTTAATTATTTCATGATCATTATGCTCTTGAGTGTAATCCGCAAAAATCGTAGCGCAGGATTGAATAATTGCTTTACGTTTAACAATTTGTTTTTTTAATTTTGAGATCCTCTTATCAACAAAATTTTTATGAGCTTCTCGATAAGAGCTAATCGCATGGGCGGTTTCAAATTGATCATTCATGTTTACTTGAGTATTGAACTCATCAATCCATGTACAGGTAATGTTGGGATTAATCGGGCGCGTTTTACAATAAAGATGCCATCCATCACGGTAAGCTTTAAAATAGCCTTCTGCCAGATCAGGAGGAATGGTCGCAGAAGAAATCATTACTTTGCGACCAAGCATGCCAGCCAAGTGAATTAACCGGCCAATAGCTTGCAGATCATTTCCAGAAAACTCATCTACTTCATCAATTACCAGATCAGAAGACATTAAACGCAGATAAGGTAAGATATAACGACCACCACGCTTTGTTTCAACGGACGCTATGAGATGATCAATGGTGCATGCCAGTACCGGCGCATAAAGAAATTTTTTATCGCGCTCTTCTTTTAAAACGGTGGTAAAATTTTCTTCAGGGATAGGGCAATCAAAATCAATGTCTTCGTTTAATAAGGACTCTTGCGACAAAGAGCCACTATGTTCATAACTGTCTTTTTTTTCATCATTAAGTGTTTGTTGATGCAAATCCATGACAGCTTTTGAGCCAATTAATACAGCCAACTCACTGTCATCTAATTTAATTCGCTTTCGGTATTCATCACCTGTTTGTAGTGTTAATGTTCTTAAACTTAAAGCAAGAATAAATCGTAAGCTAGATTGATCCTTAGACAGAACTTGCATTATTTTTGCATTTGCAAAGGTTTTACCGCAGCCAGTACTAGCCATATTAACAGCGAAAAAACCTTTGATGTTGGGATTAGCCAAGTACCATTTTTTAATGTTTGTAACCGCTTTATCTTGCCATTCATATCCATGAGGACTGGTTTTTTTTAAAGAAAAAAGATCTTGGGCTAAAGGAAGTTCTGTTTCAAATACAGGGAGTAAATGGGCTATTTTTAATGCATGATGTGCGACACCAACCAAGTGCTCATCAAGTTTTTGTTTTTGTTGTTTGGTTTTAGGATCGGTATTTGCAAAAAGTGTTATGTCGCCTTCCCATCGCTCATCTTTGGCTTGTGATGAGTAATAGTGATCTCCAAGCATTAGACAAAGGCGAGCATGATTTAATAGTAAGCGATAGCTGCCATCTCTTAATGATTGTTCTGCTTCTGATTTGCAAAGTAGTAATCGGGAAGACCACTTTTTGAGTTGGGCTAACCAAGGTTTTGATTTACTCAATAATCCATGAGGAAATCGAAAGCATTCAGCTACACGTGCTTGGTAATCAATTTCATCATAACGATTCTCATAACTCCATTGTTGCGTTATACGATTTAAGATAGCATCAATGTCATTTGCTTCTTCTTTGCGGATGGCCTCAGTAAAAGTTGTATCTTGATTTATTGGCAAACGATGATGAGATACAACCAGCCATGAAATAAGTTTTGCAATAGGAGGTAGATTGGCTAAGGGATGGCGTGTTTGACTTTCGGCCATTTTTTTTATAGTGGCTTCATCAATAATCCCATGTACTAATGAATTTAGCCAGTCATCATCAGTTGCTGGCTCTTTTTGCGCATGTACTAATGAATGCAATAAAAGACATGATATCCATTCATGGCGGATTGGGTCACCTTTAGCTGCATGGCGTTTTGGCATGAGTTTTTGTTGAAATAATGCGCTTGCTTTACCCCAGTCATGTAATAATGCAGCTATAGATACTAAGGCTTTGATAAGTGGTAGATAATACCAATCGGTTTCTTGATTAATACTCAGTAAATTTTTTTGTGTGCTATTAACAGGAACTATCCCTTGACTATTAAAGGCTTGTCGTCGGCCAACAATCCAAGCTAATTCCGTGCGTTGTCGGGTTCTTATCCAGTGACAACTTACCGAGGTATTTTTACTTGCTGTTTGTCGCAGTAATTTTTTAACTGCAAGTAATCCTTCTTGAGTGATAACTGTTTGCCATGTCTTATCACCAATACGATTGGCAAAAGCATCTAATATTTGGCGAGTTTTACCAAGGGCTTTTTTTTGGCATTGAGAAATAAAAATGACCATCATAATGAATTTTCACCGTGCAGTTTGTATGGCCATATGGAATTTAATGCTATGGTTTTTACTTGGTTAAACATGAACTCCAGTGCTTTGTTTTCTGTGAAATTTTGTAAGCATTGTTCGCGAAACTCTTGCTCACTGTAGTCTTCTTTTGCACAAATAAAAGCCCATGGCAAAATAAGTGCGTCTTTAATTAAATCAGCGATATCAAAAACCAGTGCTCCTCGTCGTGTTTTTCCATGCATCAAGGCAAACCCATGTGGAATACCTAGCACCCATAATGTTGTTGCAGCTAAGCCATAGGCTAAATAATTACCATGATTTAAAAACTCATTTGCTTTATCGCTTGCTTCTCGTTCGCGATTGAACTTGCCATAATTGGTGCTATTAGCAGCATATCGGTATAGTTTTTTTGTCAGTTCAGCTTCTGCTTGCATGAGCATGTTAACATTGTTTGCTTGTTCTACCTTTGTTATGCAAACAGATAGTTCATGCTTTAAATCATCGATGTGAAAACCTTCTGCGTTTAGGTTACGGCTTTTGTTCCAATAGGTTTGGAGGTATTCAATGCGAGCTTTTTGCAGTTGTTTCGCGGCATGTAAGCGCTTGTTGTCATCAAACCAAAATGCCATCCATCCTTGCATATATTCAGTAGGACGATATTCACTTTGGGGGGTAAACCATTCTATTTCATTGCTCATTAATAATGGTGTACCGCCACTGCCACTAAAGCCAATGAGTACACCAGATTGAGATAGCATTCTAACTGCAGCTTGAGTAATCGATGTACCGATACCCAGCAGTATGCAAGTTGTGTTTGCTATAGGTATATTCCAAAATTGATTTTCGTCTTTTGCTTCAGTAAGGTATAACACTCTGCCATCTTTTTGCATCACGCGGCACTTTTCCAGGTAATAAATATTCGCGCGCTTTGAATGTAGAATGCTTTTTAAGCTGGATGATTTTGCATTATTCATAGGTTCACCCGTTAAAGTAGCCGGTTTAATATAGCGTATTTAATCCTCATTAATACGGGCCAAAGCAGGACAAATTGCAAACGTAGTCCTGTTTTATGTAGCTCAAGATTATTGGGGTTCTGGTTTAAAGTAATTTTTTATTTTGTTGATAATTTGATTAATTAATAATACTTTTTCCTCTTTTTGGGGTTCTAATGCAATTTGTACGCTTTTATTATGTGCTGAGCGAGATACTATCACCGTGCTGATTTCTTCTATCAACTGAGGCCTTTGATCGAAAAGGGTTGCCATAATGTCATGGTTTATTTCCAAGATAACCGTTTCCGTATAGGCTGCGACATAGGCGCTGACAGGCTCTCCTGTTAGTAAAGACATTTCACCAAAATAGGCGCCATTGTTCAGTGTTGCAAGAGTGATCATGGTGTTAGCGGGCCCTTTAATAGACACTTCTACACTGCCAGTATAAACAAGAAAGAGGGAGCTGTTTTCTTGTCCTTTGGCTAATATCATTTGAGGTGGGCCATAAAAGTGAGGAATGGTTTTTTGGGCCAGCTGCATTTTTTCTTCTGGTTTAAGAGAGGAAAATAAGTCGATCCGTTCTAAAAACAGTAATCGCTCACTCTCAGTAATTTGTTCCTGTAAAGATATGGTGCTGGAGTTTTGTTGCTCTTTTAATCGTCTATAGTCGTACCAAAAAACAGACAGGATATGATCTCTCGTCTGAGATTCTGCACTTTCAGTAAAATAGGTTAGTTTGTAGGTATTGGCATTATCCTTTTCTCTTAATTCGAGTAAGGTTACATGGGGTGGCTTTTCTTGCGATACATGGATACATTGTCTGGCAGCAGACAAGAGCATTTGTTTGATTTTTGCTGGAGAGAAGCTGTTAGCTACGGTAATGGTAATAGCAAAGAGGTGAGCAATATCCTGCTGTGAATAATTGATAACGCCGTTTTTAAAGACAAAACTATTGGGTAAGGAAAGAGAGTGGCCGTCTTTGGTTAACAGGGTAATAAAACGCCAGGTTAAGTCGGTCACCGTGCCTTCTTGCTCGGTGAGTTGACCATTACTATTCATCAGGGCAATATAATCTCCCAATTCAAATTGTTTGGCGATATTAAGCCCAATGCCAGCAAAAGCCTCTCCTAGTGTCGTTTGTGCGGAATAGCCTAAAATAATGGCCATAACGCCGGATGCGGTAAAAAGCCCTACAACCGATTTGCTAAATACAAAATGAAAAATACAACCGATAGTGAGAATAATCAGCATAAAAGACACTAAATCCTGGAGTAATTTAGATGCAATCATTCCTTTTTTTGTAAATAATTTATTCCATATAAAGTAATGTAAGGACTCATTAAGCACGAGATTAAGTGAAAACCACCATAAGCAATAAATAGCGATAATAAAATGTGACATGTATTGAAAATTATCAAATTTATTAAGAAATGGAATTAAAGCAGTTAAAAGAAAAAGTACGCCCAACTGAAAGAAGAAATCACGGATAGGGCTTTTTACCAGATGTTTCAAGACAAAATTGAATGTCAAAATAGCAAAAAAAAGCCCGGAAACGACAGCGATTAGGTTAAGTATTTCAATTAACATAAAAAAGCCTTGGTTGTCTTGTCTGGTTTATGGGTTACTGCCATATCAATATAGCTTCTATTCGTAGACTTCTGACTGTGTTTTGGCAGCTCATTCTAAAGACCAATAAAGTTACTATTTTTAATCCCTTATTAATAATATAGCGGATATTTTTAATTAATCCATCGGCCATTTTTAAAACGATTCCTTTGGTTAACACGGTGTAATAATGTCTTGTCATGAGATTTATCGCTTGATGAAAAACTGTTCTATAATTAAATGGTATTACTGCATATTGAGTGTAATAAACGCGTTGATGGGGTTTAACCTAATTTATAATAAGGACAGTTTATGAACGCTAAAAAGATGACATTAGAATATTCTGCTGATGGATTAAAGCGGAATTGGGGATGGCTGTTAGGTCTTGGCATAGTCTTTGTTCTGTTGGGCTTGATAGGTCTTGGTATGGTCGCGGGATTGACCTTGGTGAGTGTTTTGTTTTTTGGTGTCTTATTGGTTGTTGCAGGCCTGGCTCAATTTATAGATCTTTTTCAGTGCAAAGGATGGCGTGGTCGTTTTTGGCACGCATTGATTGCTGCTTTGTATGTGATTGGTGGTATGGTTATTTTTTACGATCCTTTATTGGCAACGGTTTTAATTACCGCCATGCTGGCGTGGGTGTTAATTATCATCGGTATTGTACGCATGATGATGGCTTTTCAATTGCGTGGAACGAAAGGATATCTTTGGATTTTCTTTGCGGGTTTGGCTTCTCTGGTTTTAGGTATTCTGATACTTATTCAATGGCCATTTAGTGCGTTATGGTTGATTGGTTTATTTGTTGCTATGGAGTTTATGATAAGCGGCTGGACGTTTATTATGATGGCTTTCGCAGCACGTTCTACGCAGTAATCGGATTGAGATTTTACCCAGCAGAAGTGGCTGTAAGGCCGCTTCCGCCCTGTTTTTTTATTCTACAACAAGGCTATATTGTAATTTATTTGTTATAATGATTGTTTTTATTGCGTTGAAAATAATCATGCTGCCTAAACATAAAAGATTAACTGCCAAAAAAAATTGGAATCATTTTGTTCAGACGAATAAAAACCATATTGCTCAATTGATTGCTTTGCTTGAGGATCCGGTTAAGACGCCAGAACAGTATGTAGAAAACTTTCAGCAATTGAACCAGATCATGTCGGTATTACAGACATCAGAGAATCTGATGTTGGTGCAAGAAAGCGCCACCATAAAAGTACCGATGGGACAACATAAAATTAATTTATTTCAAGTGTATGAACTGGTGATTCATTACTATTTTGAATTTTATGTAGCCAAACGAGAGGAGGCACTTGCAATACATCCGACCTTAATTACTGAACTGGTATCCTTTATAAAAAACCTGTCCTGGTGTTCTTTACATGTGTCGTCTTATCATGAGGTCTTTCAGCTGTTGGTATTGTACATCAAACATACTCAACTTGAGCCTTCTTTAGAGCAGGAACTTTTGTTTTTGGTTGAGGAACTGTTTCAGAAGGTATGTGAAAAGGTAGAAGATTTAAATCTAAATAACGTCAATCTCAAAGATCAGGCTTATACTTTGATGTTAAGCCTTTATATAGTGCTTCATGAAAAATACCCTGATCAGAGGCGATGGTCGCAATTTACAGCATTTTTTGAGCGGATGATAAGTCAGAAAATAGATTTATCTTATACAACTTATGTTAATTTACTGTATTTGTTTGCTAAAAAAGAAACACCTAATCTCAATTATATAGGGTATGTTTTTGGAAAATTATATGGACATTTATTGTATCTGAAAAATGATGGTTCTTTGGACAAAGAGGCATTGCATGATTTTACCTTTGCCCTCTCATCATACTATAAAGCCATTGCAAAATGGTCTGAGCGGATGGAAGCAATGGCTCATAAAGAAGCCGTATTAAAAAAAGAATCCCTCGATCAGATGCTGTTCATTTCTGAACGAATAATGAACCTCCATTTCATAAAGTTGCCTCAGATGCCGTTAGAGCACTGGCATTCGTTGTTGTCCATTCTAGTGGTACATCGACACATGCTGAGCGAAAAGCAGCAAGAAAAAATCTATTCCATTGCTCAGTATGTATTAAATTGTTTGGAATTTAATCCTGAGTCTCCTGCCTTTCGTCACTTTACTCAAAAAAGCAAATTACTGTCTTTGTGTTTCAATTTGATAGCAAACACCAAAAATCCTCAGCTGGCGGCAGTAAAGCCTATTTATGATGCTTTTCAAAGCAAGGCTTTGCAAGGGGATGATTATGACGCAGGATATGATGAGGTCGTGCGTATTTTGCTAAAGGCAAAACAGTTCACCTGTACGGACATGCAGCCTTTGTTTGAATCATTGATTAAGCAGCGACCGGATAAAAAAATGGATTTGCTTTGTCATATTATGACAGAGGCAGAGCCAAACGATGCTCAATACTTGTCTTTAATTAATGCCCATATAGACGTCATTATGATGAACAAACCGCTGTTTAACACGGTGGTAAGGCGTCTTAATCAAGAGCAAATAAGACAGCTGGAGCAGGCTTTGTTATTTGAAGAAGAAGGCAAGCACTTGCTTACATGGCAAACAAAGCAAGCCCTGCGCGTGCAAGAAGTAGAAACGATGGATTGCCTGCCCTCATTTAAAAAAGCCAAAGCCATTTATCTGGCTTGTTTGCAAAGAGATGTTGGTGAGTGGGGGGCTGAGTATTTACCCAGCGAATGGAGCGGCTTACAGCAACAACTTGGGGATGAGTTTAGTTTGTTGCATGAGCTTGTATCTGAGGCCAAACGTATCGACTTGAATGCAAACCGCTTTATTTTGGAATTTGTCCAGACACTACAACAACAAACCATAGACATTCAACGCTTGGTAAATAATCGTCAGACTGCTTTGCAAGAAATAGCTACGGAGAAAGATTTAATAGCAGAAGCCAGGCAACGATGGGTGTCTATTAATGAAGCAAGAGAATTAGTTAAAAGCAATAATTACGAACAATTAGTGCGAATTCACCGTGGCTTTATTATCACGGCAGAGTCATTCGAGTCGCATTTGATTAAAATTAAGACCTTACTTAAATTAGGTTACAACTATCAAGCCCTTATGTGGTTACAGCAAACCCAGTTGCAATTTCCAGAGCAAAAAAGCAAAGAGTTAATGATTTATTGGGCCGACTACTACAAGGCTATCGGTGATTATTGTTCAGCATTAAATGTGTATGAACAATTGAGCCAATTCAAATCAACGCCATTACAGCAAGCGTATACCAAATTAAATAAAGCCTGGTGTCACCAGCAATCAGGTAAGGAAACGGGATTTGATTGGGCTTTGTCTTTATATGACGAATTGTTATCAGAAGACACCCTGCCGAGGTCAACTATTTTACAAGCCAAAGTCAGATGCCTTTTGGCCAGTAACCGTCTTGCTCAGGCGCAAGAATTAATGAAGGAATTGAGTGAGCAGGAGGATGCACGGTTCTATGCTTTGATGGCCTCTTTTCACTTACAACAAGGACATTATAAGGAAGCAGTGGAACATTATAAAAAAGCACTGGCGCGTGAAAATCATTTGGGTTGGATACGGGCTTTGTTACATTGTTATACGGCAGACTCAAGCTCTGATAAAGAAGAAATGCAGCGTTGGATGGCGAGTTTATTGCAGAAAGTGGATAATTCACAAGAAGGGCAGGCTGTTCAAGTTATCATTTACATTAAAATGAAACAGTATAACAAAGCGCTTGAGTGTATTGATTTGATTCGACAAGAGTATGGGCCAAGTCAATTCATTTGTATTCAAACAGCACTTTGCTATCGGAAAATGGGACAAATAAATGCTGCCATAGCAGAGCTGAATTCATTTGCATGGCATTTTAAAAATCAACAGGTGTTAAAGCATTTGGCAATTACTTATAGTTTGGCTAACCGGTCAATAGAAGCATTGCAGTGTTTTGATTATCTGTTAGCTGAATACCCTTTGTTTGTCAGTGCTTATATTAATGCATTTGCCTTCACGATGAAGACGCAGCAGATTGATAAATTAAGATGGTATTGGCAGCTCTATCAGGAGCAATTTGGTCAAGAAATAGGGGCGATTCCTCCCGAACTGTATTCCTCTTTACAATATCACCTGTTTCCCAGAACAGTAGACAGTTGTATTCCTTTGATGCCAGAGGAGTTGGATGCCTTTATCGTGATAGAGTCAGAAAGCGATGAGGCATTAAAAACTCTGAATTTACGCGAAGAGACATTGACTTGTTTAGCACATTTGCAAAAAACCAAAATAAATCCGCGCTATTTTGATGTACCAGTTGCACATTCTGATGCCAGGTACTCCTGTCTTTCTATTGCTGCGTTGGATTTGGCTTTTTTTACGCCGAAACGAGTGCAATCGGTGCCGGTTGAGGAAAGCAATCGGCTGTCTGTTAATACACCTTAGCTTAATATTCAGGATGATAGCATGGTTTTAGATGCGTTTATCCTGGATAAGGCGGTCACTTCACCCGCGCTTTAAAATTCCTGACCGATGATGCGACTGTTCATCTTGGGTCGCTGTTGATTCGCCTGGACAGAAGCGGCTATGATGACCTGGTAATTATTTTAGAGTATTTTTATGTTTCTTCCATCTCCTGATTATTCCCTGATAGAAAAACCTGACCTCTTCATGCCGCTGTGGCAAGAGAATACAGTACAAGGCAGGAAGCCTGGTATGCAACTTCATGCGACCTGGATAGACACGCCATTAGCACCGATGGTTGCATTGGCAAGCCAGGAATCGCTTTATTTATTAGAATTTATGACCAGAAAAAAGTTGCGGCAGGAAGTGCTGCGATTGCAACAGCGTGGCTTTATCATTGAGTGGGGTGAAAATGAGCCGCTTCATTCTATTGCAATGGAGTTAAAACAGTATTTTTCAGGTGTCCTTCAGGTGTTCAAAACACCGTACAAGTTATTCGGTACCTCATTTCAACAAGCCGTATGGCATACCCTACAGCAAATACCTTATGGCGAAACACGCAGTTATGCAGAACAAGCGCGGATGTTGGCGAAGCCTCAGGCATGCCGTGCAGTGGCAAATGCCAATGGTGCGAATCAGTTGGCCATTATTATCCCTTGCCATAGAGTGATTGCCAGTGATGGCTCTTTAGGTGGGTACGGTGGTGGATTACCCATGAAGCAAGGCTTGCTTGAGCATGAGAAGCAGCATTATTGGCTAGCCAGCTCTTGATTACATCGTGTGCAACGCGCAAAAGAAGAGTAAATGTAAAAATAAAAAAATTGCCGATTAGAGTCTGTTCCTCATGATGATTTGATGTAAGATGTGAAAACGGCAAGGAATGCAAAAAGGTACGCGATGTATGTATTGGCAGTAGAATTAATAGCGAAAGCTTTGGTTGATTTGGCCGATGGATTTTGTTTGGTTTCCTCGGTAGCGGGAGGGGCTGGGATTGCTCTTTCTTATGTGATAAGCGAACAATTGGATATGTCTTATTATGGTCAGGCATTAACGCCAGGTCTTTTGGTCATTACCATTCATTTGCCGCAGCAAGACAGAACGTTCACCGAAACGATTCCTTTTTATCATAAGTTCAAACAAGAAGGTCAAGAAACGTATAATTCAAGAGATTATTGTCCTCCTCAATTGATATTGCAATTTAGTTTTTTATTGATTGTATTTAGTTTGTTATTAAAAATAATGTTGGCTGCTTACAAAAAGTGGCATGAGCATGCTGGTGATCGTTGTTTATTTAAACAAGAGTATAAAATAGAACAGTTACAGCAACCAGGCTTTAAAGAGTATCAAATGGTTTGTTTAAAAGAAGCCCTGGATAGTGTTTCTTCGGCTGCCTTTGGTTGTGCTTTAGTGGGTGGGGTTTTTAGCCTGTCTTCATTGAGCCATTTTTCAAAAAATATCACACGGCCTTTGACAGGGGCTTCTATTGCGGACAGTAAATATTATCATGGTCCTTTGACTTCTGATATTATTCCAGTTGATATGAGCCTAAAATACAATGCCACCCTTGAGCTTTCGCATTTGCACGCTCAAATAATAATACAAGAAACTGCTCAAACTAAAACGGTGGCCAATGTTACTTATGGCGGGGGTTTATTTTTTAAAGCAAAAAATAATACGGCCTTTCCTGTGGTACTGCCTGCAATGATAATGGTTGGTTCTTGTGCTGCAAGCGGTTTTTTGGCAAAAAAATTGACAAAAGCCAGGGATGATCGTCTGTTTGAAGCACGAGAATCCGCGTATACCTTGATGTAATTTGTTCTATCTCAATCATCATGACCGCAGCAGTTCGATTTTACTTTTATCAATTTTTTGTCTATAACTCAATGAGGATTATACTTACAAAAGGAATTAAAATGAAAAAATTAATGACACTGGTGATGTTATTTTCTTTATCTCTGAGTGTAAACTCTGCGCAGTACAGTCAGTTACTAGAAAAATCTAATCCTAGCCCCATGCAGGAATTCACCCGCTGGCAATTATTGGCAAAAGAGCAAAATACGCCCTTATTAGAGGTAGGTGCATTAGCAACGGTTGATGATCAGCAACAGCCTCATCAACGTTTTATGTACATCAAAAAAGTGAGTCCAGAAGGATTTATTTTTGAGACCCATGCCAGTACGAATAAAGCAAAACAGTTTGTGCTCAATAAAAAAGCATCGGTTGTTTTCATCTGGCCGTTTGGAACTTTTGATTTGCAAGTGCGAGCAAATGGCATCATTGAGCAAAAAGGGCTGGTGAATCCGAAGTCTACAAAGTTACTAGACAAAGATTTTTACGAATACGTGTTAAAACCAGATTTTGTACAATTTTCCATCTCCAATCTGGATGCAGATGTGGTTAATAATGACTATGTAACTTATACCAGTCAAGGTCATGGCCAATGGGAAATCAAGCATACTAACTATCAATATCCTCACCACAAGTCATAAATAGCAAGCTGGATGCAAGCTGCATTCAGCACGTTGTTTTTTAGCGGTAAATTTTCCAGGTTCTGCGATAAAGTGCAGGACCTGGATGGCAGATGAATGTCAACAGATTCTAAGCAATCCATGCCTCTGATGACGAGAAAGCTCAATAAGCTTGACTGGCTAGATGCTCTAAACGTCCGATTTGCTCAGAGAAAACAGACATCAATTGTTCATATCGTTCTGTAGCATCTTGTAATTGTTTTTTTACCTGAGCAAGTTCTTTTTCTTCACTAAAAAAACCGTTTCTTTGGAGAGACTTGCCATGAATCAGTTCAGTCAGGCGAAGATTAAATGCTTCTCTGTCGGTATGGCGGTCTATGCACAAAGCAGATAGTTTTTGGATGGTTTCATTTAATACGGTAATTTTTTGACTGTATTGTGCGCTGTCTTGCTGAAATTGTTCAGTGATAGCATGTAGCTGTTGGTTTTTTTCTTGTAGCAACTGCTGGTTGTTAGCAAAATCTGATTGTAATTGGGTAAGTGCTTGCTGTGTTTCATTGGCCAGCAGTACTTGTCTTGCCAGATCTTCTTGTAAGTCAATACAGGTGGCAGCCAATTCAGCTTCGGTTTTATTTAGTGAATTTTCAGTTTGTCTTAGTCGTTGAGTTTCGCTCGACAGCGCGTTATTTCCTTGCTTTAAATCACCTAAATGCTCGGTAAAATGCTGATTTTCCATGCTAAATGAAGCCACCTGTTCAGCCAATGCATCGCTTATCTGTTCTAAGACGCTTAAAACGGTGCTCATGCCTTCGGCAAGATTGGAAACCCCCGTTTTGATGTCTTGGGTATGGTTTTGAGTGTGAGTAAAGTGATCATCCAGAAGCACACTGATACTCAGATAACTAACGAGTAAGACACAAGCGATAGCATAAGCGGTGATTGATTGAACTAATGCGCCTAATAAAATGGGGGGCGCAAGAAGCAATAAACCGCCCAGTACTTTCTGCCATAAAGAAATCTTTCCCCAAATAGTCGCTATTCGTGACAGAATGCTGGGGTTTTTGGTCATGCTATCAACTAAGGTATCCAATTTTTCTTGAAATTCGAGTAATTGTTTTTTCGACTGGGTCATTTTATCCAATGGCGTTTGTGCTTTTGGGGATCCTGAATGTTTTTTTTGTGGGGTAGATGCGGTCATTACCATGGTGTCACTCCTTTGTTCCAATGTGATGTTCATGCGCTGGATAGTGTCAAGATAGCACAAGGCGCTGTTTCTCAACAGACCCGGCTTATGCAGTTTGTATTTGAATTGCTTTTTGAATTGACGCATGATGGTGTTTTTTGAGCAAGGGCGGTGGTGATGAATTTTTTGAGTAAAAAAACAGGAATACAAGCTCTTTGGGGCCTGCTTTTTTTAATCATCAGCATGGCTTTAATTGTTCCGTTTAGTCCTAAAATGCCTGCTTATGGTCTTGACCCTGCCTGGGCTTTGGCGCTTAATGAAGCGGTAGCACAAAGCTTTTCGTTTGGTAAAGAGGTTATTTTTACATTAGGACCTTATGCCGCAATATATACCAAAGTGTATCATCCGGCTACTGATGGAATGATGTTATGGGGCGGGCTTTTTTTAAGTCTGGTTTATGGAGTAACTTTGTTGCTACTGCTTAAGCGGCTCTATTGGCCTTGGATTTTGGCGCTGCTGATATTGTATTTGTTTTTTATTTATTCCAAAGATGCGTTATTTCTTTCCTTACCTTTGCTGCTGGGTATTTATCTGTTTGATGGTATACAACATAAAACAACACGCTCAATAAAGACCTTGTCCTTGCTGGGGGGGCTTTTTTCTGTGCTGGGCTTATTGCCTTTAATTAAGGGGTCTTTTTTACTTTTTATTAGCGCCATGTTGGTGTGGATGATTGTGTTTTTATTAAGTCATCGTTTGTATTGGGAGGCACTCATAGTGTTGGTTTCGCCTTTATGTTCTTTGAGCTTGTTTTGGATCGCAGCAGGACAATCATTAGTGAATGTGATGGCATATTTACAATCCTCTGTGGAAATGGCTTTTTCATTTACTCAAGCCATGTCTTTAAATGGTGATGGAAGGGAGCCTTTAGCATATACAGTGGCTAGTATACTGATTTTAGCTACTTTTTTTACTAAAAAGCCCAAAGGAGGGATGTATTATATTGCCGGTCTTTTTTTTCTTTTTCTTTTGATTGCGTTTAAAGCGGCATTTACGCGTCATTTTGGCCATTCTTTAATTGCAGCTACGGCTTTGGCTATGGCCGCTTTGTTTTTGCCTTTGGTGGTGCAGGGGCGTCAAAATCTCTTGGTGATCAGTGGTGTCTTGGTGGTTTCATTTTATATAGTGATACAGCATACGGCGGTAAACCCACTAAAAAACATACAGTCGACTTACATAACAGGTTGGCACGGTTTGCTACAGAGAATAACCATGCCTCGGCATTTAAAAGAAGACTATGAATTAAGTATGCAATTTTTATGGGGGCGAAATCAGTTGCCAGCGGTCGCTGGCAGCAGTGATATTTATTCGTATGAGCAAACCGATTTGATAGCATCAAAAAATCGCTGGGTTCCGCGGCCTGTTTTTCAAAGTTATTCGGTATTTAATGCCCATTTTTCACAAATCAATCAACAGCATTTAATGAGCTCTAAAGGGCCTGACACAATTTTTTTTAAAATACAAGCGATAGACAATAGGCTTCCTGCTCTGGAAGATGGTTTGAGTTGGCTTTATTTGTTAAATCAGTATCGGTCTGCTTTTTGGCACAAAGATTTTCTAGTCTTAAAAAAAGAAGCCTCCAGTCGGTTTAAAGAACAGGTTTATGCTCAGCAGACAGTCTCATTAGATGAGTTATTTTTATTGCCTGATATCACAGGGATTATTGCTATTGAAATCAAGCTACAGCCTACTATTTGGGGGCGGATAAAACAGTTTTTTTATAAGCCACAGCAATTGCTGATAACCATGACTATGCAAACAGAAGAGCAAAAAGCGTTTCGATTCGTTGCTTCTATGGGACAAGCAAGGTTTATTGTTTCTCCTTTGATTGAGAACACGCAAGATTTTTATAAGTTGTACGATGACAAGCTGCTGTTTACAGACAACAAAGTAAAGTCTGTTTATCTTGGCATGGCAAGTAAATCGGCGTTTTTTTCTGATTGGCAAAAGCAATATCAGATGCGGTTAATTACTTATAAAATTGGCAGTTAAAAAGCAGCTTGTTTTTTTTATTGGTTAAAGTCATAACTAAATCGTTATGAGATGTAATTGTATTTTGCAGCGCTTGGAATTTTCTGGTAGATTGATTTTTAAGTACTTTTTATAAGGATTTTAAATGATAAAACAACTTGGAGCAGCGGCATTATTTTTTTTAAGTGGCAGTTTGTTTGCTATGGTCTGTCCTTCATCTACATCTACGGATAACCCCAATTTCTGTAGTTCATTTAAAACAGCTGCAATTTGTCATTGTACTACCTCAGGCTTGCCTGCCGGAATGTGTCAAGACATGAATGCATTATATAATCGAATGATGAGCGTTTTTGGTTCTTTGGAGCAGGCTTGTACTTATCAAAAACACACTTCTCGTCAAGTCTGTATAGACAGTTGGAATTGTTATCGACGAGGTGGCGTTGATTCTAGCGGACGGGCGTGTAGCGGTAGTCGAAGAGCGTGTCAATAATATCAATCCAGGTGGGCTTTTCCTAGGCAATAAGCCCACTGAAATAGAGTAGGTCACTGTGAGTAATAAAAACCTTCTTGCGCTGTATCTTATCGGTCTGGGTACCATTTTTTCCAGTCAAACAGGAGTTGCCAGTGAGTCTGTTACATACCCTTTTTATTTGGGGGGAATAGGCGGGTATGGGGCTTCTACCTGGAATGGTTTAGTTCCTAGCCAGGCCAATAAAAATATTGCAATGAGTATGTCAACGCCAATTGATGTTTATGAGGGAGGGGCGGTCTTTGGCGTCTTGGCTGGTTATGAATTTAGCCCTTATTTTTCTATAGAGGTTAATTATTTGAAATATCCTGATGCCCAAATATGGTTTGACACCTCCAGTTTGTTTTCTTTTGATCATAATAAGGCTTTATTTTTTAACTCGGAAACGGAGACGGTAAGTCTTTCGGGTAAAGTGATGTTAAAAATACCACGTACTAAGTTAAAAGCCTATTCCAGTGCAGGCGTAGCCGACTTGCATAGAAAAGACATGCTCCTTGATCAATGGCTGGTCACCCCGACCTTTGGCGTGGGGTTGATTTATTCGATCACAGAGCGATGGGCAGGGGAAGTTGCTGCCAATTACACCGCCGGATTTGGTGAATCTCAACTGCATCCAGTGAATGGTTATTTTCCTTTTCTATACTCCGTAACAGCGCGTTTGGCCTATCATTTTTAAACAGATTGCGGCTTTGCAGCCGCGTGTTGTGGTTATTTTGTTTTTTCGTCTTTGATTATATTTTTGATCAAATTGTTTTTTAGAATGATCTTCGGTTCGCTGCCATCGACAAGACGGGTGATGTTGTTGCGGTGTGTAAAAAGAATCAATAGTACTAAAAAGACAAAAAAAGGAAAAATGCTGTATTGTCTGGTGATAAAAGAGACATAAAAGGGGGATAGGGCAATAGCTGTTATTGATGCCAATGAGGAGTAACGAAAAAAGCGAGCAACCAGTAGCCAAGTTGCAATGGTCATTGTTCCTGCAATCAGATTAAATCCAAGCAATGCTCCCAAGGCCGTGGCAACCCCTTTACCCCCTTTAAAATTAAAAAATACAGGATAGACATGTCCTAATACTGCTGCAAGCATGGTTAGGGCTAAAACAGTAAATGACACATGACAGAAATGAGCAATGAGCACAGGGATGGTGCCTTTTAAAAAATCCACCACAAAGACCAAGGCTGCATATTTTTTGCCAGCAAGACGTAAGACATTGGTAGCACCTGGATTTTTAGAGCCTTCTTGTGTTGGGTCGGGTAAATTAAAGACACGACAGACAATAATGGCTGAACAGATAGAGCCGGTTAAGTAACTGGTTGCAATTAAAATGAGGGCTAAAAACACATGAACTCCTTCACACAAGGTGGCCATTGAGAGAGAAAGGCAGTAACTGTTCGCCTTCAGCATGCAAGGTGTGACGAATAGTTACTAAAAAAACAAGTATTATTCACGAATTGCTGTCAGCAAGCAAGGAGCGTTGCGCTTGATTCAATAGACTTCGTTTAAAATCACTATTGCAGGCCAAGCGCGAAAAAAGTTTAAGGTAAAAATAATTCTTGCAGATTATTGGTATAGCGTCTCCCTAAGGCGCTCACTTGCCAGGTGCTGGTTGTTAAGTGAACCAAGCCTTTTTCCTCGGCTTTTTGTAGCTTAGGTAGTAATAATTGCGTTTCTAGCCCGGTTCGTTCGGTTAATAAGGACAAAGGAATGGCTTGTTGTAATCGGGTTGTATTGAGCATGAACTCAAATAAGAGTTCTGCCTTTTCAACCTGTTCCAGGTGAACCAGATAGGCTGTTTTTTTAGCCAAATATTCTTTAGGTAGCCGGTGTTTTCTGGTTCGATGTACGGTAGTTCCTAAAGTCAGTTTGCCATGAGCTCCTGCACCGATACCAAAATAATCACCGAATAACCAATAGTTTAAATTGTGTCGGGCTTGTTTGTTTTTCTTGGCAAAAGCTGAAATTTCATAGCGTTCATAGCCTGCCTCTTCAAGCATATGAAAGCCTTGTTCTTCTAACAAAAAGGCCTCGTCTTCATTGGGGAGAGCGGGCTTTACTTTGTAAAACACCGTATTGGGTTCTATAGTTAATTGATACCATGATAGATGCTCAGGGTTATAATTTAATGCAGTTTTTAAATCAACCAGTCCTTCTGCAATGCTTTGATTGGGTAGGCCATGCATGAGATCCAGGTTAAGATTGGAAAAACCAGCTTTACGGGCTGTCTCTATGGCTTGATGCGCTTGCTTGGCATCATGAACACGACCTAGTTTTTTTAAATGTTGTTCATTAAAACTTTGTATCCCTAAGGACAGTCTGTTGATTCCTGCGTGGTGATACTCATGAAATCGTTGTTGGTCGACGCTTCCAGGATTGGCTTCCATGGTTATTTCAATGTCTGGAGAGAATACCAGGTGCTTTTTTAACGCAGACAGTAAAAAATGATAGGATTCTGCAGAAAAAAGACTGGGTGTGCCGCCACCAATAAAAATTGATTGAATAGAAGAGAAGGGATAAAAAGCCAAATCAGTTTGCAAGTCTTCTAATAAAGCAAACAAATAGTCTTGTTCAGGCAGTGTGTTGGGGCTTTTATGAGAGTTAAAATCACAGTAAGGACATTTTTGAATGCACCAAGGCATGTGAATGTATAAAGAGAGAGGCTGCATGGGTTATTTTGACTGGCTTGTTGGGGTGGTCAATAGTATCATATCCTGTTAGGTCGCAAAATAGATAATTAAAGTCAGGCATTAGGGTTAACCAGGAGAAAAAAATGAATAAAAAAAGAGTGAAAGTTGCCATTACAGGTGCTGCAGGACAAATCGGCTATGCTTTGCTGTTTCGCATTGCTTCAGGTCAAATGTTTGGTTTGGATACGGAAGTTGAGCTTCATTTATTAGAGTTGGAAGCAGCCCTTCCTGCTTTGGAAGGTGTGGCTATGGAATTGGATGATTGCGCCTTTCCTTTATTAAAGAATATCGTATGCACTTCGGATATCAATGTGGCTATGCACGGAGTCAATTGGGCTTTATTAGTGGGTTCAGTGCCTCGTAAGCAAGGAATGGAGCGTTCGGATTTATTAAAAATTAATGGCGGTATTTTTACGCTGCAAGGTCAGGCGATTAATGATCATGCCAATGACGACGTTCGTGTTTTTGTCGTCGGTAATCCTTGTAATACCAACTGTCTGATTGCTATGCATCACGCCAAAGACATCCCCAACGACCGCTTTTTTGCGATGACGACATTAGACGAGTTAAGAGCACGTACGCAACTGGCTAAAAAAGCAGGCGTTGATAGTACCGCAGTCAGCCAAATGACCATTTGGGGCAACCATTCTTCGACACAGTACCCTGACTTTTATAATGCAAAAATTAATGGTGTTTCAGCTGCGACTGTGATTCAAGACGAGCAGTGGTTGAAAGAGACCTTTATCAGTACTGTTCAACAAAGAGGTGCTGCTATTTTGAAAGCGCGTGGATTGTCTTCCGCTGCTTCCGCTGCAAATGCAGTGATTGCTGGTGTCAATCATTTGGTCACTGATACGCCGCAAGGCCATTCTTATTCTATGTGTTTGGCCTCTCAAGGCGAATATGGCGTGGATAAAGGATTAATCTTTTCTTTCCCTTGCCGTACTGAACAAGGACAATTACAAGTAATTGATAATTTACCGCTTAATGCATTCAGTCAGGAGCAGTTTGAGCGTACATTGAATGAGTTAAGACAAGAAAGAGACACCGTCAAAGCTCTTGGATTATTAGATTAATCTGTTTTAAGGTGCAAGCCTGTAGTGACGCTTGCACCTTGATTTTTTTTTGCGACCATCTCGTTTACGATGCACTAAAGATGATTGTTGGGTGAGCGAGCTGGCTGCTTGTATTTTTTAATGGTTAGATATCATAACCAATAGATGGTTTAACCGGCTCTATAGACTCTAATGCATTGGTGCTTCGTTCTGTGTAGGCTGTGCTTTGATAGGTTTGAAAGACAACTGATGAGTCTAAAATGGCTTTGGCGTGAGCATTGCGTAATAAGGTAGAAATAGAGCGTCCATGCGACAGTGTCTTGTTTAATTTTTCCACAATAGAATCTACGATCTCGAAGGACATAGGAGATTGCTCGTCTTCACTTGGCAGATGATTAAGAATGGCTTTAGCTAATTGTTCATCAGTCAGATAAAGAATGAGTAAGCTGTCGGCAATTTTGGTAAAGCAATCCTCTGATTCTATAATCAAATGAAATAAAAAATTGGGTTCTTTTTTTAAATGATCATTTAATTTTTTACTAAAGCCCCCTTCATCCTTATTGTCTAGCAACAGTTGCGTTAACTCTATCTTACTGATAGGAACTGGTGATTTTTTTGCAAGCCATTGCAGTAGATTATTGGATGGCGCAGCATGATTTAATTTGCTGAACTGAAAAGATGGACTGCCTGGAGAGTGCGATAATAATTTTTGCCAGTTGATAGGGGGTAAACCATACGAATGGGCTTCTGCATCCAAAATCAGGGTGATGTTTTTAAAATCGAGGTCCCATTTATTAATATAGGAAAGAGCCTGAGCAATGGCTTTAACCAGTGGCATGAAATGAGATTTGGTTGGCTGTTGGGTGTAATGCTCAACGGATTCTTTAAGTTTTTGTACTTCAGGGTAGATGTATTTACCGTTTCTGGTTGGTTCATAGTGAAACAAAGCATCTAACGACTCTAATACGGAAAACCGCGGGTCTTTCATACACAGATTCCTTAAACAGGCCCTTGTCGTTGAGTATAGACAAGGCAATTGGGTGAGTCAAAAAAAAACGCAAAGTTTTTTATTTGTTCATGTTGGTGCGGGTGGTGCACTGCTTTAGCTGTCCATGCTTTGGTGATGACAAAAAAATCTGTTACATGCTGTATGTTGATAAAAAATATGGACTAAACTTTTACTGTGGGAAATAAAAAAATCAAAAAATAAGGATGACATCATGAATCACGGTAAAAAAATAATGACAGTTACTCTTTGTATTGCGGCCTTGGCTTTATTAACATCATGCAGTACGGTTAAAGGCTTTGGTAAAGATGTTTCTCGTACAGGCCAGGACATTCAGCGTGCAGCAAGCTAGGACATACTTGGGTATGTGATAAAAAGATCGCCGCTCTTCTTATAGGTCGGCGGTCTTTTTTTTTATGAAAATTGGTTGTCAGGATGTTGCTGTCTGCGCGGTTGTGTTTATACTGTGGGTAATGGTTTATTGAAAGAGAATCTCATGGATTTGAGTACAGTGACTAACCCCTACCCTTCATTATTTCAACCTTTGGATCTGGGTTTTACCCAATTAAAAAATCGTATTTTGATGGGATCCATGCATACAGGATTAGAAGAAGACAAAATACTGGTGCGATTGGCTCATTTCTATCAAGAGCGCGCGCAAGGTGGTGTGGGACTTATCGTTACTGGTGGTTTTGCCCCTGACCGAGCAGGGCGTCTGGCCCCCTTTGCTGCAAAGCTTACTAATTCAAAAGAACAAAAGAGTCATGAGCTGATTACTACTAAAGTTCATGATGCCGGTGGGAAAATTGCATTGCAAATTTTACATGCAGGCCGCTATGGTTATCATCCTTTTATTGTAGCTCCCAGTCGCATTAAATCACCGATAAGCCCATTTACGCCTTGGGCTATGAGTGCTCACAGGATAAAAAAAACCATAACTCATTTTACTCGTTGTGCTCTGTTAGCCCAAAAAGCAGGTTATGATGGGGTGGAAATTATGGGTAGCGAAGGTTATCTGATTAACCAGTTTATTGTTTCTCATACCAACAAACGTCAAGACGATTGGGGGGGGGAGTATGCCAATCGTATCCGATTTCCGGTTGCCATCGTTCGCAGTGTTCGTGAAGCGGTAGGCAGTCACTTTATCATTATTTATCGTTTATCCATGTTGGATTTGATTGCACAAGGCAGTAGTTGGGATGAAATTGTCATCTTGGCAAAGGCGATAGAGGAGGCAGGAGCAACCATAATCAATACGGGAATAGGTTGGCATGAAGCACGGATTCCAACGATTGCTACCATGGTACCGGCTGGCGCATTTACGGCCATTACTAAACGATTGAAACCTGAAATGAATATTCCGGTGATTACCTCCAACCGGATAAATACACCGGATTTGGCAAATCAGATAATCGCATCAGGTAGCGCGGATATGGTTTCTATGGCCCGCCCTTTATTAGCGGATGCGCATTTTGCTTTAAAGGCACAAAGAGGCGAGTCGCAAGCCATTAATGTTTGTATCGCCTGTAATCAAGCTTGTCTGGATAGGGTTTTTGTTAATAAAACAGCTTCTTGTCTGGTTAATCCGCGCGCCTGTAATGAAACCGAATTGATTTATGAAACAACCTCGTCACCTAAATCTATTGCGGTAGTTGGTTCGGGGCCGGCAGGCCTGGCTTTTGCGGCTCTCGCTGCTGAGCGTGGTCATCGAGTGAGTTTATTTGAACAGCAAGCAGTCTTGGGCGGACAATTTAATTTGGCCAAACAAATCCCAGGAAAAGAAGAGTTCCAGCAAACTTTAAATTATTTCAGTTATCAGTTACAAAAATATCAGGTTGACTTGCGATTGAATACCAAAGCAACAGTAGAGATGCTGTTGTCCTTTGATGAGGTAGTATTGGCTACTGGTATTAAACCACGTATTCCTGCAATCGAAGGGATAAATCATCCCAAAGTAATGAGCTATATTGACGTGCTCAATCAAGTGAGAACGCCAGGGAATCAGGTTGCTATTATTGGCGCAGGTGGCATAGGTTTTGATGTGGCGGAATACTTAGTGACCAACTCGCCGACAGACGAAGACGATTTTTACAAGGAATGGGGAATTGATTTACAAGGAACCAATCGAGGTGGATTAACCGTACCCATCTACTCTCCCAGTCCAAGACAGATTTATTTATTACAAAGAAAAAAAGAAAAAATAGGTGCGCGCTTAGGCAAAACAACAGGATGGATTCATCGTTTGAGTTTAAAACATAAGCAAGTCAAGATGATTGCCGGGGTAGAGTATCAACGAATTGATGATGAAGGATTGCATCTTCTCATGCAAGGTAAACCTGTTGTCTTAGCTGTTGATAATGTCATTGTGTGCGCGGGGCAAGTAGAAGCCAATGATTTATGGGAGCCATTAAAAAAGGCGGGGAAAGCGGTTCACGTGATTGGCGGCGCCTATAAAGCACTGGAGCTGGATGCACGACATGCCATAGAACAAGCAACACGTTTGGCTGCACTTGTGTAAATCAAGCCTATCTTCAATAGGTTATTTTCGCTATAATTCCTCTGGCTGCGGTTCATAAAGTCTGAATCGCAGTATCTTGATATGATTTTCAACAAGAAAACGGGTGCAAAAACAGATTATTAAAAAGAAAACTATTTTTCCTCGCACTTTATTGCTTTGTTTTTGTGCCACGCGAATTAAATTCAATTAATTTTTTCATTGAAATGAACGCTCTTTTAAACAAAAAGGATGTTTTTTTCATCACAAAACATAAATAACGTGCATAATGTTGTTTATTTTGCTATTATAATGCTCAATTTTTATATATATTAGCCTCTATCAGAGGTTTAGGTTTATTTCACAGCAGGAACTTTATGACTCAAGAAAACACAAGTTTCACCTCCTTTAATTTTTCTAATGCAATTAACAAAGCCTTAGAAGATATGAAGTTTATTACGCCATCTCCCATTCAGGCTCAAACCATTCCTTTATTATTGGAAGGGCGTGATGCGATTGCCTTGGCACAGACAGGAACAGGAAAAACGGCCGCTTTTGCCTTGCCTATTTTACAAAAACTAGATCCTTCTGTGCAGGGTACACAAGCACTTGTCCTTGCGCCTACCCGAGAGCTTGCGATTCAGGTAGCGGAACAATTCAGTTTGTTAAGCGCTCATCAACCCAAAACAACAATTGCTGTTTTATGTGGTGGCCAAGAGTATGGACGTCAATTAAAACAATTACGTGCAGGGGCTCAGGTTGTAGTCGGTACGCCTGGACGGATATTAGATCATATTGCGCGAAATACTTTGGCATTAGATAATTTACGCACTTTTGTATTGGATGAAGCAGACGAAATGCTGCGTATGGGCTTTATTGAAGACGTAGAAACCATTTTAGCTCGTTTGCCAGAGCAAAGACAAATGGCCTTGTTTTCCGCGACCATGCCTCATCGCATACGTCAAATTGCGAATACGTATTTACAAAATGCTGCGTCTGTTGAAATTCGGATGGAAACGGCAACAGTTAAAACAATAGAGCAACGCTTTGTATTTGCTTCTGGGCATCAAAAATCAGATGCTTTATTGCGAATTTTGGAAATAGAAGACTCTCAAGGCGTGATTGTTTTTGTTCGCACCAAAAGCAGCACTGAAGAGGTGGCTGAGTATTTGCAACAGCATGGTTTACGAGCCATGGCCATTCATGGCGACATTACACAAAACCTGCGTGAACGTATTATCGCTCAGTTTAAGCAAGGCGCTATTGATGTGCTGGTTGCTACTGATGTGGCTGCTCGCGGATTGGATGTTGATCGTGTAACGCATGTGATTAACTATGATATGCCGCATGACAATGAAACCTATGTTCACCGGATAGGCCGTACAGGAAGAGCAGGGCGCTCAGGTGTTGCTATTTTGTTCGTGACACCGAAAGAATCGCGCTTGATTAGCAGCATTGAACGTCATACAAGACAAAGGATAGAAAAAGTTGCCATTCCTAATGATCATATGATTCAAATGGCAAGACAACAACGGTTTATGAATAATATTTCAAGTCGCCTAACCAATGAACATCTGCCTTCTTACAAACGAATCATTGAAGAATACATTAAAGAAAATGAAGCGGATCCGGTAGAGGTTGCTGCAGCATTGGCTTTGTTTTTGCACAAAGATTTGCCATGGAAAAAAGAAATGCCAGCAAAAGCAACACGAGCCAAAGAAGGCAAAACAGAGCGTTCTTTTGAGAAAAAATCTTTTGGTGGCGATAGACGTTTTGAAGAGCGTGGCGATAAAAAAGGATTTTCATCGAGTCGCGATAGGAAAAAAAGTTATGATGACTCTTCCTCTTCCGATCAAGATTTGTTCCGTTTGGATGTAGGTAAAGTTCATGGTGTTAAACCTGGAAATATAGTCGGTGCTATTGCTAATGAAGCAGGTTTGCAAAGCCGTCATATTACGGGTCTTAAGATTCATGATGACCATTCTCTGGTTAGATTGCCTAAGGGAATGTCTAAAGATGTAGTTCGAGATTTAACAAAGGCTTGGGTTTGTGGTAGACAGTTAAATCTTACATTAGTAAATAGTGGTGCATAAAATAATCAAACAGCAAGACTTTGAGGGGAGCGCTTTGCGTTTTCCTCAGTCTGCATGCATCAGAGCGTTTTATTAACTATTAAGGGCATACATGAGATTATTATTCACTTTAGGTGCTTGTTTTTTATCAGGGTTTTTATGTGCTGCACCCTTGCATAATATAGTGGTATTCGGTGATAGCTTGTCTGACAACGGTAATTTATACGAACTTATGCAGCGTCAATTTCCTCAATCACCGCCTTATTATGATGGTCGTTTTTCCAATGGTCCGGTTTGGGTTGAGCAAATAGCCTCATCCTATTTTCCTGATCAGGTGGACACGCGTTTGCTGGATTATGCTGTAGGTGGGTCCGGTGTTGCTGAAGATGATGAAGATGATGTGTTGCTGACATTGAAAAAGCAGATTAATAATTACTTGTTGTCACACCATGATGCCGCTGATCCAAATGATCTATACATTGTATGGATAGGGGCTAATAACTATTTAGGAATGCCTGAAGATACTGAAGCCACATTGCGTGAAGTAACGGATGGTATTGTGCATGGCTTGGAGCGTTTGGCTGATAAAGGTGCCAAGCACATTGTACTGTTTAATTTGCCCAATCTTGGAAAAACGCCAGCAGCTTCGGAATTTGATTCTGAAGAAAGCATGTCTTATTTGTCTTTAACGCATAATGAGCGATTATCACAATCCTTCATGTCGTTAAAAGAAAAATATCCTCATGTTGAATGGTTTTATTTTGATGCAGGCGCAGTCTTCACAGAAGTTATCGACCATCCTGATACTTATAATTTTGTTGATGTATCACATCCTTGTTCGACAACCATGGTTAATAACAGCATGAAGCGCTCTGTTTTGAAAATGGCAGCGGCAGTTACCCCTATGAAGCAAAATGACAGTTGTGATGGGTATTTGTTTTTTGACTTGGTACATCCTACCGTGTTTGCCCATAAAGTGATTGCAGAGAAAGTGCATCATTTCTTTGATGAAGCTGGTGTCAGTTTCTCTAAATAGCATTTTTAACGAAGCACAGCGCCATAAGCGCTGTGCTTCGCTTGGCTTACCAACCTTTGCTTTTACAAATCAGCTCATAGGCTTTCATAATTTTATGTGTTTTTTCGTTAGCTAGTTTGATCATCGATTCAGGCAAACCCTGTGCTATTAGTTTGTCAGGATGATTTTTACTTAGCAATTTTCGGTAGGCACGTTTCACATCATGTTTGCTTGTAGAAGGACTAACATCAAGCAAGACGTAGGCTTGCTCAAGAGTCGTTGTGTTTGCTGATGCTTTTTGATAGTTGGCTTTGTGGTAAGAATTTTCTTGATTGGCTTGCCTTTCTTCTTGTGAAGAAAAATCCTCGTAGAAGCGGTATTGTTGATATAGGGGGGCAAACCCTAAATGAGCAAAAACAGCATCCAAAGCACGAATCTTGCCTAATGACAGGCCGTCTGCCTGTGCTATTTTATATTGAATATCAACAAATAACTTTAATAACTCTCGTCGGTTAGAACAAGCTTTCCTTAACTCATTAAGCACCAAATCCAGTCTAAATGTCGGTTGTTTTCCTTCATTGAATAGATGTTTGGCTAATTCTTTTTGTTGTTTATTCAAACGAAGTTCGTTCATTAATTGTTTGGCCATTTGTATTTCTTGAGTAGAAACATAGCCATCTGCTTTGGCAATATGTCCCATAGTAGCAAAAGTGGCTTCAAAAAAGATGCGTTGAATGGTTTCTTTGGCTTCCGTATGATACAAAAAAAGAGGGTTGGAAAAATGGTTGGCTAATCCTATGTCAAACATGTTACCCACCATGATTCCAATCAAAGCACCTACAGGTCCTAAGGCCAGGTAACCTAGGAAGGCGCCGATAATCCTACCCCACCAAGGATTGCTATTAAAAAACTCTTTAAATGTCATGGCGTCAGAATCCATATGGAAATAAGCATGCATGTCATAGTATAGCGCTAATTTGATGGCTATCCCAGAGCAGGCTTTTAGGTTCCAGATTTAAAAATCGTACCGTATAGTAGTCTTTACGTATATACTAACTGTTTTGTCGGTTTTTCTCATGCGTTGGCTTTATTCTTGTGCTTTCTATTTGATAACTCCTTTTTTGATACTCCGTCTATTATGGAAAGGCAGAGCTATACCGGCTTATAGAACACGAATAGCAGAGCGTTTTTGTTGGGATAAGCAGAAGTTGCCCGTCATTGATGTTTGGATTCATGCGGTTTCTCTGGGTGAGGTGATCGCCGCTACGCCTTTGATTGAGGCCATGCTGGTTGATAAAAAATGGTCAGTAGTGGTCACTACAATGACTCCCACAGGAGCCGCACAAGTGGTTTCTTGCTTTGGAGACCGAGTCATTCATCGTTATGTTCCTTATGATTTGCCGGATGTGGTTTATCGTTTTTTTAATCAAGTGAAACCTAAGATAGGCGTTATTATTGAAACAGAACTATGGCCTAATTTAATTTCCAGAGCGCATGCACTAGATATTCCATTATTTTTAATTAACGCGCGTTTGTCTGAAGGTTCCCTGAAAGGTTATTTGCGTGGTCAATTTGTTTTTAAAAAAATATTAAATCAATTTACTCTCATAGGAACTCAAAGTCATGATGATGCAAAACGGTTCATCCGTCTTGGGGCAGACGTGAAGAAAGTCACTCATTTGGGCAATATGAAGTTTGATTTATCAGTGCAAAATAGTGCGCAGACGCTTTTTGATCACTTGAATGAGCGCATGGGCAAGGAGAGAGTAAAGATTATTTTTGCGAGTACCCATGAAGGAGAAGAGTCACGTATTTTAACTCAAATTAAAAAATGGCAGCAGGCCATACCCCATGTCTTATTGTTGATTGCTCCTCGTCATCCAGAACGATTTCAAGAGGTGTATCAGCTGTGTCAACAGCAAGGTTTCAATACAGGACTAAGAAGCCAGGTTGATCGTTTAAATTGGCAAAATGAAGTGGTTGTTCTTGATTCTTTGGGAGAATTATTGGGTTTTTATAGAATAAGTGATTATGCTTTTGTCGGTGGAAGTTTAGTCCCCATCGGAGGACATAATGTATTGGAGCCGATTGCTTTAGGACTACCGGTGTTTAGTGGCAATCAGGTGGATAATTTTAAAACCATTTGTCATGAGTTGGAACAAAAAAAGGCCATTATCTTGGTGCATAATGAACATCAATTGGCTGAAGAGTTAATTCACCTACATGCTAATCCTCAAGAGAAACACCAAATGATAGAGAGGGCGACGCAATTTTTAGAGCATAATAAAGGTTCAGTTGCGCGTTACTTGAGTGTTTTGAGCATGGCTTGGGATGGACAGCCACTATAGAGTTCTTGTCTCGCCTGCATGGTTTGCGCGATAGGCCTTTGCGATTATTAGGGTTGACCATTGCCCCGCCGCCTACTCAGGCGCAGTTGACGAATGCCAATACAGGGAGCTCAGGGACTCGGGCAATAGGCAATTTATAGCGTGAGTGGGGTCATATGGGTGTATACGGTTTTGGGTGGCTGAGTGACTACTATTGGTCATCCACGCCCTTTGCGGGCAATGGGATCTATGTGGGTCTGAATACTGGCCTTGCGGGCGTCCAGTTCACCAACAATATTTACTATATAGTTTGTGTGGCTAGTCTTTAGTTTGTAGGTGTTATTTTTTAAATTTGGGTTTTGTTTTTTAGATTCCACACCGTAAGGCGGGTGGGTTTATAAGCAAGGGGAAAATCGAATGAATATTAAACAAAAACATGCCTATTTTTAGCATAATGGTCGCTGGGACGATATCCTGTCTTGGGGGATAGTTATTTTATTCAGGGCCTGAAAAATGATTAGGGGTTTTAGTGTGTGTTCTTATACAATAACTCAGAAAATGGTAATCAGGTTTTTGAACTGGAATTTTTATTAAATAGTTGTTAACTAGAAGAGAAAACAATGAAGCTGCAAAAACTAATACCCGCATTTATGCTAATGGGGGCAGTATCGGCTGCTAATGCAGACATTTGTAAGCAAGCACCTGGTAGTGTTACCTGTGGGAAAGGTACTGTAAGTCGTTTGTCTGGGAACGGGATGGTTGCTGTCAATGGAACAATTGTAGAAGGCTCAACCATTATCAATGGAATGTTAACTGCTACTGACGCTACTTTTGGATTATTGAATATCAATGGTAGCGTATCGTTAATGCAATGCACTGTAAATGATAGTTCTGAAATAAAAGGTTCACTTAGCGCCTCATCATCAAAGTTTGAAAAATCTTTGGATATTTTTTCCAATTCTATTAGATTTATTAATTCCAAAATTAATAACAATCTTCAGATCCATCATACAGATAGTAAAACTCAAGAAGTCTATCTTGATAACCACTCTGAGATTGTTGGAAATATAGTTTTTGATGATGGTCATGGAATAGTTTATGTTCGTGGTGATTCTAAAATTGGTGGTAGTGTTGTTGGTGGCGAAGTAGTTAATAATTAATAGAAAGTTAGAGTGACGTTTAAAGAAGATAACGCGATAGGTATTTTTTGTACGTAATTTGATGGTAAGGAAAGTGGTAGTGATAGCAAGGAAGAGAGTAAGAATGCTTGTGAAAAGCGACCAGCAGAACAACAATCAATCTTTGAAATACTCTATGGGTTGGCAGCCTAAGCTCGTCCGGATTTATTGTTTTTCTTGCATGTAAAAATTTTTGCGACCAAACTCTTGCTTTGGTTACAATAAAGCAAATAGAACCGTTTCAAGTACACTGTGTAGCGAAACTCGTGTTTGAATCATGAATCAATCGGGATAAGATATGATAACCGTCAGATATTTTTCTCAATTTGAAAAATATCATGTCCTTCATTAAGAAAATTCAATGCATAATGCAGTTGCCCCTTAGTTTCTGCATGAATTTTAAAAAGAGCTTGAGACTTTTCTACATTGGAGTTTAATCTCGCCAAGAGTTCAATTCCGGCTGATTTTGCATCCGGGGCCCCGGCTAATTTAGCAATGGTTGCAATATGTCGGTTATCGATATTCCGAATTAAACCAGAATATTTTGCTTCAACTGTATAAGTGAATGGAGCCGTTGGAATTTCTTTCATGCCACCTTGAGCATAGCAAATGGATTGAAATTTTTTAAGTGCCTCTCCACTATCAAGAATGGCTTTAGCCGTTGCTAATCCATTGAGTGTGCTTGCTTTAGGTGAATAATCAATCAAATTTCCGGCCAATATAAGCGCGTGTTCACGAAGATCAGCAGGAGCGCTTTTTTCATTTTGCAGAACGGCTAATATGTCGCGAGCTTCAAGCGCTGGCCCAATGCCGCGACCTACAGGTTGTGATCCATCTGTAAAGATGACCTTTATTTTTACATCAAATTGACCTGCTATAAAATATAAGAGTGTCTTAAGTTGTTCTGCTTGTCCTAAAGTTCTTATTTTGGCAGTAGTTCCAATAGGCACATCAATCACAATATGGGTTGATCCTGCAGCAATTTTTTTTGAGATAATAGATGCAACCATCTGTCCCATGCTATCAAGGTTTATCGTGCGCGCAAGCCTAATGAGTAAATCATCGGCAGGACTTAGGCTAATGGCGCCACCCCAGGTAATACAGCCTTGTTCTTTTTCAACAATTTTTTTTATGGCAGGGATATCATGGGTTACATTAGTAAATACTTCCATCGTATCGGCAGTCCCGGCAGGAGATGTAATTGCTCGAGACGATGTTTTAGGAATCCAAAGCCCATATGCTGCAACTACGGCTACCACAATAGGTGTGGTTCTATTTCCGGATAATCCACCAACACAATGTTTATCAACAATCAAAGGTGAAGACCAATCGATTTTTTGACCGGTATCAACCATCGCTTGGGTTAATTGAAGAACTTCTTGATTCGATAATCGATTTCCACCGCTGGCAGCGATAAACATGGCGATGTGGATATCTGATAATTGTCCTGATACAACATCTTTGATAATCGATTCTGTTTCTTGTTTACTTAATTCGTTTCCATAGATTTTCGATCGGATGTAGTTGATTGATTCAAGTGTCTTGGGATGGGTGATGGTGATTTCATCCCCTTGTCTAGCTGACAATAGCTCCCAGGCATAATTAGATAGGCCTGCTTCGTTGTGTTTCAAAAGATCGGTTTCAATGATATTGAGTGTGGCAATAATCGAGCGTTGTTTGAGTGTAACCATGACTCTGGCTTGGGCGCTAAAGCCCTCGGATTTACAAATAAAGCAATCTGCACGCATATAAACAATCGGCTCTTTATAGGTGTTGATGCCTAAATATTTAAGTGAAAGCTTGTTTTTTGTGGTCAATTTCATTCAAACCAAAATTATCTTTATAAATAAATCTTAGAGTAATTTTTATTAAAAACCAAAAATCAAATCTATACTCAAAATAATGTCTTCTTATTAGGGTCGTTATGAAAATCCAATTTTTAGGCGCAGTACAAACTGTTACGGGATCGAAATATCTTATTCAAACCAATCAAAGTAATCTATTGATCGATTGTGGCCTTTTCCAAGGCTATAAAGAGTTGAGATTACGAAATTGGGCCAATCTTCCGATTAATCCGCAAAAAATTGATTACATACTATTGACCCATGCCCATATCGATCATAGTGGCTATATTCCTTTGTTAATAAAAAATGGTTTTCGTGGAAAAGTCTTATGCACCGCTGCCACAAAAGATTTATGCAGTATTCTATTGCCAGATAGCGGTCATCTTCATGAAGAAGATGCACGTTATGCAAATAGGAAAGGGTATTCCAAACATCATCCTGCTTTACCGCTCTATACGCAAAAAGAAGCGGAAGACTCATTAAGCTATTTTCAGGTTGTTTCTTTTGAAGATCGCATTCAACTGGCTAGAAATCTATATGCTACTTTTTATTATGGTGGTCATATTTTAGGCGCGTCCTTCATTCGTTTAGAGCAGGGGGATACTTCTATATTGTTTTCAGGTGATCTCGGTAGACAAACAGATCCGTTAATGTTTCCACCGAAGGAGCCACCATCTTCTGATTTTTTAGTTATTGAATCCACTTATGGTAATCGTATTCATGACCCTATTGATCCCTCGATTCAGTTGAAAGCAATTATTAACCGTACTGTAAAACGAGGGGGGTCTATCATAATCCCTTCTTTTGCGGTAGGACGAACACAATCACTTCTTTATTATCTTTATGAATTAAAATCAAAAAAAGAAATTCCCGATATCCCGGTCTTTGTTGATAGCCCAATGGCCACCGATGCCACAAAAATTTTTGCTCGCTATGCGGAACAAAACCGATTAACCAAAGAACAGAACCGAGCGGTGTGCGGGGTAGCTCATTATATTAATTCGGTCGATGAGTCTATTGCGTTAGATAACCAAAAATTTCCCGCTATTATCATTTCAGCAAGTGGAATGGCAACCGGTGGCCGCGTTATTCATCATATTCGTCATTTTGCACCTAACTTTAAAAATACAATTTTATTTAGCGGTTTTCAGGTGGGTGGAACTCGTGGGGATAGGATGATTCGAGGCGAGAAGGAAATCAAGATGTTTGGGAAAATGATTCCAATACGAGCTGAAATAGCACAGATAGACAATATCTCTGCACATGCAGATTCTTCAGAGATGCTTGATTGGTTGGCCAATCTAAAAAAAGCGCCTCGCCAGTTATTTATTACTCATGGTGAAACTGAAGCAGCACAAGCATTAAAAGCTAAAATAGAACAACAATTTCAGTGGAAATGTGACATTCCTTCTTATTTGGATTCTGCAACCTTATGCGAAGAACCTAGCGGAGGTTAATCCATGAAGAAAGAAAAACCGATATGTATTCTATTGAGCTTTGTCCAATCTAAATGGCAAACGTTGATTGTGTTTCTTTCTCTGATAACTATCAGTATCTATTTTATCCTGGATTTTTTAAATGCTCTATGCACCAATATTCCTTTGTTATTTTTAATTATTATTGGTGGAATACCGTTATTTTTACAAATTTTTTTGAAACTACTAAGAGGGAATTGGGGGGCTGATTCGCTTGCTGCAATTGCGTTAGTCACCGGGATTCTCTTACAACAATATTTAGCTGCGTCGTTAATTATTTTAATGTTAGCCAGTGGTCAAACATTAGAGCGCTATGCGCGACATAAAGCTTCCTCGGTTTTATTGGCTCTAGCCCAGAGAATGCCCACCATTGCTCACCGAAAGATTGATAGTGAAATTAAAGATATTCCATTGGCTGATATTGCTATTAATGATGAAATTGTTATTTATCCGCATGAAACTTGTCCTGTAGACGGCATTGTAATTGAAGGCAATGGTTCTATGGATGAATCTTATCTTACCGGCGAGCCGTATCAAATTTCTAAGGCACCTGGGGCGTCCGTATTATCAGGCGCTATCAACAAAGAGTCCGTGCTCATCATTAAAGCAAGCAAGTTACCAGTGGATTCAAGATATGCAATTATTGTGAAGGTATTAGAGGAAGCCGAACAAAAACGTCCGTCAATTCGCCGCTTAGGTGATCAAATTGGCGCTATTTTTGCGCCTGTCGCACTCTTTTTTGCAGTAGGCGCTTGGTATTTTACAAATGATGCCATTCGATTTCTTGCCGTGCTGGTTATTGCAACCCCATGTCCTTTATTAATTGCTATTCCCATTACGATTATCAGTGCTATTTCACGAGCTGCGAAACAGGCGATTATTATAAAAGACCCTATTGTTTTGGAACGGCTACCTACCTGTAAAACCGCTATTTTTGATAAAACAGGAACACTTACTTATGGAAAACCTACGTTAACCGATATTTTTACTACGCCAAATTATACACCAGAACAAGTCTTGCAATATGTTGGCAGTCTTGAGCGTTATTCAAAGCATCCTCTTGCTGGCGCTGTAATTAAAGCAACACAAGAGCGGCATATTGATTTAATCGAATCGACGAACGTATCGGAAAAGCCAGGACAAGGTTTAACCGGCATCATTAATCAACTACAAGTAAGTGTGACGAGCCGAAAAAAATTATTAGAAATGTTACCTGCATGTAAACCATCACTCCCTCCTGTTTCCCCAGGTTTAGAGTGTATTATTCTGTTAGATAATCAATATGCGGCCACATTACATTTTCATGACGCACCAAGAGCAGAAAGTAAATCATTTATTAGTCATTTGACGCCAGCCCATCAATTTAAAAAAATTATGTTAGTTTCCGGTGACCGAGAGTCCGAGGTGAATTATTTAGCCGAATTAATTCCGTTTACCGAAATATATGCATCGCAAAGTCCTGAGCAAAAACTAGCGATTGTGCGAAGTGAAAGACAAAAAGCCCCAACTGTGTTTATGGGCGATGGTATCAATGATGCGCCGGCTTTAACTGCGGCTACGGTAGGCATTGCTTTCGGACAACATAGCAATGTTACTGCTGAAGCGGCAGGCGCTGTTATTATGGAAAACAACTTAAATAAAGTGGATGAGTTACTTCACCTAAGTATCAATACGCGAAATATTGCAGCACAAAGTGCTATTGGGGGAATGCTTCTGAGTTTCATTGGCATGGGATTTGCCGCGACTGGCTTTATAAGCCCAGTTATGGGTGCAATTTTTCAAGAATGCATTGATATTATTGCTATTGCGAATGCATTACGATTGGCTTTTGGTTCTACAATTAAAATTGATTTGCCGAATGGCTAAAAAAAACAGATGTTAATCTAATGAGGTGCCGATGAACAACATTATTTTTTCATTTCCTGGAAATAAAAAATTTGCTCATTATTTAGCAAAAAAACTTCATATAGAAGAAGGAGAACTCATCATCAAGAGATTTCCTGATGGGGAGTCTTACGTGCGTATCAATTCTACGGTAGAAAATAAAACAGTCATTTTGTTTTGTACGTTAAACAAGCCAGATAAAAAAATATTATCTTTGATGTTTACTGCACAAACACTTAAAGAATTAGGTGCCAAAAAAATTATTTTGCTCTCTCCTTATCTCCCTTATATGAGGCAAGATAAGCGATTCAAATCAGGGGAAGCAATTAGTGCTCAACTTTTTGCTCAATTTCTTTCAACTTGGGTGGATTATCTGGTCACTATCGATCCACACTTACATCGTGTTCATCATCTCTCAAGTATCTATTCTATTCCTGTATTAACGTTGCACGCTCATGAGGAAATTGCCCTCTGGATAAAAGAAAATATACAGTCTCCTTTTTTAATCGGTCCTGATAGTGAAAGCGAACAATGGGTCTTTGAGATAGCTGAACAATTAAACGCTCCTTATATCGTATGTAGCAAAAATAGATTATCAGCGCATGAAGTAACAATCGATATTCCTCTTTTCACAAGTACTGATAACACCTTAATTCTTATGGATGATATGATATCTACAGGCTCAAGTATGGTAACTATTCTCAAGCAGTTGGCATTACGAGGTCATAAGGGCATTTGCGTAGCTATTCACCCACTTTTTAATCAAAATACAAAAGATAAATTGCTCGCTTTGGGGGCCGTAGATATTATTACATGTAATACCATTTCAGACCCTACCAACAAAATTAATATGCTGGATTTAATTGCTGCAAACTTAGAAAAAATAATCGGTACAATATGAACGTGAAACTTGATATTAAAGATCATGGAGTCTGCTCAGAAAGATTGGATAAAAATTAGAGGTTTTAGCCTTAACCCTGGTGATCAGTCAGACAAAAAGGCCGTTTGATGATATTTTAATCATACACTGGCATTAACCATAACTCTCCTTTCAATACGCCGATTAATGAATAACTTCTTCTATCGCGTTGAGATTATTTATATATTCGAGTAATCCGTTTGAATAATTTTAGTAGCTTGATGTTTAGTTTGTTTTCTAAGTCGAGTACATTCGTTTGATACTTACTTAATGGGTTGCCATGGTTTTTTCGAGCAAATAAAATATAATTTCCACTATGGGATAGGGCTGCAAACACTTCGGAAAAATAACGTTGTAAACACTGAATAAAGCTTGAATCATGGTTTGGAAGTTGATGGTAGTTCACCACAAGCCAGCCACCATTATCTAAAATTCGATGACACTGTAGAACGAATTTTTTTTGCGCTTGGAAGGGATGCATTCCCTGCGTTTGGTACAGGTCGGCAAAAATAATTTGAGTGCTTTGTTCTTCGCATAACCTCATTGCTTTTTGTGCGTCAGAAATTACTACATTAATATTAGGGTGCGTAGGCATCAAAAAGAAATTGAGGGCAACCTCGTGCACTTTTTTACGCAGTTCAATGGCGTGGATAGTGCATTGAGGTACAAGATAATGTAGGGCATGAAGAAGACATCCGCCGCCTAGACCTAAAATAGTGACGTGTTTAGGATGACTAAAGGCTAGGGCTAATAGCATTATTCGGGTGTATTCGTGAGCAGGGATATGAGGCTCTCTTAAATTTAAACTGCTTTGCTCATAAATGGGATCAAAAGCAAGGACCCTGCTTGTTCTTCTATCAATAACTAATATCTCTCCCCAGCTGTCGCGGGTGCGATAAATAATGGGATCACCCAAAAAATCTTTTTCATTTCTATTAGAGTGAGTGAATGATGAAAGCATGAGATTCCTTCAGATGAGCAGCGTGCATTAACAGTGCTAAAAAGCTGGATGGGTTCGATTCTTAGCACGCCAAATTTATAGAAAAGATTGATCGAAAAAAAGAGGGCTTTCATTCGTCCAAAGTCCACAGCAGGTGTCAGGCCAATAATTAAGTACTGATAAGAAGAATTATATCATATACCGATATTCGATTTAAGTGTTCGAATGCCCTTTATATAGTCTTTCTTGGTGGATTAGCCGTGTTAACCTTCAATTTGTGGCAAAGGATTAACTGCTGTATGAGTTTGTTTGGCTCGCCATAAATCCCAACTTTGTTGAAGGTTAAGCCAAAACTCTGGTTCTGTACCTAATGATTCAGCAAAGGAAAGGGCGGAATCAGCAGTGACCCCTCGCCGCATATTAACGATTTCATTAAGACGAGCATAGGTCCAGCCTAAATGTTCGGCAAATTGCTTTTGAGACAATTTAAGTGGTTCTAAGAAGTTTTTTAATAAAATCTCACCTGGGTGCGCTGGTGCGTTATTAGTTGGTCTCATATGGCAACAAAGGTCTATTAGAAAAATATATCTTATACCTATCCAGACGGTTTTTATAAAGAAAATTTATTATTTTATTGAGTAGGGTGTGATGTTAGTTGTAGCAGTTCAAATTTCAATTATCTCTGATGTTGAAAAAAACAGATATCCTTATAAGCTAACTTCGCGCAAAATGGTAACTATGGTATCCATGATTATTTAATCATGTTTCTCGGCAGCGACCATAGGCGTAATGAAACAAACAAAATACCAAATCTTATTCATGCTGCCATTTGATTAATGCTTGTACTTTATGACATAATCTGACCAAATTATAATTTTACTAATTAATATCTTTTCTAAATCAATGTATAAGGAAAAACGTGGATCAAAATTAT